>CALUJC010000013.1 GCA_944320865.1 uncultured Bacteroides sp. | reverse complement strand
CGGATTCGAACCAACGACCCCGAGATTACAAATCACGTGCTCTGGCCAACTGAGCTAAAGAGGCGGGTGGGTAAGCTTACTATATCGCGCCGCTACAACCTTCTACCTTTGCTGCGATCAAGCCCTGGAGGATTTGAAGGGAGCTGGCCGTATAGGACTTACCCGTTTTGCGGCGGCAAAGGTAGGCATTTTTTCTTTTCCTACAATAGCTGACGGTAACTTTTTTGCTTTCGTGCCTTAACTTACCCTAAAACAAGGCAGCTTTTACAATATTATTTATACCTTTGCGCAAAATTCTGAATAATGGCAGACGACAACAAAAATAATATGACACGATACGCCATGGTATTTGGCACCTACATGGGCTTGTTTTGGATAGCTAAGTTCATACTTGTTCCAATCGGGGTAACCACGCCTTTCTTGTTACTGCTATTCTTTTGCCTGACATTATGTGTGCCTTTCCTGGGCTATTACTACACCAAGATGTATCGCGACAGGGTATGCGGTGGACAAATCAGTTTCTTTCATGCATGGACATTCAACCTGTTCATGTTCATCTGTGCTTCCATGCTGACGGCTGTGGCCCACTACGTGTATTTTGCATTCATCGACCAAGGCTACTTGATAGGCGTATGCAAAGACATGCTTGCTACCATCGAAACAAGCAACGTGCCGGGTACGGAGGTTTACGTGACCCAGGTGAAAGAAAGCATTGACATACTGGAAGCATTGACACCCACAGACATCATCCTGCAGCTACTGGTAAACAATGTGTATAACTGCTCATTGCTGTCCATCATCATTGCCTTGATTGCCAAGAGGCGCATCAAACAGACAACAATGACTCAAGACCAATGACTTTAACGAAATAACAGAACTAACTAAATGGACATTTCAGTAGTCATACCACTATATAATGAAGAAGAATCATTACCCGAACTCTTTGCGTGGATAGAGCGAGTAATGAAAAGCCATGGCTTCTCGCACGAAGTAATATTTGTGAACGATGGCAGCACAGACCATTCATGGCAGGTCATCGAGCAACTGCAAGCGCAAGCGCCGGACATTGTGAAAGGCATCAAATTCCGCCGCAATTATGGCAAATCACCCGCCCTGTTTTGCGGCTTCGAAAAGGCACAAGGCGATGTGGTCATCACCATGGATGCCGACCTTCAAGATAGCCCCGATGAAATACCCGAATTGTATCGCATGATTATAGAAGACGGCTACGACCTTGTATCAGGCTGGAAGAAGAAACGCTACGACCCGCTTTCAAAGACTATCCCGACCAAACTGTTCAACGCCACTGCACGTAGGGTGTCAGGCATCAAGAATCTGCACGACTTCAACTGCGGGCTAAAAGCTTACCGCAAGGAAGTGGTGAAAAACATTGAAGTGTATGGAGAGATGCACCGCTACATTCCCTACCTGGCCAAAAACGCCGGTTTCAACAAGATAGGCGAAAAAGTAGTGCACCACCAGGCAAGAAAGTATGGCAAGACAAAATTCGGGATTAACCGTTTTGTCAACGGATATCTGGACCTGATTACGCTGTGGTTCCTCTCTACCTTTGGCATCAAACCCATGCATTTCTTCGGGCTGCTGGGGTCGCTGATGTTTGTGCTGGGCTTCATAGCTGTAGTTATCGTGGGCGTCAGCAAGCTGTATTATATGTACAACGATTTGCCCTACAGGCTGGTAACCGAATCGCCCTACTTTTACTTGGCGCTTACAGCCATGATTATCGGAACGCAATTGTTCGTAGCCGGATTCTTGGGAGAACTCATATCGCGCAACTCACCCGAACGAAACAAATATCAAATAGAGAAAACCATCTGAAAATGAAAAATTTAGTTCGAATTATCATAACATGTTCATTGGCTACCCTATTAGCTAATATCATACAAGCATGTTCGGAAGAACCGGATTGCTCCATGACGGCCCGTGGCTGGTTGCAATGCAATTTCTATACTTTAAGTGAGGACGGTAGGGCTGTCAACGACACCCTCGACTCGTTGACCATTACCGCATTCGGCACCGATTCAGTAATATTGAATAACCAAAAAGAAGTGCGCAACCTTATGCTACCCTTGCGCTATACGGTCGACTCAACCGTTTTGGTATTCCGATACAGCAGGGTGACGACCGATACCCTTATCCTGTACCACACTAACACTCCCTACTTCCTGTCGATGGATTGCGGGTACCAAATGCAGCAGGAAGTGACAGGGGCACGCTATAGCCGCCACAGATTGGACTCTATATACATCTCATACAATGAAGCTGGCATCGATGGAAGGGAAAATATCAAAATATTTTATTAACCTACTGCTCTGCCTGCTGGCTACGCTCCCCTTGGCTGCCCAACAAAACTATTACAACCAAGGTAAGGACACGCGCCCGGTAGCTACAAAGAAGGAAAAGAAAAAGCCGCAGGTGACCTACCCTCTGTACAACGGAATTTCCATAGGTACAGACCTGTGGGGACCGGGAAACAAATTGTTGGGAAGCAACACTTTCAGCGGAGAGATTATTGCCGATGTCGACCTGAGACACCGATATTTTCCTACCATCGAAATAGGATACGGTGCAAATGACGAGTGGAACGACACTGGCATACATTATAAAACCGGAGCACCTTATTTCCGCATCGGGGCAGATTACAATGCACTTTACGGCAAGAAACACGGACATATGCTATTGGTTGGATTTAGGTACGGATTTACCAGTTTCAACTACGACATCGAGTCGATGGGCATAAATGACCCTATATATGGAGGAGTATCCGGAGACCCGAATCTGGTGGATAACATTTGGGGTGGTAGCCTGCCCTACCGCCACGAAGGCATGAAAGGCCGCATGCAGTGGCTGGAAGTGTGCCTGGGACTACGTGCCCGGATATGGAAACAGCTCTACATGGGTTGGGGAGTGCGCGTGCGTTTCCGCTTGGCAGCCACGACAGGACAGTATGGCGACCCATGGTATGTACCCGGTTTCGGCAAATACAACTCCCGCTCCACAGGAATATGCTATACGATAACCTACAAATTACCTTACTGACGTAATTATGACAGGACTTGAAATTTGGCTGGTGGCCATCAGCCTTGCCATGGACTGCTTTGCGGTGTCCGTGGCAAGCGGAATCATTTTGAAGTTTCCTCGTTGGCGGGCAATGCTCGTTATGGCACTGGCTTTCGGATTTTTCCAGGCATTGATGCCCTTGATAGGTTGGTGGGGAGCCAGCTTGTTCAGCCACCTGATAGAGAGTGTGGACCATTGGATTGCCTTTGCCATCCTGGCTTTTCTGGGCGGAAGAATGGTGCGCGAATCGCTTAAAGACGACGACTGCAAGCATACCTACGACCCCACTAACCCGAAGGTGGTGCTGGCCTTTGCCGTGGCCACCAGCATCGACGCGCTGGCCGTGGGCATCTCGTTCGCCTTCCTTGGGGCACGAGGACTGGAAGACATCCTGCCTCCGGTAGGCATCATCGGACTGGTGTCGTTCGTCATGTCGATGACGGGGCTGCTGCTGGGCATCCGTTGCGGCGACAGACTGGCACGGCGGCTGCGCGCGGAATTGCTGGGAGGCATTATCCTCATCCTCATCGGGGTGAAGATTCTGGTGGAGCACCTGTTCTTCTCCTGACCAAAGAGACGGGAAAGGAATGATGTGGAAAATATTTAACTGCTCCGACATTCTCCTTGCAGGATGCCGACACCTGTGCTAAGTGTCGGTGACACCTGTGCTAAGTGTCAGCGACACTTGTGCTAAGTGTCGGCCACACTTGTGCTAAGTGTCGACACCCCCGTAGGAAGGCCTCCGGCAGGCACTTAGGGCACCTCATGGGGATTTTCCAAGGAATAAAAGATATATACAGTATAACGAATAAAACCAACTGCGCTGCTCATGGAAAAGAAGATGAAGCAAAACCTGGCCTGGATAGCCTTGTTGCTGCTGGCCACCATATTAATATTAGTGAACCACAACCGCCCGGTCCCCTACCAGAAGGACAAC
This sequence comes from uncultured Bacteroides sp., assembly GCA_944320865.1. Classification (GTDB taxonomy): domain Bacteria; phylum Bacteroidota; class Bacteroidia; order Bacteroidales; family Bacteroidaceae; genus Bacteroides. The sequence continues at coordinate 65,959 of CALUJC010000013.1, read as the reverse complement.
GGGCTGGTGTTCGGCACCGTGTACAACATCACTTACCAAAACAAAGAGAACCTGAAGGCCGAGATAGAGCAGGCACTGCGATGCTTCGACGGGTCGCTTTCGCCCTTTAACGACACAGCTACCATCACGCGCATCAACCGAAACGAAAAGGTACAGGCTGATACATTTTTCACTAAAGTATTCCTCCGCAGCATGGAAATCTCGCGCGAGACAGAGGGAGCCTTCGACATCACTGTCGCACCCTTGGTCAATGCCTGGGGGTTCGGTTTCAAGCAAGGCATCTTCCCCGATTCGACCGAGGTGGACAGCCTGCTGCAATTCATCGGATACCGCAAAGTAGAGCTCACGCCAAATGGGGAAGTGGTCAAACAAGACCCGCGCCTGATGTTGGATTGCAGTGCCGTGGCCAAAGGCTATGCCGTGGACATAATAGCGCAATTGCTGGCTTCGAAAGGGATACAGAACTTTATGGTAGACATTGGCGGAGAAGTAGTGGTACATGGACATAACCCGCAAGGGGCACGTTGGCGCATAGGTATCAATAAACCTGTGGATGACTCCCTTTCACTGAACCAAGAGATACAAACTGTGCTCCATGTGTCAGGCGTAGGCATTGCCACTTCGGGCAACTATCGTAATTACTATTATCATGAAGGCAAGAAATATGCCCATACCATCGACCCGCGCACGGGCTATCCCGTGCAGCATAGCATTCTTTCGGCTACCGTTATTGCCAAAGACTGCATGAGTGCCGATGCCTACGCCACTGCATTCATGGTGATGGGACTGGACGAGGCTGTCCGCTTTGTAGACGCCCGCCCCGACCTGGATGCTTACTTCATCCACACAGACAACGAGGGCAAGATTGCCGTCTATCAGACACGGGGCATGGAGCAATACCTGTCTGAACCTAATGCTCCGAAGCAGGACAAGGATTAGGAAGCAACTCCCCCTGGATGTTTGTCATGCTGCCCCAAAGGCTATAGCGGGCTTCGGGATTCATAGCTTCCAGCTGGCGAAGGATGCCTTTCATGTCAGCACGATGGGAATGGGTCTCATAAGGGCAAAGTTTCTCCTGCTTGCGGTATCCCCGTAGGGCAGCCAACTCTTCCAATAAAGCTTCAGACACCAGACACAAGGGACGGATGACGGTCATATCAAATTTCCGCATCACCAGCTTTGGAGGCATAGAACTGAATGCACCTTGAAAAGTGATGTTCATGAGCAACGTTTCCAGTATGTCATCCATGTGGTGCCCCAAGGCAATCTTATTGCACCCATGCTCTTGGGCAAGCGTAAACAAGGCTTTCCGACGATTCCAGGAACACAGGAAACAAGGAGATTTGCGTCGGTCGGTAGAAGCATCGAACGATGTCTCACAGGTTATGAAAGGCACTCCCAGGCTTTCGGCAAATTCCTGAAGATAACCGGTATCACTTTTATAACCGATGTTACGCATCTGCACATGGGCAGCCACCACAGAGAAACGAGGATGGAAGATGCGCGAACGGCGTGCCAGCAGTTCGAGCAAAGCCATCGAATCCTTGCCTCCCGACAGGCCGACCAACACACGGTCGTCGTCTTCCAACAACCCATACGTCACCATACCCTTCACGAAAAGGCGCTCTATGCGGTGCAAAAGTTTATCTGATCCGGTTTTCTTTCCCATAAATCTGAATACTAATAATATGACTTTGACATAACAGGCAGGAGCATTCATACCACCAAGTAATCTACTATCTCCCAAACAGTTAGTACTTTATTTTTTCTTTATCGGAAATAAAGTGTTACTTTACAGGCTCTAAAGTGTTACTTTACAGGCTTTAAAGTAACACTTTATAGGCTTTAAAGCGCCGCTTTATAGACTTTAAAGGCCCGCTCCATAGGCTTTAAAGGCCCGCTTCATAGGCTTTAAAGCCCTCCCTTCTGCCTCAATGCAGCAGAAAAATGCGAGTGCAAAAGTAAGTAAAATCAGTGATTAAAGAAGAATTAACATAATAGAATCGGCAATAGAAGTATTATTCCCGATAAATTTGTATTTTTGAACGCGTGAATTTGTATTAAGCCATGAACAAGATATTCCGATTGTTTTTCTTGCTTGCATTTGCCTGGGGAGGCCTGACGACATCGGCCCAAACCTTGAATCAAGCAAAAAAATGGTACGAGGAAGGCGACTATGAAAAAGCCAAACCCGTATTTGCCCGTTTCGTGAAATCTTATCCAAACAACGGGAACTACAACCTGTGGTATGGCGTCTGTTGCCTGAAAACAGGCGACGCGGCCGGAGCCATTCCCCCTTTGGAGAAGGCGGTAAAACGTCGTACTCCCAGCGGACAGCTTTATTTGGGACAGGCCTACAACGAACAATACCGCTACGAAGAAGCCATCGAAACATTTGAAGCTTACATAACCGACCTTGCCAAGCGCAAACGCTCTACCGCTGAAGCCGACTCCCTGCTGGCTATCAGCCGCTTGGGCTTGCGCCTGTTGCGGGGGGTGGAAGAGGTGCAAGTGATAGACAGCTTTGTGGTAGACAAGCAAGAACTGCTTGAAGCATACCGGCTCAGTCCTGAATCGGGCACATTGGCCACTTACCAAGATTATTTCGACCAAGAAGACGGAGAAGGCGGGACGGTTTATGAAAACGAATTAGGCAACCGGCTGTATTATAGTGCCCTGCAAGCGGACAGCACTTTGCAAATCTTTGCCAGCAGCAAGTTATTGGATAGATGGAGCCAAGGCAAAACATTGCCCGACAACATCAACGAGGCAGGAGCCAATGCCAACTATCCCTACATGCTGTCCGACGGAATGACGCTCTACTATGCCTCCGACGGCAAGGAGTCGCTGGGAGGGTATGACATCTTCGTCACCCGCTACAACACCAACAGCGATACCTATCTTACTCCCGAAAACGTGGGCATGCCCTTCAATTCGCCCTACAACGACTACCTGTATGCCATAGACGAGTACAACAACCTGGGATGGTTTGCCTCCGACCGCTACCAGCCCGAAGGGAAAGCCTGCATCTACATCTTCATCCCCAATGCCTCCAAGCAGGTGTACAACTACGAAGGCATGGCGCAGGACAGCCTTATCGGCCTGGCACGGCTGGATGCCATCGCTGCGACGTGGAAGGCGAACCCATCAGCCATCGCCGCCGCCAAGGCAAGGCTTCAGGCCGCACTGCAGGACAAACCCAGGGACATTAAACGACACTACGACTTCGAGTTCATCATCGACGATAGCCACACCTACCATGAGTTAAATGACTTCCACTCGGAAGAAGCCAAGGAAAGCTACCGGCAATATGCACAGGCTGAAGCCAACCTACGCCGCCAGCAACATAAGCTTGACGACCTACGCCAACAATACCAGCAAGCCGACCAAGCGGGGAAAGACAACCTCACCCCTGCCATACTCGACCTGGAGCAACTGACCCGACGGTTGGATGCCGAGCTACGGCAAGCCGCCATCGAGATACGCCGACTGGAAAAACAACATCAACCCTAACCCTATAATTCAATTATTATGGACATACTCATCATAGCACTACTCATCATAGCGGCCGCCGTCCTGTTGCTGGTCGAGCTGTTTATCACCCCGGGCATCACCGTGGCAGGCTTCTTGTCGGCCGGATGCTTCATCTATGCCAACTACCATGCCTTCGCCTATCTGGGCACGGGAGGCGGTATCGTCACCCTGGCCGTATCGGCAGTGGTGTGCATAGGGTCGCTGGTGTGGTTCATGCGCTCTAAGACGCTGGACAAGATAGCCCTGACCACCAACATCACCTCCGCCATTGACCGCAGTGCCGAAACGGGCGTCCGCCTGGGCGACGAAGGCATAGCCACCACACGCCTGGCACTGATAGGCTATGCCGAGATAAACGGCAAGATAGTGGAAGTGAAGTCGGACGACGGCTTCATCGACGAGAAGACCCCGGTAAAAGTATGCCGGCTGACTGACGGAACAGTGTTCGTCTGCCGCAACACCATTGCTTGACTTAGCACATCATTCATATCAACAAATTTAATAACTGATACTTTATGGAATTGAATCCCATGTACCTGACGGCCTTCATCATTGTAGGCGCCATTGTGTTTTTAGTACTGTTCTTCCACTACGTGCCGTTCTTCCTGTGGCTCTCGGCCAAGGTGTCGGGCGTAAACATCTCGCTGGTGCAGCTGTTCCTGATGCGCATCCGCAACGTGCCGCCCTACGTCATTGTTCCCGGACTCATCGAAGCCCACAAGGCCGGGCTCAACAACATTACCCGCGACGGACTGGAGGCCCACTACCTGGCGGGCGGCCATGTGGAGAAGGTAGTGCACGCGCTCGTCTCCGCCGCCAAGGCCAACATCGAGCTGTCCTTCCAGATGGCCACGGCCATCGACCTGGCCGGACGCGACGTGTTCGAGGCCGTGCAGATGTCCGTCAACCCCAAGGTGATAGACACGCCTCCGGTGACCGCCGTGGCCAAAGACGGCATCCAGCTGATAGCCAAGGCCCGCGTCACCGTCCGTGCCAACATCCGCCAGTTGGTGGGAGGCGCCGGCGAAGACACCGTGCTGGCCCGTGTGGGCGAAGGCATCGTGTCGTCCATCGGCTCCAGCGAAAGCCACAAGTCGGTGCTCGAAAACCCCGACTCCATCTCCAAGCTCGTACTGCGCAAGGGGCTTGATGCCGGCACAGCGTTCGAAATCCTCTCCATCGACATCGCCGACATCGACATAGGCAAGAACATCGGTGCCGCCCTGCAGATGGACCAGGCCAATGCCGACAAGAACATTGCCCAGGCCAAGGCCGAAGAGCGCCGCGCCATGGCCGTGGCCAGCGAGCAAGAGATGAAGGCCAAGGCACAGGAAGCGCGCGCCAAAGTTATCGAGGCCGAAGCCGAAGTGCCCAAGGCCATGGCCGAAGCCTTCCGCAACGGCAACCTGGGCATCATGGACTACTACCGCATGAAGAACATCGAGGCCGACACGCAGATGCGCGACGCCATTGCCCGCCCCACGGCAGGACCGGCCGCACCGACGAGCGGGAAATAAACCGAGAAATATGTTGACAGATTAGACCGAACCGGATTTGTTCCGACATCAAACGGCGTTTGATACCCCCATCAGACGCCGTTTCATCCTACATCAGACGGCGGCTGATGCCACATCAAACGCCGTCTGATGTTTCTCCCCTCCCTACCCCGCCTACAGGTATCTGCAGGGCCTTCTCCGAATAAAAGGGAAGGCAGAACGACATCATTAGCCTATAGTAATAAAAACACACAGATATGAAACAGTATTTTCCTCCTTCCGAACTCATCATCAACGACGATGGTTCCGTGTTCCACCTCCACGTCCGGCCCGAATGGCTGGCCGACAATGTCATCCTGGTGGGCGACCCGGGGCGCGTGGCCCTCGTGGCCGGGCACTTCGACACCCGCGAGCACGAGGTGCAGAGCCGCGAGTTTCACACCGTCACCGGCACCTGCCGGGGCAAGCGCATCACGGTGGTGAGCACCGGCATAGGGTGCGACAACATCGACATCGTGGTGAACGAGCTGGACGCGTTGGCCAACATCGACTTCCACACCCGCGAAATAAAACCTGAACTGCGCCAACTGGAACTGGTGCGCATCGGCACCTGCGGCGGCCTGCAACCCTACACGCCTGTAGGCACCTACGTCTGCTCGCAGAAGTCCATCGGTTTCGACGGGCTGCTGAACTTCTATGCCGGGCGCAACGCCGTGTGCGACCTGCCCATGGAGCGCGCCTTCCTCAACCACATGGGATGGACGGGCAACCTCTGCGCCCCGGCGCCTTACGTGGTCGATGCCGACGAGGAACTGGTGGAACGCATTGCCCGCGAGGACATGGTGCGTGGCATCACGGTTGCCGCCGGAGGCTTCTTCGGGCCGCAAGGACGTCAGCTGCGCATCCCCCTGGCCGACCCGCATCAGAATGAAAAGATTGAGAAGTTTGAATATCAAGGCCTGCGCATCACCAACTTCGAGATGGAAAGCTCGGCCCTGGCCGGACTGGCCCGATTGCTGGGCCACCGCGCCACCACTGTGTGCATGGTCATTGCCAACCGCCTGGCGCACGAGGCCAATACAGGCTACAAGAACTCGATAGACAACCTGATAGAGACGGTATTGGAGCGCATCTGAGCCTCTCCCCCTCCCCTGCGCTAATGGTGGCGCTCCAGGTGCAGGCGGTGGGTGATGACGGCAGGAAGCTCCTCCTCGTAATGCGTCACCATAATCAGCGTCTTGTCCCGCCGGCGGCAGAAGGCCTCGATGACTTTCTTCACCCGTCGGCGGTTGTATGTATCCAGCCCGTGCAGGGGCTCGTCGAGTATCAGCAGCTCGGGGTCTTTCACAAAGGCGCGTGCCAGCAGGGCCAGGCGTTGCTCGCCGCTGGATATCTGCAGGAATGGCTTGTCCTTCAAATGGGCGATGCCGAACACATCCATCCACCAGGCACACACGTCCATCTGCTCCTCATGGGGACGTTGATACAGGCCGATGCTGTCGTGCAGGCCCGATGCTACAATGTCGATGGCCGGCAGGTTCTTCAGATAGGCCCGGTGCATCTCGGGACTAACGTAGCCGATGTGTTTCTTAATCTCCCAAATGCTCTCGCCCGTGCCGCGTTTCCGCCCGAAGAGGCTGATGTCGCAGGCATACGACTGGGGATTATCGGCACACACCAGGCTCAGCAAGGTGGACTTGCCTGCCCCGTTCTCTCCGCTCAATGCCCACTTGTCGCCACGCATCACCGTCCAGTCCAGGTCTTTCAAGATGGTGCGGTCGTCATAGCGGATGCTCACGTGGTTCAGCCTTACCACCTCGTCCGAAGTATAGTTGGTGTGCGTGTAAGGCAGCTCCGCAATACGTTGCTGCAGGCTTGTCCAGGGATTGTCCTTGTCTTGTGCGTGGAAAGCGTCCAGGTAAGTCTGGCGATCCACCTGCGACCCCACCACCTTGTTGGCCACAGGTACTACGTGGGTGATGAACGGAGGCACGTCGTCCAGCATAGAGAGCACCAGGATGATTTGCAGTTTGCCCGTCTCGGCCAACTGCTCCAGCAACTCGCCCAACGAGGCACGGGTGGCGGCATCCAGCCCGATGAAGGGGTTGTCCATAATCAGCACCCGTGGCGAGGTAAGCAGGCTCTTGGCCAGCTGGAATTTCCTCAACTCCCCGCTGGAGAGCAGAATAATCTTCTTGTCGAGCAACGGCTCCAAGCGAAACATTTCGAGCAACGTCTGCTTGGCCTGTCTGTCCAGCTTATCGGGCACCTTGCCAAGCAGTTCGCGCACGGTAGGCACTTCCTCCTGGTCGTGGGCATTCCATCGCTGCTGGTAATAATAATTAGCGTCGGCTGAGCCATAAGTGTCACGGAAGGCGATATACTTGATATTGTCATAAACCGTCGCAGTAGGCGAAGGCGAGAAGTCATACATCAACGTGCCATCCCGCAAAGGGTATTTCCCGGTCAGCATATCGACCAACAGGCTCTTGCCTACCCCATTCGGGCCGACAATGGCCACGTGTTCATCGGCGGCTATATCCAGATCCACCGGTTGTGCCAGACGCACCAGCGGGTTGCGCGCCACGCCTCCCGCCATCCGCATAGTATATTGTCGCATCATTCTATCTCTTTACTTTATCAGGATTCTTGGTAATGAAGTCTTTCCAACTACGATAACTTTTCTCCACTTCTGGGCGTCCCATCTGCAAGTAGTGGCAATAAGCAGCAGCCAGCCCGTCCGTAGCATCCATAAAGGTCGGCATGTCTTCTTTGCTGAAATGAAGCATACGCTGCAACATGTCCGCCACTTGTTCTTTGGAAGCCTGCCCGTTGCCGGTAATCGCCATCTTGATTTTCAACGGCGCATACTCGGTTATCGGGATGTCGCGGCTCAATGCCACCGCCATGGCCACCCCCTGCGCACGTCCCAACTTCAACATAGACTGGACATTCTTCCCATAAAAAGGAGCCTCAATAGCCATTTCATCGGGCAGATAACTTTCAATGATACTCAACACCCGTTCGTGTATATGTCGCAACTTCAGGTAATGGTTGGCAAACTTACGCAAATCAATGATGCCCATGGCTATCATTTCCGGTTTTACACCAGCCACCCGCAACACGCCATATCCCATGATAGTAGTACCAGGATCGATGCCCAAGATAATCTTTTCTTCAACCGGACGAATCACACTATCACCTCCATCAACGTGGGAAAGCCCACGACTTTATCCTTGAATATCTTTACCAGTTCCTCATTCAGCTTCACCCCCTGCTCACGATGCCAGCGATGCAGACGAGCCGAGTCTTCCACCTCAAACTGCACAGAGAAGCAAGAATTCCCCTCTTCCCGATGGCTCAATACCCGCAATATACGGGGAGCATGCAAAGTTCCGTTTTTCTCAACCTCAGGAAGGTAATATTCCTGCATCCATATCAGAAAATACTTTTCCTGATCTTCTTCCACATGATAAGTCGTATTGTATATCAGCATAAGTCATAACCTTTGTTTGACGCCGCAAACATAGCACTTTTTTCCCATAATTATCCCCCCTATCCACCTATTTTCTTTACTTTTGAACAAATAAAAAGTGAAAAAATAAGGCGAAATATTTGCTAATATCATTTTTCTCCTTACCTTTGCCACCGATTTCAAAACGGGGCATTAGCTCATCTGGCTAGAGCGCGACACTGGCAGTGTCGAGGTGAGCGGTTCGAGTCCGCTATGCTCCACCAAATAACCGCTGACTATCAATTAGTTAGCGGTTTTCTTTTTTAGGGCAACACGAGTGGAATGCGTCTGCGACACCGTTTTTTGAGATTGAATTACCCGAATTTGTTACCCACATTTTCATTAAACCGCTGGAAACCAAGGAATGTTTTAACACACTGACTAATACCTGATTTGTATTTCAACTTAATAATGAAAATATTATTGTCACCAGAGGGCACTGAAAGAAAATAAAAAATCCCGTCTGAACATCACGTCCAAACGGGAATACATATGATATAACAAATCAAACTTTATTTTCTGAGAGTATTATTTCAGTGAATTGATGTAATTTAACATCGTGTTGGCGTTAGTCAACATTTTCTTCTGTGCGGCGTTGCTTTCAGAAAGAAGAGGTACGAGCTGGTCCAAATACTGCTTAGCGGTGGCAAACTCAGCCTTAGCTTTGTCCATATCGCTCTGTACCAGACCTGCACCCTTAGTGTAGTACAACAGGCCGAGCGCATTAAGAGCGTTGAGGTTTTGCGGTTGCATGGCCAGCACTTCCTTGAAAGCAGCGGCAGCGGCATCGGTATTCTTGGCCTTCTGTGCTGCTACACCTTGTGTAAGATAGAAGTTGACATACATCTTCTCGAAGGTAGCTTTGTTGTCGGGTACGGCAGTCATGGCTTCTTTCAAGGCTGCTACGTATTCATCGTTCTGCTTCAGGTCTTTCAAGGCACCTACTTTTCCAATGTATGAATTAACAAGATTGTAGTTCTTCTTGATGGCAATGTCAAAATACTTGGCAGCTTCGGCGGGTTTCTTAATTTTGTCTGCACAGACACCACAATTGAAAGCAATAACGGAGTCTTCGTCGTTCGTCTGAGTAAGGTAAGCGCTTAACTTGTCAAACGCCTCCTGATAATTCCTAGCCTCAAGAGCGGTTTTACCTTCGTTCAGTAATTGATTAGGATCGGAGGCCTCTTGTGCAAAGCCTGCCACAGCTGCGAAACACAGCGCAAGAGATAAGATTAATTTTTTCATGTGCTTTATAAGTTTTAAAAAGTTTCCCAAAAGTAACAGGCAAAAAGCAAAAGAGCAAAACCTTTTTATTTTTTTGAACGTTCACCTATATTTAATAACATTTATTATCACAACTCATTCTATTCTATTAAGCGACAAAACTGTATCTTTGCAAAGAAGAAAATTAGCGGTCTGTATTCAACAATAAGCATCAACCGCCAACAATTGTTCCTTCTTAAAATGCTAATCATCAAACGTTAAGCACTAATCTATGTTACGTACAATCAGACTAACTTTGGCCATTATCAGCCTAACGCTAATCACCTTATTATTCCTTGACTTTACAGGGACGTTGCACGCATGGTTCGGGTGGATGGCGCATATCCAATTTTTGCCTGCAGTGCTAGCTCTCAATGTAAGTGTCATTCTACTATTAGTAGCGTTGACTTGGATATTCGGGCGAATATACTGCTCCGTCATTTGTCCGCTGGGCATCTTTCAAGATTTTCTTGCTTGGATAGGTCGCAAAGTCAGTGGAAAACGACACAAGTTGCCCTACTCTTACTCGCCAGCCAAGTTGTGGTTAAGATATGGAGTATTAGTTATATTTATCATAGCCATGGCAACCGGCATAGGTTCGTTGGTGGCGTTGCTTGCCCCTTACAGTGCTTATGGCCGTATAGCCGGCAATCTGCTGCAACCCTTGTGGATATGGGGCAACAATGCCCTTGCCTACCTGGCCGAACGTGCTGACAGCTATGCCTTCTATGAAACAGAAGTATGGCTCAAAAGCCTGCCCACATTTATCATCGCCTTGGTTACATTTATCATTTTAACGATCCTTGCCGTACGCAATGGACGGACTTACTGTAACACCATCTGTCCTGTAGGTACGGTATTGGGATTCATAGCCCGCTATTCATGGTTTCGCATCAGTATTAACGAAACAAAATGTACTTCGTGCAGTCTATGCTCCCGCCAATGTAAGGCAGCTTGCATCGACTACAAAAAACATAAGATTGATTTGAGCCGATGTGTGGCCTGCATGGATTGCATAGAACAATGCAAGCACGACGCTATTTCATATAAGCCACAATTGCCTTGGAAGAAAATGGAAATGCAATCTGCAACTACCAACAATAAGCAAGATAACAACAATACCCGGCGCAGTTTCCTCGTAGGCACAGCCCTTGCATTAGGTACCTCTGCATTGAAGGCACAAGAGAAGAAAGTGGATGGCGGCTTAGCTCCCATCATAGATAAAAAACGTCCTGTTAGACAGACTCCTATTTTGCCTCCAGGATCGCAAGATACCCGCCATTTCGCCCAGCATTGCACAGCCTGCCAGCTATGCGTGTCTGCCTGCCCTAATCAGGTATTGCGCCCCTCCACCAACATTATAAAGCTGATGCAACCCGAGATGAGCTATGAGCGAGGCTACTGCCGCCCCGAGTGCGTCCGTTGCTCGGAAGTCTGTCCAACCGGAGCTATTAATCTAATAGACCGTGCCGAAAAGTCATCTATCAAAATTGGTACCGCAATATGGACACGCCAAAACTGCATCACTCAAAGTGACGGACAGCCTTGTGACAATTGTGCTCGCCATTGCCCGACGGAAGCCATTATCATGGTGGCCGACACCCAACATCCAGACAGCGATATCCGCATTCCCGCCATCAATGCCGAACGATGCATAGGATGTGGCGCTTGTGAAGCCCTTTGTCCTGCACGACCATATAGCGCAATCCACGTAGAAGGCATAGAGATACACCATGTTATATAATAATAATAATAATCCCTCCAAGTTATGACCCAAAACAACTCTATAAACCGTCGCGAATTCATTAAAATAGTAGGCATCACGGCAGCCACAGGCACAGCATCGCTCTATAGCTGCGGCAAACCAAATGGTAATTCGGTCTCAGCCACAGGTTCATCGGCTACAGCCGGAGGAGGAAGCATGACCATGCGTTCTTTCTCCACGTTGGGAGACGACAATGTGTCATTATTAGGTTATGGATGCATGCGCTGGCCTACTCTACCCTCACCTGAAGGTAACGGAAATGTCATTGACCAAGATGCTGTAAATTCCCTTATTGACTATGCTATAGCCCACGGCGTAAACTACTTTGACACCTCCCCTGTATACGTACAAGGATGGAGCGAGAAATCTACTGGAATTGCTTTAAAACGCTACCCACGCGAATCCATCTATATAGCTACGAAACTCTCCAATTTCTCCAACTTCAGCCGGGAAAACTCTATTGCCATGTACCGTCAATCTTTCCGCGATTTGCAAACGGACTACATAGACTACTACCTGCTGCACTCCATTGGTAATGGAGGCATTGAGACCTTTCGTGCGCGCTACATAGAGAACGGGATGATAGACTTTCTCCGTGCCGAACGTAAAGCAGGACACATACGGCACTTAGGTTTCTCCTTCCATGGCACAAAAGAAGTGTTCGACGAAGTACTGGCCATGCACGATGAAGTACACTGGGATTTCGTACAGATTCAAATGAATTATGTAGATTGGACGCATGCCTCAGGCAATAATGTCAATGCCGATTACCTGTATGCCGAGTTGGAAAAGAAAAACATCCCTGCCGTCATCATGGAGCCATTGTTGGGAGGAAGATTGTCAAATGTTCCGCAACACATCGTGGCACGCCTCAAAGAACGAGCCCCAGAAGCAAGCGTGGCATCATGGGCGTTCCGATATGCAGGTACCCCCAAAGGTGTACTAACCGTACTGAGCGGCATGACTTATATGGAACATCTGCAAGAAAACGTGCGTACCTACTCCCCATTGGTACCCCTCACCAAGGAAGAAGAACAATTTCTCTACGATACAGCCGACCTTATGGTGCAATATCCCACCATACCGTGCAACGATTGCCAATATTGCATGCCTTGCCCATACGGCATAGACATACCGGGCATATTGCTCCATTACAATAAATGCATTACCGAAGACCGCATGCCGCAAACCAGCGGCGACCCTGAATACCGCCGCCAACGCCGAGCCTTTCTCATCGGATACGACCGGAGTGTACCCCGCCTACGCCAAGCAGACCATTGTACAGGGTGTGGCCAATGCAATCCGCATTGCCCGCAATCTATTGATATCCCCAAAGAATTACATCGCATTGACGCCTTTGTCGAACAACTAAAGCAAGAAACGCTTTAAGAAATGGATGAACTGGTCAAAATACTACACGATGGACATTTTTCATGCGTCATCCGCAAAGGCGAAGAAATCCGTACTTACACCCGAAGAGGCGTAACCGACTTATTGGATGTATTGGAGCATACTCCGTCCTTCTTACATGGCTCTCAAGTGGCTGACAAGGTAGTAGGCCGTGGTGCTGCCGCCCTCATGATACTTGGCCAAATAGCAGAAGTGCATGCCGATGTCATCAGCGAAGGGGCAAAGGATTTACTGCTCCAGGCCAATATTTGCACCACATACGAAACCTGCGTATCCCACATCATCAACCGGGCAGGCACAGGGCAATGCCCCGTAGAAATATTGTGTGCCCCCTATACCCGCCCTGAAGACATGTTGCCAAAAATACAGGAATTCATAAGCAATATGAAAAGTCAAAAGATAGACCCTGCCTTGTCCAAACATTGACATCGTCTTGTCCAAACATTGCGGAAATATTCCACATTTTGTGGAAGGCTTCCCCACCTCCTATGAAGTGGAAAAGATTTTATGGCTACCTTGCCGATACTGAAAGTTAAGAACTTACCTGTTCATTAGGCATAAATGGGAAAATGGTATTATCTTTGCACGCCGAAAGGAGAGAAAGCGCTAATCATATCATAAAACTAAATGTAGCATGAAATTGTTTTTTACCAAGCGTGAATTGAAACTGCGGAAAAAACGCATCATCATGATGTCGGCCTGCATGGTCGTGTTAGTGGGTATTTACGTGATATTGACATGGCCCAAAAAGGTAGAACCGGAAGCACCGGTAGTAGTAGTGGAACCCGTAGGGGTGGAAGATGTGGAAATATATGGTGAATATGTTGGCCGCATCCGTGCACAACAATTCGTAGAAGTACGTGCCCGCGTAGAAGGCTTCCTCGAAAGTATGGATTTTGAAGAAGGCACCTACGTCACCAAAAATCAGGTACTGTTCGTCATCGACCAAAAGCAATACCGCGCCCGTGCCGACAAAGCACGCGCTCAATTACGGAAAGATTCCGCTTTGGTATTGAAAACCGAACGTGACTTGAACCGTATCCGCCCTCTTTTCCAACAAAATGCAGCCAGCCAACTTGATCTGGACAATGCTATTGCCGCATACGAGACAGCCGTAGCCAGTATGGGTATGAGTCAGGCAGACCTAGACCAAGCCGAACAAGAATTAAGTTATACGTGGGTACGTTCTCCCATTTCCGGATATATCAGCGAACGGTATGTCGATTTAGGCACACTGGTAGGAACCGGTGGCCAATCATTGTTAGCTACCGTAGTCAAAAGCGACACCGTGCTCGTAGACTTCAGCATGACAGCATTGGACTATTTGAAAAGCAAGGAACGTAATGTGATATTGGGTCAAAAAGACTCCACCCGTTCTTGGCAACCTATGGTTACGGTAACTTTAGCCGACAATAGCGAATATCCTTACAAAGGATTAGTAGACTTTGCCGACCCACAAGTAGACCCTCAAACAGGAACTTTCTCCGTACGTGCAGAAATGCCTAACCCCGAACGTGTATTGTTACCCGGACAATTTACCAAAGTCCGCGCTCTGCTCGACGTGCGTGAACATGCTACTGTAGTCCCCCAAAAATCACTCATCATAGAGAAAGGTGGTGCTTACGTCTTTGTCATGCGCAGGGATTCAATCGCCGAGCGCCGCTTCATTGAACTGGGACCTGAGTTTGGCAATAATGTAGTTGTGGAGCGTGGTATCGTACCTGGCGAGATGCTGGTAACCGAAGGCTATCACAAACTGACACCGGGCATCAAAATACGTCCCGTACCTCCCATAGAAAAAGAATAAAACTACACACAGCGTCCAATCAATAACATACGCGCCAAATGAAAGTAAGTTTCTTTATCGACAGGCCGGTGTTTTCGGCTGTCATATCCATACTCATCGTCATCGTGGGACTCATCGGCCTCACCATGCTTCCCATTGACCAATATCCCCAAATTACTCCGCCGGTAGTAAAAATCAGTGCATCATACCCCGGAGCCAGTGCCCTCACTGTATCACAAGCTGTAGCTACCCCCATCGAACAGGAGTTGAACGGAACACCAGGTATGCTCTATATGGAAAGCAACAGTTCCAACTCCGGAGGCTTTTCGGCTACCGTGACGTTCGATATTTCCTCCGACCCCGACCTGGCGGCCGTAGAAATACAAAACCGCATCAAACTAGCCGAATCGCGTCTGCCCGCCGAAGTGGTACAAAACGGTATTGAAATAGAAAAACAGGCATCAAGCCAATTGATGACCATCTGCCTCACCTCGGAAGACCCCAAATTCGATGAAATATATTTGAGTAATTTTGCTACTTTAAACGTACTCGACTTGCTAAGACGTATTCCTGGTGTAGGACGGGTATCAAACATCGGAAGCCGTTACTATGCCATGCAGATATGGGTAGACCCTGCACGCTTGGCAAACTATGGACTCACGGTAAAAGATGTGCAGGATGCCTTGAAAGACCAAAACCGTGAATCGGCCGCAGGTGTCTTGGGACAGCAACCAGTAGAAGGACTGGATTTTACCATTCCTATTACTGCACAAGGACGATTATCGAGCGCAGCACAGTTCGAAGAAATCGTACTCCGAGCCAATGCCGACGGCTCACTCATCCGCATGCGAGATGTTGCACGCGTATCACTTGAAGCACAATCCTACAACACAGAAAGCGGTATC
Organism: uncultured Bacteroides sp.; assembly: GCA_944320865.1. GTDB lineage: Bacteria > Bacteroidota > Bacteroidia > Bacteroidales > Bacteroidaceae > Bacteroides. The sequence continues at coordinate 50,286 of CALUJC010000013.1, read as the reverse complement.
AATGGAGGAAATGCCGCCGTACTTGGTATCTACATGTTGCCCGGTGCCAATGCTATGGAAGTTGCTGAAAGTGTAAAAAACACCATGGAAGAAATCAGCCGAACCTTTCCAGAAGGGATGCACTACGAAGTGCCTTTTGACATGACAACCTATATATCTTCCTCCATACATGAAGTTTACAAAACCTTGTTTGAAGCACTTATACTGGTTATTATCGTTGTATTCCTCTTCCTGCAAAGCTGGCGGGCAACCGTCATCCCCTTGGTGGCTGTGCCCATTTCGCTTATTGGTACTTTCGGTTTCATGCTTATCTTTGGCTTTTCGCTGAACATTCTGACCTTATTGGGCCTGGTGCTTGCCATCGGTCTGGTGGTGGACGATGCCATTGTGGTAGTAGAAAACGTAGAACGAATCATGGAGGAAGAGCACCTCTCCCCTTACGAAGCAACCAAAAAAGCCATGAACGGACTGACGAGCGCCCTTATAGCCACGTCAATGGTGCTGGCTGCAGTATTCGTGCCGGTAAGTTTCCTGTCTGGAATCACCGGACAATTGTATCGCCAATTCAGTGTAACCATTGCAATATCGGTGTTGCTCTCTACTGTTGTTGCACTTACACTTAGCCCTGTGATGTGCTCGCTCATACTACGTCCTACCGATAAGAATAAACCGAAAAACCGCCTATTCCGTACCATCAATCGCTGGCTGGATATTGGAAACAGCAAATATCTTACGGGCATAGGACGTGTCATCAAGCATCCTCGCCGAGTAGGCATTGGCTTTTGCATGATTCTTATCGCAATCTTCATTCTCTACCGAATAACACCTTCCAGTTTCTTGCCTACCGAAGACCAAGGATATTTTACGGTAGAATTGGAAATGCCTGAAGGAACAACACTTGAACGTACGCGCAATGTGACCAACCGCGCCGTAAACTTCCTCATGTCCATGCCCGAAGTTGAATATGTACAAAACGTAACAGGCACAAGTCCACGTGTAGGAACCAGCCAAGCACGGTCGCAACTTACAGTTATACTCAAAGATTGGGACGACCGCGATGACACCACACTGGAAGCTATCATGGCAAAAGTTGAACGAGAGCTGGAGGAATACCCCGAATGCAAATATTACCTGTCCACTCCCCCCGTCATTCCCGGGTTGGGAACTTCGGGAGGTTTTGAAATGCAACTCGAAGCACGTGGTGACGCCACCTATGACAACTTGGTACAAGCAGCCGATACCTTAATGCATTATGCCTCTCTGCGCAAGGAGCTGAGTGGTTTGTCTTCATCATTGCAAGCTGCTATTCCACAACTATACTTCGATGTTGACCGTGACAAGGTAAAGATGTTAGGCGTACCGATGTCCGACGTATTTTCTACAATGAAAGCCTATACGGGCTCGGTTTACGTCAATGACTTCAATATGTTCAACCGTGTGTACCGCGTATATTTGCAGGCCGAAGCGCCTTATCGTGAACACCGCGACAACATCAGCCTGTACTTTGTACGCGGAAGCAACGGCGACATGATACCCCTGACCGCATTAGGCACAACCCAATATACCACCGGACCGGGTAGCATCAAGCGGTTTAACATGTTCAGTACAGCCGTAATACGAGGCACTGCCGCCCAAGGTTTTAGTTCCGGACAAGCAATGGAAGTAATGGAACAATTGGCACGCAAACATCTTCCTTCCAACATCGGAATTGAATGGAGCGGTTTATCTTTCCAAGAGAAACAAGCAGGAGGACAAACCGGGCTTATCCTAGCACTGGTGTTTGTATTCGTATTTCTGTTCTTAGCCGCGCTTTACGAAAGTTGGAGCATCCCTGTGGCCGTACTGCTGTCTTTGCCTGTTGCTGCACTGGGCGCTTACGCAGGTATCTCTATCTGCGGACTTGAGAATGACACTTATTTCCAAATAGGTCTCGTTATGCTGATGGGACTTGCCGCTAAAAATGCCATCCTTATTGTGGAGTTTGCCAAAGATGAAGCCGATGCAGGTGTAAACGTAATGCGAGCCGCTCTACATGCAGCCAAACTACGTTTCCGCCCCATCCTGATGACTTCGCTTGCTTTCATTCTCGGCATTCTGCCCATGGTAATAGCCAGCGGTCCGGGAGCAGCAAGCCGCCAAGCTATAGGTACAGGTGTGTTTTTTGGAATGATAGTCGCTGTTACCGTAGGTATTTTGCTGATACCATTCTTCTTCGTCACCATTTACAAGGTGCAGGGTAAGCTGCGCCGTAAGAGTAATAAACAGCTCAATAACATTCAAGCATGAAGCATATCCCAACCCTCACACATGCCGCACGCATATTTTTTTGCATCCTGACGGCAAGCATGGCATTGGCCGGATGCCAAATTGGCAAACATTACACCCGTCCGCAGCTAGAACTACCAACCACCTTGGCAGATAGCATGAGTACCGACTCGGCTTCGGTGGCAGACTACTCGTGGCGGCAACTCTATGCCGACACTTTACTGCAGGCACTTATACAGCGCACATTGGAGTATAATAAAGACATACTGATGGCTGCTGCCCGCGTACGCGAACTGGCCGCCCAAAAGCGCATAGATTGGGCCAATATGCTTCCACAAGTAGGCTTGCGCGCCCATGCCGAATATGACCGCGACAATTATGGTGGCAACAATTACAGCATGGATGACCAGTTTGATATAAAGGGAACTGTGTCTTGGGAGCTGGACCTGTGGGGCAAATTGCGTTGGACGCACGATGCTTCCACTGCCGAATTCCTTGGCTCCATAGAGAACCAGCGCGCTTTGCAAATGAGCCTTATCGCCGAAGTGGCACAGGCTTATTTTGAACTGGTGGCACTGGACAACGAACTGGCCATTGTGAGGCAAACTGTTGATGCCCGCCGGGAAAGCCTTCACTTGGCACGTATCCGCTACGAAGGTGGACTGACGTCGGAAGTTGCTTTCCGCCAAGCACAAGTAGAGTTGGCACGCACCGCAACCCTTGTCCCCGACCTGGAACGTCAAGTCACCCTTAAAGAAAACGAGCTGGCTTATCTTACAGGAGAATATCCGCACAGCATCCGCCGTGCCACGTTACCACATGACATCAGTTTCCCGCAAAGCCTGCCTGTAGGCATGCCCAGCACCTTGCTGGAGCGACGCCCAGACGTGCGAGAGGCCGAGCAGGCACTCATTGCCGCCAATGCCGAAGTTGGCGCAGCGCTAACCTCCATGTTCCCAAACATTACGCTCACCGCACAGTTTGGTGCGGAAAGTGATATTCTTGGCGAGTTACTACAATCGCCTTACAAATTCATATCGGGCACATTGATTCAACCCATCTTCGGATGGGGTAAAAACCGTGCACGCCTGAAAGCTAAACGGGCAGCTTTCGAACGAGCCACGTATGCCTACGAAAAAGCGGTTCTTTCCGCCTTCCGCGATGCCTACGATGCCATTGCCGAATTCAACAAACTCAAGGAGATATATAGCACCCGTCTATCTCTCGAACAATCGTCGCGCTCAACCCTCGAGCTTGCCCAATTGCAATACGTCAACGGCGCCATCGGCTATATGGACCTGCTCGATGCACAACGTACCTACCTTGATGCACAAATCGGCGTAAGCAATGCCTTGCGCGACCGCCAGCTGGCATTGGTCAACTTATATAAAGCCCTCGGAGGCGGCTGGCAATAGCCCCCACATCTATATATCACTCCAGTAAAAGAGTGGTGCGAAGCGAATCGTCCACAGCATAGCGCTGACGAAAGAGAAACTTCCCCACTCTTTTACTTTTTTCTGTGACTCCCAGAAAATGACATTGTCGGCTATAATGAAATGAACACTTTTCCCTCTATCGCAGAAACAAAGTCAAGCATTTGATAGTCAATAATATACTACTTTATTTTTTCTTCATTAAAAATAAAGTGTTACTTTACTCGGAGTAAAGCATTGCTTTACTAAGGATAAAGCATCACTTTACTCCTAATAAAGTAAGGAGGTGTGTCTAATAAAAGCCGAATCTTAAAAAAACTTCCATTATCATCCATCCTATTAGAAAAAGCACTATCTTTACCGAAATTAAAGGTCTCGTACAAAGAGCCCGCTAATATTCACCCTTAAAAACAAAAAACATTATGGCAAAGAGAAAAGAACTGAAAAAGAAGGTCAACTATATTTCAAGCGAGTTGTTTATGGAGTGCCTGGTGAACAAGCTCTATGTGCTTGGCACGGATAAAGACAAGGCCGACCAGCTGATGAGCGAGGTATTGAACATGCAGAACGACTTTCTGAGTCGCATCAGCCACACAGAGCCCGGTAATGCCAAAGGCTATTATAAAAAACTCCAGGCAGACTTTGACGCCAAAGTTCAAGAAATCATTGACGCCTTGGGCAAACTGGTGTAAGAGAAAGAATGGGAAATGCTTTTTACAGCTTTATCTACCACCGCCTGTTGGGATGGAAATCGGTGGTGACAGTGCCTTACTATGACAAATGCGTCATCTGTGCGGCCCCACACACCTCCAATTGGGATCTCTTCTTTGGCAAACTGTTCTACAACTCCTTGGGTCGGAAGGTCAGTTTCATGATGAAAAAAGAATGGTTTTTCTTCCCGTTAGGCCTGTTGTTCAAAGCCATGGGAGGCATCCCGGTAGACCGGAGCAAAAAAACATCGCTGGTAGACCAAATGGCCGAACGTTTTGCCCGCAGCAAGCAATTCCATCTGGCCATCACCCCCGAAGGTACCCGTAAGCCCAATGCCGACTGGAAAAAAGGATTTTACTACATCGCGCTCAAGGCACAGGTGCCTATCGTGCTCATCGGTGTAGATTATCCGTCGCGCCTCATTGCCGCCACAAGGGTAATGATGCCCAGTGGAAACATTGAGCAGGACTTGCATGAAATAAAACAACACTTTTTGCAATTCCATGGAAAAAAGCCTAATTATTTTGCCATATGAGCGACACCTTGCGTATAACCCTGCTGCAGACGGACATTGAATGGGAAAACAAAGCCGCCAACCTCTGCCGGCTTCGCAAGCACTTGGAAAACCTTTGCGGAAAGACGGATGTCATTGTCCTGCCCGAAACTTTCTCCACAGGTTTCAGCATGCATCCCGAAACATTGGCCGAGCCTTTGCAAGGGGAAGTCATCACTTCGGCAAAACAATGGGCAAACCTTTACGGAGTAGCCTTGACAGGAAGCCTCATCACCTTCGCCGATGCCTCCGGCACACGGTATGTCAACCGCGCTTTTTTCCTGACCCCGGACGGCGACGAGCACTATTACGACAAAAGACACCTGTTTCGCATGGGAGACGAAAACCGGCATTTCACAGCAGGCACTTCACGCCCCATCATACACTACAAAGGGTGGAATATCCTGCTGCTCGTGTGCTATGACCTGCGTTTCCCCGTATGGAGCCGGAATGTGGACAATGAATACGACCTGCTAATCTACGTAGCCAATTGGCCCACGGCCAGGCGTAAAGTGTGGGATATCCTGCTGCAAGCACGTGCTTTGGAGAACCAAAGCTACGTGTGCGGCGTAAACCGCACGGGCATGGACGGAGACCGTATCTTGCACAATGGGGGTAGCCGGATATACTCGTACAAGGGGGAGATGCTGGCCTCCGTACCCGACGAAGAAGAAGGCACAGCCACAGCCAGCCTCAACCTCGACGCATTGCAGAAATTCCGGAAAAAGTTTCCCGTCTGGATGGATGCCGACCACTTTGAGTGGAAAGATTTCCCGTAAAATAAAAAAGAGAACCAATCATGTTATACTAAACAACTTAACCGACATAAGTTATGAAAAAAACATGCCAATTACCCCACGTCTACGGGAGACTCCTCATAGGATGTATGCTCCTCACCATGTTGTTTGCCTGCAGCGGAAAGCAACAGAAAGACATTGTACCTTCCAGCAAGTTCTCGCCTTACATCAACGCTTACACCGGAGGTATCGTTTCACAACATTCCACCATTCGCATAGAGCTGACACAAGAACAACCCATGGTTGAGCTGAACCATGAGTTGGAAAAAAATCCCTTCCGCTTTTCCCCTTCGTTGAAAGGAAAAACTTATTGGGCAGATAACCGCACACTGGAATTCATCCCCGAAGAAGGCGGACTGAAACCAGGCCAATTCTACAAGGCCTCCTTCAACTTAGGCGATTTTATACAGACCGACAAACAATTAGAGATATTTGAATTTTCCTTCCGAGTACAAGAGAGTCGCTTCTCCGTACAAACGGAACCACTCACCATTACTTCCCCCGACCAAGTGACGGCAAGAGGCATCATCAGTTTCAGCGATGTCATAGACAATGACAAAGCCGGAAAGATAATATTTACCGAACAAGGACAATCAGCCCCCCTCCATGCCAAAGTGAGTGCGACTTCCATCCCCACACAATATCGCTTTGAAATAACCGGTATTCCTCGCAAGGACAACGATTATGTGCTGACTTTTTCCATTGATGCCTCAACACTAAGTTATTCCAGGAAACAAGAAATAAGTGTAGACATACCTGCTAAAAACTCTTTTCGATTCATGTCTGCCCAACGCATCCAGCAACCGGAAAATGGCGTGGAAATAGTGTTCTCCGAACCACTATCCCTTACTCAAGATTTACAAGGGTTGATTGAAATACCCGAAATCCGCTCGTCAGCCATGCAGATAAAGAACAATAAAGTATACTTGTACATAGACAACGATTACCAGGGGAAACTCACCGTAAATTTGCATGAGGGCATCAAAAGCAATCAGGACAAACCACTGGGAACCTCACACTCCATCATCTTGAGCGAAAATAACCTAAAGCCCCAAGTGGAGTTTTTGACACAAGCTGCCATCTTGCCGGACTCCAAACAACTTATTCTCCCCTTCCGGGCAGTAAACCTTTATGCTGTGGATATCAGCGTCATACGCATCTACGAAAGCAACATGCTGATGTTCATGCAAACCAATACTATGTCTTCCTCCGATGAGTTACGCCGCTCTGGACGTCTTGTCTACCGCAATACTCTATGGATAGGGCAAGACAATAGTAAGAACATACATCGCTGGGAGAACTATTCAGTTGATTTAAGCAAACTTATCAAGCAAGAACCTGGGGCTTTATACCGTGTCATACTCAGTTTCAAACAGGAATATTCTGCCTATCCGTGTAACGGAAATGGTGATGCTGACATACAGTTTGCAAAGAATTTGCCCAAACAGGGTATGAAGCCGATAACCGAAGGAAGCCTTACCAATGAAGAGGAAGCCGAATGGGATATCCCATATAGTTATTTTTACTACAACGGCGGGATAAGCACCGACTGGAGTCTCTATAAATGGGAAGAGCGCGACAATCCTTGTCATCCATCATATTACATGAACAATAGCCGTATTGCTTCATGCAATGTATTCGCATCCAATGTGGGAATGATTGTAAAACGCAATTCGCTCAACAAGTTGTGGATAACAGTCAACGACATTCTAAGTACCAAGCCAATAGCCAACGCACTTATCACGGCTTACAACTTCCAGCTACAACCCATCGGTACAAGTAAGACGGATGCTAAGGGATTCGCGGAAATCACGCCAAAAGGAGTCCCCTTCCTGGCAACAGCTACCGTAGGAACGGAAAAAGCATACATCCGCATAGCCGATGGCGAAGAACAATCTACCAGCCGCTTTGATGTGGGAGGCAAAGATGTACAGAAAGGACTGAAAGGCTTTGTATATGGCGAACGTGGTGTATGGCGTCCGGGAGACACGCTGCACATATCTTTCATCCTGGAAGATAAGCAAAAACGCATACCCGACAAGCATCCTGTATCGCTAGAACTCTACACTCCGAGAGGGCAATTCTATGCCAAGTACATATCCACACAAGGGCTGGATGGCTTCCATACCTTCCTTGTGCCCACACGCCAAGAAGATCCAACCGGCTTATGGCATGCTTACGTAAAAGTGGGAGGCAGTACCTTCCACAAAAGCCTGCGTATAGAAACCGTGAAGCCAAACAGACTGAAAATAAACTTACGGCTTCCACAAAGTCCATTGCAGGCATCAACCGAATCCGAAATACCAGTCACCTTGACTTCTGCCTGGCTTACGGGAGCTACTGCCTCCAACCTATCCGCCAAGGTGGAACTATCATTGTCGAGAGTAAATACGCAATTCAAGAATTACGAGCAATACATTTTCAATAATCCGGCTTCAGATTTCAGCACCGTAAAAGCGGAAGTATTCGATGGCAAATTGGACAATACAGGCAAAGCCGACTTTTTATTGAAACTCCCCCAAGCATCTCTTGCACCTGGAATGTTGAACGCCACTTTGACTACCCGTGTCTTTGAACCGGGAGGAGATGCCAGTGTCTATATCCAAAACGCATCATTCTCGCCTTTCACTTCTTATGTAGGCATTCGTTTGAATCAACCGGAAGACAAATATCTGGAAACTGATAAAGAACATACATTCGATATCGTTACCCTCACCCCTGATGGCCGCCTCACCAATCGCCAGAACTTGGAATACAAAATTTATAAAGTAGATTGGAACTGGTGGTGGGAAGATAAGGAAGAGGCCTTTGGTACTTACGTAAACAGCAGTACCATCACTCCGGTGAAAAGCGGAAATCTACAGACCGAAGGCGGAAAGGCACACATATCCTTCCAAGTAAATTATCCCGATTGGGGACGTTATCTGGTTTACGTGAAAGACCGCGAAAGCGGACATGCCGCAGGAGGACCCATCTACATTGATTGGCCCGAATGGAGAGGACGTTCGAGCAAGGCCGACCCAAGCAACCTCAAAATGCTTACTTTCACGATGGATAAAGATTCTTATGCACCGGGAGAGCAAGCTACAGCCATCATTCCTGCCTCAGCCGGAGGAAGGGCGTTGGTTACCTTAGAAAATGGTTCTACCATTTTGCACCGCGAATGGATTGAGATGGAAAAAGGTAAAGATGCCAAATATTCGTTTAAGATTACGTCAGATATGGCACCTAATGTTTACCTGCATGTCAGCTTGTTACAGCCTCATGCACAGACAACAAACGATTTGCCCATCCGCATGTATGGGGTAATGCCGGTATTTGTCAGAGACCCGCAGACAATTTTGCATCCTCATATAGATATGCCTGCCACGCTCCGTCCCGAAACAAACTTCCAAGTCACGGTTAGCGAAAAAGAAGGCAAGCCAATGACTTACACTTTAGCCATTGTAGACGATGGCTTACTGGACTTGACAAACTTCAAGACCCCTGACCCATGGAGTGAATTCTATGCCCGCGAAGCATTGGGAATTCGCACTTGGGATATGTATGACGATGTACTGGGAGCCAAGGTAGGGCGCTATCCCGCCATGTTCAGCATAGGAGGCGACGAAACATTAAAGCCCTCCGAAGCGAAAGCCAACCGATTCAAACCGGTAGTGCGCTTCATCGGCCCGTTTTACTTGGAGAAAGGCAAGAGGCAGACGCATACCCTACGACTGCCCATGTACGTGGGGTCGGTACGCGCCATGGTAGTGGCCGGGCATAACGGAGCCTACGGGAAGGCCGAAAAAACCGTACAGGTACGAACTCCGTTGATGATACTCTCTACTCTGCCCAGGGTGCTTAGCACGCAGGAAGACATATTGGTACCCGTCAACCTGTTTGCAATGGAAAAAGAAGTCAAGACAGCCACCGTATCCATTGAAGCTACTGATGGCATACATATAGAAGGGAATAGCCGCCAGAGTGTTTCGTTCAAACAACCAGGCGACACACTGATATATTTCACCCTGAAAACAGGAAATGCAATCGGAAAAGCCACCATCCGTCTTATGGCTCAAGGAGGCAAGTACCACACGCAAGAAACCATAGAAATAGATGTACGTAATCCGAACCCCTACCTTACCTCACGTAGTGGCCAATGGATTGAGCCCGGACAAAGCACTACACTTGCTTATGCTTTAGATAACGCGACATCACCAGAGAGCAACGTCCGTCTGGAAGTATCGCGCATACCGTCGATTGACCTCAGCCGACGTTTCGATTTCCTATACAATTATGCCCATCAATGCACAGAGCAACTGACATCCAAAATACTGCCTTTGCTTTATCTGGACAGGTTCAAAGAATTGGATGAAACTGAAAAAGTTCAAATAAAAACCAATGTGCAAGAAGGCATCGGCAAACTATATACACGTCAACTGCACAATGGAGGTTTTGTCTATTGGCCTGGAGACACCAATGCCGATGAATGGATTACATCATACGTCGGTATGTTTCTCACATTGGCTACCGAAGAAGGCTATGCCGTGCAACCCTCTGTATTGACGCGTTGGAAAGATTTCCAAAGTAATGCCGCACGTCTATGGCGCATGGAAACAGAAGGTGAACGCCAACAAGCATCGTGCATGCAACAAGCCTTCCGACTCTACACCCTAGCCTTGGCCGGCGCACCCGAACATGGGGCTATGAACCGCATGAAAGAGCAACTCGAACTCCCCCTGCAAGCACGCTGGGTGCTGGCTGCCGCTTATGCTATAGCTGGGCAAGAGAAGGCGGCCGGAGAAATAGCTTACAACTTATCGACCGCAATGCCCAATTATAGCGGAGAGAAGTACGTTTATGGCTCCACACAACGCGATGAAGCTTTGGTATTGGAGGCACTCGTCCGCATGAACCGACACGATGAAGCTTTGGCACAAGCTCGTCGCTTATCAGAAACGTTAAAAGAAGAAACGATGTTCGACACCCAATCTACCGCCTTCGCACTTATGGCTATGGGACATTTGGCAGAAGACACATCGGGTACACTACAATTCATCTGGCAGGCGAATAAAGGGGAAAAGGAAGAAATCCGTTCAGCAAAGACGGCCTACATCACTATGCTTCCACAGACTGGTAAAGGGAAAGTAACCATCACAAACCAAGGAGAAGGGGCGATAGATGTAGAAATCATTACCCGTACACAACCCGTAGGTATCTACCAACCTGCCCTGTCACACGGATTAGGCATCGAGGTGCGCTATACCGATGCCGCAGGGCGCCAGCTATCGCCCACAGAGGGCATAAAACAAGGCACAGACTTCATAGCCAACGTCATAGTGAGCAACCTCAGTGCAACCCAAGACTACGCCAACCTGGCCCTTACCCATTTATTGCCTTCGGGCTGGGAGGTGCAGGGCGAAGCTGCAAGCATGGGAAAAGCGAACGCTGGCTACGACTATCGAGACGTGCGCGATGACCGGGTGCTTACCTATTTCAGCCTATGCCGTGGCGAACGAAAGAGCTTCAGCTTACGCCTGCAGGCCACTTATGCTGGAACGTTCACCCTGCCCTCCGTACTATGCGAAGACATGTATGACCCCTCCATCATGGCACGCACTCGTGCGGAGAAGACCCAGGTGACCCGCTAACCTGAGTTTGTCAAAGTATTACCTTGACACCGACAAAGTATTACATTGCCCGTGTCAAGGTAATACATTGTCGGTATCAAAGTTCATCCAATTCCTCTCCGCTCCGTTCCATAATGCTGGCCGCCAAGCTGTCCGCTGCCTGGATGATGGCGACTAACGGATAGAGCTTGCGCGAAGTATCGTAGCAACGCTGGTCTTCGTAGCTGTTCATGTTGATGCCCCAAGCCCCCATGTGCCAACGTATGGCCAGCATCTCATCGTCGGTCATCTCCAGCCCGTTGCAAAGGAGCAGGATGACCGACTTTTCGCCATGCCCCATGGGGAAATTCTTGTATGTCACCTTGTATCCCTCACAATCTTCCCACATGCCCAAGGCATTCTTGCGCTTCTTTACTGAACGCACGTAAATGTCGCTCTTGCACACATCATGCAGCAAGCTGGCAATAATGACACTATCCCTGCCTACCTCTTTAACCAAGCCGGGTTCTAACGCTTTCATACCTTCCCACACCATCAACGCAGCTTTGCACGTGTTCAACGAATGAAGCAACAATCCACCTTCTATGTTCAAATGATGGTTGGCCGAAGCCGGCGCAATAAAAAAGCCCATTCCTTCCAATCCTTCAATAACATCGTCCACTCCATCACGCTCCGTAGAATGCAGAAGTTCTATAAATTCTTCCTTACATTTCAATAAATCCATATGAATCACATTTTTTATGTTTATTGCAAAGGTATCATTTTATATAAAACTACAAAACAGACACACTTTACAAAAAGGGAAGATACATAGGAAACTGTAGAAAAAAACACTTCACATGCACATTTTTCGCACGCCAAAGAATGATAGTGCATTTTTTATATTACTTTTGCACTTTGAACAGGAACAATAGCAATATGACAAGAAAATACCCTTCCGTATTATTAATATACACAGGAGGCACTATCGGAATGATAGAAAATCCGGAAACGGGCGCACTCGAAAACTTTGATTTCGCCCATTTGCTGAAGCATGTACCAGAGTTGAAACGATTCAACTACAACATCTCGTCCTACCAATTCAATCCTCCTATCGATTCTTCGGACATGGAACCTTGCCTATGGGCAAAAATTGTCAAAATCATCCATGACAATTATGATGCATTCGACGGATTTGTCATTTTGCATGGTACAGATACCATGGCCTACACGGCTTCTGCTCTCAGTTTCATGCTCGAAAACCTGACGAAGCCCGTCATTCTGACTGGCTCACAACTACCCATCGGCACCCTGCGTACGGACGGAAAGGAAAATCTCATAACCGCCATCGAAATAGCGGCGGCAAAAAATCCAGACGGTACCCCCATCGTACCCGAAGTATGCATCTTTTTTGAAAACGAGCTGATGCGGGGCAACCGAGCTACTAAAATCAATGCGGAAAATTTCAATGCTTTCCGCTCATTCAATTATCCCGTTTTGGCAAAAGCAGGCATACACATCCGCTACAACGAACATTGCATACGCCGACCCGACTATTCACGCCCGATGAAGGCGCACTATCTTTTCGATACTAACGTGGTAATGCTCACACTCTTTCCAGGCATACAGGAAAGTATTATCGACTCGGTGCTGCATGTCCCCGGTTTGAAGGCCGTAGTATTAAAAACCTACGGTTCGGGTAATGCCCCACAAAAAGAATGGTTCATAAAGCAACTGAAAGAAACTACGGAAAGGGGAATCATCATTGTCAACATCACACAATGCCCAACAGGTGCTGTTGAAATGAAACGGTATGAAACAGGCATCAAACTCCTCCAAGCAGGGGTTATAAGCGGATATGACAGCACTCCCGAATGTGCCGTTACCAAATTGATGTTCTTATTGGGACACCAAATGCCTGTAGAAGAAGTGCGCCGTTACATGAATTCCAACCTGGCTGGTGAAATATCCATCACATGATGGTAAGGCCTGAAATGGGGGCAGGAGACATAAAAAAACGAGCAAGTTCTCACGAACTCCTCGTCAGCGGAAGAAAAGCCATAAAGGCTTTTCTTTTTTCTAACAACAAATGTTACCTAAAAAATCAATCTAATTTTACCCTAAAACAAACTTCAATTAACCTAATCTGAAAACTTAGAATTTTACCTTTACCTAATTACCTATTATTAATCCAAATCTTACACTTATGAAAAATCAATTTCAATCTTTTCACCTAACAACTAATACTTATACTTGAAAAACAAATCTTAAGCAGTTTCCCAACTGCGATGCAAAGGTAAGCACTTTTTCAGTTCCACCAAAGGATGGGAGGCTTTTTTCTATGTTATATAACATAATTTCAGAATATATTATCCTGTTTTTACGCCTTTAAACACTTCTTTTGCCTCCCATACTCTGTTTTCATTATCCTTTGCGAGCTTCGTTCACGTAAGCTAATGCTTCCCTACACTTATTGGTGATGTACTCCCAATCTTCTGCAACAATCCGGTCTTTTGGAAAGAGTTTTGAACCCATGCCCACACAAAAAACCCCGGCTTGCACCCAACTCATCAGATTTTCACGTGTAGGTTCCACGCCGCCAGTCACCATCAACTTCGACCAAGGCATAGGAGACAGCATGCCTTTAACAAACTTTGTGCCCAACACGTCACCAGGAAATACCTTACAAAGGTCGCATCCCATTTCTTGGGCAAACCCTACCTCGGACACACTTCCGCAGCCCGGGGTATAGGGTACCAACCGACGGTTGCACACCTTGGCAACCTCAGGGTTGAATAAAGGCCCCACCACGAAATCAGCTCCCATCTGCAAATAAATGGTTGCCGTAGGAGCATCAACTACCGAGCCAGCTCCCATGGCCAAATCCGGACACTCACGAGTGGCATATTTCACTGCTTCAGCAAAGACTTCATGAGCAAAGTCGCCTCGATTGGTAAATTCAAAAGCGCGCACGCCCCCTTCATAACATGCCTTCAGCACATGCTTTACAACTTGCACATCGTGATGATAAAATACGGGCACCATACCAGTGTATCCTATTTTCTTCAATACTTCTATCTTATCAAATCTTGCCATAATTATAATTGTAAGAAACTTTCTTGATTAAACTTATACTATCTATAAAATCTACGTTCATCTTACGGATGACGGATAATTGCTCGAAAGCCTATATTACGCCATTATCTTTGCACCCGCCCACTAGTATCTCCCCCAGCAAGAGCCTCTACTTCTTGAACCGACATGAGGTTAAAGTCGCCATGCACAGTGTGCTTCAATGCGGAGGCCGCTACTGCAAACTCGAGTGCTTCGGCGGGTGTTTCCTTGGTAAGCAAACCATGGATAAGCCCTCCCGAAAAAGAATCTCCTCCACCCACACGGTCGAGTATAGGAATAATGTCGTAATGCTTTGATTCATAGAAGTCCTTCCCATCATAAAGCATAGCCTTCCAACCGTTATGGCTAGCTGAGAGGGATTCACGTAGAGTGGATACAACGTACTTAAAGCCGAATTCTTTGGCCATGGCCTTGAATATACCTTTATAGCCTTTGGCATCCGTATGACCACCCTCTACGTCAGCATCAGGTTTAAATCCCAAACACAATTCCGCATCTTCCTCATTACCGATACATACGTCCACAAACTCCATCAACGGACGCATCACGGACTGGGCTTTTTCTTTTGTCCAAAGCTTCTTGCGGAAGTTCAAGTCGACCGACACCATTACACCCTTCCGTTTGGCAGCTTCGCAAGCCTGACGGGTCAGCTGCGCGGCTTTATCTGAAATAGCGGGAGTGATACCCGACCAATGAAACCAATCGGCTCCATCCATAATAATATCAAAATCAAACTCTTGAGAATCGGCCTCAGCTATGGCTGAATGGGCGCGGTCATAAATCACCTTGCTAGGCCGCATGGATACACCACTTTCCAAATAATAAATACCGATACGGTCGCCACCACGCACAATGTAGTCCGTCTTCACACCATACCTTCGCAATGCATTTACGGCCGCCTGCCCTATCTCGTGTACTGGTAATTTGCTGACAAAATAAACATCGTGCCCGTAATTGGCACAACTTACCGCAACGTTTGCTTCACCACCTCCGTAAACGACTTCAAAAAAATCCGACTGTATAAAGCGTTTGTTATCCGACGTTGATAGTCGTAACATAATTTCACCCAATGTGACAATTTTCTTTCCCATAGTTCATACTTCTGTTTTTCAAGGACATTAATAATGCTGTCCTTAGATATTTTTACAAATTATACAACTCACATTAAATATAAAATAATTCACTGATAATCTATCTGTTGAAGGCTATCTCAGATTACATTCATGCAATCCGTGCACGAGCACAAAGATACGACATTTTTTGAAATGAAGAAAAATTATTCTACTTTTGTATCGGATGTTTTTCTATTATTTATTTTTCCAACCATGAGCGAAAGGACAAGAATAAAGGATATCGCCAAGCTGGCAGGCGTATCGGTAGGCACCGTAGACAGGGTCATCCACAGCCGCAGTGGAGTTTCTGAATCCAGCAAGAAACGTGTGAAAGAAATCTTAAAACAGCTGGACTATCAGCCCAACATGTATGCCAGTGCCCTGGCATCCAATAAAAAGTACAACTTTGCCTGCTTATTGCCTCAACATGCCGAAGGCGAATATTGGACAGACGTGGAGGCAGGTATACACGAAGCTATACGCACGTACTCGGACTTCAATGTAGCAGTGCAGGTATCTTATTACGATCCTTACGATTACCGTTCGTTCGGACAAGCCTCACAAAGCATCTTGGCCACGGATCCCGATGGCGTAATGCTGGCACCTACCACACCTACCTACACTTTGCCTTTCGTAGAAGAACTCACCCGAAGACAAATACCATATATATATATCGACTCGTATATACAAGAGGCACCTGCTCTTTCTTTTTATGGACAAAACTCTGAGCAAAGCGGATATTTTGCCGCTCGCATTTTGTCCCTACTTGCAGGTGAGCATCCCCAAGAGGTCGTAATTTTCCGAAAAATAAATGACGGCATAGTAGGTTCCAACCAACAGGAGCGACGCGAAGTAGGCTTCCGCAAATACATGATGCAACACCACCCCCGATGTCTTATTTGGGAACTAAACTTGCATGCCAAACAAGATGGAGAAGACCACCTGATGCTAGACAATTTCTTTACCCGCCACCCTCAAGTAAAAAATGGCATTACCTTCAATTCCAAAGCATACATCATCGGGGAATACCTGCAAGAACGAGCATGTACTGATTTCCACTTGATAGGTTATGACTTGTTGAAGCGCAACGTAGAATGCTTGAAACAAGGAAATATCTTTTTCCTCATCGCCCAGCAACCCACTTTACAAGGATTTAACAGTATCAAAACCTTATGCGACTACCTTATCCTGAAAAAAGAGGTCATCAAAGAAAATTTCATGCCCATAGACCTGTTGACAAAAGAGAACATCGAATTTTATTATAGCAAGTAGTATTCTCAACTACAAGAAGGCGCAACGAACGCACACATAAATTATTTGTAATATAAATGACCCAAACTTCTTCCACACATACGAAACCGGGCGGATGGTGGGCATTGAGCCCGCTTATGGTCTTCCTGGTATTATATATGGTTACGTCGGTATTGATGAACGACTTCTACAAAGTGCCCATTACAGTGGCATTTGTCGTGGCATCGTGTTACGGCGTACTCATTACACGAGGACTGAAGGCGGAGGAGCGTATCAGCCTATTTTCAGCAGGGGCGGGGAACAAAAACATTTTGCTCATGGTGTGGATTTTCATCCTGGCGGGTGCCTTTGCCGAAGGTGCGAAACAAATGGGTGCCATCGACGCAGCAGTAGGACTTACCCTACACGTCTTACCGGGACACTTATTACTGGCGGGCATATTTGTGGCCTCGTGCTTCATCTCGCTTTCCATAGGCACCAGCGTGGGCACCATCGTCGCACTTGCGCCAGTGGCCATCGGACTTGCCGAACGGACAGGCATCGACTTGCCCTGCATGTTAGGCATCGTGGTGGGTGGCTCGTTTTTCGGCGATAACCTTTCATTTATATCAGATACCACCATCGCAGCTACACGCACGCAAGGCTGCCGGATGAGGGATAAGTTCAAGGTCAATTCGCTCATTGTGGTACCGGCCGCCATAGTAGTGCTGGGCATCTACGTAGCCCAAGGCTTTTCGTTTACTGTTGTGAAAGAAGCAGAGACTATCGAGTGGATCAAGGTAGTACCCTACCTGCTGGTATTAGGCACAGCCGTGGCAGGTGTCAACGTCATGCTGGTACTTTTACTGGGCATTGTCTCCACAGGTATCATCGGTATGCTGGACGCAGCGGAAGGTGCAGGTATGGCCGCTGACGCCTTCTTCGACTGGATGGGTGCCATGGGTACGGGCATAACGGGAATGGGCGAGCTTATCATCATCACCCTACTGGCAGGAGGCATGCTTGAAACCATCCGCTATAATGGAGGAATCGACTTCATCATCGAACGTCTCACACGCCACGTCAAAGGCAAACGGGGAGCCGAGCTGAGCATTGCCGCACTGGTGAGCGTGGCCAACTTGTGTACGGCAAACAACACCATTGCCATCATCACCACCGGCCCCATAGCCCGTGGCATTGCGGAACGCTACGGCCTGGACGGGCGGAAGGTGGCCAGTGTGCTCGACACTTTTTCGTGCTTTGTACAAGGACTCATTCCTTACGGGGCGCAACTGTTACTTGCCGCAGGGCTGGCAGGAGTGTCGCCGCTCAGCATCATCGGACACCTGTACTATCCCTTCTGCATGGGTGCCTGCGCCTTGCTGGCCATATTGCTAAGGTATCCCAAGAAGTATTCGTAACTAGTACCCACTACACGAGACTGTAGAGTACCCTCTAAACGAGGCTTTAGAGTACCCTCTAAACGGGGCTTTAGAGTACCATCTAAACGAGGCTTTAGAGTACCATCTAAACGAGGCTTTAGAGCACCCTCTAAACGGGGCTTTAGAGCACCCTCTAAATTTCAGATATGCCCATTTCCTTAGCCTTTTGCATCATATATGCGTAGGCGGCATCGTGGTCGTTGGGGATGACACCATCCAGTATGGCATCTTTAATGGCACTTTTCAACTGACCCACTTGGGCACAAGGGGGCAGGTGGAAGGTACGCATGATTTCCTCCCCATCCACCGGAGGCTGGAAATTGCGTATGCGGTCGCGCTCCTCCAAGTCTTTCAGCTTCTGACGGACAAGCTGGAAGTTGGCCAAGAAGCGTCGTTTACGCTCGGAGTTTTTGGAAGTGATGTCGGCTTCGCACAAGGTCATGAGGTCGTCAATGTCATCCCCCGCCTCGAAGAGCAGGCGACGCACGGCAGAGTCGGTGACCTCCTCATCGGCTATGACAATGGGGCGCATGTGCAGGCCTACGAGCTTTTGCACGTATTTCATCTTCTCGTTCATGGGCAACTTCATCTTGCGGAAAATGGCAGGTACCATCTTTTCGCCCACATAGTTGTGGTTATGGAACGTCCACCCCACCCGTGGTTCCCAGCGCTTGGTGGCGGGCTTTCCGATGTCGTGAAGCAGGGCTGCCCAACGCAGCCACAGGTCGGACGAAGTACGCGCCACATTATCTACCACTTCGAGCGTATGATAAAAATTATCCTTGTGCGCCCGCCCACACTTAGTTTCCACTCCCCTAAGGGCAGCCAGTTCGGGGAAAATGAGTTCGAGCAATCCCGAGCGTTCCAGGTCTACCAGCCCGCGCGAAGGCTGGGGCGAAAGGATTATCTTGTTCAACTCGTCGGCAATGCGTTCACGCGAAATGATGGCTATGCGCCCGGCCATACGCGTGAGTGAGGCAAATGTATCGTCATCGATGTAAAACTTCAGCTGGGTGGCAAATCGTATGGCCCGCATCATGCGCAAGGGGTCATCGCTGAAAGTCACATCCGGGTCGAGGGGAGTGCGTATAGTCTTCTCTTTGAGGTCCTCCAATCCACCGAAAGGGTCTACCAATTCGCCCAGCCTTGCCTGGTTGAGGCATACGGCCAAAGCGTTGATGGTGAAGTCACGCCGGTTCTGGTCATCCTCCAACGTGCCATCCTCTACGATGGGCTTGCGCGAATCGTGGGTGTACGATTCCTTTCTTGCGCCCACAAACTCCACCTCTGTGCCACGCCACTTCAGTTGGGCGGTACCAAAATTCTTGAACACAGCCACATGCGCGCCTCGTCCCAGCCTCTCGGCCAAAGCTTCGGCCATGCGTATGCCGCTGCCTACCACCACCACGTCAATATCCTTCGAAGGGCGCTCCAAAAAGAGGTCGCGCACGTAGCCTCCCACCACGTAGCACTCCAACCCCAACTGGTCGGCCACCTCCGTAATGGGGCGGAACACGGGAGCCGAAAAGTGCTGCTTCAATTCATCTTGCGTCAATTCTATCATACATTTTTCTCAGTAAATGGCGCAAAGGTAAGGAAAATCTTGCTATTTTTGCGCCAAACAAACCCGATAAGCCATTTTCAACGTATGAAAAAGACTATATTCCCCTTCATCTCCATTCTCCTCGCCTCAGCGTGCCTCATAGGCTGCGGAGGAGTGGAGCGTAAAGCCTCAGCCAAGTTGGACATTGCCAAGCAAGCCTATGCCCAAGGTGACTATGCCCGTGCCAAGGCCGAGCTGGACAGCATCAAGACGCTCTACCCAAAAGCTTTCGACACCCGTCGCGAGGGCAACCGGCTGGAAAGGCGCGTGGAGCTTGCCGTGCAACGCCTCCAGATGGCCCGCCTCGACTCTCTGTTAGCCTCCGCCCAAAACCGCTTGGAACAGCTGAAGCCCGCTTATGCCTTCGAGAAAGATGAAGAGTATCAACAGACAGGTACCTACCTGCACCCCTCGCAAGTGGTGGAGCGAAACCTGCACCGCTCCTTCCTGCGTTTTCAAGTAGATGAGCAAGGCAAGGTAAGCATGACTTCCATCTATTGCGGACGCACAAGCATACACCACACCTCCGTCAAGGTCAGTGCCCCCGACGGCACCTTTGCCCAGACGCCGGCTTCGCCCGACAGTTATGAGACCACCGACTTGGGCGAACACATCGAGAAGGCCGATTACAAGCTGGGGCAGGATGGCGGTGTGATAGAGTTCATTGCCCTAAACCCTGACAAGAGCTTACGCGTGGACTTCATGGGCGACCGTACCTACACTACCCAGCTTACCAAAGCCGACAAGCAAGCCGCCGGTGCCATACTGAAACTGGCCGAGGTGCTCGACTCCATCGCCCAAGTGAAGCATGATATGGAAGAATGCCGCCTTAAAATAGGCTTCCTTGAAGAACGAATAAAGCGTGACTCGCTGGAAACCCTCAACAAGTAATCCCTTATGAAAACACCCGCACGCGCCACCATCCGCCTCATGCTATGCCTGCTGGCCTGGCTGTGGATGCTTGCCGTGCCAGCTATCCCCCACCACCATCATGCCGATGGAACGCTATGCATGAAGGATGACTTTGCCGCCCCCATGGCCGAACACTGTTGTCACGACACGGGGTGCATGGCCGCCAACTTCATTCAGCAAGCCCCTACGCCCACCAACGATGACTGGGCGCACCCTGCCCCGCACCCGGTGGCTTTTATACCGTCCACATTAGCATATATACCCGTCCGCACCTCAGGCATCCACAGGCCCCTCCGCAGGGAAGCCTTGTACGACCGCTACCGGACACGTGCCGCCGGCCTGCGCGCCCCGCCTTTTCTTGTGTAAACAGAGGGAAGAATGCAACCCGGTTGCATCCTCTCCTGCCCTACCTTTGCAAACGGATTCATTAACACAAGAAAAAGCATATTTATAGCAATGAAAGAACTCATTTTTACAGGAGCCTTGGGCATCGTCCTGCTGGCCTCCTGCCACAATGCCTCGGAAAGCCACGGGCATGCCCATGCCGAGGCACCCGCTTCCCATGGAGGAGCCAACGAAATAGTATTGCACCCCCACCAAGCCCAAGCCGCAGGTGTAGAAGTAAGCACCATCCAACCAGGCGACTTCCGCCAAGTCATCCCCACAAGCGGGCAAGTGCTCGCCGCACAAGGCGATGAACGCATGGCCGTCGCTTCAGTAAGCGGCGTAGTATCTTTCCGGGGAAAGGTTGTCGAAGGGATGCCCATATCGGCCGGAAGTGCCCTGTTCACTCTCTCGTCGAGCCACATGGCCGAGGGCGACCCAGTACAGAAGGCACGCGTCAACTACGAAGTGGCCAAGAAAGAATATGAACGCATGCAAGCCTTGGTAGAAGACCGTATCGTCTCTGAAAAAGACTTTGCCCAAGCCCGCCAGGCTTACGAGAATGCCCGCATCAGCTATGAAGCCGTCTCTGGAGGCCAATCCGCCCAAGGGCAAACGGTGTCTTCCCCCATCGGCGGATACATCAAGACCCTGCTGGTAAAGGAGGGCGACTACGTACAGATAGGCCAACCCTTGGCCAGCATCACCCGGGGCGAGAAGCTATACCTGCGTGCCGATGTGAGCGAGAAATACTATGCCGACCTCCCCAATATAACCTCCGCCAACTTCGGCACGCCGTATGCCGGCAAAGTATACAGTCTTGACCAACTGGGCGGACGCTTGCTCTCCTACGGCAAGTCCTCTGGGGTAGAAAGCGGATATTATGTGCCTGTTACTTTCGAGTTCAACGCCCCACAGGAAAACGCCATACTGCCTGGCACATACGTCGAAATCTACTTGTTGGGAAATACCATGGAAGATGTCATTGCCCTGCCGCATGCGGCCCTGACCGAAGAGCAAGGCAGCTACTTTGTGTACCGCCAGTTGGATGAGGAGTGCTACGAGAAACAACTCGTCGAACTGGGTGCCGATGATGGCCAACGGGTAATAATACGCTCGGGCGTGAAGCCGGGCGACCGCATCGTAGTGAAGGGAGCCTACCAAGTGAAGCTGGCCGGCGCCACCAGCGCCATACCGCCGCATACACACGAACACTAATTCTAATGAAGAATGAAGAATCGCGCTTCGCGCATAATGAAGAATCCTGCGGGAGCTTCTTATGCACGGGGGCTGCGCCACAATTCTTCATTCCTCATTCTTAATTCTTCATTATAAACTATCCTATTGATATGCTTGACAAGATAATACACTTTTCCCTGCACAACCGCATCCTGGTGCTGGTAGCCTCGATGCTCTTGCTGGTGGGCGGCACGTACACCGCCCTGCATACCGAGGTCGACGTGTTTCCCGACCTCACCGCGCCTACCGTGGTGGTCATGACCGAAGCAGGGGGCATGGCCGCCGAAGAAGTAGAGCAGCTCGTCACCTTCCCCATCGAGACGGCCGTAAACGGGGCGACGCACGTGAGGCGTGTACGCTCCTCGTCCACCACGGGATTCTCGGTAGTGTGGGTGGAGTTCGACTGGGACACGGACATCTACCTGGCCCGGCAGATTGTGAGCGAGAAGCTGAACGAAGTGACCGACCAACTGCCCCAAGGAGTAGGCAAACCGACGCTGGGACCGCAGTCGTCCATTCTGGGCGAGATGCTCATCGTGGGACTGACGGCGGACTCGACCTCGATGCTCGACCTGCGCACGCTGGCCGACTGGACCATCCGCCCGCGCCTGCTCTCCACCGGGGGCGTGGCGCAAGTGGCCGTGCTGGGCGGCGACGTGAAGGAGTATCAGATTCAGATTGACCCCGAGCGCATGCGCCACTACGGCGTGACGCTGGCCGACGTGATGAACGCCACCCGGGGCATGAACCTCAACGCCAACGGCGGCGTGCTCTACGAGTGGGGCAACGAGTACATCGTGCGCGGACTGGTGTCCACCACCCGGATTGAGGACATCGCCCGGAGCGTAGTGAAGGGGGGAGCCACGAGTACCTCCGCCCCCATCCTGCTGGAAGACATTGCCGAGGTGCGCATCGGCGCGCAGGTGCCCAAGCTGGGCACCGCCTCCGAGAAGGGGCGGCCCGCCGTGCTGCTCACCGTGACCAAGCAACCCGCCACCAGCACGCTGGAGCTGACCGACAAACTGGAACTTGCCATCGAGGACCTCAAGAAGAATCTCCCGGCGGACGTGCACGTCAGCACCGACATCTTCCGCCAGAGCCGCTTCATCGAAAGCTCCATAGGCAACGTCCGCAAGTCGCTCGTCGAGGGCGGCATCTTCGTGGTCATCGTGCTGTTCATCTTCCTGGCCAACGTCAGGACCACCCTCATCTCGCTCGTCACCCTGCCCCTGTCGCTGGTGATGAGCCTGCTGGTGCTGCACTACATGGGCCTCACCATCAACACCATGAGCCTGGGCGGCATGGCCATCGCCATAGGGTCGCTGGTGGACGACGCCATTGTCGACGTGGAGAACGTCTACCGCCGCCTGCACGAGAACAGGTTGCTACCTGCCGGGCAAAGGCTGCCCGTCAAGGAGGTGGTGTTCCAAGCCTCCCGCGAGGTGCGCATGCCCATCCTCAACTCCACCCTCATCATCATAGCCTGCTTCGTGCCCCTGTTCTTCCTCAGCGGCATGGAGGGGCGCATGCTCGTTCCGCTGGGCATCGCCTTCATCACCGCCCTGGCGGCATCGACGCTGGTGGCGCTGACGCTGACGCCCGTGCTCTGCTCCTACCTCTTGAAGAAGAAGGGAGAACCATCGAGTGTAAAAGATTGTAACCATGCCGAAGAAGTCGGAATCGCCTCCGGGGAGGACAGCCAATCGCCTCCGGGGAGGACAGCCGGTTGCCTCCGGGGAGGAGAGCCGATTGCCTCCGGGGAGGAGAGCCGGTCGCCTCTACGGAGGAGAGCCAGTCGCCTCTACGGAGGAGAAGCTGTCGCCTCTATAGAGGAGATTTCAACCTCGTCTCACCCCCGCCAGAAGGCCTCCTACGGGGGGGTAGGCGCCTACGAAGGGGAGTCGCTGCTGGCCCGGCGACTGAAGCATGCCTACCACGGCGCGCTGCTCTGGGCGCTGGGACACGGGCGTCCGGTGGTCGTCGGCACTGTTGTGATATTTCTTATCGCCGCAGGCCTGTTCTTCACTCTGGGACGGTCGTTCCTGCCGCCGTTCAACGAAGGGTCGTTCACCATCAACGTGTCCACCCTGCCCGGCATCTCGCTGGAAGAGAGCGACCGCATAGGCCGGCGGGCAGAGGAGTTGCTGATGTCCATCCCCGAGATACAGACCGTGGCCCGCAAGACCGGCCGCGCCGAGCTGGACGAGCACGCCCTCGGGGTGAACGTCAGCGAGCTGGAGGCTCCCTTCGAGCTGGACGGCCGCACCCGCGCCGAGCTGACGGCCGAGGTCCGCGCGAAGCTCAATACCCTGACCGGCGCCATCATCGAGATTGGCCAACCCATCAGCCACCGCATCGACGCCATGCTGAGCGGCACGCAGGCCAACATTGCCATCAAGCTCTTTGGCGACGACCTGACGCGCATGTACCGCCTGGCGGGCGACATACGCACTGCCATACAGGACGTGCCCGGCGTGGCCGACCTCAACGTGGAGCAGCAGGTGGAGCGCCCGCAGCTCACCATCAGCCCCCGCCGCCAGATGCTGGCCCGCTACGGCATCACCCTGCCGCAGTTTGCCGAGTACGTGCGCGTCTGCCTGGCCGGCGAGGCCGTCAGCCAGGTTTACGAGCAGGGCAAGACGTTCAACCTCGTGGTGCGCGTGGCCGACGGGGAGCGCAGCACCGCCCAGCGCATCGGCTCCCTCCTCATCGACACCGCCGACGGGCAGCAGATACCTCTGTCTTATGTGGCCGACATACGCAGCACCATGGGGCCCAACACCATCAGCCGCGAGAACGTGAAGCGCAAGATAGTCATCAGCGCCAACGTCGAGGGGCGCGACCTGCTCAGCACGGTGGAGGACATACAGCAGCGCATCGACCAGCGCATCCACCTGCCCGAGGGCTACCATGTGGAGATGGGTGGCCAGTTCGAGAGCGAGCGGGCGGCCAGCCGGACGCTGGCACTGACGTCGTGCATGGCGCTGGTGGTCATCTTCCTGCTGCTCTACGGGCAGTTCCGCAGCATCAAGGAGAGCGCGGTGATACTCATCAACCTGCCCCTGGCGCTCATAGGCGGAGTGTTCGCGCTGATGCTCACCACGGGCGAGGTCAGCATCCCGGCCATCATCGGGTTCATCTCGCTGTTCGGCATCGCCACCCGGAACGGCATGCTCCTCGTCAGCCACTACGCCCACCTGCAGCGCGAGGAGGGCTACACGGTCTACGACAGCGTCATCCGCGGCTCGCTGGACCGCCTCAACCCCATCCTCATGACGGCCCTGTGCAGCGCGCTGGCCCTCATCCCGCTGGCCGTGGGGGGCGACCTGCCCGGCAACGAGATACAGAGCCCCATGGCGAAGGTCATCCTGGGCGGACTGCTGACGTCCACCTTCCTCAACGGGTTCATCATCCCCATCGTCTATCTGTCATTACATAAAAAGGAAGCATAACTTATGAGAAGAACAATCCTATCCGCCCTGCTCCTCGCCCTCATCGCGACGAGCGCCCGGGCACAAGACGGCGTGGCCCAGGTGCTGCGCCAGATAGAAGAGAACAACCCCGCCCTGCACGCCGCCGCCTACGACGCCTCCTCGCAGAAGCTGGAGAACGCCAGTGCCAACAACCTGGAGAATCCCTCGCTGTCCTACTCCCACCTGTGGGACTCCGACGACAAGGACATCACCGTGGGCGAGCTGGTCATCTCGCAGGGATTCGACTTCCCCAGCCTCTACGCCACGCGGGGCAAGGTGAACCGCCACCGCGCCTCTGCCCTCGACGCGCAGGCCGATGCCACCCGCCAGGACATCCTGCTGCAGGCCAAGGAGCTGTGCATGGACATCATCATGCTGAAGCATACCCAGTCGCTGCTCGATGAGCGCCTGCGCAATGCCGAGCAGCTGGCCAAGCTGTATGCCACCCGCCTCTCCACCGGCGATGCCAATGCCCTGGAGGTGAACAAGGTGAACCTGGAGATGCTGAATGTCCGCACAGAGAGCCGCAGCAACCGGATAGCCCTGGATGCCGCACTGCAGCAACTGGCCGCACTAAACGGGGGCACAGCCATCGATGCCTCCCTGCTGACCGACTATCCCGCCGCTCCCCTGCCGGCAAGCTTTGAGGACATCTGCGACGAGTTGCTGGCCGCCGACCCTACCCTCCGCGCCCTGCAAGGAGAGCAGCTGGCCGCCGAGAAGCAGATATCCCTGTCGCGCCAAGGCTGGCTTCCCCGCCTGGAACTGGGCTACCGGCGCAACACCGAGACCCGCCATCCGCTGAACGGCATAGTGGTAGGCTTCTCCTTCCCCCTGTTCGAGAACAAGGGCAAGGTGAAGCAGGCCAAGGCACAGAGCATGGGCGCAAGCCTCCGTCGGGACGACGCCCGGGTGAAGGCCGCCGCCTACCTGACCCAGTGCTATGACGAAGCCCGGAGCCTGCAAGCCTCCATCGAGGAGTACCGCCAAACGCTAAGCCGCCAGCAAGACCTGACGCTGCTGCGCCGGGCGCTCGATGGCGGCGAGATAAGCATGATAGAGTATTTCGTGGAAGTCTCGGTGGTCTATCAGAGCCAGGCCAACCTGCTAACGCTGGAGTGCCAGTACCAGAAGGCTATGGCCCGGCTGTATCGCAGCAGGTTGTAAGCTGTCTGACAGAGATTGAGCGGGTCATGCCCGGAGGCCTCACAGTGGCGAGGGGTCTTCTTGGGGCATGTACCCGCTTTTTATGCGCCATTCCTGAGGGTAGAGGTTATTGGCACGGTTGCCCACGTTCTTCAAGAAGCCCAATGGGCAGCCTCTGTACGTGGCAAGGACGTATCCGCGTGGAGCATCACCTTGCAGAACAATGCTCTCGCGCCGCAAGTAACTGATGGCCTCGGCATAGTCCAAGTCTACACGGGGAAACGCTCCGCCCGACATCAGCAGGCTCATGGCCAGGCTATGACATGGCATAAGGTCGCGGCCTTTCAACCGGGCAATGGCCGTGCCCGCCGTGAGGATGTGCAGGGAATGGCTTTGCAGAACATTGAGCATGCCTATCCATTGGCTGGGGAAAGCGAAAGCCAAGTCTTCCTGCGTCAACACCTCATAGCCCGGAGCATCCTTCAGCCAGCTACGGGCTTCGGCCAGTTGGGCTTTATTGAACATCTCCAAGGGCTTCTTGCCAGGCTTCTTACCGGGCTTTTCCTTCTTTTTTCTAATGGCAGACGGAGCAAATCCAACCTCGCTTTCACCGGGTTTGCGGAGGATGGCCATGCAGAATCCCTCGCCCCGTGTGCGGTGTGGCAGGAAGCGGTAGATGGGAAAATCTTCGCCCGACAGCAGGCACCCCGCTATATGCCAATCCATGGGAACATCGAGAGGCAGGATTTCGGCCGCATACTCATCGCGCATCCAGCGTATGTTCTCCTCATTTTCATGTATATTATAGGTGCAGGTACTATATATCAGCAAGCCGCCGGGCTTCAGTGTGGGCCAGACGGCTTCAAGTATTGTCCGTTGGCGTCTCCAGCAGGTATCTACGTTGGAAGTACTCCATTCCTTGATGCTGTCCTCGTCTTTCCGGAACATGCCTTCACCCGAGCAGGGCACGTCGGCCAGCACGAGGTCGAAGCAGGCCTCCATGGGGGTAAAATCGTCGGGAGCACTGTTGGTCACTACCACTGAGGGATGCCCCCATCTCGTCATATTCTCTGCCAATATCTGGGCACGTGTTCGCACTATCTCGTTGGATATGAGCAGACTGTCGTCAGTCAAAAGGCTTCGCAGGTGGGTGGACTTTCCTCCGGGTGAGGCACAGAGGTCGAGCACGCAGAGGGGATGACTCATGTCGGCATATCGGCATAATGCTTGATGGAGGAACATGGAGGAAGCCTCCTGCACGTAGTAAAGCCCGGCATGCCAAAGAGGGTCGAAAGTAAACGCCGGCCTCCGGTCCAAATAGTAACCCATAGGGCACCAAGGCACCTGCCCTTGAAGCGGCATTCGGGAAGACAATACCTCTTTACATTTCTTTTCATTCAAGCGGATACTTACCGGAGCATCTGTCTGGATGGCATCTGCCAAGCGGATGGCTTCATCCTGCCCAAGCAGGGTATGGATTTGTTGGACAAAATCAATAGGTAGATTCATAGGCTGTCTGCTTATTTTTCCGAGGCAAAGGTACAAGAAAAACCGGGAAAACATTTATCTTTGTCCTTCGGATATAAACCAATCATGTTCGGTACCTGTATACAATGCTATGTTGAAACTCACTACATACCGCAAGGGAAGCACCATCCCGCCCCTGCCGGGCACGGACACCTTCCACTCCACCGAGCTGTTTCGCACGTATGAAGCCACGCCCGGATATACTCCCCTGCTCATCACCGCTTCAGTGGACGGGGAGGTAGTAGGCAAGCTGCTGGGTACCCTGCGCCGAAGCCAACGGCTTTCTCCACCTGGACTTATCAAGATATGCGTGGTATATGGTGTAGGCGAATACTTCGGCACTATCTTTCGCAAAGAAGAGGTCTTTGCCGAACTTTTGCAACGCCTTTCCGAGGAGGCAGAGCGAGATTCTTTCCTCATAGAATTCCGCAATCTGCCTGATGCAAAATTCGGATACAAGGCCTTCCGACAGAATGGATATTTCGCTATCAGCTGGCTGCGTGTAAGAAACTCCTTGCATGACTTGGACAAGGTAGACAGTTGGCTTAGCCCATCCCGCATGCGCCAAGTAAAAAAAGGATTAGCCAATGGCGCTCTGGTGCAAGAAGCACACACTATAGATGAAATCAGACAGTTTGCACGGATGTTGCGCCATGTATATTCGTGGAAGGTGCGCCGGCACTTCCCCAACATGGAGTTCTTTCAGCAATTGCAAAAACAGATGCTTGGAAGGCAATGCAGCAAGATATTCATAGTAGCCTATCGGGGGCGTATCATCGGGGGAAGCGTATGTACATATAGCAACGACAATGCCTACCTATGGTTTTCGGGTGGCATGCGGAAGGCGTATATCAGACAATATCCCGGCGTATTAGCCGTATGGGCAGCATTGGAAGATGCCAAGCGACGCGGATACCGCCACCTGGAGTTTATGGACGTAGGACTCCCCTTTCACCGGCATGGATACCGCGACTTTGTTTTGCGCTTCGGAGGCAGGCAGATAGGCTCACGCCGTTGGTTTCGCTTTCGGTGGAAATGGCTCAATGCCTTGTTTAAGTGGTTGATAGATTAAAGCGCAATCTTTAACCATTGTTACGATATTCCATAGGACTCATCCCCACATATCTCTTGAAATATTTCCCAAAGAAAGATACATTGGCAAAATTTAATGAATCAGAAATGTCTTGTACGCTAAGGTGAGTAGACTTCAATTGAGACTTGGCATCCATAATGACCATGGCCGAGATAATTTCACCACACGTTCTTCCTGTCACTTGCTTTACTATAAGACTCAGGTAGGCATGGGTTATACCCAGCTGCTGGGCATACCAAGCCACCTCACGCGTTTGGGTATAATGCTGCAATACCAGTTGGGTAAAGTTGCGGCATAACTGTTCGCTTTTTGTCACCGACAACCGTTCGGCACTTCGGCTTTTGTACATGATGGATATGCCTTTATGAATATCGGCATAAAGATTGGGCGAAATTTCTTTGCGATACTTCTCTGGAAAAAGCTCATACATGCGGATAAGAAATTGCAAGTATTGCTCCAACATACGTGCCCCTTCACTCCTTAGGCTGATGAGAGGGCGTCCCAAAGTAAAAATGATAGTCTCCAGCAAAGAGTGCGCCTGGTCAGCATATTGTATGTACTGCGAGGAAAAACCAAGAAAATAAATCTGCAAATTACCCTTTACCTGGTGAATTTGGAAGATGGTGCCGGGCACCAACGTAATGAAATCATTGGCATGGACAGAGATGTGGTTTAAATTGACAGAAGCTTCCACTTCTCCGTCCATGCACAAGACAAACATTTCGCACCTAAGCCGCACGGGATAATTGGTGTATAGATTGAGCAACTCGCGGCTAATACCTGTACCAATCACCCAGTCTTCCGGTAAATCTATCTTAGGTAACTCTTTCTCCATGAAGTACGAAGATAATAACAGCGATATCTGCTCTTAATCCGGCATCATTCAGAAATGTCATTGGACTTTTTCAGCAACAGCACCGGCGTGCCTGACTCGTTATAAAGCTCTATATTGCCTTCATCCGTTACACCAAACGATTTCACGGAATTGATGGCTTGCAGGATTTGGTTTTCCAATGTCATGTCTGGGCAGGCCATCATAGTGCTGATAACTTGTCCAAATGTCAGCTTTGAGTTTTCACCATTTTCCAACTCGAAAGAGCCATTGATGATGTTGCATCCTGCATTACCATGCAAGCGTTTTTCCAATGTGTTAAATTCCAAGAATGGTTGTTTTTCAATATCCTTAGGAACAGGAATGCCTCCAACCAGTTCTACACTCCAACGCCCATCCAGCACGGAAGGTTCCACTAATGTATCGGCCTCCTTTCTCTGCAACACCAAAATAGGACGTTTGGACGAACCACACAAAGCCATATTACCATCACTCAATTTACGGTATTTCTTTACTTGCGACAGGGCGGAGAGCACATTTCGTTCCAATGTCATGTCGGGGCACATCATGCGGGTACTTCCCAATTGCCCCAAGTCAATTTCACCCGGTTTAGCATTCAAGTCTATCGACCCCATCAAACGGTTGCACCCACTATTGCCATACACACGTCCGTCCGCCATACTAAACCCTATAAAAGGAAATGGCTGGTCAGGAGCAGGGACTACTGCTGTGCCGTTAATTTCAATGATATTCCATTCACCATCAAGGTCGGACACCGTTACAGCATTCTTTACCGAGCCGCAAGACAACAACAGAGCGGCCATACCCAAAGAAAACATTACTTTTTTCATCATTACTTATAGTTTTAGTCGTTAATCATTCTGCCGGCAAGCACAATCTGTAACCTTCTCAAAACAGACACGCTACCAGGCAGGGCGCAAAGATAATACAAAATGACAGAAAAAAAGCTACCGGACTGCTATACCATGAAACTTTCTCCAAACTATTAACCGTAAATTACCTTTTATATGAGAATTAAACAGTATATTTGCTCTCGGAAAGGCAAGGACAATGTTTTGCAAAGCCGTTGCCTTCTCCAGAAAAAGACAAAAGAAGAGTATAATCACACAAAAAACATCACACACGATGGGTAAAGTCCTTATTATCGGCGCAGGCGGTGTAGGAACCGTTGTTGCGCACAAAGTAGCTCAAAATCCTGATGTGTTCACCGACATCATGATTGCCAGCCGAACAAAATCGAAATGCGATTCCGTAGTGAAGGCCATCGGTAATCCCAATATCAAAACGGCACAAGTGGATGCCGACCAAGTGGATGAACTGGTTGCCTTGTTCAGCAGCTTCCAGCCGGACATTGTCATCAACGTAGCGCTTCCCTACCAAGACCTCACCATCATGGAAGCGTGCCTGAAGACAGGTGTCAATTACCTCGATACCGCCAACTATGAACCGAA
The DNA here is from genome assembly GCA_944320865.1 of uncultured Bacteroides sp. Classification (GTDB taxonomy): domain Bacteria; phylum Bacteroidota; class Bacteroidia; order Bacteroidales; family Bacteroidaceae; genus Bacteroides. The sequence continues at coordinate 18,336 of CALUJC010000013.1, read as the reverse complement.
AGACGTGGCACACTTCGAATATAGCTGGCAATGGGCTTACAAAAAACGCTTTGAAGATGCCGGGTTGACGGCCATCTTGGGGTGCGGGTTCGACCCGGGTGTAAGCGGCGTGTACACGGCCTATGCCGCCAAACACCACTTCGATGAAATTCAATACTTGGACATCGTAGATTGTAATGCGGGCAACCACCACAAGGCGTTCGCCACCAACTTCAACCCGGAAATCAACATCCGCGAAATCACCCAAAACGGACGCTATTATGAAAACGGCCAATGGGTCACCACCAAACCACTGGAGATACACAAGGCACTCACCTACCCTAACATCGGCCCGCGCGACTCTTATCTGCTCTACCACGAAGAACTGGAATCGCTGGTGAAGAACTTCCCTACCATCAAGCGCGCACGTTTTTGGATGACGTTCGGACAAGAATATCTCACTCATTTGCGCGTCATACAGAACATCGGTATGGCACGCATTGACGAGGTAGAATACAATGGCATGAAAATCGTCCCTCTGCAATTCCTTAAGGCCGTATTGCCCAACCCGCAAGACTTGGGCGAAAACTACGATGGAGAGACTTCCATCGGGTGTCGCATCCGTGGATTGAAAGACGGCAAAGAACATACCTATTATATATATAATAATTGCAGTCACCAGGCCGCCTACAAGGAAACAGGTATGCAAGGTGTAAGCTACACCACGGGGGTTCCCGCCATGATAGGCGCCATGATGTTCTTGAAAGGACTGTGGAAACGCCCCGGCGTATGGAATGTAGAAGAATTCGACCCTGACCCTTTCATGGAACAGCTGAACAAGCAAGGCCTGCCGTGGCATGAGATAATGGATGGAGATTTGGAACTCTGATTCTGTGATTAACGATTAGTGGTGAGTGGTTAAGGAGGACACTCAAGACAACTTCTGCCTGAACAGATTAATCACTTATAGCGCTAAACACTAAAACATTGTAAACATGAACGTAGGAGACAAAGCACCCGAGATATTGGGGTTCAATGAAAAAGGAGAAGAAATATGCCTGTCCGACTACAAAGACAAGAAAATCGTGTTGTACTTCTACCCTAAAGACAATACATCAGGCTGCACAGCACAAGCTTGCAACCTACGCGATAATTATGCCGATCTTCGCAAAGCAGGTTATGAAGTAATAGGTGTGAGCGTGGACGATGCCAAGTCACACCAAAAGTTTATCGAGAAAAACAACCTGCCTTTTACCTTGATAGCCGACACCGACAAACGGCTGGTAGAACAATTCGGCGTATGGGGCGAGAAAAGCATGTACGGACGCAAATATATGGGTACCTTCCGCACTACCTTCATCATTAACGAAGAAGGAGTGATAGAACGTATCATCTCTCCAAAAGAGGTGAAGACCAAGACCCATGCAGCTCAAATACTATAAGCTATTAACCAATAAAACACTATAACCAACGTGGCAAAGAAAGACGAATTGAACTTTGAGGGCGGAAACAGTGGACAAATACCTAACGCCCAAAAACTGGATGCCCTGAAAGCCGCCATGGAAAAGATAGAGAAAAACTTCGGGAAAGGCTCTATCATGAAAATGGGCAACGAGAATATTGAACAGATAGAAGTCATACCCACAGGCTCTATCGGCTTGAACGCGGCCTTAGGCGTAGGCGGATACCCCAGAGGAAGAATCATTGAAATCTACGGTCCCGAATCATCAGGTAAGACAACACTGGCCATACACGCCATTGCAGAAGCACAAAAGATGGGCGGCATAGCAGCATTTATTGATGCAGAACATGCCTTCGACCGCTTCTATGCTGCCAAACTTGGTGTAGACGTAGACAATCTGCTCATCTCGCAACCCGACGATGGCGAACAAGCCTTGGAGATTGCCGACCAGCTGATACGCTCATCGGCCATCGATATCATCATCATCGACTCCGTTGCCGCCTTGACACCTAGGGCTGAAATCGAAGGAGACATGGGCGAAAACAAGGTAGGACTTCAAGCCCGCTTGATGTCGCAAGCCTTGCGCAAACTGACTGGTACTGTAAGCAAAACACAAACCACCTGCATCTTCATCAACCAACTCCGCGAAAAAATCGGCGTAACCTTCGGTAACCCAGAAACTACCACAGGAGGTAATGCACTGAAGTTCTATTCCTCCGTACGTATCGATATTCGCCCAGGACAAACCATAAAGAACGGCGATGAAGTAATAGGACGGCAAACCAAGGTAAAAGTGGTGAAAAACAAGGTGGCTCCCCCCTTCCGCCGTGCCGAGTTCGACATCATGTTTGGTGAAGGCATATCCCGTGCCGGGGAAATCATTGACCTGGGTGTAGAATTGGAGATTATCAAGAAAAGCGGTTCATGGTTCAGTTACAACGGTACAAAACTTGCGCAAGGCAGAGATGCCGCAAAACAGGCCATACTGGACAATCCTGAACTGGCTGAAGAATTAGAAGCCCTTGTATTTGAAGGATTGAAGAAAGATAAGCAGGATTAAAACATTGCATGACCATATACGAAAGTGAGGCGCATCGGCATTCCCGATGCGCCTCATTTTTGCTAATGCACAGAGCAGCTATTTTTTCATCCGGACTTCATACAAGTCGTTGCGCCGGTCTTTGAGATTACGCACGCTACCATAAGTATGGAGTTCGTTAAGCAAGTCAAGGTCGACATCAGACACCAAAATCATCTCAGTATTCGGAGTAGCTTCGGCACGCTTACCATCGGTGGGAAACGTAAAGTCGCAGGGGGTAAACACGCCGCTTTGTGCATATTGTATGTCCATATTGTGCACACGGGGCAAATTACCCACACTTCCGGCTATAACCACAAAACATTCATTTTCGATAGCACGGGCATGGGCACACACTTGCACGCGGCTATAGGCATTTTGCGTGTCGGTCATGAAAGGTACGAAAAGTATCTGCATCCCCTGGTCGGCCATGATGCGCGACAGCTCAGGAAATTCAACATCATAACATATCAGCACGCCAATCTTTGCACAATCTGTTTCAAATGTACGAAGCAACCGACCACCATTCAGTCCCCAAGTCTTTATTTCATCAGGAGTAACATGTATCTTCTCATACATCTCGTAAGTACCATCACGCCGGCATAGGAAACCGACATTGTACAAACGTCCGTCTTCTTTGATAAGAGGCATGCTACCTGTGATGATATTGATGTTATAGCTGATGGCCAGCTTCAAGAAACGGTCGCGGATGTCATCGGTATATGTAGCCAAGCCGCGTATTGCCTCCGACTCGGTACGGTCGTTGAAATTGGCCATGAGCGGAGCGTTGAAGTACTCGGGAAAGAGCACGAAATCACTCTGATATCCCGACACCGAATCTACAAAGAATTCAACTTGCTCAAACAGGTCGTCCAATGTCTTATAGGCACGCATCTGCCACTGCACAAGTCCCACGCGTACCGTTGTCTTTGGGCTGATGTAGTCCTGCGTAGGAGGCTGGTAGTATATATTGTCCCATTGAAGCAGACAGGCATAGTGCTTGGATTCTTCATCATTCGGCAAGTAATTGCGCATGACTTTCCGCACGTGGAAATCGTTACTCAGCTGGAAGGTAAGTACGGGGTCGTATATTTCTTTTTGCCGCACCTTATCTATGTATTCCTTAGGCCGCATTTGGTCGGCATACTTATGGTAATTGGGTATGCGTCCGCCAAACATGATAGCCTTCAGGTTAAGTTCTTCGCAAAGCTCCTTACGATATTCGTACATGCGCCTTGCCAAACGTAAGCCCCGATAGTCGGGATGGACGAACACTTCAATGCCATAAAGGATGTTGCCATTGGGATTGTGTGTGTTGAAGGTCTCACGCCCCGTCACCTGCGCATAAGTATGGTCATTTTTCACCTTGTCATAATCCACAATAATGGAAAGTGCACAACCCACTATCTTGTCGTCCACCACCGTCACGATTTGTCCCTCGGGGAAGATGCGTATCAGTTTCTCAATCTGTGCGTGTGTCCAAAACACATCGCTCCCGTCGGCGTAGACGCGAGTAAACGATTGCGCCAACTGGTCGTAATCTTCAATCTGAAGGTTACGGATTTGTACTTTGTTGATTTTTGGTAATTCCATGTCAAAATAAATCTTAATACCTATCTTGTATGAAAACGATGCAGGAAAATAGCTTCGAAATACTTACTAAACAACTATAATTCTGCATATTACTACTTTATTTTTTCTTTATGACGAATAAAGTGTTACTTTATCCCTACTAAAGCATTACTTTATCCGTATTAAAGCAACACTTTATCCGTACTAAAGCAATTCCTTTCACACACCTATAGCAAACTTTGTTTTTTGCCTCATGAATAGTATCTATTTTTTACCTCATGGAGCTTAAGCCTCAGAAACGCACCTGCACCTGCGCTTGCACCAGGTTGGAGGCATCGGAAACACGGGGCACACGGCGCGTGTACTGCACCTGCAAACGGCATTTGGGATAAAACCACCACTGAAGTCCACCCACATAATTCGTCTGCTTCACACCACGGTCACAATCACGATTCAAATAATCATAAGAGGCAATCAAATCCACATGCGGCAGTACATGTATGGAAGCCGTTGCATAAGCTCCCTCGCTATGAATACTGGCATCTCGCCCACGCAGGTACTCCGTCCTTACATCAATGTAACGGAACTTCAACAGGGCACTTACCGCCCACCGGTTGCGCGTATAACTCTGACCTGCATGAATAGCCGGATTCACTACAGACTCGCCCACAGCACATCCTCTCCCCCTGATGAATGACCCGCCTACAGCAAGCCATCCGACCGGATTCAACTTAAGGCTTCCCACAATATCCTTTTGCCGGTTACCATCTTTACGATTGATGCCCTGCCCGTTCATAAGGGCTAAATGGTAATCCAGCAACCCATCGAACACTGTGCCATAGAGCATGACCCCAAGGTCACGCCCGCCACTCGAGCTATAGAGAGGATCGCTCGAATCAATGCCAGCCAAGTAACTGACTGCTTGCGAATAACAGTTCACCAGTTCGACGACAGTAGGCGACAATGGGTTCTCAAAAGTATACATTGTCTTAAACTGCCCCATACGTACCGTAAGGCCGGGCAGGAAAGTGTATTCCGTGTATGCCTCAAGCACTTTGGGCGAGCCGGCGAGGCTGAACATAAAGTAACACGACCAGTGATCGGTAATGCGTCCGCGTGCCATAAGTATGGCGCGAGCTATATCAAAGGTATTGCTGCGTTCAGTAGGGCCATCCTGATAAGTATAACCCAATTGCATGTAGCCCTCCAAGGTGATACGTTCTTTTAATGTATTGAGGGTAGCAGCAACCGGACGTGATGGCGAAGGCTGTTCCTGTGCGTGGCATACGGCAGTCATCGCACCGATGCACAGGACGAGGAGTAGTCTTTTCATGATAGTATAAAATAAGGCAACCCGCCTCGGAGCCTTAGCATGCACCTTGCGGATTGCCTGGATTCTAATAAAAAATTACACTTATTCGTTAATAGCAGCGATACCCGGAAGAACCTTACCTTCGATGGCTTCGAGCAATGCGCCACCACCGGTAGACACGTAAGATACTCCACCAGCCAAGCCAAACTTGTTGACGCAAGCTACAGAGTCACCACCACCTACAAGAGAGAATGCTCCGTTCTTGGTAGCTTCAACAACGGCCTCACCAATGGCACGCGAACCATGCGTGAAGTTATCGAACTCGAACACACCGGCAGGACCATTCCAAAGGATAGTCTTAGAGCCTTTGATAACGTCGGCAAAGAGTTTCTCAGTCTCGGGGCCTATATCAAGGCCTTCCCATCCGTCGGGAATTTCGTTTACCTTGCAGAATTGCGTGTTGGCATCATTCGAGAACGAATCGGCAATCTTGGCATCCGTAGCCAATACCAGGTTCACACCTTTCTCCTTGGCCTTCTTCAACAGGTCGAGAGCCAAGTCAAGCTTGTCATCTTCGCAAATGGAGAGGCCAATCTTGCCACCCAATGCCTTGGTGAAGGTGTAGGTCATACCACCGGCAATGATGAGGTTATCCACCTTGTTCAACAGATTTTCAATGATGTCAATCTTGCTGGACACCTTCGAACCACCCATGATAGCAGTGAAAGGACGATGAATGTCGTTCAGCACCTTGTCAACGGCCTTTACTTCCTTCTCCATGAGGTAACCGAACATTTTGTTGTCCTTGTCAAAATATTTAGCGATGAGTGCCGTAGAAGCATGTGCGCGGTGAGCTGTACCGAAAGCATCGTTCACATAGCAGTTTGCATACGAAGCAAGCTTTTTGGTGAATTCTTTTTGGCTTTCCTTTACGGCAGCCTTGGCAGCTTTCTTCTCATCATCGCTGGCATCTTCAGCCAAGCCACGGGGCTTGCCTTCTTCTTCAGCATAGAAACGCAGGTTCTCGAGCAAGAGCACTTCACCCGGTTTCAGGGCTGCGGCTTTTTGGGCTGCTTGTTCACCCATGCAATCATCAGCAAACTGAACAGAAGTACCCAGTAATTCCTCGAGGTGCTTGATGATGTGCTTCAGCGAGAACTTGTCAGTCGGGCCTTTCGGGCGACCCAAGTGAGAACCAATGATAATGCTTCCGCCATCAGCCAAAATTTTCTTCAAGGTAGGCATGGCGGCACGCATACGGGTGTCGTCTGTGATGTTGAAATTCTCGTCCAAGGGCACGTTAAAGTCCACACGGACAAATGCCTTTTTACCGGCAAAGTTGAATTGATCGATTGTCATAACTTTATTGTTTTAAAAGTGTTACAATAGTCTGCTATTCGCACCCGCAAAGGTAGCATTTATTTTGGTAAATTGATTAGAATCGGCAAAGTTTTTAAACACTGGCACATTAGATGGCAAGCCCGATGTCACTCTACGCCGTGCAACTCTCCATAATATTTGCACCAAAGACGTAAGCCGCATTCCTCACAGCGGGGTGTGCGTGCCAGACATGTATAACGTCCATGCAAGATAAGCCAATGATGAGCTATAGGAATATCCGATTCGGAAATATTTTTCACCAGTTCGAGTTCCACACTCAGAGGGGTAGTACACTTATCCGACACCAACCCCAACCGATGGCTCACACGGAAGACGTGTGTATCTACCGCCATTGTAGGCTTGCCAAAAGCTACGGATTGAACCACATTAGCGGTCTTTCGCCCTACACCGGGTAATTTCACAAGGTCATCCAGCGTATCAGGCACTTGTCCGTGGAAATTCTCCACCAGCATACGGGCCATACCCACCAAATGCTTTGCTTTATTGTTAGGATAAGACACGCTTTTCACATATTCATACACCACTTCAGGCGTGGTGGAAGCCAGTGCCTCCGGCGTGGGAAAATCCCGGTAAATGGCCGGCGTCACCATATTGACCCGCTTATCCGTGCATTGGGCGGAGAGGATGACGGCTATAATCAGTTGGAAAGGATTGTCATAGTGAAGCTCCGTTTCGGCTATAGGCATATTTTGCTTGAACCAGGAAATAATCCCTGCATATCGCTCTTTTTTTCTCATCGTAACTTATTCTTATGGTAATGGGGAGATACTTTCAGATAGAAATATAAAGTGGAAATCACCGTAAGGCATGCACCAAAAAGATAAGCCCGGTCAAAGCTGCTTACCTCTGCAATATATCCACCGGCCAGCATGCCAATACCGATACCCACGTCCCACGAAGTAAGGTAGGTAGACGTAGCCGTACCACGCTGGCTATTGGGGGCAAGATTGACGAACAAGGTATTATAAGCAGGAAACATGATGCCGAAACCTACTCCAAGCATTAAGGCGATGGAGAAGAACAACACCCGGCATGCCGAAGCATCCCAACGTATCACTTCCACACACCCGGATAGAAGGAAGAAGCTTAGTATCACAATATAAAGCCCAACCTTGATAACCTGCGTCACTTTCCCCTTATCTACCAGCCGACCGGAGAACAAGCGGGATATCGCCATCCCCACCGCCATGCAAGTAAAGAAAAAGCCTGTAGACACGTCAAGTCCTATCTGGCGGGCATACATGGCTACATAGTTAGTCGTCATGCCATAAGGAATGGAGAGCAGCAACAAGCCCAATCCGGCAGGAAGCCCCTTGAGCAGGATAAACCGGTCGAGAGAAATAGGGTCACGCTTCACAGGCGGCTTGTAGGGTGTCTTCACAAGCGATGCACACACCAATCCTGCAGCACATGAAAGCAAGGAGCTGGTGAATATCCATGTGTATGATACCCCCGCATCGTGCATGAACAAACCCACCATGGGACCGATGGACATGGCAATGTTATTGGCCAGGCCATAATATCCTAACCCTTCACCACGGCGCGACGAGGGCATGATGTCAATGACTATAGTATTTCCTCCTACCGTCACCATACCGAACGACACACCATGAACAATGCGAAACAAAACGAACAACATCAAGGTACCCGCCACCAGATAGCCGCCAAAAATAGCCGTAAAAATAAAATAAGCCACCAGATAAAGGGGCTTGCGGGCAAACGTGTCGAGCAGGTATCCGGAAAACGGACGGATGCACAAGGCGGCTATGGTATAACAAGAAAGCACCACGCCTATCATGGCCTTATCGGCATAAAACACTTCGGACAAATAAAACGGAAGTACCGGCATCATCAGCCAAAAGCCGAAATAAAGCAAAAAGTTTGCCGACAAAATCAAGCAATAACTCGATGTGATGAGTTTATCTTTCATCTTTGCAAATGATGAATTAAAAATGAAAAATGAAGAATCACCATGCGGAGAAAAATCTTTCATTCCGTTCCGCAAGGATAATTCTTCATTTTTCATTTATATTTAGTATGCAGACTCAAACTCGCGCAGGAAGCGCACGTCGTTCTCCGAGAACAGGCGCAGGTCGCTCACGCGGTACTTCAGGTTGGCAATGCGCTCGATGCCCATGCCCAAGGCATAGCCGCTGTACACCTTACTGTCGATGCCGCACGCGTCAAGCACGGCGGGGTCTACCATGCCGCAGCCCAATATCTCCACCCAGCCGGTGTGCTTGCAGAAGGGACAGCCCTTGCCTCCGCAGATGTTGCAGCTGATGTCCATCTCGGCACTGGGCTCGGTGAAGGGGAAGTATGAGGGACGCAGGCGAATCTTGGTGTCTGGGCCGAACATCTCCTTGGCAAAGAGCAGGAGCACTTGTTTCAGGTCGGTGAACGACACGCCTTTGTCCACATACAGGCCCTCGACCTGGTGGAAGAAGCAGTGGGCACGGTAGCTGATGGCCTCGTTGCGATACACGCGGCCCGGGCAGATGATGCGGATGGGCGGCTGTGCGTGCTCCATGGAGCGTACCTGCACGCTGCTGGTGTGCGAACGGAGGATGACGTTCCGCGTCACGTCCTGCTCGTTAACGTTGATGAAGAACGTGTCCTGCATGTCGCGGGCGGGATGGTCGGCGGCAAAGTTCAGCTTGGTGTACACGTGCAGGTCGTCTTCCACCTCCGGGCCTTCGGCTATGCTGAAGCCCTGGCGGGCGAAGATGTCGATAATCTCGCTGCGCACGATGGAGAGCGGGTGGCGCGTGCCCAGGCCCACGGGGTAGGCGGTGCGCGTCAGGTCGAGGTCGTGGGCGTGGGGGTCGAGGCTGTCGAAGGCGTCCTTCAGGGCGGCAATCTTCTCCTGCGCCTTGGTTTTCAACTCGTTGAGGCGCATGCCCACTTCCTTCTTTTGCTCGGCGGGCACGGCCCGGAAGTCGGCCATCAAGGCGTTGATGGCACCCTTCTTGCTGAGGTATTTGATACGCAACGCTTCCACCTCTTCGGCGTTGCCGGCCTGCAGGGCCTCTACTTCACGGAGTAGTTGTTCAATCTTGGCTATCATAATATGAAATGGTATATGTCTGGTTAAAACGTTGCAAAGATAATGCTTTCTCGCTTCCGTTGGATGCCTGCCGGCGTAAAATCACTCCCCGTCCGCCGGAAGCTCGCCGCGCAGGTGCTCCACCCAGATGCGGGCGGCCGTCTCCACCATGCGCGGGCAGGGTCGCTTGGCGTAATACTCCGGCGTGCGCCCCGATGCTTGGGGCGAGCCTTCGGCCTTCTTGAGGCCCAGCAGCTCGGCACAGATGAGGGAGCCGTTGCGCCGCTTGAACTCGGCCGCCAGGCGCTGGACGAGCGCGTAGTTGGCCGATTTGGCGGCGCGGTCCTCCCCGCGCAAGGCGCATTGCTCCAGCCCGGCCAGCATGAAGAGGCCGCAGGCGGTGCCGCACGTCATGCGCATGCGGCCTATGCCGGCGCCGAAGGAGGCGGACATGTGCAAGGCTTGCTCGAAGGTGAAGCCATACAGGTCGGCAAACGCTGCCACGACGGATTGCGAGCAGTTGAAGCCGCTGCGGAACAGCTCCACGGCGCGCGTTATTCTGTCTTCAAGTTCCATAATAAAACGTCCTTTATAATCGGTTTGTCAATCTTTCTTATTGTCGATGCCACAACGCTACTGCGTCGTTAAAAATGCGCTATAGGGGCGTTAAAAACGCGCTACTGCGCATTTTTAACTGCGCTACTGCCCGTTTTCAACTGCGCTACTGCCCGTTTTTGACGACGCTACTGCGCATTTTCGGCAGTGCTACGTCGCAGTTTTCACGCCCCCAGTGCCTCGGCCAAAAGCAGCAGGTTGAGCACCGTCACCACCGCAGCTATGGCGTAGAGCACGCACGCGCTGAGGCGGCTGTTGGCATACCGGCCCATCACCCGGCGCGACGAGGTGAGGCCCACCTGCAGGAATACCGTGAAGGGCAACTGGATGCTGAGCGCCATCTGCGAAACAAGCAGCCCCTTGAACGGGTCGCCAATGAAGCATATCAGCGCCAACGCCACGCCCAGCGAAAGGAGCACGCCCAGCTGCGAATGGCTGTCGCGTATGTGGTAGGATTCGCCAAAGATGCCGGCAAAGATGGAGCCTGCCGCCATGCCGCTGGTGATGGTGCTCGACACGCCCGCCATGAGCAGCGCCAGGGCGAAGATGATGCCCGCGTTGCCGCCCAGCAGGGGTTGCAAGAGCGACTGGGCCTGTTGCAACTCATCGACCTGCACCCCTTGGCTGAAGAAGGCCGATGCTGCCAGCAGAATCATGGCGCTGTTGATGGCCCAGCCCACGAGCATGGAGAACAGCGTGTCGAACAGCTCATACTTCAGCTTGCTGCGTATGGACACGTCGCCCCGCTTGTTGTACTCATGGCTCTGTATCACCTCCGAGTGGAGGAAGAGGTTGTGCGGCATCACCACCGCGCCCAGCACGCTCATCACCACCATCATGCTCCCCTCGGGCAGCGAAGGCGTCACCCACCCGCGCGCCGCCAGCGGCCAGTCTATGTCCACCAGGAACAGTTCGTAGAGGAACGACAGCCCGATGACGGACACGAAGGCGATGATGGCCCGCTCTATCTTCTTGTAAGAATTGGTAAAGAGCATCACGGCCACAAACACCGTGGTGAGCACCGCGCCCCACACGATGGGCACGTCCGCCAGCATCTGCAGGGCGATGGCCCCGCCCAGTATCTCGGCCAGCGAGGTCGAGATGGAGGCCAGCACCGCCGTAGCCAGCACCGGGCGCGACACCCAGCGGGGCGCATACTTCGTGGCCGCCTCCGACAGGCACAGACCGGTGACGATGCCCAGGTGCGCCACGTTGTGCTGCAGGATGATGAGCATCACCGTGGAGAGCGTCACCACCCACAGCAGCCCGTAGCCAAACTCCGAGCCGGCGGCGAAGTTCGATGCCCAGTTGCCCGGGTCGATGAATCCTACCGTGACCAGCAGTCCCGGCCCGATGTAGCGGAAGAAGTCCAGTCCGCCCAGGTAGCGCTTGTGGTCCTTGCGCTTCAAGTCTTCGATGATGTTCTTCATTGCCTTGTCCTTATGTGGATGAATACATGTAGAAAACGAGAACCCTGCACGGATTCTCGTCTCTATCTTGTCACTGAAAGAGAGTGCTCAGTACCCCATCTCGTGCAATGCCCGGCACAGCTGGTCGGGGCATGAAGTGGTCTTCATGCCGCAACGGATGCCTTCGAGCTTGGCAATGACATCTTTCACGGGCATGCCCTTCACCAGGCGGCAGATGCCTTGCAGGTTTCCGTTGCACCCGCCTTCGTAGGCGACGTCTTTCAGTATGCCGTCTTCTACCTCGAGGTCTATCCGGGTGCTACAGGTGCCGTGAGTCTTATATTGGTATACCATATATTATATATCTATATTATTCTTCGCCTTCTTCGGGCTTCATGTTGGTGTACACCGTCTGCACGTCGTCAAACTCCTCCAGGCGCTCTACCATCTTGTTGATGCTTTCGCGGTGTTCGGGGGTCACGTCCTTCTGGTCGTTGGGGATGTAGGTAAAGTCACCGCCCACATCCTCGAAGCCTTGCTCTTCCAAGTGCTTCTGAATGGCAGCATAGCTCTTGGGGTCTCCGTAGATGGTGATAGTGCCTTCTTCGGGGTCTTCCTCATAGTCTTCATCCACGTCGAAGTCTATCATGTCGAGCAAGAACTCGTCCATGTCCATACCGTCTTTCTTCTTGAAGGTGAACATGCATTTATGGTCGAACAGGAAGGCCAGTGAACCCATGGTGCCGAGGTTTCCGCCAAACTTGTTGAAGACGGAGCGCACGTCGGCCACGGTGCGCGTCGGGTTATCGGTCAGGGTATCTACAAAGATGGCGATGCCGTGAGGGCCATAGCCTTCGTAGGTCATGCCTTTGTAGTCGCTCTGGTCTTTGCCCATGGCGTTCTTGATGGCACGCTCGATGTTGTCCTTCGGCATGTTCTCGCGCTTGCAGGTGGCAATGATGGAACGCAATGCGGGATTGTTTTCGGGTTCGGGGCCTCCTGCCTTCACGGCTATGGCTATCTGTTTGCCCAGGCGGGTGAATGTCTTGGCCATGTGGCCCCATCTTTTCAGTTTTGTAGCTTTTCTGTATTCAAACGCTCTTCCCATTGGATTAATATGTTTTAAGTGATTAATAATTTAGTGATTAGTGATTAATGGTTTAGTGATTAGTGAGCCTGCGCACAGGCATCAATCGCTAATCACTAAACATTAACCGATTCTTTATCGCAGCTTCGCTCCCAGCTTATGCTCGAGGTTGGCCACGAGTTTCGACATGATTTTATCTATCTGCTTGTCGTTGAGCGTGGCGTTCTCGTCTTGCAACCAGAAGCTTACGGCGTAGCTCTTTTTGCCCGCCTCGAGGTTCTTGCCTTCGTATACGTCGAACAAGGATACCCCTTTCAGCAACTTCTTCTCGGTGTCGTAGGCTATCTTCTCCACCTCGGCGAAGGGCACGTCTTTGTCAAGCAAGAGGGCAAGGTCGCGCTTCACCACGGGATATTTAGACAGTTCCGTAAAGTTGACTTGCTGGTTCTTGATGGCCTTCATCAGTTCCTTCCAGTTGAGGTCGGCGAAGTAGACATCGGCATCAATGTCGAACATCCGCAAGACTTTGTGGGCCACTACGCCAAACATTGCCAGGCACTTTCCATTGCGGAGGCTGATGCTAAGGGCGGTGGCGTAAATGTCGCTTTCCACAGGTGCTATCACCATGTCGCGCATACGCAGTCCTAAGCGGGCGAAGATATTCTCCACATAGGCTTTCAACTCGTAGACCGAGGCGTCTTCATCAGGATGTGCCCACGAATTGGATACGCGCTTCCCGGTAAGCCACAAGCCCAAGTGATAGTCCTCGGCATAAGGTGCCAAAGCCTTATCGGGATTTTTCTTTTCCTCGTGGTAATAATAGCAATTGCCAAACTCAAAGAACTTCAGGTCGGGATTCTTACGATTGACATTGCGTGCTACACTTTCCAATCCGCCGAACAACAGGGTCTGCCGCATAGCATTGAGGTCTGTACTCAGAGGATTGAGCAACATCACAAGGTTTTGCGAAGGATAGCTGGCCAGCCCGTCGTAATAGGCAGCACGGGTCAGCGAATTGTTCATAATCTCGTTGAAACCACATCCCACCAACTGCTCGGCCACAAGGTTCTGCAACTTGTTCGACTTATCATGTTCGTTCTTCGGAATAAGGCTGGATTTCAGTGTAGTAGGTATTTCTACATTGTTATAACCGTAGATGCGCAAAATGTCTTCAATAACATCGCACGGGCGTTGCACGTCCACACGATAAGGAGGCACATCAAGGACGAGGCCTTCGGCTGTCTCCTCCACAATTTTCATCTCCAAACTAGAAACTATACTGCGAATAGTGTCGGCCGGTATATGTTTGCCCACCAAGGCATCTACATTGGCATAATCCAATTCCACCCGGAAATCGGGGAACGAACCCGTGCACACATCCTTGATTTCGGAAGATATGGTGCCGCCTGCCAGCTCTTTCACCATTAAGGCAGCCAGCTTCAGGCAATAGATGACAGAGTTGGGGTCAATGCCACGCTCGAAACGGAAGGAGGCATCGGTGTTCAAGCCATGGCGGCGTGCCGTCTTACGTACCCAAGTGGGATGGAAATAGGCACTTTCCAGAAAGACATCCGTGGTCTTTTCGGTAGAGCCGGAGTCAAGGCCTCCGAATACGCCGGCGATGCACATAGGCTCTTCGGCGTTGCATATCATGAGGTCGCGCGCATCAAGCGTACGCTCCACACCGTCCAATGTAGTAAACTTCGTACCCTGAGGCATAGTCTTCACAATAACGTGATGCCCTTTGATAGTATCAGCATCAAAGCAGTGCAAGGGTTGACCAAATGCATGGACAATGTAATTGGTAACATCCACCACATTATTGATAGGCCGCAAACCTATGGCACGCAAGCGTGTCTGAAGCCACTCGGGGCTTTCCTTCACCGTGACACCTTTTACCGTTACACCGGCATAGTGCGGACAGGCCTCAGTGTTCTCCACCGTGACGGGGATGTCCAGTTCATGGTTTTCCACGCAAAAAGCGTCTACCTCCGGGCGATGCAGATGTGCAGATTTGCCATGACGTACCAGATAGGCATAAAGATCGCGTGCCACGCCATAGTGCGAACAGGCATCGGCACGGTTGGGCGTAATGTCCACCTCCAGTACATAGTCGCTCTGCAGGTTATAGTAATCTTTGGCAAGAGTACCGGGCACGGCATCAGCGGGCAAGACGATAATGCCCGAGTGGTCGGTGCCAATACCAATCTCGTCTTCGGCGCAAATCATACCATTCGATTCAATGCCACGAAGCTTTGACTTTTTAATGGTGAAACATTGGTCGCCATCATATAGTTTAGTACCCAAGGTAGCCACAACCACCTTCTGTCCTGCAGCCACATTAGGTGCGCCACACACAATCTGCACAGGGTCGCCTCCCTGCCCCAAGTTGACGGTTGTGACATGCATGTGGTCAGAGTTGGGATGCGGTTCACACGTCAGTACTTCACCGATGACCAGGCCCTCCAGCCCGCCCTTCACGGCTTGCACTTCTTCCACGCTTCCGGTTTCCAACCCGATGGAAGTAAGCGCTTCGGCCACCTCGGCAGGCGCCAGGTCGAAGTCAAGATAATCTTTCAGCCAATTATAGGATATGTTCATATCGCATTAAGTTTTTATATTTCCTGATTTTGACCTGCAAAGGTAATAAGATTTTTCGACTGAAAGGGTATACATCTTTAAGAAAATGACAAAGAACCAGTAGTACGACCTATCCGGCCTTAAAATCCACCGTGCCCAGACAAATGATGCTCCAGTCCATATCCTCATTCCTTTTCTGTTTTCTTTTCGCCTCCCTATCCCGGCAGCAGGAACTGTCCGCCGAAGCGGCAGAACAGCCTGTACGCGGCATACCCGGCCACGGCTGTCACGGCAAGGAACACCCGGAAGACCATTCTGTACCTCGCCCTTTCGCCGTCTTCCATCTGCCCGAAGCGGGACTTCAGTTTCTCGTACCGGCTTTCCTTGTAGATGTATGAATGGACAATCATCAGGGCGGGAAGGAGCAGGATGACAAGGCCGCCCGCTATGCCTTTGCCCTTTTCGTGCAGGTAGAGCGTCCACGCCGCCTCCTCGTCCAGACAGTTGATGGCTATGGCGATGGCCAGCAGGCAATAGATGAACTGGATAAGGGCGATGATGCCGCCGGCGCGGAAGGCATATCCACCGCTCCGTGCCACATAATGCCACAGCCAATAGAAGATGTTGTCCCAGAATGCTATCCGGAAGGGCTTGCCCGGACGGTCGTCCCCGGCGTATGGCCTGTGTCGCTGTTTCCTTTTTCTCATTATGAATCAATGAAATACAAATATATGCTTTTAAAGGACATTATGCTAAATTTTCATGGAATAATTGTATGGGGCTTTGGATGGCTTGCGTGAGTCACGAATCATAGTTAGCTAAAATCATAATTGAAGCTAAGTATGATTCGCTTCGGAATAAAAATAGTATATTTGCAGCGATATATGACCAGCTTTACGGATATTTGTATGGAGAAGACTTTGATATTACAGAATCCTCATTGGGAAGGAAAGACTTATGCCGGACTGTACAGGAGGCAGCTCATGGATAATTTGTTGCAGAAAAAAACATTGCCCCATGTGCAGATACTGACAGGGGTGCGGCGGTGTGGAAAATCGACCTTGTTCAAGTTGTTGATAAACGATTTGATAGAGGACGGCGTGTCTCCCAAGTCTATTCTCAACATCAATTTGGATGCTCCCATGTTCATCCCCTTTTGGCACGACGTTTCGCAGATAAGGCTTATCGTAGAAAGAGCGGAGGCACTGACCGGTGAAAAGGTGGAATATCTGTTTTTAGACGAAGTGCAACAAATGGAGAATTGGGAAGTTTTTGTGAAATCGGCATACGACAGCAAGGAATTTCGCAAGATATATGTGACCGGCTCCAATTCCAACATGCTGCAAAGCAGGTTTGCCGCCATGCTTTCCGGTCGTTATTTTGAAAATGAAGTGCGTCCGTTTTCCCTGCGCGAATGTCTGGGGACAATAGGCGTCCGCTCCCTGCTGGATGCTTATCAACGTATGCCGGAGGTTTTGCGGCTTATAAACGGTTGCATGGCGTTCGGCTCTTTTCCGGAGATTGTCCTCTCCGGGCTTGACGATGTTTTGAAACAAGAACTTCTGCACAGCTATTTTGAGTCCATTGTGCAGAAAGATTGCATCGTGTACAATTCCATACGCGACAGCCAGCTTTTTTACAAGACCGTCAATTACTTGTTGCGAAACGCAGGAAACCGTTTCTCTCCCCAACAATTGGCCAAGGCCATGAACAGCAATGAAAACACCATGACCGCCTATCTACAATATCTGTGTGAGAGCTATATTTGCGCCGATGTGCGCAATTTCTCGTTCTCCCAAAAGGAAAGCAAACGCTCGGAACACAAATGTTATTGCGTGGATAATGGAATCATGTATGCCAACACATTCCGTTACAGCCCTGATACGGGCAACTTTTTTGAGAATCTGGTATTCAATGAACTGCGGAATAAAGGCTACGCCCCCATTTCTTTCGACAATTCGAAGGGGGAGTGCGACTTCATCGCTTTACGGAATGGAGCGTTGCATGCTTTTCAGGCGTGTTACGAACTGACCGACAGCAACCGTGGGCGCGAGTTCTCGGGATTCTCCGCCATAAAGGCCTCCCTTGCGTCGAAAGTCATTATTACCTACAATCAGAAGCTGGAAGAGAACGGTGTTCGCGTGGTTCCATTGTGGGAATGGGCGTTGGATGAATAATGCTATGCTGAAATGGATAGACTATATATGGTTTGTCGGCGAGTCTTTTCACGTGCGGGAAAAGTCTCCGGGCGACGGAACGGCATTGCTCATGGGATGCTGGTACTTGGATGCGGCCCTGCCGTTGCTGACTTTTCTTCACAGGGTGGCAGGCGGCTGGTGGTTCTATCTGGCGGCTGTCCCGGTGGTGCTGCTTGTCCCTTTCGTCTTTTGCCGTTTCAGATACACGGTGAAGCGCCGAGATGAGATTTTCGCAAGGTTCCGCCACAAGCACATGGGCAGGCGGCTGTTGGCGATAGGAGCGGTGATTGCCGGCATCTGCTGCCTTGAAGCCTTCCTGATGCTTCACTTCGGCTTTTGGGAGTTGGGGAGCCGTTTTTGACTGCGGTTCATTTTTTTGCGGTACTGCCTCTGGCTTCAGGTATGGAAACACCACATTCACCGCCACCACCGCCGCCACGATTGCCGCCCAATAGACCGCCACCGCCCGTTTCCAGTAGCGGGGACGCTCGCGCAATTCCTGCCGGACTTCCTTGCATATCTTACGTGAGTTCGGGATAATAAAGTTCTAAAAAAAATAGGTAATCACAAGTATTTTTCGTAACTTTATATCTGACA
>CALUJC010000012.1 GCA_944320865.1 uncultured Bacteroides sp. | reverse complement strand
TCGAGCGTGGCAAGGTATTGGGCTACATCGTAAATGAAAGTCACGCCATACTTCTCCAATACCGACGGACTGCTGACGCAATCCGCAAGAAAGACCGTGTTGTCGGGGGTGCGGACTCCCACCATGTCGAAGAAGTGGCCGGGAAAGGGAATAAGTTCCAACTCTGACGGGAAGCCGGGCGACGAGCAATCCGTGACCTCGCTCTCCTTCGCCATGAGGAACTTGCTTCTCAGTTCCTTGAACGGATAGCCGCCAAACAGGAACGAGGGCTCCAGAATAGGATGCCGGGTGAAAGCCCCTTCAATGCCGCTTGCGAATATCGGGCAGCCGGTCTGTTTCTGGATATACTGGTTCCCGCCGATATGGTCGGCATTGCTATGGGTGTTGATGATGCCTTTGATGCGCCATCCGTTCTGTCCGGCAATCTTCAATACCTTCTTCGCGGCCTCCTTGTCGTTTCCGCTGTCAATGAGATAGACTTCGTTTTCCGATTGCCGGTATATGCCTATCTTCGCAGGGCTGTTTATGTAGTAGCTCTGCGGACCTACTTGTTTCAGTTCGTACATAAGGATTTTGTTTTCAACCAGTTGCTGTCAGTTGCGAAGATAAGGAAAATTGCGGAGCCGTGCAAGCATCATCTCCCCGGCGCATGATGCAAAAGGACGTCACAATTCTACGGAGGATTGTGACAGGGTTTTACTGATTATTAAACGAGCCGTATAAACCTATTGATCAATGGTATTATCTTTTCATACCACAAATTTTGAAAGCCGTATTGTTATAATAGGAATATTACGAAAAATCACAACTGCCCACAACGAATGAACTGCGCAATGTCGTCCATCACATAGGTGGGGACGGGCGATGCCTGTTCGTACTCTAATGGGGTAGACTTACCCGTACCTTCTTGTAACAGATGGTTCAGTTTAGGATAGGATTTGAAGCTGGCGTTGCGATGATGCAGTAGTCCGGCACGCCACAAGGCAAAGTCCTCCATGGTCACTTGATAATCGCGTTCACCTTGCAGCACAAGGATTGGAACGGATAAACGGGCTGCCATTTCCACCGGATTGTAAGCGTTGGCCAGCCGCCAATACGTTTCCGGCAAATTCAGGGGCAATGGTATATCAGAATCAAAACTGTCGGTATCCAATAGCTTCACATTCTCCGCCTGCATCCGCACTTCAGCCAATTGCTTCCGGACATTTTCATCGGAAGAATTACCTGCCAGCGAAGCCAAATAGGCTATCTGCTCCATGTATGCATCTTCCAAAGGGCGTGCCAAACCAGCCAAAATAATCACACCGCCCAACGACGGCATCCGACCGGCAATGCGCGGTACCAAGGTGCCGCCTAAGCTGTGTCCTAATGCATACACACTATCGGAAGCCACCTCGGGGCAACTCCCGGCCAAGACCAAGGCTGCAACAGCATCGTCCACGACCTCAGTATCATAATCAAGCACACGGTCTTGGGGCACACAATCCGCACCATACACCCGCGTGCGCTTATCATAACGCAAGGTGGCGATGCCCCACGCGGCTAATCCCCATGCCAAGTCACGAAAAGGCTTGTTGGGACCAACAGTCTCATCGCGATCGTTCGGGCCGGAGCCATGCACCAACACTACGCACGGCACTTTGCCTGCCGCGCCTTTCGGAAGCGTCAACGTGGCAGGCAGGCGAAAGCCATCGACCTCCACAGTCAGAGCACGCTCCTCCACTTTGGTGGAATCATAAGCCAACGGCGTTGCCGCGGCAGGCGCAGGAGCCGGCATCAGGCGGATGGTGTTCAGGCGGCCATCCTCGTCGAACGACAGCAAGAGGCGCAGCGTGTAACGCTCGAACTGCAAGTCGCGATAATGCAAGCGGTAACCGCCGGCCTCTCCCATGTGCCAATCGCCTGCGCTTTGCAGTTTGCCGAACTGCCGTTCTACCTGCGGCAACATGTCCCGGAACATGGCAGGCGACAACTGGGCTTTCAGCTCATCGTTCAGCGCGGCATGGATACTGTCCGCCTCGTTGGCCACCAGCCATTCATAAATGCGTTGCGCGCGTGCCTCGTTGTCCTGCTGGGCATAAAGGGCGGCCACATTGCCTAACAGCCCGACCAACAGGAAACACTTAAACAAGAACATTTTCATGATACAATGTATTGGAAAAAATGGAACAATATCATATCTGTGGGAGGACGCTGTCCAGATAAGCAGTTATCTCAGCCTCCTGTTCCGGATGGAACCAGCGGATATCGGCATCGCGCTTGAACCATGTCATCTGCTTGCGCGAATAGATGCGGCTGTTCTGCTTGATTTTCTCCACGGCAAAATCCAACGTCCACTCACCGTCAAGGTACTTGAACAGTTCCTTGTAACCTACAGTGTTAAGGGAATTGAGTGCACGATAGGGATAGACGCGCCGGGCTTCTTCCAGCAATCCGTCGGCCATCATCTGGTCCACGCGCAGGTTGATGCGGCAGTAGAGTTCCTCGCGGTCGCGTGTCAACCCCACCTTCACCATGCGGAAGGGGCGTTCTTTCACTTGCCGGGTGCGAAAGGATGTATAGGTCTTGCCCGTCATATAGCAAATTTCCAAGGCATGGATGACGCGCTTGGAATTCCGCAAGTCGACTTCGACATAGTATTCAGGGTCGAGCAGCTTCAGTTCCGCACAAAGCCGTTCCAATCCTTCCTCCTCATAACGCTGCAACAGGAAACGGCGCGTTTCATCGTCAACGGTAGGAATATCGTCAATACCTTTACACACGGCATCTACATACATCATGGAGCCACCCGTCAGCAACACCACCGGATGCTTGACAAAAAGCCCGGGTAAAAGGTTCATAACTTCCTCCTCGTA
Source organism: uncultured Bacteroides sp. (assembly GCA_944320865.1). Classification (GTDB taxonomy): domain Bacteria; phylum Bacteroidota; class Bacteroidia; order Bacteroidales; family Bacteroidaceae; genus Bacteroides. Next base: position 69,474 of record CALUJC010000012.1, on the reverse strand, counting down.
GCGGGCAGCACTGTAATAATCGGCCAGTTGCAAAGTGCCTACCAAGTGATGTTCTACCCGTGCCAATTGTTCTGGAGTCGGAGCCGCCGTACCAATCTTCAAATCGGCATAAAGTTGACGAGAGTCTGCCGACACAATACACGTGTGATAGCGTTCAGCCAACCGAAGGCTCAACTCCGTTTTACCTACTCCTGTAGGGCCGATAAGTACAAGCAAGGAGGGCATCAATCAATATCGGTCTTCGTCGTAAGGATTGCCTCCACTGCCTTCGTCGAAGCCGCCGAAGCCTTCCTGGTCGAACTCGTCATCGTTATAACCTTGGTCGCCGTAGAAATTCTCGTCAAGATCCATGGCTGACGCATTGGCCTTTGCTTCAAATTCGTCAAAGTCCACCGTCTGCTTGGGAGGCTCGCCCGACTGGCGGGTACACTTGGCTCCCGTCATAGACTTCTTGGTGATAATTTCAGACAACTCGATGAAGAAGCAACGTTCTGTCATGTAGTCGAACACATAAAGCAACTTTTGCTTCTCGTCTTCCACCAACTCGTTGATACGGGTATCCTTCATGACCCAGCTGTCTATCTCCGATTCGGTATCCATCTCCTCCAAAGTCACTTCTTTTTCTCTTTCCCAATCATCGTCGCAAATAAAAAAAGAAGTCATTTGATCGTCCGTATAGCCCACGGACTTCAAGATAGCTTCATGGAAATCATAAAAGGTAGCTTCGGGGTCTATTTGTATTTCCCGTACGAAATCGTCTACTTCGTCCGAGATAATTGTAAATCTGTAAATCATAAAATTGCTTAGTTATTGGTGTTCATTAATCAGCTATATCCACACACTCATTTTCCCGGGATGATGCCTCGCGTCGACTCTTTGATGAAAGTGACGATATAGTTTATTTCAGGCGTCATCTCCATCTCACTTTCTATCTTCTTCAAGGCATCGGTCGTATTCAAACCGCTTTGATAAATGATACGATAGGCATTATGTATGCTTTCGATGACCTCATTGGAAAATCCCCGCCGGCGTAACCCTACGATGTTGATACCTGCATAACAGATAGGTTCACGCCCGGCAATAATGTAAGGCGGGATATCCTTGCTGAAACGGCTACCGCCCTGTATCATACCATATCCGCCTACACGGCAAAATTGGTGCATCAATACCCCACCGCTAATGATAGAAAAATCGTCTATGGTAATCTCGCCTGCCAATTTCGTGGAGTTTCCAATGATACAGCCATTGCCGACCGTGGCATCGTGCGCCACATGCACGCCCTCCATCAACAAGTTATTGCTACCTACAATGGTTTTCCCCTTTGCTGCCGTACCCCGATTAATGGTAACATTCTCGCGGATGGTATTGTTATTCCCCACTTCAGCCGTAGTCTCCTCACCTCTGAACTTCAAATCTTGGGGAATAGCACCGATAACAGCACCCGGGAAAATGGTATTCCCGTTCCCTATGCGTGCCCCATACAAAATATTGACATTTGCCATGATTTTATTGTTATCGCCAATCACCACATTCTTGTCTATAAAGACAAATGGAGCAATTTCTACGTTCTCCCCGATTTGTGCTTCGGGATGGATGTATGCTAAAGGACTAATCATATATTAATGAAAAATTAAGAATGAAGAATGAAGAATTCCGTTTCACTATAAAGCGAGGAAAAATATCCGGAAATTCTTCATTCTTCACTAATCATTTACTTGTTCTTTACTATCTGTGCCATAAACTCGGCTTCACAAACCACCTTCTCGCCGACAAATACATACCCTTTCATGGTAGAAATACCCCGACGTATTGGTGCCATCAGCTCCACACGGAACAATAAGGTATCGCCCGGCACCACTTTTTGGCGAAATTTCACCCCATCGATCTTCAAGAAATAGGTGGAATAGCGTTCAGGTTCATCCACCGAATTCAAGACCAACAGGCCACCGACCTGCGCCATCGCCTCTATCTGAAGCACACCGGGCATCACGGGCTCCTGCGGAAAATGGCCTTGGAAGAAAGGCTCGTTGGAAGTGACATTCTTTACACCTACAATATAGTTGGCACCTATCTCTATCACTTTATCTACCAATTGGAAAGGATAACGATGGGGTAACAGTTCGCGGATACGGTTTACATCCATAATAGGCGGGCGGCTGCAATCGTATACCGGTGCCTGGATTTCGTGCAGACGGATTTCCTTGCGCATCTGACGGGCAAACTTATTATTAATGGTATGCCCCGGACGGGTAGCAATGATACGCCCTTTAATGGGCTTGCCTATCAAAGCTAAGTCACCGATAACGTCCAGGAGTTTATGGCGTGCACATTCATTAGGCCACACCAGCGGTTTGTGGTTGATATATCCCAAATGTTTGGCATCCATATGAGGCACTTTCATCACATCAGCCAACTTGTCGAAACTTTCCTGCGACATCTCGCGCTCGTAAATCACAATGGCATTGTCCAAGTCCCCTCCTTTAATAAGGCCAGCCTGTAACAATGGTTCAATTTCACGTACAAATACAAACGTACGACTGGCAGCAATCTCATCTTTGAACTTCGCCATGTCTTCCAACGTGGCAAACTGATTGGGAATGATGTTGGAGTCGTAAGACACTAATACGTTCAAGCTGAAACGTTCATCGGGCAATACGATGATCGATGAGCCTGTAGCTTCATCGCGAAACTCAATTTTCGACTTAATGATATAAAAATCCTTCACGGCATTCTGCTCCACCGTGCCCACACGCTCTATTTCCTTCACATAGTATTGAGCGCTTCCATCCAATATCGGAAATTCAGGGCCGTTCACCTGTATAAGGCAATTATCTATGCCTAATGCGTAAAGAGCTGCCATGCCATGCTCTACCGTGCTTACCTTGGCACCATTTTGTGCTATCACCGTACCACGAGTCGTATCAACCACATGGTCTGCAACAGCATCAATGATGGGCTGTCCTTCCAAATCCGTACGTTGAATCTTGTAACCGTGATTTTCCGGAGCCGGATTGAAAGTAACAGACAAATTAAGCCCTGTGTGAAGGCCTTTCCCGCTAAGCGAGAAACTGTCTTTCAGAGTCTTTTGTTTCAACATGGTCACTTATTTAATTGTTTTTTCAATTCATTCAATTCTTTGCGGAGGGCTCCCAACTCCCGGTACATATCCGGCAATTTTCGAATAATGGCCTGCGAGCGGAAGAAAGCCCGTTCCTCCATAGGAGGGGCACCGATAAGGCGCTGCCCGCTTTCCACACTGCTGGGCACACCCGATTGGGCACCGAACACCACTTTGTCACCAATGTGTATATGCCCTGCTATGCCGACCTGCCCGCCAAACATGCACCACTCTCCTACCTTGGTAGAACCGGCCACGCCCACTTGAGCCGCCATGACGGTGTGCGAGCCTATCTCGTCGTTATGTGCCACCTGAACCAGATTGTCCAATTTCACACCGTGATGCACAATAGTAGCTCCCATAGTGGCACGATCCACACACGCATTAGCTCCAATCTCCACATCATCTTCCAACACAGCAATGCCTATCTGCGGGATTTTCTCATAGCCTTCAGGGGTAGGAGCAAAGCCAAAGCCATCCGCCCCAATGACACAACCTGAATGCAGCACACAACGGTTCCCCACCCGGCAATCATGATAAACCGTAGCGTTGGCATACAAAATACAATCACTCCCGATCTTGGCGCCATCGCCCACGGTGGCATGCGGGTAGAGTTGGGTGCGATCGCCCACCTCGGCATGTTCGCCTACATAGGCAAAAGGAGCAATATAGACATCTTTGCCTATCTTTGCCGAAGGCGCGACAAATGCCAGAGAATGCACACCACTATGTTTTGGTTTGCTCTGCTCATATAAGGTGAGCAACTTGGCAAGGCTTTCGTAGGCATTATCCACCTTTATCATCGTGGCTTTCACCTCTTGTTCAGGAACGAAGTCACGGTTCACCAGCACAATGCTGGCTGCGGTTTCATATATATAAGGTGTATATTTAGGATTGGACAAAAAAGAAAGCGCCCCTGGCACACCCTCCTCTATCTTGGCAAAAGTATGCACCGTAGCGTTCTCATCCCCTACTATTTCACCTTGGATGAATGATGCTATTTGTTTAGCGGAAAACTCCATGTTTCTTCTTGTTAGATGATTTCAAACTACAAATAACGGACTTTTTTTTCATATTTCCTTATCCTATGCAGAATATTTTATGCCTGTTCCTCCAATCGCAAGTAACACAAGTAATACTTTTTCACTTTTTTGGAAAGCAACGAGATATTCAGCATGTCCGAAGCATCAGCAATATTCCGTATTGTCCCGTCATTATAGAGGATATCAATGCTATCGTCAGCCTCATCATACATATTCCGCTCAATACCTGGCGTAGCAATAAAGTAAGCGGCTTCGTTCAAGGCAATGCCCAGTTTGCGACTAATGGTCTCCTGCAACTCCCGTTTCCGTTCACAAGCCACAGGATCCGATGAAATCTCCACTTTAAAAATACGGCGGTTCACCATACCTGTACTAAGCACAGAAAGCACCTTGTCGGGATGCGAGCACCACACTTTCAATGCCGTCCAAATATCGTTATCGTCCAGTTGAACAAAATGCTCAAGACACTCCGGTCGGTCAAAGAACGCCTCGCGTCCGATATCATTGTAAAGAAAAAATCGTAAAGCCGGCGAAGCAAATACCTCTTCACCCCGCGCAGCCAGCTCCTTGGCGCGAAGTAAAGCACTGATAAGCATCCGTTCGTAGGCCACAGACGTTTTATGCAAGTACACTTGCCAATACATCAGCCGACGGGCCATCAAGAAATTTTCGATAGAATAAATACCTTTGGCTTCCACCACCAATTGGTCGTCTTTTACATCAAGCATTTTGATAATGCGTGCCGAGCCGATGTTGCCCTCGGTCACCCCTGTGTAAAAACTATCGCGCCGAAGGTAATCCAAGCGATCCATATCCAACTGCCCGCTGACCAATTGATGGAGGAAACGCTTAGGATATTCATCACGGAAAATACGGATAGCCAGCGCAAGCTGCCCATTCATCTCCCGATTAATACGTTCCATCAGCAGCAAGGAAATCTCCTCGTGCGAGATGCCTTGCACAATGGTATCCTCCAGCACGTGCGAAAAAGGTCCGTGACCCACATCGTGCAGCAAGATGGCAGCCTGTACCGCCTCTGCCTCGCTATCGAAAATAAAGTTACCCTTAGCCGTCAGTTGCTGGATGGCTTCGCTCATCAAATAATAAGCCCCCAGCGAGTGCTGGAAACGTGTATGCTGCGCCCCGGGATACACCACCGACGAAAGGCCCAGCTGCTTGATGCGCGTCAGCCTCTGCAACAAAGGATGACGCACAAGGTTGTACAACAACCCTTTAGGTATCTTGATAAACCCGAACACCGGGTCATTTATAATTTTGCTTTCGTAGGACATGCTTGGCTTGGTTGTTTTGCCCGCAAAGGTAATAAAAAAATCCCCCGTTAAAGGACGAGGGAACCTAATGTTTTCACAACGGAATAATCCTTATTGTGATTTGCTTCAAATTTGTACGGCAAAAGTAATAAAAAAATCGCACAATACAATTACATTATATCTTTTTTCGTATCTTTGGACAAAACTTTAAATTTAAACCAAGATAACCTCCTTAGAAACAAATGATATCCGAACATGAAAAAAATATTAGGATTAGACTTAGGCATCGGCAGCATCGGCTGGGCTTTAGTAAACGAAGCAGAAAAGGCAGGAGAATATTCATCAATTGTAACCATAGGAACACGAGTCAACCCATTAACAATAGATGAACAGCAGAATTTTGAAAATGGCAAAAGTATTACTACGAATGCAGACAGGACATTAAAGCGGAGTATGCGTCGCAACCTTCAGCGTTACAAATTACGCCGCTCCGCTCTTGTCAACCTTCTACGTGAATATGGGTGGATAAATGCGAATACTCCCTTGTATGAGTGCGGGAATCGCAGCACTTTTGAAATCTACCGTCTGAGGGCCAAGGCGGCTTCAGAAGAAATAACATTGGAGCAGTTTGCACGGGTATTATTGATGATTAACAAGAAACGCGGATATAAAAGCAGCCGCAAGGCTAAGTCGCAGGAAGAGGGACTAATGATTGACGGCATGGCAATAGCTAAGGAGTTGTATGACAGTGGACAGACTCCTGGTGAATATGTCTATGCCCGTCTTTTGGCGCAAAAGAAATACATCCCTTCTTTTTATCGTTCGGATTTGCTGGAAGAGTTTGACAGGATTTGGGCTTATCAAAGCCGGTTCTATCCTAAAATTCTGACAGATGCTTTCAAGGATTCTGTACGCGGGAAGAGCAGCAGAGTCACGGCAGCGGCTTTCAAGGAACGATATAGTATTTATACTTCCGATGTGAAAGGTAAAGACAAACAACTGAATCTGTATGCTTTGCGTTCGTCTGCTTTGAATGATCAGTTGGACATAACAGATGTGGCTACTGCGTTGTGCGAGGTAAATGCCGCCATTGCCAATTCAGGTGGTTATTTGGGTGAAATCAGTGACCGTAGCAAGGCACTGCATTTCAATCACCAAACTGTCGGTCAGTATTTGGTGGCGCAGCTAGATAAGGATTCTTCAAAGAGTTTGAAAAATAAGGTTTTCTATCGGCAGGACTATTTGGATGAGTTTGAAATTATTTGGGAAACACAAGTCAAATTCCATCCCGAACTTACTCCTCAGCGCAAGAAAGAAATCAGAGATATGGTCATTTTCTATCAGCGTGCTTTGAAAAGTCAAAAAGGTTTGGTAGCTTGTTGTGAACTCGAGAGTCGCACGCTGACTTATACGAAGGATGGTCAGCCACATACGGTGACAGTCAGTCCTAAAGTATGCCCCAAATCGTCATTCCTATTCCAGGAATTCAAGATTTGGCAGGTGTTGAACGATTTGCTTATTTGCAATGAAGATACGGGCGAAAAGCGTCCCCTATATGCGGAGGAGAAAGCTGCCTTGTATGCCGAATTGTCTATCAAGAAGAGTTTGAGCAAAGCTGAAGCCTTGAAAGTGCTGTCATTGAAAGCCAAAGCGTGGAATTTGAATCGTGACAAGATAGAGGGCAATGCCACACAAGCTGCTTTGTTTGCCGCTTATCAAACCATCATCGCTATGAGCGGTCATGGCGAGCATGACTTTAGCAAGATGTCTGCCAGCCAAGTGCAGGATATAGTGGAGGGCGTATTCGGAGGCTTGGGTTTCAACACTTCTGTGTTGACTTATGACACATCACTGCCAAACAAAGAGATGGGGAAGCAGGATGCTTTCCGACTTTGGCACTTGCTCTATTCGTATGATGATGGCAAGGCTGCATCTGGCACTGAAGGATTGGTGGAGAAAATCGCAACCCTGTTGCATTGCGAAAAAGAATATGCCAAAGTGCTGGTTAATGTCACTTTCCCATCCGATTACGGTAACCTGAGTGCCAAGGCCATCAGTAAACTTTTGCCTCATATGCGCGAGGGTCTGCAGTATAGTGCGGCTTGTGAAGCGGCCGAGTACCGTCATTCCAAGCGCTCGTTGACGGCAGACGAATTGAAGAACAAGGAATGCAAGGATCACCTGTCCCTGTTGCCGCACAACAGCCTGCGGAATCCTGTAGTGGAAAAAATCCTGAATCAGATGATTAACGTAGTGAATCAAGTAGTGAATGTCTATGGAAAGCCGGACGAGATACGGGTGGAGATGGCACGTGAATTGAAGAAAAGCGCCAAAGAACGAGAACAAAAGACTGTGGACATCGCAAAGGCCACGGCTGAGAACGAGAGAATCAAGGCCATGCTGCAGGCTGAGTTCGGCATCGCCCATGTGAGTCGTAACGACATCATTCGCTATAAATTGTATGAAGAACTTAGGGGCAATGGCTATAAAACACTCTACTCCAATACCTATATCTCGAGGGAGAAATTGTTCGGCAAGGAATTTGACATAGAACACATTGTCCCGAAGGCCCGACTGTTTGACGACTCCTTTTCCAACAAGACCTTGGAGGCACACGCGGTCAACATAGAGAAGGACGACTTGACAGCCATCAACTATGTGGAAAGAAAATATGGCGCGGATGGCGTAGCGGATTATAAGAAACGGGTGAACGACCTGTATGAGAATGGTGCCATCAGCTGGTCCAAGCGCAAGAATCTGCTGATGAAGGCGAGCGACATCCCCACTGATTTCCTCAATCGCGATTTACGCGACACGCAGTACATCGCCCGAAAGGCGCATGAGATCCTGGAGGAATTGGTACCCGCAGTGACCGCGACCACAGGCGCAGTTACAGACCGTTTGCGCAAAGATTGGGGATTAATAAATGTGATGCAGGAACTTAATTGGGATAAATACGATAAATTGGGCTTGACCGAAGAATGGCCCAATAAGGATGGTCGTCGCATCAGATGCATCAAGGATTGGACGAAACGAAATGACCATCGCCACCACGCTATGGACGCACTGGTCATCGCTTTCACCAAACCGAGTTATATCCAATATCTCAATAATATGAATGCTCGTAGCGATAAGACGGGTAGCATTTACGGTATTGAGCAGAAAGAATTGTTTCGTGACAACCACAACAAACTGCGGTTCAAAGCACCTTTCATCAATTTCAGAAACGAAGCCAAAAGGCATTTGGAGCACATCTTGGTATCTGTCAAGGCAAAGAACAAGGTGGTGACCCGCAATATAAACAAGTTGAAACGGAAGCAGGGCGGAACATTGAATATTGTACAGCTCACGCCACGTGGTCAGTTGCACAACGAAACAGTTTATGGATCCATACGGTGTTATGTGACCACATATGAAAAGGTGGGCGGTAATTTCGGTTACGGACAGATAGCTCATGTATGTAACCAACAATACCGAAACGCTTTATTACGGAGGTTAGATGCTTTCGGCGGCGATACCAAGAAGGCTTTTACCGGCAAGAATTCGTTGGATAAGAATCCTTTGTACTTGGAGGATAACTGTACAATGGTGCCGATGAAAGTAAAGACAGTTCGCCAGGAAACGATATACACAATCCGCAAAGATGTTAATAAAGATTTGAATGTGGACAAAGTGGTGGACAAGAGAATCCGGGAGATACTGAAACAACGCCTGCAGACGTATGGCAATGACCCCAAGAAGGCTTTTGTCAATTTGGAAGAGAATCCCATTTGGCTGAATGAGGAGAAACGCATAGCCATCAAGCGTGTCACTATCACAGGGGTAAGTAATGCTGTGGCCCTGCACGACAAAAAGGACATGGCAGGTGAGCTAATATTGAATGAAGCAGGACAGAAACAGCCGGTGGATTTCGTCAACACAAACAACAACCATCATGTGGCAATCTTCTGTGATGCTTCCGGTAATTGGCAAGAACATATTGTCTCCTTCTATGAGGCCGTGGAACGGGCCAATCAGCATCTTCCTGTCATAGATAAGGAATATAAACAGGAAGAGGGTTGGCAATTCTTATTCACTATGAAGCAGAATGAATACTTTGTATTCCCTAATCCGGCTACAGGTTTTAATCCTGAAGAGATGGATTTAAAGAATCCTGAGAATTATGCTTTGATTAGCCCTAATTTATTCCGAGTGCAGGCATTAACGAAAAAGGATTATAAATTCAGACATCATTTAGAAACCACGGTAGTGGATAACAATAGTTTGCGCGATATTACTTGGAAAAGAATTCGAAATGAAAATGGTTTAAAAGGCATTGTAAAAGTCCGAATCAACCATATCGGGCAGATTGTAGCAGTAGGTGAATATTAAAAAAGAGGTGAGACTATGATAAAGAAAACGCTCTATTTTGGAAATCCTGCGTATTTATCTTTGCGCAAGGAACAATTGGTAATTCGACTTCCGGAAATTGAAAAGGATGCTTCGTTGCCGGAGTCATTCAGGCAGAAGGCTGAAATGACCAAACCTATTGAGGATATTGGCGTTGTTGTGTTTGACAATAAACGCATTACGCTGACTTCCGGTTTGTTGGAGGCATTGCTCGAGAATGCCTGTGCAGTGATTACTTGCAATGAAAAAAGTATGCCTATGGGATTGCTGTTGCCTTTGTATGGTAATACCACGCAAAATGAGCGTTTTCGCAAGCAATTAGATGCTTCCGTCCCTCTGAAAAAACAATTGTGGCAACAGACCGTCCGGGCTAAAATAAACAACCAAGCCTCTGTGTTGTCTGCTTGTGCGGGCGCGGAAGTAAAATGTATGCGGGTGTGGGCGGACGATGTCCGGAGCGGTGATGTCGACAATGTGGAGGCACGTGCCGCCGCTTATTATTGGAGGAATTTGTTTCCGAAGGTTGAGGGCTTTACCCGCGACCGCGACGGCATTCCTCCCAATAATCTGTTGAACTATGGCTATGCCATACTAAGAGCCGTAGTGGCTCGTTCACTTGTGATAAGCGGCCTGTTGCCTACCCTGGGCATCCATCATCATAACCGTTACAATGCTTATTGCTTGGCTGACGATATAATGGAACCTTATCGTCCGTATGTGGATGAATTAGTGGCTGGCATATTGGACGAGTTTGAATCGTTAGATTTCTCTTTGCCCAAGGAATTAAAGGCTAGGTTATTAAGCATACCAACCATAGAGGTGTCTGTGGAAGGGAAACGAAGTCCTTTGATGGTGGCTGTCAGCCAGACCACCGCTTCTCTTTTCAAGTGTTTCAACGGTGAGGGACGAAAGATTGTGTATCCGGAGCGATGACAGATCGAATCAGTGAATATCGTGTCATGTGGGTGCTAGTGTTGTTCGATTTGCCGACAGAAACCAAGAAGGACCGGAAAGCTGCAACTGATTTTAGGAGTAAGCTTCAGAAAGACGGCTTTACTATGTTTCAGTTTTCCATCTATATTAGGCATTGTGCGAGTGCGGAGAATGCCGATGTACATATCAAACGCGTGAAATCTTTCTTGCCTGAATATGGAAAGGTCGGTATTTTGTGTATAACAGATAAACAATTTGGTCGAATAGAGTTATTTTTAGGGAAAAAAGCACAAAAAATAAATACCCCAGGACAACAATTGGAATTGTTTTAGAAACACATAATCCCGCACATTGGCGGGATCATGTATCCAAAGATAACATCATTTTTTCATTTCAAACTAAACCCTTATCAGTCTGTAATTCAAAGCTATACAGAGATTGAGATGTTTCTCACTGCACAAAGATAGACATTTGAAAGCAAATCACAACAATGGCGATATTAATCGTGATTTGATTTCTGATGTTTCTCACTGCACAAAGATAGACATTTGAAAGCAAATCACAACACATGGAATATTAAGGGTAATCACATGCAGATGTTTCTCACTGCACAAAGATAGACATTTGAAAGCAAATCACAACCCTTATTGATATGAAACGTAGAGTATTATTGATGTTTCTCACTGCACAAAGATAGACATTTGAAAGCAAATCACAACGACTTGTCTGCTAAACGTAATTTCACGGCTGATGTTTCTCACTGCACAAAGATAGACATTTGAAAGCAAATCACAACAATAGCGATGGTGTGAATTTCTTTGGTTTTGATGTTTCTCACTGCACAAAGATAGACATTTGAAAGCAAATCACAACATACGCCAGCTTGTCTTTGAAAATCTTGGTGATGTTTCTCACTGCACAAAGATAGACATTTGAAAGCAAATCACAACTAACCTGTGCAAACTGCCACACCTAAAATGATGTTTCTCACTGCACAAAGATAGACATTTGAAAGCAAATCACAACTATTATAAAGTTTATATAGCTGTTACGATTGATGTTTCTCACTGCACAAAGATAGACATTTGAAAGCAAATCACAACTCAGGAAGAAAACAACCGATTGCGTAACGGATGTTTCTCACTGCACAAAGATAGACATTTGAAAGCAAATCACAACTACAAGACAGGTTGAGTGAAACTAAATCAAGATGTTTCTCACTGCACAAAGATAGACATTTGAAAGCAAATCACAACAATGAAGAACGTCCTAAAACTCGTTTGGGTGATGTTTCTCACTGCACAAAGATAGACATTTGAAAGCAAATCACAACCATTCTGTTCGTATGACATCGGATATATATGATGTTTCTCACTGCACAAAGATAGACATTTGAAAGCAAATCACAACGATTTGTCTGCTAAACGAAATTTTACTGCTGATGTTTCTCACTGCACAAAGATAGACATTTGAAAGCAAATCACAACAATAGCAGAAGAAGCTTCCAAAGACTTAACGATGTTTCTCACTGCACAAAGATAGACATTTGAAAGCAAATCACAACTCTCAAGTTGTTGGTAATGCTATTGGTGCTGATGTTTCTCACTGCACAAAGATAGACATTTGAAAGCAAATCACAACAATCCTTCTGCCAATCACAATAGCGCAAATGATGTTTCTCACTGCACAAAGATAGACATTTGAAAGCAAATCACAACATATTCGCCAACGGCATAATAACGCACTTTGATGTTTCTCACTGCACAAAGATAGACATTTGAAAGCAAATCACAACTACATGGACCGGGCGGTGTACAACATCAAAATGTTTCTCACTACTCAAAGGTACAAATTTGAAAGCAAATCACAACGGCTTGAAATAGCCTTCCACAGTAAGCAGGCCGTTTCCAATGGTTCAAAAATACAAATTTCATCCCCTCTTCACCTCCTCACCAAAAGATAAAAAATGTTTCTCTGATTCAACCTTCACGCTTTAAGGAAGTCATATCAATAAAACAGAATGTATAGCAACCTTGAAAAAACTGAAGATTATGAAAGCTCTTACTAAATGGAAAGTCCTCGTAATGCTGATTGGGACGGCATTCCTTTGCAGTTCGTGTGTCACGATGTTTCCCCGACGGCATCATCCGCCACGGCCGGTTTACCATGAAGTTCCCCCTCCCCCACCTCCTCATCATCACCGCCCTGACCACAAGCCACACCACAAGTATCGGCGCGGGCCTCACCGGCCTATGGCTTTTCTTTCGGCGCAGGAGATGCACTTGCCGGAGACCTTGTTTATGGCTAATGGAAAAGAGGCTTGAAACTTTATTTTCCTTGCAAAGGAAATAAAGCGTTGCTTTAATAGGAATAAAGTACTGCTTTACTCCTATTAAAGTAACGCTTTATTAGGAGTAAAGTAACACTTTATTTTTATTGAAGAAAAAATAAAGTACTAATCTGCTGTTTACCAAAGATATCCTTCGCTGCTCCCGTCATATTGCGGAGCCTCGGACAACCCCACGGCGCGGAAGGCGTTTTCGATGCTTTTTTGCTCGGCAGGAGTGATGTTTCTTTCCCCTTTACGACTTTGGTAAAAATACGATTCGCACGAAAAGCAACCCATGACTTTGCGGCGCAACTCGCGGGCTTGCTTCAACGGAATGTTGTCAAACATATGCATCATGCCGACGGCGTAACGTACAGGCGTGCTGTCGCGATAATACTCGCAATCCTTAGGCGGATGCTGGGCATAACCAGGATTCAAGGTGCGCATCACAAGCCACTCTTTAGGGTTGCCCCCGGCCAGCGCCCGCAATGCCAAAGCACGCAAGCAGGTCGCAGCACGGGGACAAGTGTCATTGGTGGCAGGACAAAAGATATAGTCTTTAGGAATGTCTTGAAGGTTCATCATGTTTCAAAAGATTGCTTTCAGTTGTTCAGCCATCTGTTGCTGCACTTCTTTGGCGGCCAGACGGGCGGCGTCGGCAAAGTCATGCCCCTTGCCGGCATAGATGATGCCACGGCTGGAGTTGACGATGAGGCCGCACTCGCGGGTCATGCCGTATTTGCAGACTTCTTCCAGCGAGCCGCCCTGGGCACCCACGCCGGGGACGAGGAGGAAGTGATTGGGCACCACCTTGCGGATGTCCTCGAACATGCGGCCCTGCGTGGCGCCCACGACGTACATCATGCGGTCGTCGCCGGCCCACTCCTGGCTCTTGCGCAGCACCTTCTCGAAGAGGCGTTCGCCCTGCGCGTCCTCCGTCAGCTGGAAGTCGTGCGAGCCCTTGTTGCTGGTCAGCGCCAGAAGGATGACCCACGTGTTGTCATAGCCCAGGAAAGGCGTCACGCTGTCCTCGCCCATGTAGGGAGCCACGGTGACGGCATCCACTTGCAGGTCTTCGAAGAAGGAGCGGGCATACATGGCCGATGTGTTGCCAATGTCTCCGCGCTTGGCGTCGGCGATGATGAACTGGTCGGGGTAGTTCTGGCGGATGTACTTCACCGTCTTCTCCAACGCCTGCCAGCCCTTCACGCCCAAGCATTCGTAGAAGGCCAGGTTGGGCTTGTAGGCCACGCAGAGGTCGGCCGTGGCATCGATGATGGCGCGGTTGAAGGCGAAGACGGGGTCTTCCTCCTGCAGCAGATGTTGGGGGATTTTCTTGATGTCTGTGTCCAGGCCTACGCAGAGGAACGTCTGCTTGCGGCGAATGTTGTCGATGAGTTGTTGTCTGTTCATAATACGTTTATTATTTATGGTTTTGTTGAGTCTATGTTGTGGAAGAGATAGCCACGGATGTGGATATCGGCCTCTGCTGTACTTCCCGGGGTAAGCCCGTTGAGGGAGTAGTGGGTCAGCAAGAGCCTGTTGCCCTGGCGTGTACGGAGCAAGCGCGGAGAGCCTTCCCGCTCCCCATCCCAGCGGCGCAGGGAGTCGAGAAGCAGGGCAATGGAGTCGGTGCCGATGCCCAAGGGAACCACCAGCAGGCTGTCCGGCCGCACGCGGCTATCGCTCTGCACGGTCGAGAAATATCGGTAGTCCTCCTCGGGAAGAGGCAGGGTGTAGCGGTCCGACGACAGGTAATAGAGATTTTCCATCTCCACCTCCGTCGCCACGGCCTGCACCTCATACTGGTAAGTCGTGCCTTCGGGCACCAGGTCGTTCGTGCTCTCCGAGCCAAATAGGTCGGACAGGTAGAGGAGCTTGCCGTTGATGAGCCGAGCCTCGGCTTTGGGCAGGGAGAGGAGCCAGTCTTCGTACTCCTCCGTCGTGAGGGGCAGGCGGTCTTTCCCGCTCCGGGCCAATGCCTCGCGCACCTCATCGCGAAGCACCCGCCGCGTGATGCCGGCATAGTTCAGCGGCAGCACCGAGGTGAGCAGGAAGACGAGGGAGAACGAGATAGGTATCCAGCTGATGCGCCTTGCCCGCCCTGCAATCAGCCCCAGGCAGACGAAGTAGAACCACCCGTTGAGCGTGGCCAGGTAGAGGCGGTTGAGGGTGATGCCATAGTCCAGGAAGCGGCGGCCGATGCCCACGGTCATCAGCACCAGCAGGGGCAGGATGAGGAGGGGGAGCCAGCGGGCAATGCGCTCGTCCCACGGCCTGCGGTCGCGGACGCGCAAGGGATAGAGCCCCAGCTCGATGGCAATGCACCCCGCCATGAGCACCGTCACCAGCCACGACACCCACCCGTCGGGCAGCTCCCAGCGGGCCACGATGGTGGCGGCGTACAGGTAGAGCACCAGCAGGTACAGCCCCGCCAAGGGCAGGAAGAGGTAGTGCAGCGTGCCGCTCACAAAGGCCGTGGGCCGAGGCAGGCGGTCGTGCTTGTCGGCCCCCCGGGGCAGCAGGCCAAGGAACATGAGCAGGGGCAACAGCAGGCTGCACCATATTAATATATATAGGTAGCACTTGTAGCCTACCTCCATGCCGAAGAGCTGATGCAGCGAGAAGGTGAGCAGGCACAGGCCCCCGCTCATCACCCCGCCCACGATGAACACCAGCGCCAGCATGCCTACGGCCGTCTGCGCGAAGTTCCACGCCGGGATGTCGTTCTTCTCCCGGAAGAAGGGCAGGAAGAAGACGGACAGCCCGATGGCCAGGACAGCCGCCCCGTGGGCTATGAGGATATCCACCAGCCGGGGGCCCGTGACGCAGTGGTAAAGGAGCACCGCATCCGCCGCCAGCAGCACCATCGCCACGGCCTGGACGGCCACGCGCAGAGGCCTCCGCCTCACCTCCTCCGCCCACAGGTGCAGGCTGAGGGACAGCAGCGTGCCTACCGAGAGGAAGTAACCCAGGCACACCAGCAGCCTCTTGTCGTCCGTCTCCCCGCTGAGGTCCACCAGGCGGCACAGGTAGAGGGTGAGCGCCAGGGCGAATGCCAAGGTCACGGGAAACCGGCTGGCGCAACGGCGGAAGGCCGCGCCCAGTGTACGGGAAATATCTGATAGTTTGCTCATTTTCATCGTCTTATCCTGTATGATTATTGTCCGCTACTGTGGAGGCTCCTTGTCCGCTACTGTGGACCTTCGGGGTCCGCCTAGGTCGAGGCTAAACCTCCGCCTAGGTCGTGACCTTGTCGCCGCCTAGGTCGTGAACCCGTCGCCGCCTAGGCCGAGGAAGGGTCACGGCCTAGGTCGAGTTTCGGCCCCCTCCGTAGGGCTACAGTTCGCTCTCCTTCAGCCTTTCCGCATTCTCCGCCACGATGAGGTGGTCGATGCAGTCCTGGATGTCGCCGTCCATGAAGGCGGCCAGGTTGTAGATGGTGTAGTTGATGCGGTGGTCGGTGATGCGCCCCTGCGGATAGTTGTAGGTGCGTATCTTGGCCGAACGGTCGCCGGTGGAGACCATGGTCTTGCGCTTGGAGGCGATGTCGTCTATGTACTTCTGGTGCTCCTTGTCGTAGATGAAGGTGCGCAGGCGCGAGAGGGCGCGCTCCTTGTTCTTCGGCTGGTCGCGTGTCTCGGTGCACTCTATGAGGATTTCCTCCACCACGCCGGTGTTGGGGTTCTTCCAGTTGTAGCGCAGGCGCACGCCGCTCTCCACCTTGTTCACGTTCTGCCCGCCCGCGCCGCCGCTGCGGAAGGTGTCCCACTTGATTTCGCCTTCGTTTATCTCCACGTCGAACGGCTCGGCCTCGGGCAGCACGGCCACCGATGCGGCAGAGGTATGCACGCGGCCTTGCGTCTCCGTGGCCGGTACGCGCTGCACGCGATGCACGCCGCTCTCATACTTCAGCGTGCCGTACACATTGTCGCCCGTCACCGAACAGATGATTTCCTTGAAGCCGCCCGCCGCGCCCTCGTTGGCGCTGCTCACTTCGAGCCTCCAGCCCTTGCGCTCGCAGTACTTGGAGTACATGCGGAAGAGATCGCCGGCAAAGAGGGCCGCCTCGTCGCCGCCCGTGCCGCCGCGTATCTCGAGGATGGCGTTGCGGCTGTCCTGCGGGTCGGCGGGGATGAGCAGAAGTTTGATTTCTTCTTCCAACTGCGGTCGGCGCGTCTCGCACTTGTCCAGTTCCTCGCGGGCCATGTCGCGCATCTCCGGGTCGCTCTCGTTGGCGATGATATCTTTCGCCTCGTCGATGCCGGCCAGTACTTGGACGTATTCCCGCCGTGCCTTCATCAGGTCGCCCAGTTCCTTGTATTCCTTCGTCAGCTTGACGTAGCGTTTCTGGTCGGCGATGACGGCCGGGTCGGTTATCAGGGTGGATACTTCCTCGTAGCGGGCCACGAGGGTGTCGAGTTTCTCGAGTAGGGTGTTGTTGTCAGACATAACTATCGTTTAAATCTTTCTTCGTAACAGTCCCTGCATTTCTCTATCAATGCCCATTCCAGTGCCAGCCATATCAGCAGATAGATGACGCTCATGGCGATGCGGCGCGCCGACAGACTGTCTGCTTGCAGCAAGCCTGCCAGTTCCGCTCCGCTCTCATAAATGAGGTAGAGGGTTCCCAATGCTCCTAAGGCATAGAGCACCAGGCGCAGGGTGAGGTTCTTCCGTCGCTTCATTGCTCCTTTACTCATACCTGAATTCCCCGAACTCGCTCCGTATAATCAACTCCCGCTTGTCACTTTCTTCGATGCGGCCGATGACCTGCGCGTCGATGTTGAAGCTCTTGCTGATGGCGATGACCTCCTCGGCGTGCTCCGGCGCGAGGTAGACTTCGAGGCGATGGCCCATGTTGAACACTTTGTACATCTCGTCCCACTCCGTGCCGCTCTGCTCCTTGATGGTGCGGAACAGCGGGGGGACCGGGAAGAGGTTGTCCTTGATGACGCGGCAACGGTCGTCCACGAAGTGCAGCACCTTGGTCTGCGCGCCGCCCGAGCAGTGCACCATGCCGTGAATCTCCGGACGCAGGGCATCCAGCAGTTTCTTCACCACCGGGGCGTAGGTGCGGGTCGGGGAGAGTACCAGCTTGCCCGCGTCGATGGGGCTGCCTTCCACGGCGTCCGTCAGGTGCAGCGCGCCGCTGTACACCAGCTCCTGGGGCACGGCGTGGTCGTAGCTCTCCGGATACTTCTCGGCCAGGTATTTGGCGAAGACATCGTGGCGGGCGGAGGTCAGTCCGTTGCTGCCCATGCCGCCGTTGTACTCCTTCTCATACGTGGCTTGGCCATAACTTGCGAGGCCCACGATGACGTCGCCCGGGCGAATCTTTGCGTTGTCTATCACATCTTTGCGCTTCATGCGGCAGGTCACGGTCGAGTCCACAATGATGGTGCGCACCAGGTCGCCCACGTCGGCCGTCTCGCCGCCCGTGGCATAGACGCCCACGCCCATCTGTCGGAGTTCGGCCAGCAACTCGTCCGTGCCGTTGATGATGGCGGAGATGACTTCGCCCGGCACCAGCAGCTTGTTGCGCCCGATGGTGGAGGAAACGAGGATATTGTCCACCGCGCCCACGCAGAGTAAGTCGTCAATGTTCATGATCAAGGCGTCCTGCGCGATGCCCTTCCACACGCTGAGGTCGCCCGTCTCCTTCCAGTAGAGGTAGGCCAGCGAGGACTTGGTGCCCGCGCCGTCGGCGTGCATGATGTTGCAATACTCCGGGTCGCCGCCCAGGATGTCGGGGATAATCTTGCAGAAAGCCCGCGGGAAGATGCCCTTGTCGATGTTCTTGATGGCGTTGTGAACGTCTTCTTTCGATGCGCTTACGCCGCGCATCATGTATCGTTGGTTGCTCATGACTGATATGAAATGTGTTAGTTCTTAATTGCTTGTGCAAAGATAGGCAATATTCTCGTAAAAACAGGCGCGGATTACACGGATTTCACGGCACTTATCATACTACCATGCAATCTGCGTAATCCGCGCCTTACCAAATATATTGTCTATAAGCGTGCCATGGCTTTCAGCACAGCATAGCCGCCTATCCATTGAAGCAACATCCCGGGCACTCCGATACGGAAGTCCTGTACAGCCACAAAGAAGTCGCCGCACAGAGCCCATTCAAAGAATGTGCCGATTACCTGATAAGCCAATACAGCGACCAGCAGTCCGCCCAAAGTAATGTTGCGCAGACGGTGTGCCACCAAGGCAGCAGCCCCGGCCAACAGGCTCGACTTGATGAGAATGGCAGGCAGCACGGCCAAGGCAGGCATGCCAAACATAAGGTGGTTGATAACCGGCGACAGAATAGCAGTAAGCAACCCCACCCGGAAACCAAATTTATAAGCAGCTATCAGCGTAAAGAAATAAATGGGAAGCCACGTAGGCCCGCCCATCGGCACCAAGTGGCAAAGCTGCGGCAGCAAGATGTTTCCGGCCACAAACAGCAGGGCAAATAAATATGTCTTTGCATTATCCAAAGACAAGGAATGAAGTTTAACGGTCGTTTCCATAAATAATCTTCTTTAGTTTTATTGTCGGTTTAGCATTTTATCAATTCATAATTCATGGTGCCGATGCCTATTTTTTCCGCATGGCGCAACCCTGCCAGCCAGTCGGTATCAGGATGCACCAAGTGGAATTTGTCTTGCCCGCACAAGTCATCGTGTTCATGTTTCAGTCCCAGCACATTGTTTCCGTGCAAGATAGGAGCCTGCATTACCAGATCGGCGCAAGCCATGTCCAATGCCACAGGGTCGGCAGAAGCCAACATACCCAAATCGGGTACAATGGCAGCATCATTATGATTCCAGCAATCACATTCGGGTGACACATTCAT
The DNA here is from genome assembly GCA_944320865.1 of uncultured Bacteroides sp. Lineage (GTDB taxonomy): Bacteria > Bacteroidota > Bacteroidia > Bacteroidales > Bacteroidaceae > Bacteroides. The sequence goes on along the minus strand of CALUJC010000012.1, from coordinate 49,541 downwards.
GATGAAACTGACGTGGAAGTTAGGCTTGTCTTTCAAGATAGCCTTGGTATATTCCGCAATCTTATAGTTCAACCGCTCGGACGTATCCCAGTCGCTTACCACGGCGGCATCATGCTGGCACAAGGCCACACATTGCCCACAGCCCACGCACTTGCTGTAGTCTATCTCAGCCTTACGGTCGCTGTTCAAGTGAACGGCATCATGGGCACAGTGCTTCACGCAAATATTACATCCAATGCAATTATCGGTGTTGATTTTAGGCTGTGAGGCCGCATGCAGTTCCAACTTACCGCCCACACTGGCGCCACCCATGCCCAAGTTCTTCAACGCGCCGCCAAAACCTGCCTGTTCATGTCCCTTGAAGTGGTTCATGCTGATGATAACGTCAGCATCGGCAAGGGCAGTGCCTATCTTAGGAGCCGGACAATATTCTGCCCCCTCAATAGGTATTTCCCGATAGTCGGTACCCTTCAAACCATCGGCAATCATCACCTGGCACTGTGCCGAAATAGGATTGAAACCATTCTCCATAGCGCTCTGCAAATGGTCTACCGCATTGGAACGGCGACCCGAATACAAGGTATTACAATCTGTCAAGAAAGGTTTTGCCCCATAGCTACGCAACAGGTTGGCCATGCGTGCCGCATAGTTGGGACGAATGTAAGCCAGATTACCCGGCTCACCGAAGTGTATTTTTATAGCGACAAAGCTGTCCTTAAGCGGAAGCTCACCGATGCCCGCACGTTTCAGCATTCGCTCCATCTTATCCAGCAAGTTGGAAGTAGGCGAAGTACGCAAATCGGAATAATAAACTTTAGCTTTTTCCATGTTCAATTGAAATGAATGATTTAGTTAGCTGACGCAAAAATACAGATAAAAATCCATACCTGACAAGAATGTGTTCAAAATTAAATGATAATTTATCTGTGGGTGTTTAGCGTTTAGTGATTAGTGACTAATGCGCTGTGGTAACTGAATTCTACTACTCCTTATTGCACGTATTAATTAACCACTAATCACTAACCACTAATCGCTAAACCAAATTCCCATCATCTGATTCATCCGACGACAAAAAAGGCATCCGAGGTCAGGTGACCTTACGGATGCCTTTGGCTAATCAAAAAATGTGAAAGGAGTCTTGTTAAGCAATGCCATGTGCCGACACCGCATCGTTGCCTTTGGCTATTTTGGCAATCATGCCCTGCAAAGCCTTGCCCGGACCGCACTCTGTAAAGTCGGTGGCACCGGCAGCAATCATGTTCTGCACCTCTTGTGTCCAACGCACGGATGCCGTGAGCTGGGCAATGAGGTTAGCCTTGATTTCATCAGGATTGGTGTGAGCCTGTGCGTCTACATTCTGGTAAACGGGGCACTTGGGCGTATGGAAGTCCGTAGCCTCGATGGCAGCTTGCAACTCATCCTTGGCAGGCTGCATCAAGGGGGAATGGAAAGCTCCACCCACAGCCAGCACCAGCGCACGCTTGGCACCGGCAGCCTTCAGTTTCTCGCAAGCAGCATTCACGGCCTCTACATTACCGCTGATGACCAGCTGACCCGGATTGTTGTAGTTGGCAGGAACCACCACATTGCCTTCAGCACTCACCTCGGCACAAACCTGCTCTACAGTAGCGTCGTCCAGCCCCACGATGGCAGCCATGGTGGAAGGCTGTGCCTCGCAGGCCTTCTGCATGGCCATGGCACGTGCGTAAACCAGCTTCAACCCGTCCTCAAAGTTCAAGGCGCCGGCAGCCACCAAGGCGGAGAATTCGCCCAGCGAGTGTCCGGCCACCATATCGGGCTGGAAAGCGTCGCCCATGCACAGGGCGGAAATAACGGAGTGCAGGAAGACGGCAGGCTGCGTCACCTTCGTCTGGCGCAGGTCTTCGTCCGTACCTGCAAACATAATATCGGTAATGCGATATCCCAGGATATCATTGGCTTTCTCAAACAATTCCTTGGCAAGTGCCGAGTTTTCGTACAGGTCTTTGCCCATTCCTACGAATTGGGCACCCTGACCGGGAAATACAAATGCTTTCATTTTTCTCTGTTTTTTAATGTCTTAGTCTGAAAAACGGCGCAAAGGTAAGGCTTTTTCTGTGAACAGCCATGCCAAAAGTATATTTTAATTTCCTCTTATTAAGATTTTATTCGGCTTCTCTTGAGTTTGAGTAAAATCAAACGCGTCATTATATTAATGTACGACGTTAAATCTATCTTAATGCACATCTGCAAACATAACAAGTACTTATGTTTAACAAAATACGCATCAAATTAAAAGTTATAAAAGCATTCGTCTTGTTGATCCATATCTAATCCATCATTGTAATATCCCCAGTTATAATAGTCGTTGTTATCATCGGAACTGAAATAATTTGTTGCTGTTGGATCTTGATTCTCATCATCCCACAAAAAATCAAACTTTCTATAATAAGGGAACCAAAAAACTTCTCTGTTGTAGTCTTTGGGAATTTTTTCCCAAAGTCCTTCTATAAAGGCTCTGTCATTTTCATTTAATCTTGAAAAGACTGATTTATAGTTATCCCTCCCTTTTACAAAACAATATTCGGATGTTACACTATTTCTATTATATAGCAATGAATAAAGCTCCGAACCTGTTAATTTCATAAATTCAGTTTCTGAAACTTTATGCTCAGTAATGGTTAGTAATACCAATGAACATTCGTATTCGATATTTGTTATTTCATCTTCTATGTTTTCTTGAGCATTAGAGGCCTTAATAGTAAAACCTATTGCAAAGCCATTGTATGAATTAGTTATTAAATTAAATTTTGGAGTGATTAACTCTTTGTTGGAATCTCGAATACCAACCAATTTATTCCCTCCTTCAACCAAAATTAATTCCTCATTTAGACTTTTAGCAGCTAAATATAATGGCTTTAGAATTATGCCTTCTCTACAATAGATAATGCCTCTAAGGCACTTTTCTTCTTCAGTATAAGGATTGATATGTATTTGAGCATACAATTCAATAGGAGAATATATGATCGTATTATTATCTAAAAATGATGCATAAGCAACATTTATTGATTTTATTATTTGACTATCCTTATCATATTCTTGCCCCTTACGTAATGTAGGAGACTCTCCCACAAGTAATCCTTTCCCTGTAGGCAAATTATTCCATAAAAAATCATATTCGAATTTGATTTCTTCCAAACTTTCCTTTAAAAGATGTCTTGGAACTAAAGATTTTAAGTTTTTATCTACAATGATAGCACAAGCATTATCAAAATTCAGTGTATTATAATAATAACCTAAATCTGCTGGCCCGTAACAAGTTTCACATAAAGAAGATGCCCACTTAGTTTCTATAGTTATTCCAAAATCCAGTATAAAAAAATCCTTTTTGATTTCGCAATGATTAAATTTCCCGATAATTTTTGTTCCATTAGTGTCATATAAATAGTATTCTCCATAGTATTGTGGATGATAAAAATCATCCCTGTCTATATAAAAATCATCTCCTGCAATAAACCAGTTGTCAACCATATGAATAGAATGGAACTTGGGTTGAATTATTTCTTTCTTATGCAATAAATCAAAACATCCTGTTAAACCATTCCCCACAACTGAACGTTCCACTTCACAACCATTCATCAGAACTTTCTGGGGACGATTTTCATCGCCACCAATAGTGATATAAATATATTGAGGGTTTTCACATGCAATAATAGAAGTATAAATGGTTGGAATAATTTCTTCTCCTTCAAAATTGACAAGTCCAAAGCGATTTGTGTCTGCACTTTCAACAAGCTCTATGCTATCTTGTTTAAGTTCTGGAATTTTTTTTTTGTATTTAATTCTAAATATTTCTTTACCATGTGAATCAATGACTCCCCATCTATTATCTATTTCTACATTATAGCATATCCTTGAATCTTCGTTGCGTTTTTCAAACCAATCAAATATGAATGGTATAATTTCCCATCCTTCAATATCAACAATACCATATTTTCCATTTGCGACGCAAAGAAATTTGTTACCATCTAAATGGACAATAGGCTTTTCTGACTGGATGTTTTCTATTGCTATGTCATAATCATCAACCAATATGTAATAATCCTCATCTATTTTAGCAGAATAGATGTTCATACCATTATAGTCTTTAATCAAGAAATTATACTCCAATGCATTACATTCTTCACATAATAATGGCTTTATCATATTTTCAACGTGTTAGTAGAGAGTTTTGGCAAATATACGACAAAATATCATATATACCTAAGAGCCTGTTTAAATTTTGCTCAGCCTTATTTTGAGGGCTGTTTCCGAAGATATTTTTCTGTTGTTATGAGGAGCGTAGCGGGCTACGTGACGAATAACAATAGGAAAAGAGACCGGAAAGAGGCTCAAAAGGAGCTGAATAAAAGTCTTAAAGAGGAAAATTTAAACAGGCTCTAAGAGATTTATATTTTTTTGCGTTATAGATGCTATTAACCTCATTGATCTCCTATCAATACTCACGCTCAAAGCTTTCATTATGTATAAAGTTCGATACTACTCTTATTGTATTTATCCCAAATCGGTCATTAGAAAATTTGGCTTTCATTTTGTATGAAATACGTCATAATTATGGCAATAATTAAGATGTATGATGCAAATTCAAGTCATAACAAGAGTGTTATCTTACGTTTTGCTTGCAAAAATCTCTAATGACCGATTTGGGTTTATCAAAACCAAACTTGAAGTTCACATAAAGTAACCCAAAATAAATCCTTCAGTTTGGTTATCTTTCATATCGGGAACCAGATAAATACCGCCACATCCCACAAGGCATGGGAAAGGATAATGGCCGAAAACCGCTGCGGGAAGAAGCGATAAAGCGCCCCCCACACCACACCGGCCACCAATGCCGCCATCAGCAGCATGAAGTTGCACGAGCCCGCGTGCACCAGCGCGTAGAGCGCCGTTGCCACCGCAAAACCGGCATTAGCCCCCCAGCGCGAGGCCAAGGTGCGCTGCACGTATCCGCGCCAGAATATCTCCTCGGCAGGGCCTATCACCAGCAGCATCAAGGCCGACAGCAGCCAAGGCGACTGGCCCGCCTTCATACCGTAAATGGTGTCCACCTGCGGGCGGGCAAAGTCGAACAGCCAGGCCGAAACCTTGTCGCCCACCCAAAACACGCACCACAACCCCACGGCTATGCCCACGCCCAGCAGCACATTGCCCATACTGCAGTGCACGCCCCGCCACCAGCCGGGGTTGAACCATGTGGACAGCGCGGACAACGTCAGCGCCGACCCCGTCATCATCCACCAGAAGGACACATGGGGAGCCGTCCACGGCGAAAACATCACCGTCCAAAGCACGGCGGCCAGCACGAGGGTAAACACCAGCCTTTTCATCCCAGTCCTCCCGCCAGTGCAAACGACACTACCAGCAACAGGCTGAACATCAGCTGCAACTTGGCCGTCAATTCATCTAGCCGGGCAATGCCGGTCGCCCCGTCCTTGCCATAGCCCAAGGCTACCCGCATATTGCCCACTGCAGCCACAGCGGAAAGCCAGCACAGCAAGACCCACCACGGGAATATACCCAGCAACACGCAGCCAAGCACCCACACGTAGGGCATCCCTATCTCGGCGCAATACAGCCCGATGGACCCCCGCCCGCCCAGCTTCATGGCAAACGTAGAGATGTTCACGCGCCGGTCGGTCTGCATGTCGCGTGTGTTGTTGGCATGGAGTATGGCTACCGTAATCAGCCCCACGGGTACAGCAAGGAACAATACCGTCCAGTCCACCTTCAAAAGAGTCGCGTAAGAAGTGCCCACCGTCGGCAACAGGGCGTAAGCCACAAAAATAACCGCATCGCCCCACGCCCTGTACTTCAGCGCAGGGTAGAGCACCGTGCAAAGCAGTCCCCCCGCCCCCACATACAGCAAGGGCAAGCCCGTGCGCACCAGCAATCCCACGCCGCCCAACAAAGCCACCGCCAGCAGGCAGAGTGAGAGACGGTGAATCTCGCGCGGAGTGAACATGCCGCTCGTCAGCGTATGCACGCCAAAGGTGTCTTGCGCGTCCACGCCTTTCTTGTAATCGAAATAATCGCTCCACGTATTGCCTGCGGCATGAAACACGATGATATTGACCAACGCCCAAATGCCATTAACCCAATTCACGTCGTGCCCTGCCCAATACAAGTAGGCCAACGTCAACATCACCGGCATGGCCGATGCCGGAAACGACCACGGTCGTACTGCCACCATCCAGTGGCTGAAAGGATGTCTTGAATGTGTCATAAAGTCTAAAAAAGCTAAAATTTCAAAACTGTCCAAGGGGTACTTTGTTCGGTCCTTCTTCGGTACATGTTCGGTCCACATTCGGTCAGAAGGGTACTTATCCGAACAATGACCGAACAAAGTCCGTTTTTGGTACCTCGCAAAGCCGTCCCGCATCCGGAGACATGCTGCGGCAAGATGCCCAACGGATATTGCTCACACACCACGCCTTCAAGTTTCGGGCGGCAAAAGTACAAAATATCCCCGTTTTTGAATAACTTTGCACGGCAAATAGAAAGAAAACCCCATGATAAAAGCCTTGTTTCTCGACATAGACGGCACGTTGGTGAGCTTCGCCACGCACCAGGTGCCAGCCTCTACCATCGAAGCGCTCGCCCAAGCCCGGGCTCGCGGTGTGCGCATCTTCATCGCCACGGGACGTGCCACCCTCCTCATCAACAATCTGGGCGAACTGCAACGACGCGGCCTCATCGACGGATATGTCACCGTAAACGGGAGTTATTGCACCATCGGGCAACAAGTGGTGTACAAGGGCGCCATGCCCCCCGAGGACGTAAGGGCCATGCTGGACTTCTGCACCACACGCCAATGCCCGTGCATCGTGGTGGGGGAGCACGACCTGTGCGTGTGCAACCACCGCCCCATCGTGGATGAACTTTTCCACGACTTCCTCAAGGTGGACTACCTGCCTCGCCGCACAGTGGAGGAAGCTTTGCAGATGGGTGACATCTTCCAGCTGACACCTTTCATCAACGTGGAGCAGGAACATGAAATCATGTCGCGTCTGCCCGGGTGCGAAAGCGGACGCTGGTATCCTGCCTTTACCGACGTCACCGCCCGGGGCAACAACAAGCAGAAGGGCATTGACGAGATTATACGTCCCTTGGGGCTTTCTTTGGAGGAGACAATGGCTTTCGGAGACGGAGGCAACGACATTCCCATGCTTCGTCATGCGGGCATCGGCGTGGCCATGGGCAATGCCCAAGACGACGTAAAGGCATCGGCCGACTATGTGACCGCCTCGGTGGACGAAGATGGCATCCGGAAAGCCCTGCAACACTTTGCCGTCATATAAATCCTAATCTTCTGTCAACATGGAGTTTACGCCTGACAGCCAAAACCGTGAGTTTCAAGATGCCTTGAACCTCGTGCGCTACACCCGCCAGTCTGTTTTTCTGACAGGCAAAGCCGGCACGGGCAAGTCCACCTTCCTGCGCTACGTGTGCAAGCACACCAAAAAGAAACACGTGGTGCTGGCACCCACAGGCATAGCCGCCATCAATGCCGGGGGCAGCACGCTGCACAGTTTTTTCAAATTGCCCTTTTATCCCCTGCTGCCCGACGACCCTAACTTCAGCCTGCAACGGGGACGCATTCATGATTTTTTCAAGTACTCCAAGCAACACCGCAAGCTGCTCGAAGAACTGGAACTGGTCATCATAGACGAAATTTCCATGGTGCGGGCAGACATCATCGATGCCGTAGACCGCATCCTGCGCGTATACAGCCACAACCTGCGCGATCCTTTCGGCGGCAAGCAAGTGCTGCTGGTGGGCGACGTGTTCCAGCTGGAGCCGGTGGTGAAAGCCGACGAGCGGGAGATATTGAACCGCTTCTACCCTTCTCCCTACTTTTTCTCGGCACGCGTATTCAGCCAGATAGAACTGGTGTCCATAGAGCTGCAGAAGGTGTACCGGCAAACCGACCCTGCCTTCATAGGAGTGCTCGACCATATACGCAACAACACCCTTGAGGCCGCCGACTTGCAACAGCTGAACACACGTTACGGCGTGGCGGACAATACGGACGACAAAGACCTTTACATTACCCTGGCCACCCGGCGCGACAATGTAGACTACATCAACAGCCATAAGCTGGCGGAACTGCCGGGCGAACCGGTCACCTTCCACGGCAAAGTGACCGGCGAATTTCCGGACAGCAACCTGCCCACTTCGCTCGACCTGACCCTGAAGCCGGGAGCACAGATAATCTTCGTAAAAAACGACTTTGAAAAGCGGTGGGTGAACGGCACCATAGGCGTAGTGGCAGGCTTCGATTTGGAGGAGGAAATCCTATACATCACGACCGACGACGGCAAGGAATGCGATGTGAAGCCGGAAACATGGCGCAATATCCGATACACATACAATGAACAGAAGAAGCAAATTGAGGAAGAAGAACTGGGCACATTCAGTCAGTTTCCCGTCCGCCTGGCGTGGGCCATCACTATCCACAAAAGCCAGGGACTGACTTTTACACGCGCCGTCATCGACCTGAGCGGCGGTGTGTTTGCAGGCGGACAGACCTACGTGGCACTGAGCCGGTGCACCTCGCTGGAAGGTATCCGGCTGAAGAAACCCGTCAGCCGTGCCGACGTGTTTGTCCGCCCCGAAATCGTAAACTTCGCCAAACGGTTCAACTGCCGGGATGCCGTGGACCGCGCCTTGCGCCAGGCACAGGCCGACGTGCAGTATGCCGCAGCCGCACGTGCCTTCGACCAAGGAAATTTCGACACCTTTTTGGGGGAGTTTTTCAAAGCCATCCACTCGCGCTACGACATCGAGAAGCCCGCCGCCCAACGCCTCATCCGCCGCAAACTGGGTGTCATCAACCGCCTGCGCCAAGAGAATGCCGCCCTGCGCCAGGCCGCCGTAGAGCGCGACAAGCAACTGGTGAAGTATGCACGCGAATACATCCAAATGGGCGACGAATGCCTGAAAATGGATATGCCGGAAGCGGCCATGCGCAATTACGAAAAAGCGGTGGCACTTTGCCCCAAGTTCAAGGAAGCATGGCAGAAAATTCGCAAGCTGGATAAAGAATTGCGCAAGGGACAGTAACAAAAAACTGTCGAAAAGACGAGGATATATGGGAAACATTGCCTACCTTTGCTGTTGTGCCCCAACAGAATACTGGTTATGCTACTGAAACTTTATCCCAAAAACAATAATCCGGCCGACCTGCAACGCGTTGTTGACCTGCTGCGCGACGGCGGGCTGCTTATCTACCCTACCGACACCATGTATGCCATAGGATGCCACGGGCTGAAGGAACGCGCCATCGAGCGTATCTGCCGCCTGAAAGGTATCGACCCCAGGCGGAACAATCTTTCTATCATTTGCTACGACCTGGCTGCCATCAGCGAATATGCCAAGATGGACAATGCCGCCTTCAAGCTGATGAAACGCAACCTGCCGGGGCCTTTCACCTTCATCCTGAACGGAACGACCCGCCTGCCCAAGATATTCCGCAACCGGCGCGAAGTGGGTATCCGCATGCCGGACTGCCCTATCATACAAGAAATTGCCCGCTTGCTGGACGCCCCCATCATGACCACCACCCTACCCCATGACGAAGATATCGGCTACCTTACAGACCCGGAACTGATAGACGAAAAGTTCGGGCATCTGGTAGACCTTGTCATCGACGGTGGCATAGGCGGGCTGGAAGGTTCTACGGTAGTAGACTGTACTGGAGATGAACCTGTCATCATTCGTCAGGGACTGGGCGAGTTGCAAGACTGACGCGCATACCGACCCTGCATTTAGTAATCATTTAACACATCAAGCATCATGAAAAAAAGACAAATCATCCTTACACTGGTAACTGCAGCCCTACTTGGCACAGCCCAATCTGCCGATGCCTGTACCGGCATCACCTTGAAAAGCCAGGACGGACATACCATCGTGGCACGTACCATAGAATGGGGCGGAAGTGACCTGAACAGCCAGTACGTCATTGTGCCACGCGGACATCGCCAGCAATCGCTCCTGCCCGGAGGGAACACAGACGGCATGACTTTCACCGCCCGCTACGGCTACGTGGGGCTTTCGGTTGAACAAGAGACCTTTGTGGCCGAAGGATTGAACGAAGCCGGACTGTCCGCCGGACTGTTCTATTTCCCTGCTTACGGGCAATACGAAGTTTACAATCCCGCAGAGAAAGCCACCACCATTGCCGACCTCCAACTGGTAGCTTATATATTGGGCGAATGTGCCACGGTAGACGATGTAAAGAAAGCCGTGGCCCAAGTGCACATCGTGCAGATAGACCCGCGTGCCTCCACCGTGCACTGGCGTTTCACCGACCCGTCCGGACGTCAGATTGTACTCGAAATCATTGAAGGGGGCAAGGTATGCTTCTATGACAATCCGTTGGGAGTGCTTACCAATTCACCCGGTCTGGAATGGCACCTCACCAACCTGAACAATTACGTCAACCTCTATCCGGGTTCTGCGCCGGCACAAGAGCTGGACGGTAGACGACTATCGCAATTCGGTGCAGGCAGCGGCTTCCTGGGCATTCCCGGAGATATTACCCCGCCGTCACGTTTTGTACGCGCCGCCTTCTACCAAGCCACCGCGCCACGCCAAGCCACAGCAGAAAAGACCATCCTGCAGGGCTTCCAGATTCTGAATAATTTCGACATCCCGGTAGGCATCGAATTTGCCGATGGCAAAGTTCCAGCAGACATCCCCAGCGCTACGCAATGGACTTCGGCAACCGACCCTGCGGGCCGCGCCATATATTTCCGCACCATGTACAACAGCGCCATACGCTGCATCAACCTGAAGGACATCAATTTCACAAAGGTTGCCTATCGAGCCGTGCCCATGGATGCCGTAAAGCAGCAACCGGTGGAGAGAATAGCCGTACAATAGCGTTTTAGCCATCGGCATCCGCACGCAACCTCATTCCACCACCAGTTTTCCACCTGTCGAGTGGGAAGCGAATTCAGGTGCATAGGCGCATTGCATGGTGGCCAATCCGGTTTCATAAATGCCGGCACGCGCCACACGATAGTAAGATTCGAGCACATAAGTGCCCTTGCCCAAGCCGTCGAAGAAGAAGTTGGTGGCGGCATCTTTTACTTCCACATAATAACCTATGCCACTTCCCCAACGGAAACCGGAAAGCGCGCCTATCGGCTCTAAGCAAGCGGCACGGCTGTCCTTGAGCTGCACGAAGTCCATAGCGCGGTCGGTACGAATGGTGATACGCGACACTATTTTATCGCCCACCCTGATTTCTCCGGCTTCTGCTATGGGCTGCAAGTTTTTCTTGCCATCGGGAGAGACACGCTCCACGTAGAGTTTCTTCTCCACACTCAGCGGACCGCCATGTTGCTTCACATCGGAGATAGGCGAAAGATATTGGGCGTAGACAGCACCCCAGGCAATACCTTCATCGCGCTTTGTCACGGTGATGTCCTTCGCACGGAGCGCGGAACCTTCGGTAAAGGTGCGCTTCACGTACGCGAGGCCGGGCACTGCCTCTGTTCCTTCAGCTTGGGTATTCAGGGTTTCGCTTCCCAATGCGATGTGCACGTCTCCGCGATACATTGTCAAGTCCTTTCCCTGGCAAAGTAAGGCGTAGATAGCATCAGCAGTGGCCACGGGTGAAGGCCACGAGGTGGCTTGCTTCTGTTTCAGGAGCCAAAGTTTCATTTCTTCGAGCAATGTGTCGTTTCCACCTGCCAGGCGCAGTGCTTCCATCACAGCCACATGGGTGGGTATGGGCATCATGCCCCAACGGTAAGGTGTGTCGTTAAAGGCAAAGTGCGCGCCAAGCTCATTTTCCTGCACCAGATGTTCTTTGAGGGAGGCAATGAAATCGGCGGCTTCTTTCTGATTATTCTTCAACAAAATAACGGCAGCTTGCGCTTTTACGGACATAGAAGCCGTATTTAATTCATTCTTTACCTTGGGGAGGAAATAATTGAAAGCAGACTTGGCAGAAGCGGCAGGTTGCGCATCTTCCATAGCCAAGAGGTATAGCCAATCCATGGCAACACCGGAAAGATTCATCATCACTGCGCCACGCTGCTCGGTACGCAGGCAACGACGGTATTCCTCCATAGCCTCATCGGCAAGAAAACTTAAAGCTTTCTGCTTCATGGCCTCTGCGTCAGCATCCAGTTTTTCACCCGTCAACAGGGGCAGGCGCACCAACAAGGTAGTAACATAGGTAGTCATATACCGGCTGCCAGGCATACCTTTATACCAAGACCATGAGCCATCCGCACCCTGCAATTCCTTCAAACGTGACAGGGCAGAGAAGATGCGGTTGCGTTGCTGGTTCACGTCGAACAAGGTGGCCATGCGCGCCCGCTGTTCGGCCTCCGTAGTGGCTTCCAGCAACCAGGGTGACTCTGTAAGCAGAATGTTTTTCAATTCTTGATTTTTCTCCAACTGGCTGAGGAAGGTTTCTTTCGAGGCACCTGTAGCTTGCCAACTGTCAAGCACCGCCTTGATGCGCGGGTTGCTGTTGGCAATATACCCAGCCAACGAGTTGGCGTACCACGCTGTAGCCCACGACGCGGCATTATCCGTTTCCTGTTGGCTCAGCGAGGGCAAGGCTTGGACGGCATACCAGGCCGGATTGCCGGTAAACTCTACCGTCAGGCGGCGGTCGGTAGCCGTGGGGCTATGCCGGTTGAACAGGCTGTCGAGACTGAAAGTGCGGGTCTCCTTACCGCGAATGGGCATAGGCAAGGTTTCAGTCAGATATTCTTTATTGCTCAACACAGGCAACAAGTGTTGTTCGCCATCGCTAAAATTGCCTCCATCGGCTACGATGCGCACGCCCAGCAGGTTGTGGCTGTCGCTCACCTCGAAGGCGAAGTCGACGGTTTCTGTTCTTCCGGGCGCTACGGAAAAAGCTTGTTTACGCGTCAGTATGGTTTTCTCCGTGGCGGGGTCAAACAGCGTCAGCACGGCCTTTCCTTTCACGGTCTTTTGCGTCTGGTTGGCAATGGTGGCGGCAATCTGCGCTTTGTCGCCCGTGCGGAGGAAGCGGGGCATGTTGGGCGTCAGCATAAACTCCTTGGAGGTCACCACGGAAGCATCCAGCTGTCCGGTCATCATGTCTTTGGTGTGTGCCCAGGCACGGAAGTTCCATGTAGTCAGGCTTTCGGGCATGGTGAAGGAGAATACTACCTCGCCCTGCTCGTTGGTGCGCAGTTGGGGATAAAAGAAGGCCGTCTCGGCAAAGTTAGTGCGCAAGGCCACCTCTGCGGCAGATTGGTCTACCGACTGCACGGACGGTTCGCTCAACACGGCATCTTGTTGCACCGCATTGAATACTTCATTGAGGACTTTGCCCTCTTCTGCCTCTGGTGCCGCCATGGCTACCCCGTTTACGGCACCGGTCAGGCTCTTGGCCATAACGCGGCCATATCCTCTTATTACAACTCCGGATGACAAGAACGGCGCATAAAACTGGTCGAAATAATAGGCAGGTACCTCCCACCACTTCGCGGGGAAATTGCAAACGAGTGTATTATTCCAGATGCCGCTTGCATTGCGATAGAAATAAGGCAGGTAATAGTTGTAGTAGAAGCCTATGGACTGGCGGTTGGGGTAAAGCTGGTCGAGCGAGGCGTCGTACATGGTGGCCAGCATCTCGGCTGCGGCAGGAAGCCCTTGCGGGGTCTTGACTACCAGGCGCCATTCCTCTTCTTGGCCCGGATGCAGGCGGTCGCGGAAGACTTCCCACTTCAGGTTAAGGGTACGTTCGGGTTGTTTCTTTTTCAGTTCTACCCGCTCTGAGTAAACGGTGCCATGCTTCACGAAGGTGAATACGACAGAGATACCTTCGCCGTATGCTTCTTTATAGGGGTATTCCAGACGAACAATGGAATCATTAAGCAGCAAGGCCTTATTCTCCAAACGCCCGTCTTCGCCAAAGACATCGACAAGCACATAGGCATCCTTGCACGTCGTGCCAAAGTACACTATGCCCGGACAGCCTTGCCCAAACTCTACGTTCTCCTTATACAGGAATGGCTCATCATAGCCCACCAAATGGGTATCCTGCCGGGAGAATATATAAACATCTACATTACTATAATCGGGGTGCACCACTTCTTTACCATCACGCCCTAAGGTAGACAGCACCAGGCGATAGCATCCCGAAGGCAATTGTCTCCACTCAGGCAGCGATGTCTGCCGGCCCGATACGAAAGTGCCTTCAAAGGCAGGCGTGCCAACTACTTCCTTCTCCTGAAAGTTCTTGATGGGGTATAGGCGATAAATGCCTTCCTTGGCCAGCGTGCTATTATTCTCATTCTTAATGGTAAACACGGCTGAGAGGGAATCATCCTTGCACAGCAGCCTGTCCACATCCCACTCAAAGCGATAAGGCCAACGGGAAGCTCTCAGGGCATAGTCGGCACTTTGCGTCTCGCCAGCCCCGTCCGTTACCGTGGCCGAGATGTTGAATGATGCGTAGTCGCCCTCCCCCTTTTCCAGCACCACTGGGATGGAGAACGCCCCCGTGGCATCCAAAACCACGGTATCCGCTTTCAGCATCTCGCCCTGGTACGAGCGTAGTTGCCACAACTCTCCGCGCCTCACCGTATAGGCCAGCGGAAGCTCTTGCACCGGCATTCCGTTGAACGACTCCACCTTGCCCGTCAGCATCAGCGTGTTGCCCAATTGGTAGGCCTCCGCTACAGCATTGAAGTCTATGGAGAAGGAAGGCCGCTTGTATTCCTCCACACGGATGCCGATAGAAGCCTTAGTGGGTATCTCGAGAGTGAACATCCCATTCAGGCAGGCCGAAGGCAAGGTAAAGGTTGTCGTAAACGAGCCAAACTCATTGGTGCGCACCTCTTGCGTAGATAGCTCCTTGCGATTGGCATCCAGCAAGCGGAGGGTATAGCCCCTGTCTTCTATCACATTGGCCTCTGCTCCCAGCGACTCGTAGGCAATGCCCTTCACGTACACCGTCTGCCCGGGGCGGTAAATGGAGCGGTCGGTCAATAAATCCATGCACTCCACTACACGCTCGCCATCCGGCGTGCGCGTGCTTCCATTATAGTAAATGCTTTGTCTGGGAAAGGCCGTGTCTTCGCCAAAGCTTGCCGTGTACTCGCGGATACTTTTATCCCAACTCTGTATAACCGCTCCCCGGGCATCGGTCAAGGCCTCGGCATAAAGCTTTCGGTTCTTGTCGTTATAGCCGGTGTAGAAGGATATTTTTGCTCCCTGCACGGGATGCCCGCTCATGCCATCCAGCACCACGACCTCCATTTTGTTGCCCGGCAAAGGCAGGGTGAGCGTCCTCAGCCGGCTTACGGACACTAAGGCTGCGTCCGTTGGCTGCTCTTTGCCCTCGGCAATCACCTGCCACACGTAAACGCCGGGAGCATCCGGTGCCTTTATCCGGAAGATGGAGTCTGAAGTCAGGTAGACTTTCTCCTCCTCCCAAGCCCCCAGGCTAAAGCGCGCAGAAATAAGCAGGGTGGCGTGTTTCTTATAGAAATCCTTTTCACTCAGGTCTACCGTTTCCCGGGGCATTTCGCTGAAATCCGTGCGATAGATGTTCAAGGTGAATGTTTCTAGATTACGGTAGGTAGCTTTCAGTTCAATCTCACTCCCCGGATAGGCGAGGTTAGGCGCACTGGCCCGCAAGGCAGGCTGCAACAGGCTCTCGCGCATATTCTTCAGCTCATTCACCCGCTTCTCGGAAGCATAGCGGGCTATGCCCTCCTCGCAAACACGCAGGGCGTCGGCATAGCGCTTCATGCCACCGCTACGCAAGAGGCCGGCTTTCCGTATGTAAGCCTCCACGCCAATGGGGCGCGAGCCATACTTACCTATCATCCTGTCCAACCATTGCAAGTATTCTTTGCGCAAGGTCGTTGCATGAGTCTCTCGTGTCTCGGCAGGCCATACGTCCAAGCCTTCGGCGGTTTTCCAGTCCCAATAATCCAGGGTAGAAAGCAGCCAGGCATCTTCCCGTCCGGGCACACCCTCGTAGGCGGCCATCATCTGCTCATAAATGCCGTCCACCCGATCCAAGGCCAGCGAGTCTTGCCCGAAGCCCGCCATACGCCCATATTGCTCTGCCGCCCGCTTGGCCAGCAGATGATACATGTCGTGCCCATACAGGCCGCTTCCGTCTGCCTGTTCCACAAAGGGCACATAGCCATCGGACGTGGCAGCCAGCAATACCTCTTTTCTCTGCAAAGAAGCCTGCACACAAACATCTACCTTACGGAAGAACTGCCCCGCACTCCACTCGCGGATATCCTCCGAAGGCATCTCCTCATCAAGCTCCGCGCGGACAGCCAATTGATAGCGGTTGCCGGCCGCATAGTCTGCATACCGCCCTGCCAGCAAAGAGTACAGAATGGACTGTGTCACTGCATTTTCCTCCTTCTGCGCCCACTGCTCCAAGGTAGCCAAATCCTTGTACAGACTGTCGGGAGTCAGATACTCCCGGTAAGCATCGCGGCACAAAGCAGCCTTCAGCACCTGCCCCGCATTCTGCTCACTCATGCCTTTCCGGTAGATTTCATCTGCCAGTTCTATTACTGTCTGGGGCAAGCTTTTCTCTTGCGCCTGCTCCACCTTTTTCCACAATTTGTCATACGATTGAGCTTGCACTGAAGGCATCCCGGCACACATTGCCCACATCAACGATAAAAACATAAACTTACCTATCTTTTTCATAATTAAAGTTTTTGCGAATGGCATGAGGGATGCACGTTTTCTCCCTGCCAACTTCCTATTCGTTGAACAAAGGTGGCAATTATAATCCAAACAAATGTTCTTTTCCGCTTAAATTTTCTTTCCAAAACAAAAAAGGCCGCATCCGCCCGGGAAAAATCCCGTCAGGATGCAGCCTCAATCAAGCTCTCTTGGAAAAAAATAATTTAATCAGTGTGCTCTATTATACCGAGAAGCTATAATAACGCATAGCTTCCATCCAGTTCTTGCCCATCTGGGCAACAACCCGTTTGAATGAATTGGCTACTTTCTGTCTCATAATCTTTCTACCTTAAAAAAACAATACCTAAATATAACTTCAATTTCTCTCTCTTAAAAATTACACTTGACACCCCTTCAGGCGCAAGGAAGCTGTTACTCCACGGTGTAACCCATGGACAAGGCTTCGTTTCTACCTATGTTTGCCAAAGCTGTCCGCAAGGCTTTCATCAATTTCTCTTTCATCTTTTTTCTTCCACCTTTTTTAGTGACAATACTTTAAAAACATTCTCTTCAGCGGGAAAAACGTAGACCGCCGCTTGTTTACAACGTCACGTATCCCCAAACATGCTTGTCGGCAGAACCGATTCTCTTCAAAATCTTCTTAAACATCTTCATTTTGTTATCCTCCTAAAAACAATCTTTGTTATCCTGTTTGTTCGCTTTGAACGATGCAAAAATAGGACCTTTGCATGAGATGACAAGCACGGAAAGCCCGAAAAACATGCTATAAAACATATTTCTTGATATTCGTCAAAAAAACGACCTACTTTACAACAATACAGAAAGCCGAAGCACGACAAACCTGACGTTATGGCAGAAAAAAGGGAATTGCCATCAACTATTGACAGCAATTCCCTTGACCAATTAATCAAAATTACAAGCCTTTACTTCTCGGGCACCTGCTCCAGCGTAGCGGTGAGGAAGCTGTAGAACTTACCCACCGAGGGGATGTAGGCACGCTCGTCGGGCGAATGGGGCGACATCAGCGTAGGGCCGAACGACACCATGTCGAGCCCCGGGCAATTGGCGCCGATGATGCCGCACTCCAGACCGGCGTGTATCACCTTCACCGCAGGTTCCACGCCAAATTGCTGCTGGTAGGACAAGCGCATGGCATGCAGTATGGGCGAGTTGACATCTGGCTGCCAGCCGGAATAACCGCCGCTCAGCTCCACCTTCATGCCCGCCATGGAGAAGCAAGCCGTAAGGCTGTCGGCCAGGAAGTCCTTCATGGTGTCGCACGAGCTGCGCGCCAGGATTTTCACCTCCGCCTTGCCCCCGCCAATGGTGACAATGGCCAGGTTGGACGACGTCTCCACCGTGTCGGGCACCGTGGGAATCATGCGCATCACGCCATTTTGGCAGGCCATCAATGCGTCTATCAGGTTGTCCTGTATCTCTTCGGGCACCACCGTGGCAGGCAGGGGCACCTCTTCAAGGGTGAGTGTCACGCCGCTTTCAATGGGGGCATACTCGGCATTGAGCTGCGCTTCGTACTCGGCAATGTACTCATCCAGCCCGTCGAGGTCTTGGGGATTGAATGCCAGCACGGCATGTGCCTCGCGGGGAATAGCGTTGCGCATGTTGCCCCCGGCAAACTCGGCCAGCCGGCAATCGAATTCCACCAGCAGGTCGTGCACCACGCGCGCCATCAGTTTGTTGGCATTGGCACGCCCTTGGTTTATCTCCAGGCCTGAGTGACCGCCGCGCAGCCCCTTCAGCGTGAGGCGGCGTGCCACAAAGTCGGCTTCGGGCGTTTCCTCCTTATACTCCAAAGTGGCAGTGAGGTCGATGCCTCCGGCGCAACCTATGTACAGCTCACCCTCCTCTTCCGAGTCGAGGTTCAGCAGGATTTCGCCCTGCAGCGTGCCCGGCTTCAGTCCGAAAGCGCCATACATGCCCGTCTCTTCGTCCTTGGTTATCAAGGCTTCCAGCGGGCCATGCTTCAGGTCTTTGGACTCGAGCACCGCCATGATGGCAGCCACGCCCAGCCCGTCGTCGGCGCCCAGCGTAGTGCCGCGGGCCTTCACCCAGTCGCCGTCCACATAGGCCTCGATGGGGTCGGTGGTAAAGTCGTGCACGGTGTCGTTGTTCTTCTGCGGCACCATGTCCATGTGCGCCTGCAGGACGACGCCCTTGCGCCCTTCCATGCCCGGCGTGGCGGGTTTGCGGATAATGACGTTCCCAGCCTCATCTACAAACGTTTCCAATCCCAAGCCCTTGCCGAAATCTACCAAGAATTGGGTAATCTTCTCCATGTGTCCCGACGGGCGCGGTATGCGCGTCAGTGAATAAAAATGCTTCCACACATTTTGTGGAGCCAGTTGTAAAATCGTACTCATAATGGCATAAAAAATTAATTCCCCACAAAGATAAAGAAAAAAGCATAACCCGCCCCAACTTTTCCCCACCTTTGCTCCGCCTAGGGCACGAGGATAGCACAAACTTTTGTAGAGACGCGGCACGCCACATCTCTACATGGTTCGGTTGTTCCAACAGATAAATTTTAACGATATTCCCTATTTCTCGAACCTGTTTCTCCCATTTATCACCGTATCTTGTCCGTATTTCCTACGGTCCACCTCCGACCCAATACGCCGAAGGATCATAGGACTTGTGTCGGACTTGTATCGGAGGAGAGTCGGAGGTGGTACGTAGTTGAGATGTGGGTGATACGACAATATCTTGATTTAGAAATAGATGCTGGACATTTCTATGGCGGTTTTTGTAAGGAAAAGTAAACAATCAAGATTTTTCATGTAAAGATTTATACCTTTTATGGAAGAAATAAATTGAAGTGGAAAAATGTATACAATTATTCAAAAAAATAATAGTTTGCATCGTCACATAAATCCTAATGACCGATTTTGGATTTATTGAACCTACAGAAATAGCCAAACTGACCTTGCATAGTAAGGAAAGCATCACTTCCACCCGGCGCCGTTTGTATGAAAACGTTTTTGGTGGCAAGGGTAGTCCGAAGAATTGGGACGAGGTAATTTATGCTCTTTGACGGGAAAACTGCCTTTTTGATAATAAACTACTGATATACAAGTGAAAAAACTGCCGCATTAATGGTTTTATGCACACTGGTTGGCACACTCCTTAGGTAAAAGCACACGATTTTGCACACTCCATTTTCAGGATATATGATTTATGAAGGCGTATTTTTGCAACAATAAAAGTTGAACTTAAAATGAATATATTAAAGAAAAGCGTACTCTACGCAAGCATCGTCTGCACACTGGCATTGTTATCGTCATGCGAAAAGGAATTAGACTTAGGTGCGGACGATGTGAAGCTCCGCGTGGGCGAAACGGTAACCGTTGAGGTGAAACATGCGGGAAAGAATTGTACGGCTGAGACTGATAATCCCAATGTAATAACGGCAACGGTGAAAGACGGGAATCTGGAATTGCATGCCACTGACGAAGGGACTACAACAGTCCGCCTGACCAATGCGGAAAATGAATCGGTAAACCTTACTGTAGTTGCTGCTTTGGATTCGAAAAATGCTGTTTGGGTCATAAAAACTGATGACAGGCCTGATGTCGTGGTGTATGCTTATACGGAAGATATGTATCTGGGCGCATCTCTTTGGGATATGCTGGAGAAGGATTTGCCTTTTTCGGTAGGCAAGCGTTATACCTTTGTGGAAGAAGGGGGAAAAAAGCCTTCTACATGGGATGATATTGCAGGCATACCATATCGGTTTGATGACGGCTTGTTGACGGCGGAAAGTGAAAACGGAGAGGCGTATACTTGTACCATTATCCGGCGGACGGATGATAGTATGATTACTCAGGAAGATTTGACCGAGCATTTTCGTGCACTGTATCCTGATGCCGGGGTAACGGACGTGAAGCGGAATATTACCTGGACGCGATACATGCCTTACTAATAAAGTGAACCCTGCGTAACTGACACTTTTCGTAAACAACCCTATATTCTACTTCACAGCAAGAGGCGTGCATATCAAGTTTCAAGGATGCACACTTCTTATTTATCTTGAGCAATCACGTTAAGTAAGTGTACAGAATTAAATGATAATTTATCGGGGCGCAGCCCCGAAATGAAGAATGAAGAACTAAGAATGAAGAATTTACAGATGATATAATGGGCAGCGGTAACTTGATTCCCCTCCTCCGGGGAGGAGGGGTGGCACGAAGTGACGGGGTGGTAGCGAATAATCACTTGTTTTATAAAAGGTTACCCTACCACCTCCCCCTTCGGGTACTCACCCCCTCCGGCTTCGCCTTTCTCCCCCGTTATCGGGGGAGGGCAACCTCCCAGGAGGAGGAGGAGGAGAATTCAGTTACATCGCTAATTCTTCATTCATCATTCTTAATTCTTCATTAAAGCGCGCTTGCGCGCGCTAAATTCCCATTTGTCGTATAAGCTAAATATGATTGGTTACTTACCATATAAAGCTTTTCTCTCTCCTAACTGGGGAGGAAATATTCCCTAACCGGGAAGCGTTTTTTTCCTAACTGGGGAAAAATAGGGGGCACGCGCAACGGTGCGTCGGCACATCGATTTTTCTGTTATCGGGATGAAGGACTTACACCAACCTCCTTTTCCCTAAATCGACATGCATCCAGCCCCACACGCCCAGCACAATGACCAGCAACGTCTGCACGGCATGCACTATCAGCGCAAAGGTGGCAGCATCGGTGGCACCCACGCCGTAGAGCATCATCATGGTGATGACGGCAAAGTGCCACGGGCCCGCACCGTTGGGCGTGGGGACAATGACGGCAAACGTGCCGCCCACAAACATCACCAGCCCGGCCAGGGCATCGAGGTGGGCGGAAAAGCCGAAACAATAAAACGTGAGGAAGAAGTGCAGATAGTAGCACGCCCAGATGCCGACGGTGTACAGCACGAACAGGGGAAGGCAGCGCACCCGCCGCAGGGAGAGGATGCCCTCCCACACGTTCAGGGCCGCCCCCTTCACTTTCTCAAAGACGGACAGCGAGCGAAGCAGGTAATAGAACAGCACCCCCACCCCTACCGCGCACAGCAACACGACGTAGAACCACACACTGCCCACGAGGTGAGCCAACGAGGGTATCTTGGTGCCGGTTTCTTCAAAAAAGCGGAGGAATACGGGCATCTGCAGCAAGAAGGTGATGCCGGCAATAAAAAGGATACATACCGTATCGAGCAGGCGCTCGGTGACCACCGTGCCCAGTGACTTGGCAAAGGGCACGCCGTCGTAGCGGGCCAGCACCCCGCAACGCGACACCTCGCCCACGCGGGGCAACACCAAGTTGGCGGCATACGAAATGAAAATGGCATCCACGCAATGGTCTGGCCGGGGACGCACGCCCAGAGGCTCGAGAGTCTGCACCCAGCGCCAGCCGCGCAGCACATGCCCCATCACGCCAAAAAACAGCGAGGCGGCCATCCACCCCCAATCGGTGTCGCGCCACAACACCTGCCAGGCACGGGCAAAGTCGAACCCCCTGTACACCCAATAGAGCACAAATGCGCCCAAGGCAATGGGGAGCAGCGTTTTCGATATCCTTTTCAACGAACTATTCATCTTGCTATTTGGCATAGCGGCGCAAATCTTTATCTTAATATTTTGTAGCTTTGGCCAAAAGGCTTACCTTTGCTTGGCAAAAACGGCGCAAAGATAGCGCAAAGCAGAAGCCGCGCCAAACAAGGCTACCGTTTTTTAACGATTAACGGCAGAAAGCCCAAGGAAGCGAACCAAATACTAACCTGTTCCTGAAAAAAAGATGAAGACGGTCAAACCAAAAAAGTTCCTCGGACAGCACTTTCTGAAAGACCTGAAAGTGGCACAAGACATAGCCGACACGGTAGATGCCTGCCCCGGTCTGCCCATACTGGAGGTGGGGCCCGGCATGGGGGTGCTGACCCAATTCCTGCTGGCCAAGGAGCGCCCTTTGAAGGTAGTGGAGGTGGACTACGAATCGGTGGCCTACCTGCGCGAGGCTTATCCCCGGCTGGAAGACCACATCATAGAAGACGACTTCCTGAAGATGAACCTGCAACGCCTGTTCGACGGACATCCCTTCGTGCTGACAGGCAACTATCCCTACAACATCTCCAGCCAGATATTCTTCAAGATGCTGGACTACAAAGACCTGATACCCTGCTGCACGGGCATGATTCAGAAGGAAGTGGCCGAGCGCATTGCCGCGCAGCCGGGCTGCAAGACCTACGGCATACTGAGCGTGCTCATCCAGGCCTGGTACCGGGTGGAATACCTCTTCACGGTGCACGAGCATGTGTTCAACCCGCCCCCCAAGGTGAAAAGCGCCGTCATCCGCATGACGCGCAACGACACCCACACACTGGGATGCAACGAGACGCTGTTCAAGCAGATAGTGAAGACCACCTTCAACCAGCGGCGGAAGACCTTGCGCAACTCCATCAAGCCCCTGCTGGGCAAAGACTGCCCGCTCACGGCAGACGCCCTGTTCGACCGCCGGCCCGAGCAGCTGTCCGTACAAGAATTCATAGACCTCACCAACCGTGTGGAAGAAGCATTACCTCTTAACCCCTAAAAAACTTAGGAAGCATGGAACTGGACGAAGAATTCATCGAAAAGATAAAAGAGCTTATTGAGCAGAAAGATACCGACAAGGTAAAAGAACTGCTCAGCGGACTACACCCCGCCGACATTGCCGAACTGTGCAACGACCTGGAGGTGGAAGACGCCCGCTTCGTGTACCGCCTGCTGGACAATGAAACGGCCGCCGACGTGCTGGTGGAAATGGACGAGGACGTAAGGAAGGAATTCCTGGAAGTGCTGCCCTCGGAAACCATTGCCAAGCGCTTCGTGGACTACATGGACACGGACGATGCCGTAGAGCTGATGCGCGACCTGGACGAGGACAAGCAGGAAGAGGTGCTTTCGCACATTGAAGACATTGAGCAGGCGGGCGACATCGTAGACTTGCTGAAGTATGACGAAGACACCGCCGGCGGATTGATGGGCACGGAAATGGTGACCGTGAACGAGAACTGGAGTATGCCCGAGTGCTTGAAGGAAATGCGCCTGCAAGCTGAAAAAATGGATGAAATCTACTACGTCTATGTGATAGATGACGAGGAACGGCTTCAGGGAGTATTCCCCTTGAAGAAAATGATAACCTCGCCTTCTGTGTCCAAGGTGAAGCACGTGATGAAGAAAGACCCCATCGCGGTGCATGTAGATACTCCTATAGAAGAAGTGGTACAAACCATTGAGAAATATGACCTTGTGGCCGTGCCCGTTGTAGACAGCATCGGGCGACTGGTAGGGCAAATCACGGTAGACGACGTGATGGACGAGGTGCGCGAGCAGACGGAGCGCGACTACCAGTTGGCATCCGGTCTGTCGCAAGACGTGGAGACCAACGACAACGTGGTGCGCCAAACCAGCGCACGCCTGCCCTGGCTGCTCATCGGCATGCTGGGCGGGATAGGCAACTCGATGATTCTGGGCAACTTCGACACCACCTTTGCCGCCCACCCCGAAATGGCGCTTTACATTCCGCTGATAGGTGGTACGGGTGGAAACGTAGGAACACAATCGTCGGCCATCGTCGTGCAAGGCCTGGCAAACAGTTCGCTGGACGCGAAGAACACCTTTAAGCAAGTGGCCAAAGAGGCCGTGGTAGCTGTCATCAACGCCACTATCATCTCGCTCTTGGTCTACATCTATAACTTCATCCGCTTCGGCGCGGCGGCAACGGTGACTTACTCCGTTTCCATCAGTCTGTTTGCAGTGGTGATGTTTGCCTCCATATTTGGTACCCTGGTGCCCATGACGCTGGAGAAGCTGAAGGTAGACCCGGCCATTGCCACCGGTCCCTTTATCTCCATCACCAACGACATCATCGGCATGATGCTTTACATGGGCATTACTGTATTGTTGTCGTAAAACAGAAGGCTGTTGTTGGCGGGCACAACACAAAAATGGGTGAGAGAAGAAAAATAAATGAAGAAAAAATATGAAGTAAAGATTTTATTTCATTTATTTGCAACTCATTAATACATCCCTCTACGGGAACCCACTTATTTTTAACAAAACGTAAATACAATGACGGACACTCATGACACTAATCTCCCCGAAAAACAGGTGGAATTAGAAGAAGGAAAGCAAGCAGCAGAGGTTTCGGCCACGACAGAGACTCCCGCTGAAGAAAAAACACAAGAAAAAACGGCAGAGAGCGACCACAAACTCTCGAAAGCAGAAATTCTGGACAAGCTGAAGGGCATTGCCTCAGACGTAGAAAATGCAAGCAAGGCTGATATAGACAGCTTAAAGCAAGCTTTCTATAAATTGCATAATGCCGAACAGGAAGCTGCCAAACAACAGCATGTTGACAATGGCGGTAGCATAGAAGAATTCGTGCCACAGCCCGATGCAACAGAAGAAGAATTCAAGAAAGTGATGTCCGTTATCAAAGAAAAAAGGAATGAGCTTGCCGCAGAACTGGAAAAACAAAAGGAAATGAACTACCAGGTCAAACTCTCCATTATAGAGGAGTTGAAAGATTTGGTAGAATCGCCCGACGATGCCAACAAGAACTTCACGGAGTTTAAGAAACTGCAGCAGCAATGGAACGAAGTTACCCTCGTGCCTCAAGCCAAGGTTAATGAATTATGGAAAAACTACCAGCTGTATGTAGAGAAATTCTACGACCTGTTGAAACTGAACAATGAATTCCGCGAATATGACTTCAAGAAGAATCTGGAAATAAAGACCCACCTTTGCGAAGCGGCAGAAAAGCTGGCAGAAGAGCCCGATGTGGTATCGGCTTTCCATCAGTTGCAGAAACTCCATGCAGAGTTCCGCGACACAGGTCCCGTGGCTAAGGAGCTGCGTGAAGAAATATGGGCACGCTTCAAGGCAGCCTCTACGGTAGTGAACCGCCGCCACCAGCAGCACTTTGAAGCCCAAAAAGAGGCCGAACGAAACAACCTGGACCAAAAGACCGTGATTTGCGAAATCATAGAGGGCATAGACTACTCGGAACTGACCACCTTTGCGGCTTGGGACAACAAGACACAGGAAGTGATTGCCTTGCAAAGCAAGTGGAAAACCATAGGCTATGCACCGCAGAAGATGAACGTGAAGATTTTCGAGCGCTTCCGCAAGGCATGTGACGAGTTCTTCCATAAAAAGAGCGACTTCTTCAAGCAATTGAAGGAAAACATGAACGAGAACCTGGAGAAGAAACGCGCCCTTTGCGAGAAAGCCGAATCCCTGAAAGACAGCACCGACTGGAAAGCCACCGCCGAAATCCTGGCAAAGCTGCAAAAAGAATGGAAAACCATAGGACCGGTAGCCAAGAAGCACTCCGACGCCATCTGGAAGCGGTTCATCACGGCTTGCGACTACTTCTTTGAGCAAAAGAACAAGGCCACCTCATCGCAACGCTCATTGGAACAGGAAAACTTGGAAAAGAAAAAAGCCATTCTGGAAAAACTGGCAGCCATAGGTGAAGACGCGGATGCTGAAGAAGCCGTGCAGCAAGTGCGCGACCTGATGAAAGAATGGAACGGCATCGGCTATGTGCCCATCAAGGACAAAGACAAGATTTACAAACAATACCGGGCGTTGATAGATAATTTGTTCGAGCGTTTTAATCTCAATGCTTCCAACAAAAAGCTCAGTAACTTCAAGTCGTCCATCAGTACCATCCAAGATGGTAATCCACAAACGCTTTACCGCGAACGGGAGAAATTGGTACGCGTGGCCGAGAACATGAAAAATGAGCTACTTACCTACGAAAATAACCTCGGATTCTTGAATGCTTCTTCCAAGAAGGGAAACAGCCTGCTTACCGAGCTAAACCGAAAAGTAGAAAAACTGAAAGGCGACATTGAACTGATAAAACAAAAAATCAAAGTCATTGATGATAGCCTGAAGGGTAACGAATAAAGAGACATAGAGAGCTCCGCTTAATGGACAGGCGCCGGCTTCACGGGCATCTCTGCTGAGATATCACCGTGAGACCGGCGCCGGCCAATGTTTACATGTCATGCCCTTCCACTCAAAAGGGGGAATAAAAAAATCCCGCTGAACAGTTATACCATTCAGCGGGATTTTCTTGTTGGGCTACCTGGACTCGAACCAGGAATGACAGGACCAGAATCTGTAGTGTTACCATTACACCATAGCCCAATGTCGTTGTTTTTGCATTGCGGGTGCAAAGATACAAAGATTTTGAGAATCCAAAATAAAAAAGCACTTTTTTTTCTCGAGAAATTGACTTGCATGCATAATTTCCTCCCGTTTTACCTAAAAAAAAGCAAAAAAAGAAAGAGTTTTATGCTTTTGCATGTTTCGTATAAGAAAACGGCGTATCTTTGTCAACAGTTTTAATATATCATAATGTATAATGAACGAAACTAAAAAACTTATTCAACAAATAACTGAAGGCATTCAAGATAAAAAAGGGAAAAATATCGTCATTGCGGATCTTACCCACATAGATGACACCATTTGCAATTATTTCATTATCTGCCAAGGAAACTCACCCAGCCAAATAACCGCCATAGTAGAATCAGTAAAAGACTTCACGCGCAAAGGTTCTAACATCAAACCTTTTGCAATAGACGGTTTGCGCAACGCTGAATGGGTCGCTATGGACTATGCAGATGTGCTGGTACATGTGTTTCTGCCCGAGACACGCAATTTCTATAACTTGGAACATCTTTGGGCAGATGCGCAACTAACCCAGATACCCGACATTGATTAATCGAACAGTATGGATAATACAAACAATCAAAAAAACAATAAAGTAAATATGCCCAAATTCAATCTGGGATGGGTATATCTTGTCATCTTGATGATGATTGTCGTTTTATGGTTTTCCAATGAAGGTGGCTCATCTTCACGGGAAGTGCCTTACGATGAATTTCAAGAGTACGTACAAAAAGGCTATGTCAGCCGGGTTATCGGTTACGATGACAACTCCGTAGAAGCTTATATCAAACAAGAGCATGTGAAGGATGTCTTCATGCAAGACTCCAACCGCGTGGGAAAACGGCCTTATGTGATGACTGAAGCCCCTTCGCGAACCAGTTTGGGGGATTTTATTCAAGAAGAAAAAGACAAGAATAACTTCAACGGTTCTATCAGTTACGAGAAAAAGCGCAATTACTTTGGGCTTATTCTGTGGCAAATATTGCCTTTTGCCTTTTTGATAGGCTTTTGGATTTACCTGTCACGCCGTTGGAGCGGTGGAGCCGGAGGTGGCATGGGAGGAGGCATTTTCAGCGTGGGAAAATCCAAAGCCCAACTGTTTGAGAAAGGCTCTAATGTAAAAGTAACCTTCAAGGATGTGGCCGGGCTCGCCGAAGCCAAGCAAGAAGTAGAAGAAATCGTGGAGTTCTTGAAAGAACCTCAAAAATATACCGATTTGGGAGGGAAAATTCCCAAAGGAGCATTGCTGGTGGGTCCTCCGGGAACAGGAAAAACATTGCTGGCCAAGGCCGTGGCTGGCGAGGCAAATGTACCTTTCTTTTCACTGGCTGGTTCTGACTTCGTCGAGATGTTCGTAGGCGTTGGTGCGTCCCGAGTACGTGACCTTTTCCGCCAAGCTAAAGAAAAAGCTCCCTGTATCATCTTTATCGACGAAATAGATGCCGTGGGGCGTGCCCGTGCCAAAGCTGCAGCAATGGGCGGCAATGATGAACGCGAAAATACACTGAACCAACTGTTGACCGAAATGGATGGTTTCGGTTCTAACAGTGGAATCATTATACTTGCAGCTACCAACCGTGTGGATGTATTGGATAAAGCCCTGCTCCGCGCCGGCCGTTTTGACCGGCAAATACACGTAGACTTGCCCGACTTGAATGAGCGCAAAGAGATATTTGGTGTGCACCTGCGCCCTATCAAAATGGACGACACAGTAGATGTAGACTTGTTGGCACGCCAAACTCCGGGTTTTTCGGGCGCAGATATTGCCAACGTATGTAACGAAGCAGCCTTGATTGCCGCACGCCATGGCAAGACAGCGGTAGGCAAACAAGACTTTTTGGATGCCGTAGACCGCATTGTGGGAGGATTGGAAAAGAAAAACAAAATAACGACCGAAGAAGAACGACGCTCCATAGCTATCCACGAAGCAGGACATGCCAGCATCTCGTGGTTGCTGGAATATGCCAACCCGCTCATCAAAGTGACTATCGTTCCACGAGGACGTGCCTTGGGTGCAGCATGGTATCTGCCCGAAGAACGCCAGATAACCACCAAAGAACAAATGCTTGACGAGATGTGTGCAACCTTGGGAGGACGAGCCGCCGAAGACCTGTTTCTGGGACGTATCTCCACGGGAGCCATGAACGACCTGGAACGCGTAACCAAGCAAGCTTATGCCATGATAGCTTATATGGGTATGAGCGATAAACTGCCCAACCTGTGCTACTACACCAATGAGGAATATTCCTTTAACCGTCCGTATAGTGAAAAAACAGCCGAGCTGATTGACTCAGAAGTCAAAAGAATGGTAAACGAACAATACGAACGGGCAAAACATATTCTTTCTGAAAATAAGGAAAGCCACAACAAACTGGCACAATTGCTTATAGACAAAGAGGTGATTTTTGCAGAAGACGTGGAACATATCTTCGGCAAACGTCCGTGGGCTTCACGTTCGGAAGAAATCATCAGTGCCAACAAAATCTCGCAAGAGCTGAAAAAGGCCGAGACTGAAGAAGCCCAAGCGGCTAAGCAATCTGAGCAAGAAATAAAAGAAAAAGCCCAGAAGGCCAATGCAGGCCAGCCTGCTGCCGACAAGCAACCTGAAGCCAGGCCCAATGCAGAAGAAAAAGAATCAAGACAACCTCAATAAGAGAAGGAACAGCAGCCGTGAAGAATAATTTTATCCAACGCGCCATTACAGGTGTACTTTTTGTCCTTATCCTGATAGGGGGCATTTTGTTCAGTCCACTCTCGTTTGGAATATTGTTCACTTTGATTGCCGCATTGTGTGTGCACGAATTTGCCCACCTCATCAACCGAAGCGGGACAGCAAACATCAATCCTACCATTACAGCACTTGGTGCAGCTGCCCTGTTCCTGGCCATGATGGGATATCGCACATCGGTATCCGACGCACGCATCTTCCTGCCTTACTTGCTCTTGCTTCTTTACTTGATGATTGCCGAGTTGTATCTGAAAAAGAGCAATCCACTGGGCAACTGGGCATTCACCATGCTCAGCCAATTATATATCGCCTTACCTTTCGCGCTGTTGAACATACTGGCTTACCATAACAACCCTGCGGAAAGCAGCGTAAGCTATAATCCCATTCTGCCTTTGTCTATCTTTGTATTCCTGTGGCTGAACGATACTGGGGCTTATTGCATAGGCTCTCTGTTCGGCAGGCGTCGCCTTTTCGAACGTATATCACCCAAGAAATCGTGGGAAGGAAGTGCCGGAGGGGCTATCTTTGCCATTGCTGCGTCTTTTGCCTTTGCCTGCTTTTTCCCGTTTATGAGCATGGCACAATGGATAGGGCTGGCACTCACGGTCATTGTGTTCGGCACGTGGGGAGACTTGACAGAGTCACTGATGAAACGCCAGTTGGGCATCAAAGATTCGGGAAACATTCTGCCCGGACACGGGGGAATGCTCGACCGCTTTGACAGTACCCTGATGGCAGTGCCTGCTGCTGTGGCCTACCTCTACGCACTGACGCTATTTTAAGTCTGTTTGCCCAGCAGTGAGACCATGATATGAGCTGCCCGCTCCGGTGCTCCAGGTTCTCCCAAACGTCGGATGACTTCATCGTAACCTGCCCTGATTTCAGCTTCGCGGGCGGGGTCGAACAACAGCCTTTTCAGTTCGCCGATGGTTTTCCCTACGGTCATTTGGTCAGCCACCAATTCGCGTACAACTTCCTTACCGGCAATGAGATTGACCAATGAGACATACTTCACCTTCAGTACGCAACGTTTCAACAAGCTCACCACTTTCCCCATAGCCATATAATAGCACACCACCTGCGGCACGCTGAAGAGGGCGGTTTCCAAGGTTGCCGTGCCCGAGGTGACCAACGCCACACGGGCATGCGACAGCAAGGGATAAGTGTGGCCGAACAGCAACTTGACATTGGCCCCACCCAGGTACCGGGCGTAGTATTCTGGCTCGATGCCCGGCGCGCCGGCCACTACCAGTTGATACCCCGGCAAGGAAGAGGCGGCTTGAATCATGCGGGGCAGGTTGTCCTTGATTTCCTGCCTCCGGCTGCCGGGAAGCAGGGCTATGATGTCTTGCCCGCCAAGCCCGTGGGCACGATTGAACTCGCCGCACGTCTCTTGGTAAGAAGCACGGAATGCCGCCACTTCGTCTACGGTAGGATTGCCCACATAGTGGATGGGATAATGATGCTTCCCCTCAAAAAACTCCACTTCGAACGGCAGGATGGAGAACAGCTCGTCCACATCACGCTTGATGTTCTGGATACGGTATTCCTTCCAAGCCCATATCTTTGGGGAAATATAATAATACACAGGAATATGCGTATGCTTGCGCAGGAAGCGGGCAATGTTCAGGTTGAAGCCGGGGTAATCTACCAATATCACCACATCGGGCTTCCAAGCCACAATGTCTTCCTTGCAAAGGCGCATGTTGGCAAAGATGGTACGCAGGTGCAACAGCACCGGGATAAAGCCCATATAGGCCAGTTCACGGTAGTGCTTGACCTGTGTGCCGCCTACGGCCGCCATCAGGTCTCCACCAAAGAAACGGAATTCGGCGCCGGGGTCTTCCCGCTTCAGGGCCGCCATCAGGTGGGAGGCATGGAGGTCGCCCGAGGCTTCACCGACTATCAGATAATATTTCATGCTTCAGTAGGGATGTTGTGGAAGTGATACTACACCACCGTGGTGGCGATACTAAGCCAGCACGGTAGTGATACTAAGCCAGCACGGTAGCGTTGAAACGCTACCATGCCGTTTTTTCAAGCCTTAAAACCAGGTCTTTAGCTCGTCCATCAGGGCGTAAGCCGTAACATCGACCGTGGTGGGCGTGATGGCCACATAGCCATTGTCCAGCGCCCAATGGTCGGTCAGCTCATCATCGGGTTCCAGGTTCTTGTATTCGCCTGTCAGCCAGTAGTAATGGGTGTCGTTGCGATGGGCAAAGTTCTCCCACTCGTTTTCCCATCGGGCATTGGTCTGGCGGCAGATTCTGACGCCTTTCAGTTCCTTGACGGCAGGGATGTTCACGTTGAGGCACGTCAAGGGCGGAAGGCCTTTTTCGAGGACACGGGTCACGATTTCACGGACGAAAGTGCCCGATGGTTCGAAGTCGGCATTCGGCTCATGGCTGCACAGCGAGAAGCCGATGGAGGGCACCCCCTTCAGGCATCCTTCCATCACCACGCCCATCGTGCCGGAGTAGTGCACGTTGACCGACGAGTTGTCGCCGTGGTTGATGCCGCCTATCACCAGGTCGGGCTTACGCTCGAGCACCGTATGGAAGGCCAGCTTGACGCAATCGGTGGGCGTGCCCGAACATTTGTAGATGGTGAGCCCCACGTCTTTGCGCACCAGGGTGTAGTGGATAGGTTCGTTGGTCGTCAGCGAGCAGGAGGTGCCCGAGCGTGGCGTGTCGGGAGCCATTACCACAACTTCGCCCATGGGGCGGATGAATCTGAGCAGTTCGCTGATGCCTTTCGACATGATGCCGTCGTCGTTGGATACGAGTATTAAAGGTCTTTGATTTTCCATATCTTTCTTCTTTTATGTTTGTAAACGTTGCAAAAGTACGGTTTTCTATCGGATTTCCCTTGACAAAGCCATGCTTTTCCCGTTTTATTGCTTACCTTTACGGCATTTCAAGCTAAGAGGGAGAAAAGACGTATGGATATCTTACTTATTGTTTTGGGCATCCTTTGCCTGGTCGGCGGCTTGGCGGGATGTGTTTTGCCCATGCTTCCGGGGCCTCCTTTGGCCTACGCGGGCATGCTGTTGCTGCATTTCACCGACCGTGTGCAGTTCACCCCCACCCAGCTGCTGGTGTGGCTCGTGCTGGTGGCCGTGGTGCAGGCGCTGGATTACTTCGTCCCGCTGCTGGGCACCAAGTATAGCGGCGGAAGCAAGTGGGGCACGCGCGGCTGCCTGGTGGGCACCGTCATCGGACTGTTTTTCATGCCTTGGGGGCTGATAGTGGGGCCGTTTGCCGGAGCTTTCATCGGCGAGTTGCTGGGCGGAAGGGAAACGGTGCAAGCACTCAAGTCGGGATTTGGCTCATTGCTGGGCTTCCTGTTCGGCACCGTGGTAAAATGCATCCTTTGCGGCTATTTCATTTGGCAATTTGTCATTGCATTATGGTGACTCATGTAAAAAAGTAGTCGCCGAGGGGAAATAATTGCCGCTTTTCGTTTTTTTTAGCATTGCGGATAACCGTTATTAGCAGCCGATAACCTATATTTGCTACATACTTATACTTATTATTAACCAATCTAAAAACACCTAACAATCATGTCTAAATTTACACGTAGAGAATTCCTCAAAACCAGCGGAATGGCTTTGGCCGGATTGACCATCGCCCCGAGTTCCATCTTAGGAAGAAGCCACGGGCACATCCCGCCTACCGACAAACTGAACATTGCCGCCATAGGCATCGGCGGCATGGGTCACACCAACATCAACAACGTGAAGAACACGGAAAACATTGTTGCCCTGTGCGATGTGGACTGGAAATATGCCAAGGGCGTATTCGATGAATTCCCCAAGGCAAAGAAGTATTGGGACTACCGCAAGATGTACGACGAAATGGGCAAGTCCATCGACGGCGTCATCGTGGCCACGGCCGACCATACGCACGCCATCATCACGGCCGATGCCATGACCATGGGCAAGCACGTGTATGTGCAAAAGCCCTTGACGCACTCCGTTTACGAGTCGCGCCTGCTCACCAAGCTGGCCGCCTCTACCGGGGTTGTCACGCAGATGGGTAACCAAGGCTCGTCGGACGAAGGAACCGACCTGGTATGCGAATGGATATGGAACGGCGAAATCGGCGATGTATACAAAGTAGAGTGTGCCACCAATCGCCCCATCTGGCCGCAAGGCTTGAATTCCCCCGAAAAGGCCGACCGCATTCCCAAAACCCTGGATTGGGACTTGTTTACCGGACCGGCCAAGTTGAACCCCTACAACGAAGTGTACCACCCGTGGAACTGGCGCGGCTGGTGGGATTACGGTACGGGAGCACTGGGCGACATGGCCTGCCACATCCTGCACCAACCCTTCCGCGCGCTGAAGCTGAAGTACCCCACCAAGGTGGAAGGCTCGTCCACGCTGCTGCTCAACGCTTGCGCGCCGCAGGCTCAGCACGTCAAACTGATATTCCCCGCACGCGAGAACATGCCCAAGGTAGCCATGCCCGAAGTAGAAGTGCACTGGTATGACGGCGGCATGATGCCCGACCGCCCGAAAGGCTTCCCCGAAGGCAAGGAACTGATGCAGAGCGGCGGCGGTCTCACCATCTTCCACGGCACGAAGGACACCCTTATCTGCGGCTGCTACGGACAAAATCCGTGGTTGCTCTCCGGACGCGTGCCCAATGCGCCCAAAGTATGCCGCCGCGTGCCTAAAGCCATGGCCGGTGGTCACGAAATGGACTGGGTGCGCGCCTGCAAGGAAAGCAAAGAGAACCGCGTACCGTGCAAGTCCGACTTCTCGGAAGCAGGCCCCATGAACGAAATGGTAGTGATGGGCGTGCTCGCCATCCGCCTGCAAGGACTGAACAAGACCCTCGAGTGGGACGGCGAAAACATGCGCTTCACCAACATCGGGCCGGACGAGACGCTGCGCACCGTCATCAAGGACGGCTTCAAGATTCACAACGGACACCCCACCTTCGACAAGACCTGGACAGAGCCGGTGAATGCACAGCAGTTTGCCGCCGAGCTCATCAAGCACAACTACCGCGAAGGCTGGAAGCTGCCCGACATGCCCCGATAAACGGCACCGGACGGCCACTACGGAGGAGCCGGAAACTCCTCTATAGAGGCAACCGATTCTCCACTAATAGTGGCGACAGTTCCTCCACTATTAGTGGCAGTTACTCCTCCACTATTAGTGGCGACAGCCCCTCCACTACTAGTGGACCGGCAGCCTCCACTAATAGTGGAGAATCAGCCCCCTCCGGGGAGCATCTGCATAACACATACTAATCAATTAATAACCAACAACATGAAGAAAACAATCTACACCTTGGCCTGCATCGTAGCCGCAGGCTCGCTGGCAGCCTGCGGTGGCGGCCAGAAGAAACAACAGGCCAACGCCGACGAAGCACAGACCAAAACTGAAAACGCCATGCCCGAATACCGCGTACTGGACAACCCGCAAGTCAACCTCGACGAGTTCACCAAAGATAAGGACGGATACTACGTCATCTTCGACGGCAAGTCGATGAAAGGCTGGCGCGGATACGGCAAGGACACCGCACCCGCACGCTGGGTAGTAGAAGACGGCTGCCTGAAGTTCAACGGCAGCGGCGGCGGCGAGGCACAAGTGGCCGACGGCGGCGACCTCATCTTCTCGCACAAGTTCAAGAACTTCGAGCTGGAGTTCGAGTGGAAGATATCCAAGGGAGGCAACTCCGGTATCCTCTACCTGGCACAGGAAGTCATGTCCAAAGGCGCCGACGGCAAGGAAGTGCTGGAGCCCATCTACATCTCCGCACCCGAGTACCAGTTGCTGGACAACGAGAACCACCCCGACGCCAAGCTGGGCAAGGACAACAACCGCCAGTCGGCCTCGCTGTACGACATGATTCCCGCCAAGCCGCAGAACGCCAAACCCTTCGGCGAATGGAACAAGGCCAAAATCATGGTCTACAAAGGCACCGTGGTACACGGACAGAACGACCAGAACGTGCTGGAGTACCACCTCTGGACCAAGCAGTGGACCGACATGCTTCAGGCCAGCAAGTTCAGCGAAACAGCATGGCCCCTGGCCTTTGAACTGCTGAACAACTGCGGCGGCCCCAACCACGAGGGCTACATCGGCCTGCAAGACCACGGCGACGACATCTGGTTCCGCAACATCCGTGTGAAAATACTCGACTAAAGACTTAAACATTCATGAAAAAGTTGATTTACACCTTAGCACTCAGTTTAGCCTTGCCACTGGCTTCGTGCACCACAAAGCCAAGTGGCGGGCAGGCTGCTGAAACGGCACAACCTGCGGCCAAGGAAGTTTGCATCCAGCTCTACTCTGCAAGAGACCTGCTGAAAGACAACAGCCAACTGGAAACCGTCTTGAAGCAACTTGCCGACATGGGTTATACTTCGGTAGAGGCCGCCAACTACAACGACGGGAAGTTTTATGGCAAAACGCCACAAGAATTCAAGCAGGCTGTAGAGGCTGCAGGCATGAAGGTGCTCTCCTCGCACACCACCCGTGCGCTGACTGACCAGGAACTGGCTTCTGGCAACCTTACCGAAGCGTTGAAATGGTGGGACCAGTGTATTGCCGACCATAAGGCTGCAGGCATGAAGTACATTGTTACTCCCTGGCTATCGGTTCCTAAAACCGTAAAGGACCTCCAGACTTACTGCGACTACTTCAACGAAATAGGGAAACGATGCCAAGCTGCCGGTCTGCAATATGGCTATCACAATCACAACCATGAATTCCAAAAGGTAGAAGACAAGGAAGTGATGTACGACTATATGCTGACGCACACCAATCCCGAATACGTATTCTTTCAAATGGATGTATATTGGGTAGTGCGCGGCCAAAACAGTCCCGTAGACTATTTCAACAAATACCCGGGCCGTTTCAAGATGCTGCACCTCAAAGACCATCGCGAGATTGGACAAAGTGGAATGGTAGGCTACGATGCCATCTTCCGCAATGCCACTACCGCCGGCGTACAGGATGTTGTAGCCGAGATAGAACATTACAGCGTTCCCGTCATGGAGAGCATCAAGCAAAGCTTGGACTACCTGCTGCAAGTTCCTTTTGTGAAAGCATCCTACAGTAAGTAGGAATTGCCAGTACTTACACAAAGGAAGCAGGCAAATCTTATATTGAAACGCGGATTATCGTAAAGGCTACAAAAAAGCCTCGCGACAATCCGCGTTTTTTTCAGACAAAACCGTACTTTTGCCTCCATTAAACATAAAACACATGGCCATACATAACGCATTAGGCAAGGCTGGTGAAGATGCCGCTGCCGCCCATCTGACAGCACACGGTTACACCATCCTGCACCGTAACTGGCACAAGAACCATTTGGAACTGGACATCGTAGCCACCAAAGACAACGAACTGGTAATCGTGGAGGTAAAGACCCGCGCTGCCAACACTTGCATTGCACCGCAAGATGCAGTCAATTGGAAAAAAGTGCGCCATATTGTCGTGGCCGCCGATGCCTACATCAAACACTTCAATATAGACCTGCCTGTCCGTTTCGACATCATGACCGCCATTGGCAGTAAAGACAATTTCCGGATAGAGCATATCGAAAATGCCTTCTACCCCCCCATGTTCTGATAAAACCATATTATATGTGCTACCCTGAACCCTTTACATTCCCGCTGATTACGTTGGATGAAACCGACTCGACCAGCAACCACCTTGCCCGCCTCTGCCAAGAAAACGAGGTGGCGGAGTACACCACAGTCATCGCCGCATTCCAAAGCGCGGGGAAAGGCCAGCGCGGCAACCACTGGGAGTCGGCCCCCGGCGAGAACCTGCTGTTCAGCTTCGTGCTGCGCCCCACGTTCCTGGAGGCACGGCGGCAGTTCCTCCTGTCGCAAATCACCGCCTTGGCCGTCAAGGAAGAGCTGGACACCTACGCCGACGGCATCCGCATCAAGTGGCCCAACGACATCTATTGGCAGGACCGCAAAATATGCGGCATGCTCCTGGAGAACGACCTCGAGGGGAACAAAATAGGCTGCTGCATTGCCGGCATAGGCGTCAACATCAACCAAGAAGCCTTCCACAGCGACGCCCCCAACCCCGTATCGCTGATGCAAATCACCGGACAAAGGCACAGCATTCCGGACATCCTGACGAACATCCTGGCACGGGTACATGCCTACTACGAACAACTGCGTGCGGAGCCGGATGGGGAATATCCCGCCAAGATAGCCGCCCGCTATGCCGCCGCCCTCTACCGCAACACGGGGTTCCACCCCTACCGCGATGCCGACGGCACATTCCGTGCCCGCCTGGCCGACGTAGAGCCGGACGGCCGCTTTGTGCTGGAGGACGAGGCGGGGCGCATCCGTAAATACCTGTTCAAGGAAGTACAATACCTGTTGTAACCCGCCAACCGTGCAACTTATCAATGAAAAAGGCCATTCATATCTTCTGCATACTGACCCTGCTTGCTACCCTACAAGGCTGCGTAGTAAAGGGAGGTGATTATCCGCCTTACGGTGAAAACAGTACGTGGGCGCTGTGCAACCACCTGTGGGAAGGCATTTATACCGAGGCCGACGGTTCGTTGGTCAATCACCAAATCATCTTTTACACAGACGGGAGGGGTGAAGAATCGCTGCTATACGACTACTATGGCGAAGTATGGGAAGAGCGTTACGAATTCTACTGGCAGTGGAGCAACAGCCTGCAAAACTCCCTGACCCTGAGCTATCCGGGAGGGGGGATCCTCTACATGGACCAGGTATATCTGGACTACGACCTCTTTTCATGCCTGCTGAACGGCACATACGTTAACTTTCGGGGACAGTAAACCACATTCCTCTTTCACATGACAGCCGCCGACCGCCAAATACTCCGCATAGCCCTGCCCTCCATCGTGAGCAACATCACCGTCCCGCTGCTGGGACTGGTGGATGTGGCCATCGTGGGGCACTTGGGCTCGCCCGCCTACATCGGAGCCATTGCCGTGGGCGGACTGATGTTCAACATCATCTACTGGCTGTTTGCCTTCCTGCGCATGGGCACCAGCGGACTGACGGCGCAGGCCCTCGGCCGTCGCGACCTGACGGAAGCCGTGTGCCTGCTGCTGCGCTCGCTCCTCATCGCCGGGGCGGTGGCACTGGCACTGCTGGCCTTGCAGGTACCCATCCGCCAGACGGCCTTCCTGCTTATCCACCCTACAGGCGAGGTGGCCCGGTGGGCTGCCACTTATTTCCACATCTGCGTATGGGGAGCGCCGGCCATGCTGGGTCTGTACGGGCTGACGGGGTGGTACTTGGGCATGCAGAACTCGCGCATCCCCATGCTGGTAGCCATCACGCAAAACGTGGTGAACATCGCCGCCAGCCTGTCCTTCGTGTACTTCGGCGGCATGAAGGTAGAGGGCGTGGCCCTGGGCACGCTGGTGGCGCAATGGGCGGGCCTGCTGATGGGGCTGGGACTTTGGCTGGCAAGCTACGGGCGGTTGCGCAAGTACATCCGGCAGGCATGGCGCAGGGTGTGGCAACGCGAGGCTCTGGCACGCTTCTTCCGGGTGAACCGCGACATTTTCCTGCGCACGCTCTGCCTTGTGGCGGTAACGATGTTCTTCACCTCGGCCGGAGCTGCGCAGGGCGACGTGGTGCTGGCCGTCAACACACTGCTGATGCAGCTGTTCACCCTGTTCTCCTACGTGATGGACGGCTTTGCCTACGCGGGCGAGGCCCTAAGCGGGCGGCACATCGGCGCACGAAACCTGTCGGCCTTCCGCCTCACCATGCGCCGCCTCTTCCTATGGGGGGCAGGCATGGCGGCAGCCTTCACCCTGCTCTACGCCGTGGGCGGGGAGGCCTTCCTGGACCTGCTCACCGACGAGCGGGAGGTGATTGCCGCCTCGCAGGACTACTTCTACTGGGCCATCGCCATCCCTGCGGCGGGCGTGGCCGCCTTCACGTGGGACGGCATCTTCATCGGCGCCACCGCCACGCGCGGCATGCTGGCCTCCATGGCCGTGGCGACCGCCTGCTTCTTTGCCCTCTACCTCGGCCTGCGGGCATCCCTTGGCAACCACGCCCTGTGGCTGGCCTTCATTGCCTACCTCGCCACGCGCGGCATCGTGCTGACCTGCTTGAGCCGGACAATGGTTGGAAAGGCCTTCCGGTAGCTTAGTATCGCTACCGACCAAGCGTAGTATCGCTACCGCGCTGGCGATACTACGCCACCAAGCGGGACATAGAAGGCTAAAAAACAAGGGCCGGGCTCTTTGATTTTCAGCAATTAATTCCTAACTTTCCACCGCAAAACTCTAAAGCTATTTCAACATGAAGACTACATTGTTCTCCCTCGCCTTAGGCCTCACCCTGGCCTTAGGCGCATGCAGCGGTTCCTCCCCCTCCGGCGGGAAGACGCTGGCCGACTGCCCGGAAGTACTTACCGTGGAAGACACCCCCTCAGGCCCCGTCAGCGTGCTGCACATTGACCGGGTGAAAGACACTATCGACGTGCCGCTGAGCAAGTTGCTGGACGACTTCCGAATGGTGAGGCTGGACAACAGGGAGGAGGCACTGACCAAAGGATATCCGCTGATGGCATTCGACAATTACTTCATCATAGGCGGCGGAATGAATGAGCCTTGCCATCTGTTCGATAAAAACGGGCGTTACCTTTGCAACATCGGAGGCGTTGGACAAGGCCCCGGAGAATATACCTTTGTGTATGATGCCCAAATAGACGAGGCCAACCAGTGCATCTACCTCATGCCTTGGATGACACAAAACCTGCTTGCCTACAACATGCAGGGAAAGTACCAGCACCCCATCCCGCTACCTACGTATGTGCCCAAAGGCGTATTTACCGTAGACCCGGGAAAGCAGACAGTCACCGTAGGCATGCTTCCATTCAGCGACATCGAAGGCGCATCCGTGGTGTGGCAGCAAGACTTTAAGGGCAACGTGCTGCACCGGGTGGATGCCGCCCCCTACTCCGTCATACCGGATTTCAGCAACGAGATAGCCAATACAGACAACGTGCCGGGCGTATTCGACTTTACCATACAATATTGGGAAGCCAAAGACGACACCCTGTTCCACTACCTGCCCGAGGAACAGCATTTTGCCCCCATGCTTACCCTGCAACAGCCCAACGATAAGCATATGCACAGCTATCTGGAACTGCCCGACCACTATCTGATGGACATCATTCTGCAAATGCAATATCAGCAGACGGACCACTCCACCGTAGGCTTCCCCTCCCGCCGTGCCTGTGTTCTCATGGATAAACACACCGGCAAAGGAGCCTTCGTGCGTTTCTTCAATGACCTTATAGAAAACTCTGCTGTAGTTGATGCTTTCTACTACTTCAAAAAAGGCCACTTTGCCTATGCCATCGACCCGGGCGACCTGCTGGTACAAGTGGAAGAACTGCTCTCTTCCTCCAAGACAGACGACAAAACACGCTCCCGCCTGGAGGAACTGAAAAGCACCATCGACCCGGACGACAACACCTATCTGTTTGTAGGAAAGATAAAGAGCAACGCGCAGCTATGAAGGAAATAAGGACACTCCACATCAAAAACATGGTCTGCCCGCGCTGCATCATGGCCGTGCGGCAATGCCTGGAAGGCCTCGGTCTGCCTCCCTTGTCGGTAGAGCTGGGCACCGCCGTGCTGCCCGAACCACTGGACGAAGACCGCCGCCACCTCGTGGCCGAAGCCTTGCAGGCACTGGGCTTCGAGCTGCTGGACGACCCACGCGCCTGGCTGGTGGAACAAATAAAGACCGCCGTCATCGACCTGGTGCATTACCGCGACAGTCAGCCAAAAGCCAACCTGTCCGGTTACCTGTCCGACCGCCTGCACCGCGACTACAGTGCGCTGAGCAAGCTATTCTCCGAAACCACGGGCACCACCATCGAACACTACTTCATCGCCCAAAAGATAGAGCGCGCCAAGGAACTGCTGGTGTACGACGAACTGACCCTGAACGAGATAGCCGACCGGCTGGGCTACTCGAGCGCCGCCTACCTCAGCACGCAATTCAAGCAAGTGACCGGGCTGACGCCCAGCCACTTCAAGCGGCTGAAAGAAAACAAGCGCAGGGGGCTGGACGAAATATAGTCCGACCTTCTGCGCCTTGCCTTGATTGTACGTATCTGGACGCTCAAATTTCTTATAAATCTTATCCATAATCTTATAACCCCACTCCTGCCCCAAAACCTTACCTTTGCCCCGCAAATTAGGAGTAAACGTATGAACCAGAATAACCGACAAGAAACCTTCCCCATCCTGGGGATGAGTTGCGCCGCCTGCGCCGCCCGCGTGGACAAGACGCTGAACAAACAGCCGGGCGTGTGCCAGGCATCCGTCAACTATGCCGCCGCCACAGCTTTGGTGGAGTATGACCCCGCGCAGACATCGCCCGAAGCCCTGCAACACGCCGTGCAGGAGGCAGGCTATGACCTCATCATCACGCACGACGGGCATACGGAGGACGAGGTGGAAGAAGCGCACGTCAAGAAATATAAATCACTGAAACGACGTACTACGTGGGCCATCCTCCTGGCCATCCCCATCGCCGTCATCGGCATGGGCTTCATGGACAGGGCGTGGGCAGGCTGGGTCACGTGGGCACTTTCCACGCCGGTTGTGTTCGTCTTGGGGCGGTCATTCTTTGGCAATGCCTGGAAGCAACTCCGGCACGGATCGGCCAACATGGACACGCTGGTGGCCAGCAGTACGGGCGTGGCTTATCTGTTCAGCGTGTTCAACCTGTTCTTCCCCGACTTCTGGTTGTCCAGGGGAATTACGCCGCACGTCTATTTTGAATCATCTAGCGTCATCATCGCCTTCATCCTGTTGGGACGCCTGCTGGAGGAGCGGGCCAAGGGAAACACCTCGCAGGCCATCAAGAAGCTGATGGGGTTGCAGCCCAAGACCGTCACCCTCGTGGTTAATGAAGCATTAAAAGAAGTCCCCATCACCCAAGTCAGGCCAGGCGACATCATCCAGGTGAAGCCCGGCGAACGCATCGCCGTGGACGGGGTGGTGACGGACGGCAGTTCCTACGTGGACGAAAGCATGCTGAGCGGCGAGCCGGTACCCGTGGCCAAACGCAAGGACGCCAAGGTCTATGCCGGCACCATCAACCAGAAAGGCAGCTTCCGCTTCCGGGCGGACAAGGTGGGGACGGACACGCTGCTGGCCAAGATTATCCACCTGGTGCAGGACGCGCAAGGCTCGAAGGCACCCGTGCAGAAGCTGGTGGACAAGGTAGCCGCCGTGTTCGTGCCTGTCATCATGGGCATCGCGCTGCTCTCCTTCACTCTTTGGATGGTGTTGGACCCCTCGGACGGATTCACCCACGGCCTGCTCGCACTGGTGACGGTGCTCATCATCGCCTGCCCCTGCGCCTTGGGGCTTGCCACGCCCACGGCCATCATGGTGGGCATCGGCAAGGGAGCCGAGCGGGGCATCCTCATCAAGGACGCGGAGAGCCTGGAAACGGCCAAGAAGGTGAACGCCGTGGTATTGGACAAGACGGGCACCGTGACCGAGGGACATCCCGCCGTGCAACACATCCTTTGGACGGACGGGGAAGCCAGGCAATATGCCCCCGTCCTGTTGGCCTTGGAAAGGAAATCCGAACATCCGCTGGCGGAAGCCATACTTTTGAATGAAGAATTAAGAATGAAGAATGAAGAATGGAGCGTGAATAACTTCGAGAGTTTGACGGGGCAAGGGGTGAAAGGCGCCTATAAGGGTGTTGCTTATTATGCAGGCAACCGCCGCCTGATGGAAGGTAAACGTATCACTCCGCCCCTGCAAGAAGCCGCCTCTGCTTGGGAAGCTGAAGCGCAGACGGTGATTTGGTTTGCCAACGAGACGGAAGCCTTGGCCGTCATCGCCATAGCCGACCGCATCAAGCCTTCGTCCGTGGAAGCCATACGCACTTTGCAGGACGAGGATATCGAAGTGCATCTGCTGACGGGCGACAATGAAGCCACCGCCCAAGCCATCGCCCGGCAGGCAGGCATCGCGAAATACAAGGCGGGCGTATTGCCCCAGGACAAAGCCGCCTACATCCGCCAATTGCAACAAACGGGCAAGGTGGTAGCCATGGTGGGCGACGGCATCAACGACAGTGCCGCCCTGGCGCAAGCCGACCTCAGCATCGCCATGGGCAACGGCAGCGACATTGCCATGGACGTGGCAAAGATGACGCTCATCTCCTCCGACCTGCGCAAGATACCCGAAGCCCTGCGCCTCTCCCGCCTGACGGTGCGCACCATCCGGCAAAACCTCTTCTGGGCCTTCATCTACAACACGATAGGCGTGCCCATCGCCGCCGGCGTGCTCTACCCCGTCTGCGGCTTCCTGCTCAACCCGATGATTGGCGGGGCGGCCATGGCATTCAGCAGCGTCAGCGTGGTGACGAACAGCCTGCGGCTGCGGAAGAAGAAGCTCTCTGATAATAAAGAATTAAGAATGAAAAACGAAGAATTTACAGATAAAGAGAAAGAAAAGACAATGGAAAAGCAATTCAAAGTAAGCGGCATGATGTGCAACCACTGCCGCATGCACGTGGAGAAAGCATTGAACAAACTGGAAGGCGTCAGCGCCACCGTCACCCTCGACCCGCCCGTGGCCACGGTGAAGTTCACTGGCAAGGAGTATTCACTGGAGGAACTGCAACGGCAGG
The DNA here is from genome assembly GCA_944320865.1 of uncultured Bacteroides sp. Taxonomy (GTDB): domain Bacteria; phylum Bacteroidota; class Bacteroidia; order Bacteroidales; family Bacteroidaceae; genus Bacteroides. The sequence continues at coordinate 5,214 of CALUJC010000012.1, read as the reverse complement.
TGACGGAAGAGGCGGGGGAATATGGGCTGAGCGAGTGAACACTTGCTATTCCCAGCCTTGACTGGACGAAGACATCGTCTTGGCTGGACAAAGGCGTTGTCTTGGCTGGACGGCGGCACTGCCTTTGTCCAGCCAAGGCATATCGCTCATTCTTGCTCTGCATTCCACCTTTTGCACTATCTTTATGGTGTCAATTAGAAACAGCATTATGGAACATTCCCTGCAACCGCCGCAAAAGAATATCATACCTTTCTTCTCCACCCTCCCCCGCCGGATGGACATCCCCGACGAGGACTACACCCGTGCCGAACCGTGCGTGGCGATGGCCGACGCCCTGGCACGCAGCACCAACCACAGCATCTACCTCATCGACTACAACCGGCGCAATTTCCTCTATGTGTCGCCCAACCCCTTGTTTCTTTGCGGACGCTCGCCCGAAGAGGTCAGGCGGAAAGGTTACGCGTTCTATTTTGAGGTCGTCCCGCCCGACGATATGGACAGACTGCAGGAAATCAACGAGGCGGGCTTCCGCTTCTACTATCAGCTTCCGGTAGAGAAGAGGCTGCACTGCTCCATCGATTACGACTTCCACATCCGCGTGACGGACCGCCGCACGTACCTCATTCATCACAAACTGACGCCCGTCTTGCTCAGCCCGCAGGGCGACATCTGGCTGGCGCTGTGCGTGGTCTCCCTTTCGCCTACTCCCCAGGCGGGCGATGTCCTCATCACGGACAAAACCTGTGCAGACCGCTACGTCTACTCCTTCGCCGCCCGCCATTGGAAGAAGCGGGAGGAACTCATCCTTTCAGACCGTGAGCGCGACATCCTGCGCCTCTCCGTCATGGGCCTTTCCAATGTCCGGATAGGCGAAGCGCTCTTCATCGACGCCAACACCGTGAAGTATCACAAGAAGAACGTCTTCGAGAAGCTGCACGCGGAAAACATCACTGAGGCCGTGGGCATCGCGGCCAATCTGGGGCTGATTTAATGAATTACAGCAAGGCTGTGATGGCTGTAGCGGGTATCTCCAGTTTGGAGAAAGCGAACATCTTTTTGCCAAGGTCTTTTAGGGAGGCTCCGATGTGGTAGACATCCGTTCCATCAACAATCAGAAAACGATCGTGACTTTTCTTATAGATATGTATGCCTATCGGAGGATATTGGCTGTTATGTTTCTGTAAGTCCATTTGCAGTTGCTGGCCAATGGCATGTGTATAAATATCGGCTGTCACACCGATATTCCGCTTACTGAGCATGAGCAATACCGACTCGTCTACATAGTTGTCTATCAGCAACAGGGATACCTTTGCAGAACGGATGAGGTCGGTGGCAAACTTGTAGGCATCGAATAGTTGACCATCGTAAAAAATGCCTTCCACAGGTGGCAACGAGGTGCGAACGAAGAAGTCTATCTTCCGTGAATGTTCTGCTACGGTATGCTCCAGTTCTGTCAGACGATGATTGACCGAATAACCTTTTAGCAGGTATTCCTTCAGTACGCTGTTTGCCCACTGCCTGAAGAGGGTAGCGTTTTTACTATTTACCCGATAGCCAATGGACAGGATTGCATCCAGATTATAATACTTGGTTACATACTTCTGCTTCCCGTCGTTACCCATATGTTCCAAAATGGAACATGTGCTATCTCTGTCCAACTCACCGCTACTGTATATATTGCTAAGATGCTTGGTAATGGCAGGGCGCTTTGTACCGAACAGGGTAGCTATCTGTTCTTGTGTCAGCCACACCGTTTCTTCCTCCAACCGCACTTCCAATTTCACTTCATTGTTCGGTTGGTAGAGTATGATTTCGCCTTGATTCTTCATAAACGCTATAAAAAAACGAAGTCCTGCCGTGGTACGCATCGTTGAGAGGCGTGGCAGGAACTGTTGCTACAACTATTCCATGCTGCCAAACTTTTGCTAATGTTTTTTGTATTGAGGCTTTCAGAATATCCGTATTTATTCACCCAAGAAACCTTTGAGTTGCCTGATAAACCAATCCCAATCATCCCGCATGACGAAATGCAGCCCCCGGGTGGCGTATTCCAGACGCACAGCCCGCAAGCCTTTGAATTGTTCTTCCACAATCGGGGCAATCCTTTGGAAAGAAGGCTCTAACAGAACCAAGGCAGGCACCTTGACCCGCCCCAGCATCGGACACATGTCGGTGTTGGAATAATCGCAATACATCTGTGCATACGTCCGCCTGTCGGAAGTCGTGCCCCATTGCACCAGCCGTTCGCACAGCAGGGAGTCCGTGGTCAGGTTGGCCGCGCTCAGGCGTTGCTGACGGGCAAATTGCGCATCGTCTTGCGCCATCAGCTGCTGCACAATGCCTGTACAGTCCACTTCCGCCTGGCTTTGGAAATCGGGGTTATACAAAGCCGACAGACAGGGCAAGGCATCCACCACAACCACACTTTTCAATAAGTCCGAACGGTCGGCCGCCACGGCCAATGCCAATCCTCCGCCCATGCTATGCCCCACCAGCACGGGTTTCTCCAAATGTTTCTCCTCGATGAAACGGATGATTTGCTGCTTCCATCCCTCAAAGGAAGGGTACGCTTCGGGAGCGACACCGGCAAAGCCTGGCATCGTAAGCACATAGCACGTACAACTGTCCTTAATTGCTTCCACCGTTTCTTGCCAAACCTCCCCGGAACAGGCGAAGCCGGGGATGAACACTACGGCTTGCCGGCCGGTGCCTTGCCGAACAACTTGGAAAGAATACCCTTCCGCTGCCAAACACGATACACTTAATAACAGGGCCACAAAAGCTGTCTTTAATCTAAATCCATTCATAGTAATCAGTTTTTATTGTTTTTTGCCGCAAAGGTAGGGAGACGGGGCGGGACGCGCACTACCCGATGGGGTAGTTGTGAGAAAACGCCTTCATAAGTTAGCACGTATAAAAATAATCCCTATCTTTGCACTATCCTAACCCCTTAAATGACAAGCGTATGAATGCAACCGTATCTTTAGAGAGCATTTGGAACCTGATACAGTCACTCAGCCCCGACAACCAGAAGTGGCTGGCCGACAAAGTGTATGAAGAAATCGGCCAGAAGAAGGCTCACAAGGAATTGGTATTCCCGCATATTCCCGCAAACAGGGAACTATCTCCGGAGGTAAAAAATATGGTGGAAGACCGCCTGCCCGTGGATATTGATATTGAGCGTGAAACGGAAAAGATGTGGGAGGAGTGGGCCAAATGAAAGTATTCCTTGACACCAATGTGCTGGTGGATTATCTGAATAAACGTGAACCATTCTTTGCTGATGCAGCACAAGTAATTGACATCTGCGGTAAGAATGACATCTGCGGAATCGTATCTTCACTTTCTGTAATCAATGCCGCTTATATTATGCGCAAGGCTTATACGAAAGATTCTTTGCTGCTAAAAATTAGTTGGCTGACTAAAAGATTCGAAGTCTCTCCCATCAATAGGGAAAGCATCCAAGATGCGATCGTCTCTCGCCCGTCTGATTTTGAGGATGCCGTGCAATACTTCTCCGCCCTACAGGCAGGAGCCGACCTCATCATTACCCGCGATGCCACCGGGTTCAAAGAGTTCGGCTTGCCTGTAATGACTCCAGCTGAGTTCTTGGCCCGCTGTGAGGAGTAAATTAAGGAGCACTCACTTCCCCGCAATCATCCCCAACACATACTCCAGTTGCGTATCCTTGTCCCGCATAAAATCCCCCACCGTCTGATGCACCACGTGATGCGGGGGAATATTCACGCCTTCCATCGGGAAACCTTGCGGGGACTTCTGTGGCTCACGGGTGGGAATACGGAACCAGACCTCGTGTGACGTGGAGAAGTTCCGCGGACGGTTGCCCGTATCGCCTGCCGTAGGTTCGCCCACCACACAGACATTGCCGCTCTCCTTCATATCCAACGTGAAACTCTCTGCCGCAGAGAACGTGGCCGGGCCTGTCAGCAGGTACAGCTTGCCTTGATAGGCATCCGCCGTGGGCTCCATCGTCCCATCCGGCGTCACGCAATGGGGTTGTGCGTGGCAGATGAAGTGCTCGCAGATAGCTCGCCCGTTTCCGCTGTTGCCGCCGCCGTTGGCACGCACGTCTATAATCAGATAAGGCAAGTGGCGCACCTTCGGGTATTGCGCCTCAAACTCTTCCAACACGGGCGACATCATCGTGTTTATGGCCATATAGCCGATGCTGTCCCGCAACACCTTCACCTCAACGGCCTTGCCCGTGTGTTTCGGGAAATAATCAAATCGCCGCAAGGGCACATCGAACTGCAACGTGTCCCCGTCACGCCACACCGTATAACGCCGCAAGCTGTCCGTGCGACTGTCAAACGCGCTTCGCAATGCCCTGAAACGCCTGTCCGATGCGGTGGAGGCAGAGATGAACTTCTCCTGTCCTTCAGCCCACTGCGACAGGGGCAGGCCATCAATGGCCACAATCAAGTCCTTGTCCCGGAAACCATATTGGCGCAAATAATCACTTGGTCTGCCCACAAACAGGGAGTCGTGGATAACCACAGGCTCGTCGGGCACCATATACGCAGCAAAAGGCGTGCTGGCGTGCCCGGCCTGCAAGGCGGCTATGTACTCCATCACCAGCTTGCCATAGTCCGTGGTGGTCTGTGCCTGCGCCACCCGTCCGGCGTAGACGCGATGCAGGGAATCCATATCCATGCCTTTCTGCCGATAGAGGGAATAATGCTCCGCCACCGTGCGGTGTATCTCCTCGAAGTCGTCGGCAAACATCTCCCGCGTCAGGGGCAGTTCATTCAGGTAATAACTCCGGGCCATCGGCTCCTTATAGAACCAATAAGCGTAAGCCACCAGTCCGGCAAAGGCCAATACAAGGACGGACAGCCCGATACCCGCCACCCGCAACACCCGTTTCCACAAAGGAAGTTTCTTCTTGGTTGATTTCATTCTACACATAAGTTTAGCCATTCGTTCATTAGACGGGAAACAAAGCCGCCCGGTTGCAGCGGGCATCTTGTTTTTCCGCCGCAAAGGTAGGGAGACGGGGCGGGACGCGCACTACTCGATGGGGTAGTTGTGAGAAAACGCCCTCAATGCTCACTCCCCCGCACTCATCCCCAACACATATTCCAGTTGCGTATCCTTGCCCTGCATAAAATCCCCCACCGTCTGATGAAAACAATTTCTACTTTTGTTGGATTGTTGGCGCAATCATCATGCTTTATCTTGCGGTGGCAATGA
>CALUJC010000011.1 GCA_944320865.1 uncultured Bacteroides sp. | reverse complement strand
GAAAAAAAGATTAATGCTGTGGCTGGTTTGCCTCTTCGCAGGGGTAAACCTCATGATGGCTCAGACGTCCACCGTGACGGGAGTAGTGACTTCCCACGAAGACGGTGAGCCGGTCGTAGGCGCCTCGGTGCTGGTAGTGGGTACCAATATTGGTATCATGACCGACATCGACGGCAAGTTTGCAATTTCCAATGTCCCGGCCAGTGCCAAGACGCTGCGCGTGTCCTTCGTGGGCATGCAGCCGCAAGAGGTGTCCATCACCCGGGGCAGGGCCATGAACATCGTGCTGCGCACCGATGCCGAGCTGCTGGACGAGGTGGTGGTGACGGCGATGGGTATCAGCCGTTCGGAGAAGTCGTTGGGCTACTCGGCCACGACGGTGAAAAACGATGAGATTACTTCTGCGCGGGTCACCAATGTTGCCGACGCCCTCTCGGGCAAGGTGGCCGGCTTGCAGGTGAGCAGTACTTCGAGCGATCCGGGCTCTGTGAGCAACGTGGTTATCCGTGGTTTCGGCTCCATCAATGGTAGCAATCAACCGTTGTATGTAGTAGATGGTATTCCTTTGAGCAACAGCTCGGTGTCCGGCAGTGGTAAGAACGTCACCCTGGGCGGTATCTCCAACATTGCCTCTGAAGACATCGAGTCGATGACCGTGCTGAAGGGTGCCGCCGCTACCGCCCTTTACGGTAGCCGTGCCGCCAATGGCGTCATCGTCATCACCACCAAGAGCGGCAAGCGTGGCGACGGACGCAACTTCTCCATTAACTATAGCGGCAACGTACAGGCCCGCCAGCTGTCTTACCTGCCGGAGATGCAGAACAGCTTCGGCCAGGGCTGGAACGGCGGACAGACGTTCATCGAAAACGGCTCCTGGGGTCCTGCTTTCGACGGCTCTACGCAGGTGTACGGTCCTATATGGAACAACCAGCAGCTCATCCACGAATATAGTGCGAAGGAAGATAACGTGAAAGACTTCTTCGACTTGGGTTGGTCGCAGAACCATAACCTCTCCGTCAGCGGCGTTTCTAACGATGAGAAGATGACCTACTACCTGTCTTACTCCTACACGGGCGACGACGGCATCATGCCCGAAGACTACGACGTGTACAAGCGCAACACCATTGCCTTCCGCAACAGCTACGAGCCCACCAAGTGGCTGAAGTTCTCCTCGTCGGTGAACTTCGCGCGCAGCCAGACGGACGCCGTGGGCGCCTTCCAGGGAACATCGGTTATCGACGGCGTGCTGGAGCTTCCGCGTGACGTTTCCATCGTGGACATGAAGGACCTGAGCAGCGCTTTCAACACGCCCGAGGCTTACTTCACGCCTTACGGCATCACCAACCCCTACTGGTCGCTGGCCAACAACTACTTCCACACCAACTCCAAGCAGATTTACGGCAAGGTGCAGGTAGACGTGAAGCCGGTGAAGTGGGTGACGCTGACCTATCGCATGGGTCTGGACTACACGGACTATGATTACAAGACAGGAAGCCCGCAGATAGACTTGGACGATGCGCTGATTAACAACGACTACGGCACACCGCCTTCTACCATGAATTCAGAGGGTAGCGTATCTGCAGGCTATTCGCGCCGCTATGAGATTAACCACGACTTTCTGGCCAATTATGCGCAGAAGTTTTTGGACAACCGCTTGGACATCAACGTCAATGCCGGCGTTAACATGAATGAGCGTTATGCCACAGTGCTGAGTGGCTCGGGTAACAATCTTTCTATTGGTACCGGCTTCTGGGATTTGAGCAACGCCGCCTCCACCACGTTGAGCGAAAGCCAGAGCAAACGCCGCCTGGTGGGCTTGTTCGGTGACGTGACAGTGGGTTGGGACGACATGCTTTATCTCAATGTCACTGCCCGCAACGACTGGTCGTCCACCCTGCCTATGGGTGCCAACAGCTTCTTCTACCCGGGCGCCACGCTGAGCTGGATATTTACGCGGCTCATCCCCGAAAACGACTGGCTGAGCTTTGGTAAGCTGCGCCTGGCTTATGGTAAGACGGGTAACGATGCCGATCCCTACCTGACGGCACTGTCCTACGTACAGGCTACGGCCAATGGTACGTATGTAGCCCCCGGCATCTCCTTCCCCTTGAACGGTACGAACGCTTACCTCACTTCCAACACCCTGGGTAGCGAGGCTCTGCGTCCCGAGATGACCAAGGAATTTGAAGTGGGCGTGAACTTGCAGTTCTTCAAAGGCCGCTTAGGCATTGATGCCGCTTACTACAACCGCCGCACCAACGACCAGATTTTCACTTTGCCTGCCGACCCGGCTGCCGGATACAGCTACGTGGTAACCAACTTTGGTGAAGTAGAGAACAAGGGTATTGAGTTGGCCATCAACCTTACACCCGTGCAGACGCGCGACTGGCGTTGGGACATCGGCTTCAACTTTGCCAAGAACAAGAACAAGGTCATCTCTCTGCCCGAAAGCCTGGAAGGCGGACAAGTGTCCATCTATGGATTTGCTGCCGGCAACGATGCCGTGGAGATGTATGCCGTAGAAGGCAAGCCCATCGGCCAGTTCTACACCTACCTGCCCCAGTACACGGAAGACGGGCAGATGATTGTGGATGCCAACGGCTACCCCGTGCTGGGCACCGAGATAGAAGACACGGGCAAGAACATGAACAACGACTGGACGGGTGGTATCACCACCGGTCTTACCTTCAAGGACTTCACCTTGAGCGCGGCTTTGGACATCCGCAAGGGCGGCTACATGTTCTCGCGCACCAAGAACCTGATGCAGTTCACCGGCAACGGCGTGGTGACAATGTACAACAACCGTCGTCCGTTCGTCATCCCCAACTCGGTGGTAGACAATGGCGACGGCACCTATTCGCCCAACACAACGCCCATTTACCTGTATAACAGCAGCTATCAGAATTACTTCAACAACTATGGCTACGGCTATGGTGGCGAGGCTTACCTGCTGGACCGCAGCTTCGTGAAGCTGCGCAACATCAGCCTGACGTGGAATGTGCCCAAGAAGTGGGTGCGCGCCATGCAGTTGAGCGACCTCTCGCTGACGGTGTTCTGCAACAACGTCTTTACCTGGACGGCTTCGGACAACCGCTACATCGACCCGGAAAGCACTACTATTTCGCAGGCTGCTTACGGCGACCTGGCCACGCAGTTTGGCGAAATGTATACCAACCCATCTTGCCGCGTATTCGGTTGTAATCTTAACATCACATTCTAAACATGGAGATTCTGACAATGAAAACAAAAATATTCCTTATATCCGCTTTGACCGTTGGCTTGGGTTTGGGCGTAGCTTCGTGCGACAGCTACCTTGACATCAACCAAGACCCCAACTCGCCTACGGATGAGAACGTGACCACCAGCATGGTGATGCCGGGCGCGGAGATGGCCATTGCCCAGCACTACGGCGACTTCCTGCGCATTACGGGCGGCTACTTTGCCCAGTACTATGCACAGCAGTTCGGTACGAGCAACTACCAGGACTATGCCCGCTTCAATATGAGCGCCTCGCGCAGCAGCCGCACCTACACGGAGTTGTACCAAAAGGCGCTGAACAACCTGAAAAATGTTTCTGACCGCGCCACGGCGCAGGGCGACATGGGTACTGTACTGGCGGCCACTACACTGCGTGCCTTCGTATTCCAGGTGCTGGTAGACTGCTATGGCTCGGTGCCCTATACCGAAGCCCTCAACCCCGAAATCCTGGCTCCGCACTACGACGAGGGGTTGACGGTGTACCAGGGCATTTTGGCTGAACTGGATGCTGCTTTGGCGCAGACGGATGCCGCTGCCAGCGTGTGCACCAATTTCCTCTTCCCCAACGAAAGTGCCGATAGCTGGATAAAGTTTGCCAAGGCACTGAAGTTGAAAATATTGATGCGTATGTCCGACGTACAGGATGTACAGAGCCAACTCTCCGCACTGGTAAGTGAAGGCGACTTCCCCACAGCTGATGTAGTATGGGCAAACTGCTGGTCAGATGAGGCCGAGAAGCGTAGTCCGCTTTACTCAGAAGAATTTGCTCCCGGCATGCAGCAGAACCTGGTGGCCAACCTGGCTATCGTGAACTCCATGCAGGTAAGGAACTCGATGGGTAACATTGAGTACACCGACCCACGTTTGGCCGTTTATTTCAATCCCAACGCTTCCGGAAACTATGAAGGCTCTATTGGTGGCGCCGAATATACGGGCACTGAGGTATACAATGTCAATTACTGGTGCCGCCCCAATGTCACCTACAGCGAGCCGGTTTCCTTGCTCTCGGTGGCTGAGACGGAATTCTTCCTGGCTGAATACTATGCCCGCTATGGCTCTGAAAGCGATGCAGCCGCCCACTATGCCGCTGCCATTGAGGCTTCTTTTGCATCGGCAGGCGTAGAAGGTGCTGATGAATACCTGGCCCGCAATCCTTACGACAACGCCAACTACCGCCAGTGCATCGGCGTGGCCAAGTGGATTGCCTTGGCCGGTAGCAACGGCTTCGAGGCATGGTGCGAGGTGCGCCGCCTGGGTTATCCCGCCTTTGGCACAGCACAGGGCAGCGACTTCTACAAAAACAACGACGAGTCGTTCGACACCTCAAGCTATGTGGCCGGCACGCTCTACACGCCTATCCAAGTGTTCGGGCAGGTGGGTGCCAACCAGTTGCTGGCCCGCTTCCCCTATCCGGAAGACTCTTCTTCGCGCAACAGCAATGTACCCGACTTCCCCGGCTACACCGTGCCGGTGTTCTGGGCAGAATAACGATGTTACACTAATATAAAGACATAGAACAATGAAAAAGATATTAGCATATTTACTGGTACCCGTGCTTGCCGTAGCTCTGTGGAGTTGCGACAAGTCGACGGAGGGACTGACGCGCATCACCTACTACCCCACGCTGGAAATATTGGGTGAACAGACCGTCATTGTGAATGTGGGCGAGACTTACGCTGATGAGGGTTGCTATGCCGAACTGAACGGCGAGGACGTGAGTAGCGAGGTGCAAACGTCTTCTAACGTGGACTACAACAAGGTGGGCGTGTACAGCATCTCCTACATCATCTATAACGCTGACGGCTTCTCTACGACCGCATCGCGCACCGTGTACGTGGTAGACCCCGACAACATTGCTACGCTTTATTGGGGCGAGAGCATGGCCGGCACGCGGCATTATTATGATGCCTTGATTTACATCACGGACAATGGCGACGGCACTTACCACTTGGACGACCTGATGGGAGGCTTCCAGTTCGCCGGACTGAACCCGGGCTTCGAGCCTACTTATGACTTTCATGCAGAGGTAGACTTTGCACTGAATGCCGACAATACGGTGACACTGACCAGCGAAGTGGGAAGTTGGTACTTTGGTGACTCGGGCGATGTGGTGCTGGGGTTGACCAGCGGCAGCTATGACCCGGCTACCCGTACTTTCACCCTCAATGTGGACTACGGAGGCACGCCGATGACTGTGATATTAAGGGCAATAAGCAAATAACTTAATGGATAAAACGATATGAAAAAAGCAATATATCTACTGATGATGTGCGCAGGCGTGCTTTTCACTTCCTGCGAGAAAGACGAGATTGGCGGCACGGCCACCGAGGCGCTTGCCGGTGAGTGGATGCTGACGGTAGACGCAGTGGACGATGCCGGCAACGTGGTGTTGACCGACCCCTTCGGGCTGGGCACCGTGCTGGGCATTACTTACAACACTGTGGACAACGTGGCCGACAAGATGTATGTGAGCGACCTGGCTAACTTCTGGGACTACCGCGTGGTGGTGAACTGCGACTGCACTGCCCTTACCTTCAGTACGGATGGCAATGTGCAGAACGAGGCCTACGACTGCCAGGTGAACATTGAAGACGGCAAGATGCTGCCCGGCATGGCTACCACGCCCAGCGGCATGCCGGCCGACAGTCTGGTGTACTACGTGTCCTTCAGCGACGACGAGAATCCCGCAGCCTATGGCTATGCCAAGTACAAGGTGTCGGGCTATCGCCGCACAGGCTTTGCGTCCGACGAGCCTTAATGCAGGACTGCTGGTTAGGACAGACAAAAACCTTCCCCGCAGAAGCGTCTGCGGGGAAGCTTATCTCTCTTGCCGGATACACAGCCCGGCAGGTTTGACTTTACTTTAATTGTTTCTTTGCTTAATGGAAGAAACACAGTGTGCGGTATCCTCGTGAGAAGGTGCCGCACATTTGCTTCTTGTCGCCTTAAGGGGAAATTGGCTGAGCGCTTAAATCATGTGGTTGGCTTTAAGCCATTGCTTGCCTCTCGGGGTGAGAAACCAAAGCAATGCTGCCAAGCAGGGTATTCCCACCATGGCAAGAATGATAATGCTTCCCATCATTTGGCCTCCTTTTTATTCGTTAAAATTAAACCTAACAGCAATAGTATTGCTGCAACGCTTCCGCTAAGGGCGTAGATAAGCCAGCGCATGTCTTCTAAATCCTTTATTAAGGAAGCAACGAACACGCCTGTCAGAAAGTACTTAGATACGTCTATCAGATAATTTCCTAATTTCTCTTTCCACATGCTGCAAAGATAGGGTTTTATCTTGTATAAATCATTGTTTTGGCACATTAATGTCGTGTGTCATTCTACGCTGACAGCAGTGCCTGCCGCCGTCACCATCAGCATGGAGCCGTTCACCGTCTCATAGTCCAGGTCGACACCTATGACGGCATTGGCGCCCAAGGCGGCGGCTTGTTCCTGCATTTCGCGCAGGGCAGTTTCCTTGCCTTTGCGCAGCACTTCTTCGTAAGCGCCGCTGCGCCCGCCCACAATGTCGCGGATGCTGGCAAAAAGGTCGCGGAACACGTTGGCGCCGATAATGGTTTCGCCCGACACAATGCCGTAGTAGCGGGTGATGCGTGCGCCTTCAATGGTGTTGGTTGTGGTTACTAACATAGTCTTTTTTGTTTTTTAGGTTGATACATCTTATTAGTCGTAGGGCAGGGGCGAAAAGTTGCAGGGTGGGGAAAGAATGTGTACTTTTCTTTTTGTCTTGCCACAAAAAGAAAAGATACCAAAAGAAAAAAGTCAAGCGCTGAAGCTTCAGGGCTGCTGCGAGCACATCTTGGCTAAACGTCAGTCAACTCGCTTCGCTCAGACAAACTACCGTTCTTCACGCCAAGATGCACTCTCCGCTTTACGTCCCTCCGCTTAGGCGCGGCCATGCGGCGTTGGGTAGGCAGGCCTTACGGCCTGTGAGACGCGGCACGCCACGTCTCTACTTTGTGTATATAATGCTGTGTCCAATGCCGCATGGCTCTCCGGCATTGACCGGCGGGCGTGAAGCGGCGGGCGGCCGGATGCCGTTAAAAAGGGCAGACTGTCTGAGCGAAGCGAGTTTCTGCCCTTTAGGCAGGAGGTCGTCCGGAGTAGCCCGACGGGCACAGCCGGGGTCCTTTCTTTTTGGCATCTTTTTCTTTCGGACAAGCGAAAGAAAAAGTGCATATAAATTCCCATTTATTTCATAAACACAAAGTATACCGCCAGGATGAGGCAGCAGAAAGCGGCGAAATGGTTCCAATGCAGTGCCTCGCCCTTAAAGAACACGGTGGTGAACACGGTGAACACAATGAGCGTGATGACCTCCTGGATGACCTTGAGCTGCATCAGCGAGAACGGCCCGCCATTACCCGAAAAACCAATGCGGTTGGCAGGTATCTGGCACGAGTATTCGGCCAGCGCGATAGCCCACGAAAAGAGGATGACGGCGTAGAGTGGCCAGTTGGAGATGACTTTCATTTCCTGCAACTTCAGGTGCCCGTACCAGGCAAAGGTCATGAAGATGTTGGACACAATGAGCAGGAGGATGGTACTGAATCCTTTCATATTTTGGTTTGTATTGATTTGGTGTTGTTGTATTGGCTCGGCAATGAGCGTTTAGTAGCGTAGTATTTAAAACATTTTACTCACTCGCTTAATCCCCGCTACAAGCGCGTCCACTTCTTCCTTGGTGTTGTACAGCCCGAAGGAGGCGCGCACCGTTCCCTCGATGCCGAGGCGCGTCATCAGCGGCTGGGCGCAATGGTGGCCCGTGCGGACGGCGATGCCGAGGCGGTCCAGCAGGGTGCCCATATCGAAGTGGTGGATATTCCCTACCAAGAAGGAGATGACACCGCCCCGCTCCTTGGCCTGGCCGAAGATGCGCATGTCGGGGATTTCCTGTAGGCGGCGGAGGGCATATTGGGTCAGTTCGTGCTCGTAGGCGGCGATGGCGTCCATGCCGAGGGCGGAGACGTAGTCCAGTGCCTTGGCAAGGCCGGTGGTGCCGATGTAGTCAGGCGTGCCTGCCTCGAACTTGAAGGGCAGTTCGTTGAAGGTGGTCTTCTCGAACGAGACGTGCTGTATCATCTCGCCGCCGCCCTGGTAGGGGGGCAACTTGTCCAGCCAGTCTTCCTTGCCATATAGCACGCCCACGCCGGTGGGGCCGTAGACTTTGTGGCCGGAGAAGACGTAGAAGTCGGCATCAAGGTCCTGCACGTCGACGGGCATGTGGGGGATGCTCTGCGCGCCGTCCACCAGCACGGGGACGCCGTGTGCATGGGCGGTGCGTATCATCTCCTTGACGGGATTGACCGTGCCCAGCACGTTGCTGACGTGGGCGATGCTGACGAGCTTCGTCTTGGGGGAGAAGAGTTTCTCGTATTCATCCAACAAGAGGTTGCCCTCGTCGTCCATGGGGATGACGCGCAGGACAATGCCGCGCTGCATGGCCTGCAGTTGCCAGGGGACGATGTTGCTGTGGTGCTCCATGGTGGAGATGATGACCTCGTCGCCCGCCTGCATCTGCGAGGGGCAGAAGGTGGCGGCCAGGAGGTTGATGCTTTCCGTGGTGCCACGGGTAAAGACAATCTCGTTGGTGGAGCGGGCGTCTATGAAGCGGCGCACGGTCTCGCGACTGGCCTCGTGCAGCTCCGTGGCCTGCTGGGAGAGGAAGTGGACGCCACGGTGGACGTTGGCGTTGGTGTTGTAATATTCGTTGGTGATGGCCTCTATCACACAACGGGGTTTCTGGGTGGTGGCGCCGTTGTCCAGGTAAACCAAGGGCTTGCCGTAGACGGTGCGCCCCAGGATGGGGAAGTCGGCGCGTATCTGTTGGATGTCGTACATATATGAGTCTTTCTTGATTATCGTTGTTCGCTCTTCACCTGCACATTGCCTTGCAGTCGCGGCACTTGCCAAGCTCGCCCCTGAAGCGTTTCTCCACCAGCAGGTGCAGGCGGTCTTTCAGCGCATCGAGGCGGATGGTGTCCACCACCTCGTTGACGAAGGCGAACATCAGCAGCAGGCGGGCCTCACGGAGGGGGATGCCGCGCTGACGCATGTAGAACAGGGCGGCATCATCCAGCTGGCCCACCGTAGCACCGTGGCTGCACTTCACGTCGTCGGCATAAATCTCCAGTTGGGGTTGGGTGTACATGCGGGCATCGCGGGTGGCGCAGAGATTTCGGTTGGTCTGGCGGGCATCGGTATGCTGCGCGCCGGGACGCACCAGGATAAGTCCGGCAAAGGCACCCGTGGCCTGCTCGTCGAGGACATATTTATAGAGTTCGTTGGAGCGGCACGAGGGCACGGCGTGGTCGATGACAGTGCGGTTGTCCACGTGCTGGTTCTTGTCGGCGATGGCCATGCCGCACAGGTTGAGTTCGGCTTGCTCGCCGGCCAGGAGGACACGGGTGGTGTTGCGGGTGGTGCCGCAGGTCAGCGTCATGCCGTTCAGCAGGACATTGCTGCCCGCTTCCTGACGGACATAAAGGTTGCTGAAGCGGGTGTTGCCCGTATGCGTTTCCTCCAGTTCGTAAAGGTCGAACACGGCGTTGCGTCCCACAAATACTTCGATGACCTGCGTGGCCAGGAAGTTTACATCGTCCATGGCATGGTCGCACATCAGCAGGCGGGCCTGGGCACCGTCCTCCAACACGATGAGCACGCGGCGGTTCACCAACAGGGGCACGTCACTGCGCAGGATGTTTATCAGTTGGATGGGTTTCTCCACCGCCACGTTCTTCGGGATGTATATCAGCAGTCCGTCTTGCGCAAAGGCGGTGTTGAAGGCTGTAAGGGCATCATTGGACGTGTCGGCCAGGGTGCCAAGGTAACGGTTTACGAGGTCAGCATGGTCGCGGAAGTTGCCGATGATGACGCCGTTATCAGCTACGAGTGACGAGCTACGAGCAACGAGTTCCTTCTCCTCTTTCCCTTTTTCTTTTTCCTTACCCGTAGCCCGTAGCTCGTAGCTCGTAGCTGAATAAAAGGTATCGTTCACCATGAAATAGAGGGCGGTGCTCATGTTGGGCACGTCGCACTTGAACACTTCGTAGGGATTGACGGGGAAGGCCAGCCGCTTGAAGTTCATGCCATAGTCCGGTTCGAAGCACTTGGCCACGTCGGTGTATTTATAGGCTTCTTCTTTGCGGGTGGGGAAGCCCAGCCGCTCGAAGTCGGCGAAGGCACGGGCACGCAGACGGTTCAGCGGCTCGGCGCTGTGATTGCGCAGCAGAGCCTCCGCCTGGGCGTATAGGTCGATGTATTGTTGTTCGGGTCTCATAATCTATTAATTTTTAGGCGCGGATGCTGTCTGTCATGTTGAGCGGAGCCCGTAGGGCGTAGTCGAAACATCTCCCGATGGAAACGGAATTAAAGGAGATCCTTCGACTCCGCTTTGCTACGCTCAGGATGACAGATACCATCCGCGTAATCCGCGCCTAATTAATCATTCATTTACCTCCTTCTTAATCCAATCAAATCCGCGCTGCTCAATCTCCGTCGCCAGTTCCGGTCCGCCGGTCTTGACGATGCGTCCGCCGAGAAGCACGTGCACCGTGTCCGGTTTCAGATAATCCAGCAGGCGCTGGTAGTGCGTGATGACAAGGGCGGACGTCTGCGGCGTGCGCAGCTTGTTGAAGCCTTCGGCCACGATGCGCAGGGCGTCCACGTCCAGGCCGGAGTCCGTCTCGTCGAGGATGGCGAAGGTAGGCTCCAGCATGGCCATTTGGAAGATTTCATTGCGCTTCTTCTCGCCGCCGCTGAAGCCCTCGTTGACGGAGCGGTTGGCCAGCTTGCTGTCAAGCTCCACGATGGCACGCTTCTCGCGCATCAGTTTGAGGAACTCGGAGGCCGAAAGGGCGGGTAGGTGGCGGTACTTGCGCTGCTCATTCACTGCGGTGCGCATGAAGTTCACCATGGACACGCCGGGGATTTCCACCGGTGTCTGGAAGGACAGGAACAGCCCCTCGTGCGCCCGGTCTTCGGGCGAAAGGGCCAGCAGGTTCTTGCCGTTGAAGGTCACCGTCCCGCGTGTCACTTCGTAGGCGGGATGGCCCACGAGAACGTTGCTCAGCGTGCTCTTGCCCGCGCCGTTCTGTCCCATCAGGGCGTGCACCTCGCCGTCGCGGATGGTGAGGTTGATGCCCCGCAATATCTCTTTGCCATTGATGCTGGCATGGAGGTCTTTGATCTCTAACATATGGATATACGTATTAGTTACATGATTTTGAGGCGCAAAGTTAGCGTTTTTCCCCCGGAAACAGGCGCGGGCGGGCCGTTTTTTTTATAACGAAAGGGAAGCGCCCGTCCGCGCTTCCCTTTCCGTGTTTGTTGCTCCCGGCTGGGGGAGGGTTACCCGAACAGGTCTCCCGATTCGTCTTCGCCGCCCCCGCCGTCGCTGCCCCCGTCGGGGTCGTCGGTGTCGTCCGGCATGAGGTCGGCGTCGTCGCCCTTCCATTTGGTGAAGGAGAGGTCGTCCACCAGGGCGCGGGTGTAGCCTCCGCCCATGTTGCGCTCGCGTTCGGGGGTGAACTGCACGCGCACGCCGGTGATTTGCTGGGCATTGACCTCTTCCTCGGTGTCCACGCCCTTGCCCGTGGCCTGGCAGGTGAAGCGGAACCAGCCCAGCCCTTCGAGGTGCACGGGGCGGCCGTCGCGCAGGTAGTCGGTCATGATGGGCACTATGGTGCGGATGACATTATGCACGTCGCCCGGCGACATGCTGCTCTCGCGCGCCACGCGCTCCGCCAGTTCCTGCGTCTCGACGGGGTCGTTCACCGTGACGAGCACGGGGTACCACTTCTTTGTCAACTTTTGATACATGGATTTGAAAAACAACATATGCTATCTGGATTAGGCTCCTCGCGCCCCTGCGCCCCGGTTTTGCCGAGGGTGACCCTCGGCTTTCGGCTTTGTCGCGGACGGGTGCGGACAGGCAGAGGTTGTAAGGAGTTTTCCCGGCACCGTCTCCCGCCGGGAAGTGGGAGTTTATCATTGTCCGTATCTCTTTATTCTTTCTTCACCATGACGGGCGGGGTGTCCGCGTCGCTGGCCTGCCACTCCCAGCCGAAGTCGTCGGGGAGGGCGTTGTTCATGGCTTCGGCGGCCGTCTGCCAGTTGTCGGTTTTCTCGGCTTCAGAAGAAGTGGAGGAGCTAGAGTTTCTTCCAATACCGTTGGCGGAAGCTCCGCTCCAATAGCAGGCTATGATGGCCCCCCCGTTCAAACCCGCTATGGCTCCTACATCGGAATGGGTAGATGTAACTGTCCCTGTCGCATGGCAGGATAGGATGGTTCCATTACTCTGAGCTGCTATCCCCCCTACATTATACTCTCCGCTAACCGTTGCCGAAGAGGAGCAAGCCCGGACCGTAGCTTGGCTATATATCATTCCGACTATGCCTCCTGCAAAATTATTTCCTGTGACCTTGCCGCCCACCACATGGCAGTTTTCAATATTGCCGCTATAAACTTTGCCTGCAATCATTCCGGTATAGTCGCTGCTGCCGCTGACCGATGCGTCTTGTATCGTCAGGTTCTTGACTGTGCCGAAAACAGATTCAAACAGTCCGCCGGATATATGGCTGATGGTGTGCCCCGCGCCGTCGAAGGTGCCGCGATAGCTTGTACTGATTGTTGTCCAGCTTTGCCCGTCCATGTCGATGTCGGCGGCCAGGATACAGTTGGTCTCTTCGTCGCTTTCTGCTGCGGCGGCCCATGCCAGCAGGCCCTTGGCGGTGTAGACGGTGTAGGTGTTGGTGGCCTGGTCGTAGGTATGGGTGAGGGGTTCGGCCTCGCCGCTGATGGCCGGGGTCGTATTGTCCCAGCTGCTGATGGCGACATTCTCCATGCCGAGGCCGGTCTTGTTGACGGTGATGGTGTAGGTATATTGATAGCCTGCTTTCAGGGTGATGGCCTCGTCGGGCTTGTAGCTGTAGGTGGTGCCGCCCGCCAGGGTAACTCGGATGAAAGGCTCGTTGGCCGCTATCTGCTGTTCGGGCAGCAGGGCGGTGGTGTTCTGGTAGGGGGTGACGGTGGCGCTCTCGGTATCGCCGGTGGATACGCCTGTGAGGGCGATGGTGGCGCCGGCCAGTTCGTCATCGGTCATGTCATTGCCTGCAAGCAGGGGGTTGACCACCACCTTGGCCGTGCGGTGGGTGAACTGGAGGTCGTGGCTGCCGCCAAACTGCACCGTGCCCGTGGCGCTGATGTAGTCGCTCGCCTGGTAGTTGTTTCCTTCGCTTTGGTTGGCCTTCACTACCACCTGGGGCATGACGTCGCCGGTGGGCCACCAGGCGGTGACTTCTATCGGGGCCGTATTTTGCCAGTAGAAAGGATTGTCGGAGGTGAGGGTGGCGGTGGTGTAGGGGGCGGTGGACTGGACGTCGTAGGCCTTCACTTCGCCGCCTACTTCTACGGATACTTGGTCGACGCCCTGCCAGTTGTTGTCCGTCGTGGCCTTGGTCTCCACGCTGAGGGCGATGCCTGCGGCGGTGAAGGTCATGGGGTGCTCGCCGGGGGGCAGGGGTTGGCCTGCGGGGGTGTCGTCGCCCGTGCAGGCCGTGAAGGAGAGGACGGCGAGGAGGGATAGTAAGTTAAACTTTCTTAAAAAATGGGGGGGGTAAAATCCGGCCCCGGGTTGTGGGTGTTGTCATACGTTTCATACTTATTGAGTTAAAATGTTTTGGTCATACTTTTCTTATCAAAGCATCGGGATCTTGCCGACAGTCCCATACGGCATGCACGACGATATCTTCTCCTTCTATCGTGTAAACCAACTTATAATGTTTGTCCGCTACCAGCGAGCGGTAGGCTTCGGGACGATGTGCCAACCGTCGTTCCTGCGCACCGGCTTTCGGAGAAGTGAGCAGCACTTCCGCCTCGTCAATAAGCTGGTTGTAAAGCCTTACGGCATATCTGGCATTCACCGGCAGCCAATATCGGTACAGGGCTTCCAGGTCATCTTGCGCTTGAATGGTCCAGATTATTCGCATACGGCATGGCGTTTGCGGAGTTCATCGCTGGTGCAATAATACCCTTGGCGGAAGCTCTGCATGGATTGTGACAGGCGCCGCTCCAGTTGTTCCACGGTGTACTGGCAGGGTGCTTCCCGGCTTCCTTCATTTTCATACACGTTTAGCTTGTCCTGCAACCAATGTCGGTCGGCGGCTGGGAGCGCGAGTATCTGGCTCCACAGGTCTTGTACGGATAGGGTTGCGTTCATTGTCGGTTCCTCCTATTAGTTATTCTGCTGCAAATATAAGGCTTTGCGCATGAAAGTCAAAGGAAAACGGCGGGATATTAGGCAAAACGATGTATCTTTGTGCGCGAGAAACAAGTATATGTACGACCATCCTAACGAGATAAACGATGCAACCCAACGAATCTGACAAGAACAAAGATAACAACGAACTGGTGCGCCGCCTGGCTGAAGAGAAGTACAAGTACGGCTTCACCACCGACGTGCATACCGACATCATCGACCGCGGCCTGACCGAGGACACCGTGCGCCTCATCTCCGAGAAGAAGGGCGAGCCGGAGTGGCTACTGGAGTTCCGCCTCAAGGCCTACCGCCATTGGCTGACGATGGAGATGCCCACGTGGGCACATCTCCGCATCCCGGAGATAGACTACCAGGCCATCTCCTACTACGCCGACCCCACCGCGCAGAAAAAGGACGCGCCCAAGAGCCTGGACGATGTGGACCCCGAACTCATCAAGACCTTCAACAAGCTGGGCATCCCCTTGGAGGAGCAGATGGCGCTGAGCGGCATGGCTGTGGACGCCGTAATGGACTCCGTGTCCGTCAAGACCACCTTCAAGGAGACGCTCATGGAGAAGGGCATCATCTTCTGCTCCATCAGCGAGGCCGTGCGCGAGCATCCCGACCTGGTGCAGAAATACCTTGGCTCGGTGGTGCCCTACCGCGACAACTTCTTCGCCGCGCTCAACTCCGCCGTGTTCTCCGACGGGTCGTTCGTCTACATCCCCAAGGGCGTGCGCTGCCCCATGGAACTGAGCACCTACTTCCGCATCAACGCCAAGAATACGGGGCAGTTCGAGCGCACGCTCATAGTAGCGGACGATGACAGCTACGTCTCCTACCTGGAGGGCTGCACCGCCCCGATGCGCGACGAGAACCAACTGCACGCCGCCATCGTGGAAATCGTGGTGCACGACCGCGCCGAGGTGAAGTACAGCACCGTGCAGAACTGGTATCCCGGCGACGCCGAGGGCCGGGGCGGCGTCTACAACTTCGTCACCAAGCGCGGCCTCTGCAAGGGCGAGGGCAGCAAGCTCTCGTGGACGCAGGTGGAGACGGGCAGCGCCATCACGTGGAAATATCCCAGCACCATCCTGGCGGGGGACAACTCCGTGGGCGAGTTCTACAGCGTGGCCGTCACCAACCACCACCAACAGGCCGACACGGGCACGAAGATGATTCACCTGGGACGCAACACCCGCTCCACCATCGTCAGCAAGGGCATCTCCGCCGGGCTGAGCGAGAACTCCTACCGGGGATTGGTGAAAGTAGGCCAGCGTGCCGACAACGCAAGGAATTACAGCCAGTGCGACTCCCTCCTGCTGGGCAGCCGCTGCGGCGCGCACACCTTCCCCTATATGGACATCCACAACGAGACGGCCATCGTGGAGCACGAAGCCACCACCTCGAAGATTAGCGAAGACCAACTGTTCTACTGCAACCAGCGCGGCATCAACACCGAGGACGCCGTGGGCCTCATCGTCAACGGCTACGCCAAGGAGGTGCTGAACAAGCTGCCGATGGAGTTTGCCGTGGAGGCGCAAAAGTTACTCTCTGTGTCGCTGGAGGGGAGTGTGGGGTAAAAATTCACTCCGGCTTCTGCCGCAGCACCTGCACGGTCATAGCGAACTCGTTGGAGATGCGGACCAGGTTGGGATTGTCCTGCCGGGTGATGTAGGTGACGTAGTTCAGCGTCCCGTCCTCGTCGGGGATGGTGGCAGACTCGGAAAAGAAGACTTCGGAGCGGTGCGAGCTCTTGAACCACCACTCGAACAGGCGGCTGCGCAGGCTCTGACGCTCGTCGCCCGTTTCGCAGAAGTAGAGCATCACCCGGTCGGACTGGGCAAAGAACTCGTAGACAAAGGCCACCACCGTGTCGCGCAGCTTGCGGTCGCGGGGCGACTTCTGGTGGTTAAGATTGATAATGGCAAACTGATAGGTTTCCTCATAGTCGAGCAACTCGTCTTGAGAGAAACCTATCGTATAAATCACGCCATAGTCTGTAATAAACTGAAACTCCAACTCTCTTTCCGTCGGGAACAGTTTATAGGGCGTAACGGCATTAATCCGTTCCAAGTCCAGCTTCACCATACCTCAAACCCTGCAGGTTCCTTCCCGTAGCGGGCTTTATATTCTTCTGTCATTCTCTTGATGGCCCGCTCCACAAACTCCTGCTTGTGCTGGCGGTTGGCCTTCATGCGGCGCCAGATTTCCTCGCGCGTCAAGGGTTGCTTGCGGGGTTCCGGGTTTTGTTCTTGATTGATTGTTTTCTCCATAGTTGTGTAAGTGATTGATTTGTCGGGACAAAGATACGCATTTTCGGGAAGAATGAAGAACGGGGGACGAAGATTTTCAATAAACCGCAAAGAGGAGGGGATATCAGAACAACTGTCATGCTGAACGCATGTGAAGCATCTCCCGCAAGCAACAGTAACCCTCCTCCCCCGGGGGCATACAAACACAGAAGGGGAAGCGCGATGGGCGCTTCCCCTTCCGTATGTCTGCGGAATATTATCATGCGGTCAGATGCGTTCCGCCGCCTCGTTTATCCCGTCATAAATCTGCTCCGTCAGCGTCTTGGCAGCGGGGAAGAACAGGCCGGCCAGCGGCTCCATGCGGTAGTAGAGGACAGACTCCTGCTTCTGTTCGCGGCTGATGAGGTCGTCCTTTGTATCCACCGCCTCCAGCACGCATATTGCCAAGCTCACCAGCAGCGCATGCACCACGCCGCCCACCACGCCGCCCAGCAGGCGGTTCACCCAGCCCAGGCAGACGGCGGCCATCGCCTTGGTCAGCAGGCAGGCCACCACCCAGAACAGCAGCGGCACCACCACCCAGATGGCCAGGAACGACAACATCTGCGCCACGGTCATGTTGTCCGTCACGCGGCTGAACACCTCCTCCGCCACGGTGGCATAGAGCGCCTTGGCGGCCAGCAGCCCCACGACCAGGCCCAGCAGTCCCGCCAGTTGCTTCAGCGCGCCCTTGACGAGACCCAGCAGGATGCCCAGGCCCAGGATGACGAGGATGATGGTGTCGAGGGTGGTCATGGGGTTATATAATATCGTTGCGGCGCAACAGTTCCATCAATTCGCTGTCGGTAAGCGACTCGCGCTCGGACTTGTCGTAGATGTAGAGCAGGCCTATCTCCGCTTCCTCCTCGCTATAAGCCAGTATGAGGGTGATGACCCTGGCTCCGCCGCTCTTGCCCTTGCCTTTGGCGGAGATGGTCATGCGGACTTTGCGGAGGCCACGGCCGAGGTCGGCGCCTTGATAAGGATTCTGCAAGAGGCTTTCAACCAACAAGTCAGTATCAGCCTCCAGCGACCGATACCGCTTGTACAGCCGCTTGAACTGCTTCTTAAACGTGTCGTACAGCTTAACCGTGTAGTTCATGTTTGAAGTCCTCCCACGTTTGTCCCTCCAGCTTCCCAGCCCGTATCAGCTTGATTTCCTCGCACATCTCGTTCACTTCGGCAATCTGCTCCTCGCGGGTCAGGCGGTGGTAGGGCACCGTTTCTTCGGACACGACATAAGAAGTCGGAGCGGCAGCAGTCTTGCTTTGCTGCGCCACCAGTTTCTTGACAAACGCCAACAGTTTCTTCATGCTGCTTTCATTGTCTGCAATGTAACTTAACTCGCGGAAGAGTTCCGCATTCAGGTTCATGGTTGTCATGGGTCAGTCCTCCTTTATATAGATTTGCCTTCACGTTATTCCAAGTTCAAGA
This sequence comes from uncultured Bacteroides sp., assembly GCA_944320865.1. GTDB lineage: Bacteria > Bacteroidota > Bacteroidia > Bacteroidales > Bacteroidaceae > Bacteroides. Next base: position 55,924 of record CALUJC010000011.1, on the reverse strand, counting down.
TGCTAATCTGGCATCTTGAACTTGTTTGCATACCTTTACAGCGTCTGCTTCACCTCCACCTCTTCGTAGGTCTCGATGACGTCGCCCACCTTGATGTCATTGCAGTTGGTCAGGCTGATACCGCACTCGAAGTTGGTGCCGACTTCCTTCACGTCATCCTTGAAGCGCTTCAGGGCGTTGATGGCGCCGGTGTAGACCACGATGCCGTCGCGGATGAGGCGCGCCTTGTCGGTGCGTTTCACCTTGCCCGTCTTCACCATGGCGCCGGCCACTTGGCCCACCTTGCTGATGTTGAACACCTCGCGCACCTCGATAGTGGCGGTCACCTGCTCCTTCAGCGTCGGGGCAAGCATGCCCTCCATGGCGGCCTTCACCTCCTCGATGGCGTCGTAGATGATGGAGTACTTGCGGATATCCACGCCTTCCTGCTCGGCCAGTTTGGCGGCACCACCCGACGGACGTACCTGGAAGCCCACGATGATGGCATCGGATGCGGCGGCCAGCGATACGTCGCTCTCCGAAATCTGTCCCACGCCCTTGTGGATGACGTTCACCTGTATCTGCTCCGTGGAGAGCTTGATGAGCGAGTCGCTCAACGCCTCTACCGAACCGTCCACGTCGCCCTTGACGATGATGTTCAGTTCGTGGAAGTCGCCCAAGGCCAGTCGGCGGCCCACTTCGTCCAGGGTCAGCATCTTCTGCGTGCGCAGGCCCTGTTCGCGTTGCAGTTGTTCGCGTTTATTTGCAATCTCGCGTGCCTCCTGCTCCGTCTCGATGACGTGGAACGTGTCACCGGCGGCGGGCGCACCGTTCAGGCCCAGGATGAGGGCGGGTTCGGACGGGCCGGCCTCCTTCATGCGCTGGTTGCGCTCGTTGAACATGGCTTTCACCTTGCCGTAGTGCGTGCCGGCCAATACGATGTCGCCCACCCGGAGCGTACCGTTGGATACGAGCACCGTGGCCACGTAACCGCGACCCTTGTCAAGCGACGACTCGATGATGGAACCCGTGGCACGGCGGTTGGGGTTGGCCTTCAGGTCGAGCATCTCAGCCTCCAGCAACACCTTCTCCAGCAGTTCGTTGACACCGATGCCCTTCTTGGCGGAGATGTCCTGCGACTGGTACTTGCCGCCCCATTCCTCGATGAGGTAGTTCATGTTGGCCAGTTCCTCCTTTATCTTGTCCGGGTTGGCAGCCGGCTTGTCTATCTTGTTGATGGCGAATACGATGGGCACGCCTGCGGCCATGGCATGGTTGATGGCCTCCTTGGTCTGCGGCATGACGTTGTCGTCGGCTGCCACGATGACGATAACCACGTCCGTCACCTTGGCACCACGGGCACGCATGGCGGTGAAGGCTTCGTGACCCGGCGTGTCGAGGAAGGTAATCTTGCGACCGTCTTCCAGCGTCACGTGGTAAGCACCGATGTGCTGCGTGATGCCGCCTGCCTCGCCCGCAATGACGTTGGACTTGCGGATGTAGTCCAGCAAGGATGTCTTACCGTGGTCTACGTGTCCCATCACCGTCACAATCGGGGCACGCGGCTGCAGGTCTTCTTCGGCATCGGCTTCCTCAACGATGGCCTGTGCCACCTCGGCGCTGATGTATTCCGTCTTGAAGCCGAACTCCTCGGCCACCAGGTTGATGGTCTCTGCATCCAGGCGCTGGTTGATGGATACCATAATGCCCACGCTCATGCACGTACCGATGACCTGCGTCACGGGGACGTTCATCATGCTGGCCAGTTCGTTGGCCGTCACGAACTCCGTCAGCTTCAGCACCTTGCTTTCGGCCTGTTCCTGGCTTTCCAGTTCCTGGCGGCGTTCGGCATCCAGTTCACGTTTCTCCTTGCGGTACTTCGCGGCCTTGTTCTTGCCCTTCGCGGTGAGGCGTGCCAAGGTTTCCTTTACCTGCTTGGCCACGTCTTCCTCGCTCACTTCCTGCTTGATGACAGGCTTCTTGAAGCGGTCTTTGTTCTTCTTGCCGGAGCCTGCCGGATTGCCTCCAGGGGCATTGTTTTTCGAGCGGTCGTTGCGCTGGAAGTTGGAAGCATTGCTGATGTCCACCTTTTCCTTGTTGATGCGGACACGCTTCTTCTTTCCGTTGCCTTCTTCTCCGTCTCTCAAGTCTTTGTTTTTGCCATCTTCACGGCGTATTTCCTTGATGATGGCTTCTTTCATGAGTTTCTTTTGGTCTTGGCGTTGTTTTTCTTTTTCCTCACGTTCCTTACGTTTTTCTTCTTTCGATTTCTTTTTAGGACGTGTGGATTGGTTGAGGGCTGCCAAGTCTATCTGACCGATAACGTTAATTCTGGATACGAACTCAGGCTTATGCAACTTGAATATTTCTTCTTCTTTTTTCTCTTCTTTTGTCGTTTCGGCTGTCTGTGTCTCTTCGTTTGCTGGTGTGTGAACAGTTTTGTCCTCTGCGGTTTCTTCGGCTTCAGTATGCTCTGTTTCAAAGGTTTCAGCTGACGTTTCCTCTTCTACAGGTGTCTGTACCTCAGGCTCGGACACCGGTTCCGTAACCACTGGCTCGGGTGTAGCCGGCGCTTCGGGTTCTGGAGTTGTTGCGACAGGAGTCTCCGCCGGCTTTTCTTCTGCCGGTTCCTCTGTCTGGGGTGCGGTTTCTTCTTGTGGTTCGGACACTTCTGTATGCTTGTGGTTCAGCTTGTCCAAATCAATCTTTCCTACCGGCTTGAACTTGGGGCGCACGTCTTCGGGAATCACAGTCTTGATTTCTTCCACCTTGGCGTGTTCCTGCTCCTCGTTGCCATAGCCTTCTATGGAAACCGAGGCTTTATTGCGTTCTTTGTTTTGACGTTCCTGGCTGAAGCGTTCGGATTTTATCTTCAGGTCCTTATCCGTGCTGAACTCTTTTTTGAGCATCTCAAACTGCTCGTCGGTAATCTTCGTGTTGGGGTTTGCCTCCACGGTAAACCCCTTCTTTTGCAGGAACTCGACAGCCGTAGTGATTCCTACATTCAAGTCTCTCGTTACTTTGTTTAACCTTATCGTCATATATTGCTATTAATCTTCTTCAAATTCTTTTTTCAATATGCGCAGCACCTCGTCTACGGTTTCTTCTTCCAGGTCGGCCTGTTCAATCAGCATTTCGCGGGGTGCGTTGAGTGCTGCTTTGGCCGTGTCGATGCCGATGCCCTTGATGGCGTCGATGACCCATCCCTCGATTTCGTCGCGGAATTCGTCCAGATAGATGTCTTCGTCCTCGGCGTTGTCATCCAGTTCGCGGAACACGTCGATAGTGTATTCCGTCAGCATGCTGGCCAACTTGATGTTCAAGCCGCCCTTACCGATGGCCAGGGATACTTCTTCGGGTTTGAGGAATACTTCTGCCTTGCGTTCTTCCTCGTTCAGGCGGATGGAAGAAATGTGTGCAGGGCTGAGGGCGCGCTGGATGAACAGCTGTATGTTGGACGTGTAGTTGATGACGTCGATGTTTTCGTTGCGCAGCTCGCGCACGATGCCGTGTATGCGGCTACCCTTCACGCCCACGCAGGCGCCTACGGGGTCGATGCGGTCGTCATAGCTCTCTACGGCAATCTTGGCGCGTTCGCCGGGGATGCGGGCTATCTTCTTGATGGTGATGAGGCCATCGTTGATTTCGGGTACTTCCATCTCGAACAGCCTTTGCAGGAACACGGGCGACGTGCGGCTCAGTATGATTTTCGGGTTGTTGTTCTTGTTGTCCACCCGTGCCACCACGGCGCGTGCCGTTTCGCCTTTGCGGTAGAAGTCGCTGGGTATCTGCTCCGTCTTGGGCAGCAGCAGTTCGTTTCCTTCGTCGTCGAGCAGCAGTATTTCTTTTTTCCATATCTGGTACACCTCGGCGTTGATGATGGTGCCTACCTTGTCGATATATTTATTGTATAAGCTGTCTTTTTCCAGCTCCAGTATTTTGGAAGCCAGTGTTTGGCGGAGGTTCAGGATGGCGCGTCGCCCGAATTTGGCAAAGTTCACTTCGTCCGTCACTTCTTCGCCTACTTCGTAAGAAGCGTCAATTTTCTGCGCTTCGCTCAGCGGGATTTGCAGGTTGGGGTTCTCCAGGTCTTCATCGGCCACTACCTCGCGGTTGCGCCATATTTCGAAGTCACCTTTGTCAGGGTTCACGATGACGTCATAGTTTTCGTCCGTGCCGAACATTTTGGCGATGACGCTGCGGAATGATTCTTCCAGCACGCTTACCATTGTGGGGCGGTCGATGTTCTTCAGTTCTTTAAACTCTGCAAATGTATCTACTAAGCTGACAGTTTCTTCTTTCTTTGCCATGGCTGGTGGGTTTATTTAAAGCTAATTAAATATTTGGTATATTTTATTTCATCGTATGCGAAGGCCAGGTCTTCGTCTACCCATTTGGGACGTTTGGCGCCTTCTTCTTTCACTTTTTTCTGGATGGTGACAGTAAAGTGCCGGTCGTCGGCCTCTTTCAGTTGTCCCGTCAGTTTGCGTCCGTCTTTGGTAAGCACTTCCACCTCTTCACCGATGTGGTTGAGGTATTGCTGCAGCACCTTGAACGGTTGTCCGATGCCTGCCGAGCCTACTTCCAGCTCGTAATCTTCGTCTTCGCGGTTCAGTTTCGACTCGATGTAGCGGCTCAGTTCTACGCAGTCTTCAATCCATACTCCCTCTTTGTGGTCTATCTCCACGGTGATTTTGTTGTCGGGGCTGATGTTCACTTCTACCAGGAAATAGTCTTTCCCTTCCAGCCACTCATCGACAATCTGACAAACGGTTTTCTTTTCTATCATACAAAGATTAACGTTGGGAATAAAAAAGGAGGAGCCTCGCTGCCCCTCCACCTTATCATCCATTTCGCTTGCAAAGATATAAATAATCTGTTCGTCTGCAAAATATTAGGCAAGAAAAAAGAGGTTTTTTATTTAAGGGTTTCGTTGTGGACAGCCTGCGTGCTGGCGTTGAAACGCCCGCTTGCTGGCGTTGGAAGGCTCGCTTGCTGGCGTTGGAAGGCTGGCACGGCGGTTGTATATGGCCGGTGATGCGATAAAGGAATACCCGCTTCCTGCTTTGAAAAAAGCGGAAAAGCGGGTATTCGGCCGTGAATAGTCACTCTCAATCGTTAAACGATATGAAGTGTCCAGAATGTTAGTTGAGTCTGTTTTCCATCACACCGGTTCCAATCGGCATGAGGGTTAGCGTGCAATGTCGGGATAGCCTGGGTTCTGCACCAGGTTGGGGTTGGCGCCCAAGATTTTTTGCGTGAGGATGAAGATGTCGGTGTGGTTGTCGGCATCGGGCTGCTTGTCCCACCAGGTGGACGAGCTGAATTTGTTCCAGCGGCAGAGGTCGGTGCGGCGTCGCGATTCGTTCAGGAATTCGCGTCCCCATTCGTCCAGCAGTTCGTCTTCGGTGAGCTGCACGTTGCCTTCGGGCCGGTACAGGTAGTCGGTCCAGGTGCTTTCGGGGTAGTTGCGTTTACGCACGGCGTTGAGCAGGGTGCCTGCGCCTTCCACATCGCCTTGGCGGAACTTGCATTCAGCCAGTGTGTAGTATATCTCGGCCAGGCGGATTTCGGCGTAGTCGGACTCCATGGCACCGGGGTCGCCGTTCCGGTAAATGGGGTACTTGACGCAGCACCAGCCCGAGTTCATGTCGCCATGGGTGATGCTGGACTCCTTGTCGTCGATGATGGTGCCCGGCTCGGCGTCTTCAAACCGTCCTACCTGGTCGCGCAGGTACAGCACGTAGTTGCCCACGGGCGACTTGACGTATTCGCCCGAGCCGTCGGCATAGGGCAGGTAGCCATAAAGGAACATGCCTTCGCGCTGGCTCTCGCCGGGCAGGTTGACGTATTTCTTCAGGCGGAAATCTTCCGGATACTTTTGGAAATTGGGGATGGGTGTGCCCAAGTCGAAGTCATAAAGGTTTCCGTCTACATCGCGCCCGGGTTGTATGGCCCGGCCGGGGTTCATGTTTCCCCAGTCCGTGAAGCCGAAGTAGTAGCTGGCGTTGGACGGGACTCCCCACCAATACATGTCGTCGGTCATGTGCCAGTGGTTGTAGCCATAACTGGAGGTATAGGCAAAGATGATTTCGTTGGAGGTCTCATTGTCCCAGTCGAAGGGGTCGTACCAGTTCTCGTCCAAGGCATAATATCCGTATTTGCCGTCGATGATGTCCTGTGCCATGCGGGCGCAATCTTCATAGCGTGGCTGCCCCGTCCACTTTTCGGCATTGAGGTAAAGGCGCACCAACAAGGCGGCTGCCGATGCCTGGTTCCACTGTCCCTGCTGCATGCCGTTGCCCGACATGCCTTCCTTTACCGGCAGCTTGGGCAAGGCTTCCAGCAGCTCTTTTTCGATGAAATTGAAGATTTCCTGCGGAGGCAGTTGGCCTTGGGAGTTCTGCGATTGGTCGCTGAAGCTCACAATCAGCGGCAAATGGCGGAAAAGGTCAAGGGCGCGGATGTAGAACCAGGCGCGCATGACGTGTATCTGCGACTCGATGTCGGCAAATTCTTCCTCGGTAAAGCCGAATTGCTCGGGGTTCAGGCGCGCGAAGTCCTCTACTACAGAGTTGCATTGTCCGATGCCTTGGAAAAATCCGTTCCAGCAGCCGGTAATAATGTCAGCCTCGCCGCCTTCCAATCCCCATGTGTGGTCGTGCAGGCGTTCCCATTGGCCTCCGTCATACCACCATCCGTCGCGTTCCCATGTACCTATCTGGTCGGCAGTGAGTTCTTGCAGGCGGTAGGTGCTGGTAATCGACCAGAACCCGTGCTCGAACGGGCGCAGGTAGGCGCGGATGACGTCATCGTGCGTCTGGTAGTAGTTGGCGGTAACTGTCTGGTCGTAGACGGTTTCCGTCAGGTCGGTACAAGCGGGTACGGTCGTCAGCAAGGCCGTCCCGGCAAACAGGGTGCTTATTATTGTTTTCAGTTTCATGGCTTATATTTTATTAGTCAGTTGATTGTGTACTTAGAAATCTACTTGCACGCCAAACATCATTTGGGTGGTAGACGGATAATAATTGCGGCTTCCGCCGAGGGTGCCCGGGGTAAGGCCGTTGACAAGATAGGTAGATGGGTCTACACCGTTGAAGCCGGTGATGGTAAGGAGATTCCTTCCGGTCAGGTAAAAGCGGATGCGTTCCAGGTACTTCTTGTCCACGTTCCAGGTGTAGCCCAGCGTGACGAGGTCCAATTTCACGTAGTCGCCGCGCTCTATGAAGTAGTCGGTCAGCACGTTGACGCCGGTGGTGATGGCTGCATTCTCTTTGTAGGCCTTGGGCAACACGTTGGAAATCTTGTTCGAGCTTTGCAGACCATAGTAAAGGTCGTGCACGTTGAAGAGGTCGAACCCGAACGCGCCGCGGAAGTACAGGGTCAAGTCCCAGTTCTTCCAGGTAAAAGAGTTGGTAAGCGAAGCGGTGAATTTGGGCAAGCCGTTGCCGGTGATACGTTTGTCTTCTTCCTGGGCGTTGAGGATGGAAATCTTTTCGGTGTTGTCTTTGTTCCACACCAGCCAGTTGCCGTTTTCGTCTACGCCGGCATATGCGTAGGTGCGGAAGTTTCCGATGCGTTCGCCCTCTTGAATGCGTTGCAGGTTGCCGGGCATGTTCGGGGCCGGCATGCCGCAGACGTCCATATACGGGTTGCCCTTATAGACGGAGTTGGAGAAGCTGACAAACTTGTTGTTGTTCGTGGCACCTACAAAGCCTATGTCGTACGTGAAGTTCCTGGTGCGGACGGCCTGCACGTTCAGGTCTATTTCGATACCGGTGTTGCGCATGGTACCTACGTTGGCATAGGTGGTATCGAACAAGTAGGGAGGCACAGGCACGGTGTAGTCGCCCAGCAGGTCTTGCTGCTTGCGGTGGTAGTAGTTGAGCGACCCGGAGAGGATGCCGTCGAACAACGTGAAGTCCACGCCCACGTTCCAGTTGATGCCTTTTTCCCATTTCAGGTTGGCATTGACGTTTTTGCCGGGACCCCATACCTGGTAGTAATTGCCGTTGTAGTAAAGCCAACCGAAACCGCCGTAAGTGGCTAATGACTTGTAGGAGTCGAAATTCTGGTTACCTGTCACGCCAAAGTCGCCACGGATTTTCAGGTCGTCAATCCATTGTATGTCTTCCATGAAGGCTTCATCGCTGATGCGCCAGCCGCCCGATACAGCCGGGAAGAATCCCCATTTGTTGTTCACGCCGAACTTGGACGAACCTTCGTAGCGCAACGAAGCGGTCAGCATGTAGCGTTGTTTCCAGTCGTAGCTTACGCGGCCGAAGAAGGCAATAAGCTTGGAGTCATTGCGGTAGCTGCTCATGCCGTTACGGCCTTCTTCCAGCATGTATTCACCGTTGCCCAGGTTGTTCCATAAGAAGGCGTCGGACGAGAAGTCTTTGTTTTCGCCCGTCAAGCCGTTGTACATCCAGTATTGGTAAGAGTAGCCTCCCATGAAGCGCAAGGTGTGGTCTTCCTTTTGGAAACTGTAGTTCACCAGCCACTCCAGACTCTCTTGGCGGTTTTTCGAGTACGATTGCTTGGCTTCGCCTTTGCGTCCGGCATTGATTTGGGTGGTCATTGTCGATGGGGCGTACCAGTAATTCATGTTGTCATTGATTTGCTGGGCCAAGGTTATTTGCGTGGTCAATGAGTGGTTATCTGCTTTGCCCGGTGCCAGCAAGGGCAGGAGGTTCAGTTTGGCAGTAATATCCCAGTCAAGCCATTTGGACTCGTCGTAGCTCTTTTCTTTTTTCAGTTTCTCCACCGGGTTGTAGTTGTCCTGCCCTTGGAAGTTGTAGTAGGTGTTTCCCGTAGGGTCGGAAGAGTCGAGCACCGGTGTGGTGGGGTTGGCCACCAAAGCCACGTCGAATACACCCCAGTCGGCGTTGTTCTTGTTGATAAAGCGTGGGGCGATGTTGGCCGAGAACTTGAAGAGGCCATTTTTTGAAGTGTGGTTAAAGCTGGCACGTGCACCCCATTCCTTACGGTCGGAGCGCAGGTCGATGCCTCGTGCCTGGCGCATGTCTACTGTCACGCGATAATTGTTTTGCGCATTGCCGCCCGACACGGTCAGGGCATGCGAATGAGCCAAGCCTGTCTGGCTGACTTCGTCCATCCAGTCCGTATTGCCGCCATAGTCGACACCGCCTTGCGGTACGCGCCATTGGCGGAATTGCTCGGCGGTAAGGGTTTTCATCGGGTTGACAATGAAGTCGGCAGAAACATACCCGTTGTAGGTAGTGTGCACAGACCCGTCTTTCGAGCCTTGCTTTGTGGTGACAAGGATGACGCCGTTGCTACCGCGTGTGCCATAGATGGCCGAGGCGGCTCCGTCTTTCAGCACGTCGATAGAGGCAATGTCGTTGCTGTTGACGTTTTGCAGGTTACCGCCCGGCACGCCGTCTATTACGATGAGGGGGCCTGTACCTGCGCTGCGCGATGAAAGACCACGCACCTGGATGTTTGAACTGGAGTTAGGGTCGCCCGAACCACGGTTTTCAATAGATACACCGGCCACTTTGCCTTGAATCTGCATGGCAGGGTCGGAAGCAGAGATGTTCAGAAAGTCTTTGCTGGATACGTGCGACACGGCCGAAGTCAGCTCTTTCTTGTCCACACTGCCGTAACCGATGACCACAACTTCGCTTAGCATTTCCGTGTTTTCTTCCAAAGTGACGTTCAGCGAGGTTTGCCCTTTGATGGGGATGAGCTGGGTCATGTAGCCGAGGTAGGAAATCTGGATTTCACACCGTTCGGGTACAGTCAGTGTGAATTTGCCGTCCAAGTCGGTGGTAACACCGTTCGAGGTCCCTTCTTGTATCACACTGGCACCGGGAATGCCTTCGCCGGTCTCATCTTTTACAACTCCTTGTACTGTGATTTGTTGCTGTGCGAATACATGTGCCGCACACAAGATTCCGACCAATAGTGCGAACAGCCGGAACCGGAATAGTTTCCTGTCGTTTTGCATGATATTTTAAGTTTAATGAATAAATGGATCTTCTTCTTTTTGGGTGAAGAAGTCTTACGCAAAAGTAATTATCGAAACAGGAAGCCTCTGTTCCAGGTTAGTGGAAAAGTAGCGGGTAGGATGTCGTAAAATGTAGATATTCAAAGGAATGAATCTCTTTCTAAAGGGTCGGAAAGTAGTAGCAAAGTGCGTTGTTTAGATTTTCAGCTGCCCGATGTGTGCAACGAGGCTTTCCAGTTCGTCACGGTTACAGGCAGCTTTGTTGCGTACGCGAGTTCTGTAGTTATAGATGGTGGTGACGGAATAGCGCAGGAAATTGGCTATTTTTACACTATCTGTGATTCCCAGTCGGATGAGGGCATAAATGCGTAGTTCGGTATTCATACGTTCGCCCGACTTGAGTATAATGCGTCCTTCGGGAAGGAGCAATGCGTTGAAGTCTTCGACAAAAGTGGGGAATAATTGCAGGAAGGTGTCATCAAAATTGGCATAGAAATTTTTTAATTCTTGCTCTATTTGTTTGGTCGATTTCAGTTCTTTGTAAAGTTCTTGTACTTTTCCTGTGATGGCCAACTTGCTTAAATGGCGGCGGTAACTGTCTAACTTTTCAATGTAAGTGCTGCATTGGTCCATATAGTGACCGATGTATGCTTCCTTCAGGTATGAGTTTTCAGCGATGCTGAGACCTGCCTCCTTGAGCCGGGCATTGGAGCGGTGTAGTTCATCGTTCAGTTCTGTCAGGCGGGCATTAGCCTCTACTACTTTGTGGCGGGTTTGCACCACGCGTTTCATTTGGCGGCGGACATAGGCTATAGACAGTATCAGAAAAACCGACAACAGGCTGATGGATAACAAGGCCCAAGTCATCTGTTGTTGCCGTTCCCGGATTTGTAGCTGGTAAACATCGTTTACTACGGGGAATATCTTTAGGATTTCGAGCATGCGTAGGCGTGCATTACAGGCTACGGCATCTTCCATGCAGAGCTTCAGGTAGGTGTATGCGCGCTCTACGTCGCCTTCGTGGAACAGTAATACTGCCAAGCGTGGCAGAGCGGCGTATTCCAGTACCGGAGTACGCATGTCGGCTGTAGCAGCCAGGGTCAGGTATTTTTTCTCTTTTTCGGCATCCCCTTTCAGACGATAAGATTCGGCCAGGGTGAAAGCAGCCAAGGCATCGTAATGAATATTACTGGAATTGAGGATACGTTTCACCAAGTTTATAGCTTCGTCATAGCGTCCGGACAAGTTATGGTGTTGGCCAAGGTTAAGAACGTAGGATAGGGAATCCTCCGGGTCCGAACGATACTTCAACAACGAATCGGTATAGCAGTCTACCTGCTTGCGGTAGCGGTTTTTTTCTTCGGGCACCACCGCATAGTTGGCCATCCAACCATACAGAGTACGTAAGATGTGGAAGTAGTACAGCCGTTGCCCGTAGGGCAGCGTGTCCAGCCGGATGGTGTCCATTTGCTCTAGCGCTTCTTTATACATGCCGGCAACGCCCATTACTTCCGCCAGGTTCATACGGGCATCGCTTAAGAAATCGCGGTTGCCCAAGCGATGTGCCAAGTGCAGGCGTTCTTGCGTGATGGCCAAAGACGAGTCGGCATTGAACGAACGGTATCCGGTGAACAGTCTGCCCAGTTGCTTGAAACGCTCTTCGTCCGGCAATTCGGGGTAAAGGCGCAGTTTCAATTCACGAAGCTGATTCTTTTTCTTTTTGATGTAAAAGGGACGTTCTTTAATGGCAACATCCAGTTGGTTCAATAAGGAGTCTATTTCCGACGCTTTTGTCAACATCGGGCATAAGCTAATCAACAGGCTGCATAAAATAGACGAAATCCTTTTCATGACTCCAAAACATGTTTTGCGGGCAAAGATAAGTATTCCCGCAAGGTTCTTATGCCATTGCTTTTTATAAACAGTCCCTCTTTTTCATCTTTAATACAAAAATGAATAATGGTGAGAATAATTTGAAAAAAAAGTCCCGGACGGCTGTTGGCAGTCATCCGGAACCGGTAGTTAAATCTTACAGTTTAACAGGGAGGGAATCACTTATTCGGCGTTTCCCACTTCTTCGTGTCGGTGCAAGCGATGTTCACCGTCTGGTCGCCGGCCTGGATGCGGAAGTCTCCTTTTTCCAGAATCCACTTGCCGTCGTAGCCCACGAAGGCGAGGTCGGAGGCTTTCAGTTTCAGCGTCACGGTCTTGGTCTCGCCGGGTTGCAGTTCTACTTTCTCGAAGGCGCGCAGGCGACGGTTGTCGGGCGTCAGGCTGGCCACGAGGTCGCTGCTGAAGAGCAGTACGCTTTCCTTGCCTGCCATCTTGCCGGTGTTGGTCACGTCTACAGTGAAGGTCAGCACGTCGTTGGCGGTGAAGTTGGCTTTGTCCACCTTCAGGTTGCTGTATTTGTAGGTGGTGTAGCTCATGCCGTAGCCGAATGCCCACTGCACGGCCACTTGTGCGTCGTAGTTGTAGGCGCCTTCCATGGGTTTGCCGATGTGTTCGCAAGGCTTGTAGTCGTAGGTGACGAGCGAGTTGATTTCCTTCGGGTAGGTGAAGGGCATCTTGCCGCTGAAGTTGGTGTCGCCAGCCACGAGGTTGGCCAGTGCGTCGCCGCCGTAGTTGCCGGGCAGCATCACGTCGATGACAGCTTTGGCAAGGGGTTCTATTTCAGCAATGATGCGGGGACGGCCTTCATTCAAGATGAGGATGATGGGCTTGCCCGTCTTGGCCAGTTCTTTCACCAGGTTGACTTGGTTTTCGCTGAGGAAGAGGTTGGTCAGGTTGCCCGGAGTCTCGCAATAAGAGTTTTCGCCGATGCAGGCCACGATGATGTCGGCACCAGCGGCGGCAGCTACTGCTTTCTCGATTTCGGGGGCGTTTTCTTCCCACCACAGTCCGCCTTGCTTGTAGGTGACGCCGGCTTCGTAGATGATATTCTCTGCGCCGAACTTGTTGGTGAACGATTCGAGGATGGTGTTGTAGTCTTTGGCGCATTCATCGGCCTTGTCGCCTTGCCAGGAGTACGACCAACCGCCGTTCAGCGTGCGCATGGAGTTGGCGTTGGGGCCGGTGAGCAACAGCTTCTTGCCTTTGGCAAGGGGAAGGATGCCGTCGGTGTTCTTCAGCAATACGATGGATTCTTCGGCTGCCAGCAGTGCGGCATCGGCAAATTCCTTGCTGCCGAACTTGGGATAGTCCTTCACGTTCTGGTAGGGGTTTTCGAAGAGGCCGAGTCGGTATTTCAGGCGCAGCACGCGGCGCACGGCGTCGTCAATGCGGCTCATGGGCACTTCGCCTTCTTCCACCAGTTCCTTCAGCAGGATGCAGAAGTCCCAGTTGTAGGGGTCCATGCTCATGTCGATACCGGCGTTGATGGCCAGCTTGATGGCTTCTTTCTTGCTGCCGGCAATGTGGTCGCGGCTATACAGGTTGACGATATCCGCCCAGTCGGTCACAATCATACCGTCCCAGTTGAGGCCTTCTTTCAGCCACTCGGTCAGCAGCTCGTGGTTGGCGTGGAAGGGCAGTCCGTTGTTCATGGCAGAGTTTACCATGAGCGACAAGGCGCCTGCTTTTACCATTTCCACATAGGGTGCGAAGTGCTTTTCGCGCATGTCCTGCTCGGTGATGGACGACGGTGTGCGGTCTTTGCCCGACACGGGTACGCCGTAGCCCATGAAGTGCTTCATGCAGGCTGCCACGTTGTAGGGGCCTACGTGGTTGGGGTCTTCGCCTTGGAAGCCGATGACGGCCTCGCGTCCCATCTCGGCGTTGAGGTAAGCGTCTTCACCGTAGTTTTCCCACATGCGGGGCCAGCGCGGGTCGCGTCCCAGGTCGACTACCGGGGCGTAGGTCCAGGGGATGCTTCCGGCACGGGTTTCGTAAGCGGAGATGGCTGCTCCTTCACGCGTCAGCGCGCGGTTGAAGGTGGCGCCCATGTTCACGCCCTGTGGGAAGAAGGTTCCGCCCTGCGTGTAGGTGGTGCCGTGTATCTGGTCTACGCCGTAGATGCAGGGTATGCCAAGTTCTTCCATCGACTTCTCTTGGATGCGGGTGATGATTTCCTGCCACTTTTCCGGCGTCTGTGCCACGCTGTTGGGCACGTTCAGGATGGAGCCTACCTTGTACTTGCTGATGACGCTGTCCAGCTTGGCTTCGTCCATCTGCCAGCCTTTCTGTGCCTCGATGCTTTGGATGCGCAGGTAGATTTGCGTCATGACGTCTTGCGAGGGGAAGCCGCCTGAGAGGTCGAACTCTTTGTCAATCTTGTATTTTTTCAGCACTTTCTTCAAGGCTTTCACGTCGGGGTTCTTCAGGTCCATGCCTTCGAAGGGGTTGACGCGTTTCTGAATGACGTCGATGGTGAGTTCGCACATCTGGCCGATTTTTTCTTCCAGCGTCATCTTTTTGAGTAACGCTTCTACATTCTGTTCGATTTTTTCGTCGCGCGGAATGGCGGGCGCAACGGTTTGCGCAGCGGCGCTTGCCAGCGTGCCGGCTGCCAAACAGGTCAATAGGAATTTTTTCATTGTAGGTTGTTTAAAGTTGATAATGGGTTTCTGTTGCAAATATAGTTTTTTTTCTGAAAAAACGGCTACCGTTGTTGTATGAAAATACCCGGTTGGTAGCGCAGTATCACCACCGACCGGGTAGCGTATCGCCACCGTGGTAGCGTAGTATCGCTACCACGGCAGTGAAGTAACACTATTGTAGTGTTGTAGAAAAGAGTCTGGGGGCTGTTAGCGTTTCAGCAGCGTGAGGGCGCTTTCGGGTGCGAGGATGTTGTTCACCTTCTCGGTCGAAGCGGCTACATCGGCCTTCAGTTCAGCCTTGATGTCGCGCGAAGATGCGCCTACCAGGAACTTGTACTGGCCTGCGTCTACCACCCATGCGGAGGCTGCTTCGTCGAACGATGCCAGGTCGGAGGCCTTTACGGTCAGCGTGACGGTGGCAGTTTCGCCCGGTTGCAGTTCCTTGGTCTTGGCAAATGCCTTCAGCTCTTTGTCGGGCTTGTTGTTGGCAGCTGCGTTGGGAGCGGAGGTATAAAGCTGTACTACTTCCTTACCTGCCATCTTGCCGGTGTTCTTGATGTCTACCGTAACGGTGTAAACGCCGTTTTCAGCCTTGATGGCGGGGTTGCTGTAAGCAAAGGTGGTGTAGCTCAAGCCGTAGCCGAAGGGGTAGGATACCTGGCGGTCGAAGCTGTCGAAGTAGCGGTAGCCCACGTAGATGTCTTCTTCGTAGTTGGTATAGTCCACGTTCTTCACGTTGCCTTTTTCCACGTTCTTGTTGGTGATGTCGATGTTGGCCGTCTGGTCAATCGGGAAGTTGGCCGATGAAGCGGCATCCTCGAAGTTGATGGGGAAGGTCATGGTCAGCTTGCCCGAAGGAGAAGCTTTGCCTGCCAATACGTCGGCTACGCTGTTGCCGCCTTCTTGTCCGGCCTGCCATGCGCAGAGGATGGCATCGGGCAAATTTTTCCAGGAAGCGGTTTCAATGACGCCGCCGATGTTCATTACCACTACCACCTTCTTGCCGGCAGCGTGGAAGGCGCGGGTAACGTCTTGCAACATTTGCTTTTCGGCCTTGGAGAGGTTGAAGTCTTCCACTTTGCGGTCGAGGAATTCGCCGGAAGTACGTCCGATGGTAATCAGGGCTACGTCGCTCTTGGCCACCTGCTCTTGGATGGTTTGTGCGGAAAGTGCCATTTCTGCGGGACGTTGGTCGGGCATGAACCAGCTTGTCTTTTCCTTGGCCAGGCGTTCTTTTTCAGCCTTCAAGTAGTTTTCGTAGGTGTTCTTCAGGCCTTCGTCTACCGTGTAGCCGGCGTTTTTCAAGCCGTCTACCAGCGATACCACGTATGCATGGTTCACGTTGCCAGAGCCTGTGCCACCTGCTACGAAGTCGTAAGAGGTGCAGCCGAACAGGGCTACGTTCTTCGTGCCTTGTGCCAACGGCAGTGTGTTATTGTTGTTCTTCAGCAATACCATGCCCTCGGTAGCCGACTGGCGGGTAACTTCAGCATGGGCTTTCAGGTCGGGTTTGTTGGTGTAGGCATAGCCTTTGAACTTAGGTGTCTGCAGAATCATCTCAAGGATGCGTTTTACATTGCGGTCGAGTACGGCTACGTCCAGCTTGCCTTCGTTCACGCCGTTCACGATGGCTTCATATTGCTTGTCGGTACCCGGTTGCAGCATGTCGTTGCCTGCCTTCATTTGGGCTACGGCATCCTTGCCGCCAAACCAGTCGGTCATCACCATGCCTTTGAAGCCCCACTCGTCGCGCAGCAATGTGGTGAGCAATTCGGGGTCTTCCGAGGTATACGTGCCGTTCAAGTAGTTATAAGAAGACATCACCGTCCAAGGTTGGCTTTCTTTGACGGTAATTTCGAAACCTTTCAGGTAGATTTCGCGCAGGGCGCGTTGCGACACGCGTTCGTCAACGCCTGTGCGGTTGGTTTCCTGGTTGTTTACAGCGAAGTGCTTGATGGAGGTACCCACGCCGTTGCTTTGTATGCCACGCACGTATGCGGCGGCAATTTTACCACTTACTACGGGGTCTTCAGAGTAGTATTCGAAGTTACGTCCGCACAACGGGTTGCGGTGGATGTTGAGTGCAGGAGCCAAAAGTACGTCGGCACCATACTCCAGGACTTCGTTACCGATGGATTTGCCTACGCTTTCCACCAGTTCCTGGTTCCAGGTAGAGGCCAAGAGAGTACCGATAGGGAAGTGCGTGCAATAGTATGTGTTTTCATCACCTTCGCGGGTGGGGTTGATGCGCAATCCAGCAGGGCCGTCGGCCAATACCACGGCCGGAATGCCCAGGCGTTCGATGGGATAAGTCGTTCCGGCTGCACCCGGCACAATGTTGCGGGTTTCGCCGATTACGGCACTGTCGCCCGAGAAACCGGCCATACCGGTACCAACAATCAAGTGTGCCTTTTCTTCCAATGTCATGGCGGCGATTACTTCGTCGAGCGACGCTTTGCCCAGTTGCGGAGCGCTCGGTCCGCAAGAGCATAATGCGGCAGCTGCTACTGCCACCGAAAAAAGTTGTTTCTTCATAAGGTTATAGTATGTTTTTAGGTGTTGTCCGCAAAGGTACATTATTTAAACAACAATGGAGCAAATTCCGTGAGATAAATGCGCCAATTCTTCCAAATATGGCCTTCACCTGTTTCATAGTAGGTGTATTTGTAGCCTTTTTCGCCCAGCATCTTGCGGAAATCTTCGTTGGCTTTATACAGGAAGTCGGTCTTACCTATGCCAATCCAGTAGAGGGCGGGTTTCTTTGCAAACTGGGTAGCCAGTTTTTTGTCGAAGTCTTCGTAGATGGGCGATTTAACTTTTGCGTCGGGCATGATGGCAGCCGAGAACAGGCCTACGTAATTGAACATGTCCGGATATTGCTTGGAGATGTGCAGGGAGTGGTATCCGCCCATCGAAAGACCTGCAATGGCACGGTTCTTCTTGTTGGCCTTGGTGCGGAACGTCTTGTCGATGAACTTCACCACGTCGGGGAAAGCCGTTTCAAAGGTGCCTTCCATCGTTTGGGGCAGGTTCATGTTGGGAGGAGTCAGTCCGAAGTGTGTTTCGCCCGGGGCAGCTTCCTGCGAAGCGTTGCCGTTGGTCATTACTACAATCATTGGCTCGGCCTTGCCCTGTGCAATGAGGTTGTCCAAAATTTGAGAAGTGCGTCCCAGTGCAATCCAGGCTTCTTCGTCGCCGCCCATGCCATGCAACAGGTAGAACACAGGGTAGCGTTTGCCGCTCGTCTCATAGCCTGCGGGGGTGTACACCGTGATGCGGCGTTCCATGCCCAGCGTGGGGCTGTTGTACCACATGCGCGATACTGTTCCATGGGGCACGTCGTTCACCTTGTACAAGTCGGCTCGTCCGCCGCCAATGATGAACACGTTGGTTACGCTGGCCACGTCGCGAATCATGTAAACATTGCTGGGATCCATAATTTTCAGTCCGTCCACAATGAACGAGTAGCTGTACAGTTCAGGAGCCAGCGGCTCTGTGGTGTATTCCCATACACCGTCTTTGCCTTCTTTCAAGTCAGCCACGCCGGGACCGTCAAATTCGCCGAACGGGGTCTTGATTTTCTGCGTCGGAAGGAAATCGCCCGTCACTTGCACTTTTATTGCCTTCGGGTCTTTCAGACGGAAAGTTACTGTGTTGTCTTCATGAATTTCGGGCGATACCACAGGGGCACCTCCCCACAAGGCCTGTTGCGCAAAGGTAACGGCCGACATCAGCAGCATAGCTGACAAAAAGAGAAGTTTTTTCATTTAAATTTGTTATTTGGTTGAGTAATAAACATATTAGGCGGGCTGATAAGTTAACAAGTTGACAAAGGGGAGAAGAACCGCAAAAGCCGCCTGCTTTTACTTTGATTTGTCCATCATTTTTCACCTAACCAATAATATAACCCTTTGTCTTAACCTGCTAACTTATCAACCCGTCATTGATGTATAGATGTTATTATTTGAACAATTTCGGTGCAAATTCCGTCAGATAGATGCGCCAGTTGCGCCAGATGTGGCCACCGTCGCTTTCATAATATTCATATTTGTAGCCTTTTTCGTCAAGCAACTTGCGGTAGTTGGTCACTCCCTCGTATACGAAGTCTGTTTTACCACAGGCAATGTAATACAAAGCGGGCGGATTGGCGAACTGCTTGGCCAGCTTGCCTTCAAAATCGGTATAAACAGGACAAGTGGATTTCGGGTTGGCAGAAGGAGCTCCTGAGAACAAACCTACGTAGCCAAACATGTCGGGATAGTAGCGCGAGATGTTGCCTGAATGGAAGCTGCCCATCGACAAACCTGCGATGGCACGATATTTCTTTCCTTTCTTTACCCGGAAGTTCTTTTCGACGAACTTCACTACATCGGGGAATGACAGTTCAAAACCGCCTTCGGGAGCCTTGGCTGCTTCGGGCGAACGCATGTTGGGTGCAACAAAGCCTTTGGACGATTCGCCTGCAGCAGCTTCCTGCCAAGCGTTTCCATTGGTCATTACCACAATCATCGGCTCAGCCTTGCCTTGTGCGATAAGGTTATCCAATACTTGTGAGGTACGTCCCAAAGCTATCCACGCCTCTTCGTCACCGCCTGCGCCATGCAGCAGGTAGAACACGGGGTAGCGTTTGCCGCTCGTCTCATAACCTGCGGGGGTATAGACTGTAATGCGGCGTTCCATGTCCAATGTGGGGCAGTCGTACCACATGCGGCGTACGGTGCCGTGGGGAACGTCGTTTACCTTATATAAGTCAGCGCGTCCGCCGCCAATGATGAATACATTGGTTACCGTGGCCACATCGCGAATCATATAGACGTTGCTGGGGTCCATAATCTTCAGTCCGTCCACAATGAACGAGTACATGTACAGTTCGGGAGCCAGCGGTTCGGGGGTAGTGTATTCCCATACACCATCTTTACCTTCTTTCAGGTCGGCAATGCCGGGACCTTCCCAAATGCCACGTTCAGTCTGGATGGGGGTAGCGGGCAGAAAGTCGCCCGTCACTTGCACCTTGATAGCCTTCGGGGCTTTCAGGCGGAAGGTTACTGTGTTGTCGTCATGGATTTCGGGGGATACCACGGGGGCGCCTCCCCACAAAGCCTGCTGTGCAAAGGTCACAACAGACATCAGCAATAAAGCTGAAAGGAAAAATAGTTTCTTCATATTATTGTTATTTATGCTATCGGTTTATTTGTTGTTTTTTCCGGGTGCAATGTTAGCGGAATGTTTCCATTTTGGCTGTCCTGTGTGTTCAAAACGCTTGCACATGCGTTCAAACATGCTGAAGAACATAAAATGACAATTTATAAGTTGACAAGGGGACAAGTTAACGAGGCAACGAGGAGACGAGTATTGCGGACGGCAACGCCGTCCAACTATGCTTAACTGTGGGTGGAGCGTAGCGACACCTTCGGCGGTACGAAGCATAGAGAAGCTTCGACCTCGAAGGGGTCGAACAGCGTGCTACACTTCTGAGGTTGAACCTCTCCGAGGTTCTAATGCTTGACGATTGGCTACCTACCGCAGGTACCGCTTCGCGGCACGCAGCGGTTAAGCATAGTTGGACGGTTTCACCGTCCTCCCCTGTACCTCGTAGCTTGTAACTCGTAGTTGCGCGCTTGCGCGCGCTAAATTCCCATTTATCATTTGAAAATCTTCGGAGCAAACTCAGTCAGGTAGATGCGCCAGTTGCGCCAGATGTGTCCGCCTTCATTTTCGAAGTACTCGTATTTATAGCCTTTTTCATCCAGCAGCTTGAGGTACTTCTTCAAGCCTTCCTGCACAAAGTCTATTTTGCCGCAGGCAATGTAGTACAAAGCCGGTTTATTATCTTGCAACTGGATTTTCAGTTTCTCTTCGAAATCCGTGAATACAGGGCAAGTGGAGTTGGGTCTTGCCGATGCCGAGCCCGAGAACAAGCCTACATAGTCGAACATGTCAGGGTAGTAGCGCGAAATGTTGGCTGCGTGCCCACATCCCATTGACAGGCCTGCGATGGCACGATACTTCTTTCCTTTCTTTACGCGGAAGTTCTTTTCGATGAATTTCACCACTTCGGGGAAGGACATTTCAAATGCACCTTCGGGAGCTTTGGCAGCTTCGGGCGAACGTAAAGACGGGGAGACAAAGCCCAGTGGAGACTCGCCTGCAGCAGCTTGTTGCCAGGGGTTGCCGTTGGTCATTACCACAATCATCGGCTCAGCCTTGCCCTGTGCAATGAGGTTGTCCAGAATCTGTGAAGTGCGGCCCAGGTTAATCCATGCTTCCTCGTCGCCACCACCACCGTGCAGCAGGTAGAATACCGGGTAGCGTTTGCCGCTTTTTTCATAGCCGGCAGGTGTGTAGATGGTCATACGGCGGTCCATGTTCAGCGACGGGCTGTGATACCACATGCGGCTCACTGTTCCGTGGGGCACGTCGTTCACCTTATACAAATCAGCGCGTCCGCCGCCAATGATGAATACATTGGTTACCGTGGCCACATCGCGAATCATATAGACGTTGCTGGGGTCCATAATCTTCAGTCCGTCTACAATGAACGAGTACATGTACAGTTCGGGAGCCAGCGGTTCGGGGGTAGTGTATTCCCATACACCGTCTTTGCCTTCTTTCAGGTCGGCAATGCCGGGGCCTTCCCAAATGCCGCGTTCAGTCTGGATGGGGATGGCCGGCAGGAAGTCACCCGTCACTTGCACCTTGATAGCCTTCGGGGCTTTCAGGCGGAAGGTTACTGTGTTGTCGTCATGGATTTCAGGGGATACCACGGGAGCGCCTCCCCACAGGGCCTGCTGTGCAAAAGTCACAACAGACATCAGCAACAAGGCTGACAAGAAAAACAACTTTTTCATGATAATTGTGTTTTGATGGTGTAACATTAGTTTTTTTCTACGGAATATCCCTTTATGCTCAAAGTTCTGTTCCGTTTTGCAATGTTACTGAAATAATGGCACATTTGCCAAGTCGCATCTTCAAAACATTTGTTAAAACCTTCAAAAAGGTTGTCGTAACCTTCAAAAGTAACGTGAGATGACTGCTATGCGGTGACTTTATTCAGGCTTTTCTTGAAACAATTCTACGTTTTTATTAAATGTCGTTTCAATTTGTTGCAGGTTAGGATTGTCTGTGCGTGCTATAACGGCAATGTAGTTCATTACCCCATCTTCATCTGTCGCATGGGCTGATAAGTAAACAAAGTCTTTCTGATAAGGTGATGATTTAAACCAAGATTCAAATAATCGGCTACGTTGGCTTTGTTTTTCATCACCTGTTTCGCATAAATAAAGCATGGCATGATTGGGCTGTTTGAAGAATGTATAAATTATGCCCAATATGGTTTGTCTCAACTTAGGGTCATTAGGTGATTTCCGATTATTTAAATTGGCTATAATGAACTCATAAACGTTTTCTATGCCTAACAAATCGCTAGGCAAGAAACCCACTCGGTATATGACTCCATAGTCAGTAGTAAATTGAAAGAAATTGCTTCGGTCAATTAGGCTAATGGGATAAGAATTGTTATTGCTCCCTTTTGAGTGATCTATTACCATATCTCAAAGGAAGTTGCTTCTTGGCCGGTGTGTTTTTTAAACTCGATTCTCATCTCTTCTTCCAATTTTTTTGCTAATTCTTGCTTACGTCGGCGGTGAGCAGCTAACCGGCGTTTGAATTCTGCTTTTGTCAAATTGGACTTTTCATTCGGATGTTGTGTCAGTTGTTTCATCGCGTAGTAATTTGGTTAAGCAAAGATAATCATTCTGTACGGAATGCGCAAGCAAGTGGCGGAACAGAATAAGAGTGTGTGTCGAAATGCCGTTTAGTACGGATTCCCCTCCTCCTGGGAGGAGGGGTGGCACGAAGTGACGGGGTGGTAGGTTATGATAATACATTATTTTCAATAGGTTATAATTCACCTACCACCTCCCCCTTCGGGTACTTACACCCTCAACAACCTCCCGGGAGGAGGAGAATTCGGTTACCTTTACGTTTTGACCCCCATTACCCTTGCCTATACCGTCATCTTACTTCCCGAAGCACCGGCTTACGAAAGGCAGGCAGGTGAACAGGGCCGTGTGCCAGTATTCGTTGGTATGGCCTCCGTCGCGCACGCGGAACTGGTGCGGGATGCCCGCCTTGCGCATGGCCGTCACAAACTCCATGTTGCGCTCCAGCAAGAAGTCGTCGTCGCCGCAGTCCACATACCACTGCACGGTGCGCAGCTGTGCCTTGGTGGCCTCGTCGGCATTGGTCACATACTTGATGCAGCTGTGCTCCTTCACCGACGTGTTCAGTATGGCCATCTTGTCGTCCGGGTTCTGCGAGGGCATGGCTCCCACCTCGGGGATGTCCATCAGCGCACTCATGGCGTATGCGGCGCAATACATGTCCGCATGGCGTTGCGCGTAGCTTGTGGTGCCCCCGCCGCCCATCGACAGGCCGGCAATGGCACGGTGCTCTTTGTCGGCCATTACGCGGTAAGTCTTTTCAATGTAGGGCACGAACTCCTGGTAGAAGAAGTCCTCATACGGCCATCCCGGCATGTTGAAGTAGCCGTTCCAGTCGCCCTCATACGGGTTGCCGCCCGCATTGGGGCTCACGATAATCATTTCGCATGCCTCGCCCGATGCCATCAGCTGGTCGGCCACCTCGTTGGCACGCTGGTCGCGAAACCACCCCACGTTGGTGCCCATCACCCCGTGCAGCAGGTACAGTATGGGGTACTTGCGGTCTTTGTCCACTTCATAACTCTTGGGCAGGTAGATGCTGAACGCCCTGTCCGCCTTCAAAATCTCACTGTAAATGGTGTCGGTCACCACCTTGCTCCGCGGCCCCCACTGCTGTGCATGGGCTGCAAAGGCAAAACAAGCCACGAGGGCTAAAAGGAATAATTTTTTCATCTGTCTCTATTATGTTTTTATTAATCAATCTGTTCGGCTATTTGACTACCGGCTGTTGTCCTTCTTTGCTATCCAATATACAGCAGTAAAGGTAACGTTTTTCCCGCTCCCAAACAAGCCGTCCATCCCTTTTAAGAAAAAATAAATCAGGGTGCCTGCAGCCTGTCGATGAGTAAGCAGGCGCAAGCACCCTGAAGGAATGACATTAAACGTGAGCGGTCAAAAAATTACCAGCCTTCGTTTTGATGCATGCTCGAATTTACTTCCAGTTCCTTCAAAGGAATGGGAAGATATTTATTGCGCGCCTTGAAGCCATAATCGTTATTGTAATATGGCCATGTTAATGTTACTTCGTAAGAAATAGGATTGCCTTTTTCATCCACATCTTTTACAACGGAACAGAAAGCAGGAACTTCTTTACCTTGTTCTCCCATTACAGTTTCTGCAAGTCCCCAACGAACCAAGTCTTGATAACGGGTACATTCCAAGCAGAGTTCCAGACGTTTTTCTGTTTGAATATCTTCCAACGTTACACTTGACAAGGGGGCAAGTTGAGCACGTTGGCGTACTTCATTGATGTATTTCAAGGCTCTTCCTTCGGGGTCAGTGCTCATTACATGGGCTTCGGCTGCCATCAGCAGAACTTCGGCATAGCGCATTATGCGCAAGTTATAATGCTGTCCTACCTGGAAACCCGGATTCGGATAGATCAAGTCGCTGTTAAGTGAACGGTTTTTCCACATAAAATAGCTTTCATGTCCAGGCAACATGGCACCATCCATTATGCTAATACCTTCGGCTTGTATTTGTTCATATGTACGTACGGAGCAATTCAATCGGTAGCCGTCTGCACCTTCCCAAGCAACAAAGGCATCATACAAATCCTTACGCGGATTAAAGAAACCATAAGTACCGGTAGCAAATTTTGCGTATGCTTGAGGTTGCAATGTCAGCAAGCCAAAACGCCAGCCTTGCATGATGCCTACCATACTCATTTGGTTCCACATCTGATTGGGGTCGTTAGCCATTTGGAGTTCAAAAATAGATTCTTCGCAGTTATCTGCCGGGACATGAAGCAGGTTTTCAAAGTCTGCATATAAGCCATACAGATGCGTGTCAATCACTTCATCCAGAATGTCCGCAGCTTCTTGATATTTGCCTTGGAACAGGTATGCTTTACCCAAGAAGCATTTTGCGGCTTCCTGTGTGATGCGTATGCCGGTTTCTTGATCGTTAAGATTTGATTTTGAAGGAAGCATGCCGGATTCAATGGCTTCTGTCAAATCTTGTTCAATAAAGGCATATGTGCTTTCTGGAGTGCCATTAGGCTGGTGATATTCGCTGTCATCCAGTAAGTGGTCAATAATGGGCGCAGTTCCCCATAATGATACTAAATAGAAATGACTCCATGCGCGGACAACTTTTGCTTCTGCTATAGCGCGTTTCATGACATCCGTAGTGCCGGGCACATATTCCAAAAGTAAGTTAGCCCTGTAAATGAGGCTGTATAATCCCGAATATAAACTTGAAACCATACCGCTGCTGGAGTCAAATGTATACTCATTCAGTTTTTCCATATCGGAGTTATCACCGCGTGAGCCTCCGCCGGTCCAAGTATCATCGGCCAAAGAATTTAAAGTCATATACCAGTTATAATATTGACTGCGCCATGTGTTATACATGGATGAAACGCCAGACATCGTTTCTGCGTCTGTCTTGTAATATTCATCTGGAAGACCTAAACTGCCATGTTTCGGAATATTCAAGCGGTCTACGCAACCCGTAGTCGCAAAGGCGGCTACAGCGACCAATAATGTGTAGATATATTTTTTTGTCTTCATTGTAATGATTCTTTTTTAGGGTTAAAACTCAACGTTAAGACCGAATACCACCTTCTTCATGGAAGGATAACCACCCTTGTCTATACCCATACCGGTAGTAGCATTGGCAGAAGCTTCCGGGTCGAAACCTGGATAGCTGGAGAAGGTGATGAAGTCTTCCAATGAACAGAACAGACGCAAGTTGCCGATGTAGGCCTTTTTCAGCAAATTCTTCGGCAAGGAGTATCCCAACTGGATTTGTTTGATTTTAAAGTAAGAGCCATTGTAAATCATGGCATCCGAGGTGATGTACTTGTCCATATTGGTAGCACCTGCACGGGGTACAGTGCCTGCATGGTTTTCTGTTGTCCAGCGGTTGTCGTAGAATACTTCTTTGTATAAGTTTGCACTGGGGAAGTCCGGACGGTAAGAGCAGTGGAAAATGTCGTTTCCTACCGAGCCTGTGCCAAAGATGGTCAGGTCAAGGCCTTTGTAAGCTGCCGTCAGCGTGATACCGTAAGTAAAGTCGGGGATAGCATCGCCAATGTAGGTACGGTCACCGTCAGCTATCTGTCCGTCACCGTCCAAGTCTGCAAAAGTGGGGTCACCGGTCTCAGGGTCAACGCCTGTAAACTTATAGCCGCGGAAGTAGTAAACCGGATAGCCTTCTTCAAAGTAGCTGATGGTATAAGTATGGTAATTAGAACCGGCAATGCGTTCTACTGAAGGATCCAAGTAAGTCACCTCATTATTCAAAGTAGCCAAGTTGGCGCGTACGCTATAGCTGAAGTCCTTGATGTTATCACGCCAGCCCAGTTCAAATTCAAAACCTGTGTTGCTTACGTTACCGGCGTTGATAGGAGACATTGTGCCACCGGAAGCCAAAGATGGAGTAGTTCCCCAAATCAGCAAGTCTTTAGTCTTCTTGTTGAAGTAATCCATGCTAAACGTCAAGCGGTCGCGCAGGAAACGGGCGTCAAAACCAATGTTGAATTGCTCGGAAGTTTCCCATTTCAGCTTGTCATTTCCCATATAAGAAGGCCCTGCCCCTGTAGTGTAAGAAGGAGTGCCATAAGGATAGGTAAATGGATAGAATCCGCTGTTTACAATTTCATAAGCGTAGGAGTAACCGCTCAGAGCAGACAAACTACCGTTTTGTCCCCAGCTACCACGAATCTTCAAGCTCGGGATGTAATCTTTTACCGGTTCAAAGAATTTTTCCTCAGATACTGTCCAACCTGCCGATACAGCGGGGAAGTAACCCCAACGGTTGGTCAACGGAAGCTGTGACAAGTCGGCAGCATCGGCACGCAGCGAAGCCTGCACCATGTAGCGGCCCATATAGTCGTAACCTACGCGGCCGAAGTAAGACATCTTGGCTGTGCGGGTCTTTTCGCCTTGTACACCTTTTGTAGAAGATGCCGTAGCATAATTCAAGTAGTAGAACAATGGGTTGTTCATGGTTACTGCGTCTTCACCATTGGCTGTCAGACTGCCGTTTACATAATCATTGGTAGATTCCTGGAATGACATACCGAGCATGGCTGATATGGTGTGTGCATCCTTGAATGTCTTCACATAGTTGGCAAAGTTTTCCCATTGGTAGTAAATGGTAGTAGAAGAATTGCTGCTGACATTGACATACTCGCGGTGCTGCGTGGCATTGCCATAGAAAGGCAGGTTGGTCGTTGCAGAACGCGTACCCGACAAGCGGTAACCGAAACGTGAAGTAAAGGTGAAACCGTCGAAAGGCTTCAAATCTGCATAGATAGAACCATTGACGTTGAAACCGCTGTTCTTGGCAATGGTGTTGTCGCGCATTACCAGCGGGTTGAAGTTCTCACCGGCATACCATTGGGAAGCACCGTAGTAGTTGCCATTCTCGTCTTGCATCAGGTGATAGCCTTGGTTTATGGCATTCTGCATGTGGGCAGGCAAATTGTCCGGGCTGTAAGTCACAGCTGTAATCGGGTCCATCATCATGACACCCGAAATCAAGCTACCGTATTCGTTTTGGGAAGATACAGTGCGCACGTTGTATTTCTCAATCTGGTTGGTAGTACCCACCTTCAACCACGGCTTGATGTTGTACTCCGAGTTGATGGTAGCCGTCATACGTTGGTAGCTGTCTGCATCGCCGCGCACAATACCATCGTTGTCCAGGTAAGTCAAAGACAGATAGTAATTGCCCTGCTCGCTACCGCCGGAGAAGGAGAAGTTATGCTTTTGCATAGAGCTATGGCCAAATGCTGCATCAAGCCAGTCTGTGCTGACGCCATTCCAAGATGTTTCCAAGGTCGTACGGTTTACGCCCATTTCAGATTGGTAGTTGATGTATTCCTCACCGTTCAGCAATTTCGGTGTGCGGGCCAGTGACTGGGCTACATACTGGAAGTCGTAAGTGATTTTTCCTGTACCCGTCTGTCCTTTTTTCGTGGTGATAAGAATTACACCATTACCGGCTTCAGCACCGTAGATGGCTGCGGATGCGGCATCCTTCAACACCTCCATCGAAGCAATGTCGTTGGGGTCGATACCCGAGATGTCGCTCAGGCGGACACCGTCTACCACATACAAGGGGTTGGATGCCTGGTTGGAGGAGAAACCACGTACACGCACAGTCGGCGCGCTGCCCGGGGCAGAAGAACCGGCAATGAGTTGCACGCCGGCCGTCTTACCTTGCAAGGCCTGCGGGGCGTTGGTGATGGTACGGTTCTCCATATCTTCGGCCTTCACCTGCGAGATAGCGCCCGTCACCGAGCTTTTCTTCTGCACACCGTAACCGATGACCACCAGCTCGTCCAGCGTTTCCGTGTCTTCAGTCATGGTGATGTTCAGTGTGCCGGCTGCTACCGGGTGTTCCTGTGTAACGTAGCCCACGTAGGAGAACACCAGTGTGCCGCCCTGCGTGGCGTTGAGCGAGTAGTTACCGTCGATGTCGGTCACCACGCCGTTGCTGGTGCCTTTCTCCAAAATAGAGACGCCAATCATCGGCATGCCGAGATTGTCGATTACCTGACCAGTCACCCTCACTTGGCTTTGCGCCATGGCGAAGGGGACGCACAACAACAAGAGAAGCGCCAGCCCTGCCAGCCGCTTCCATCCTGTGCTTCTCATGATTCCTTTCATGTTTTGTCGCATAGTTTTTAGTTTGTTATTAGGGTTATTAATGCCTTCCCGGTTGTTTAGGCCGAAAAGAGTTGATTATTCTATATATGTTTCATGATAGTTTATTCAAAATATTTACGGTCATATCCATATCCTTCTCTTTGGTATTGTACTCTATAGCACAGCTTCTTCCACCTTTCTGTTGCAAGGACTTCTTCAGGTATTTCACCCGACAAACAATTTTCATCCAAAATGGGCACATTACCTATATCTTCTGTAAAATATCGCCAATCCATTTCTGTAAAGTCATTATAGGCAAGATATATTCCCACTGGTAATTCTCGAAATACAAGAGGTACTTTCCCTGTAAATTCATTGTCCTGCAAATATAAAGTTGTTCGTAGACCTTGTAGCAAGCCTATTTCTTCGGGAATCTCTCCGCCAATGTTGGTATTCGCAATCTGTAGCCATTTCAGCGTTCCTGCTACTTTCCCGATTTCTTTAGGGATGTTTCCGGAAAGTCCTTTTTGTTCTTCATTGTCTCCTTTGGCTGAAATATACAGGCATTCTAAAGGGCAGTTAAAGATTTCCTTGGGAATTTCTCCTATCATCCGACTATCTCCCCATACAATGAGGTCGCGCAATTTTGTTAAGTTGCCTAATTCTGAAGGAAGGGAGTAGCCATCCGGCAAATAGTCTTCTGCTTCAGGAACTTCAATTCTTACTACTCGATACTCGTTTTTCTCCGCATCATATTCCACTGTCAACCCACCCCATGTATCGGTATCCTTCAAATCCCAATGGAAGCCCCCCTTCCACTCCGCGCACTTCATGGAGTGATAGAAGGCTACTATGGCCAAGCTGTCTTGCTTATTCATAAAGGGCTCTGCGGGTCCTGCCGGCTCGTCGTTGTTATTGCAAGCGAAGAAAAGCAGGCATGCCGATAATAGGGTGAGTATCTTTTTCATAACCGTAATGTTTTTAGTTTAGAACCCTTGTCCCGGGAACTCCTCCATGAACTCCAGCAGCGGCTTGTCGTGGTTGTACTTCACTTCGCACGTGTTGTCGAACACCATGGTGGCGCCTTCTTCCGGCTTGTACTCCGGCCACTGGGGCAGGCCTTCTGCATTGGGGTTGCCTGTGCGGGCAAAGTTTATCCAGGCGCGGCTCATTTTCTTGGCCAGTGTCTGTGCATCTTGGCCGCCACCGGTCATGGAGGCGTGGCGCAGGGCGTTGTCAAATACAAAGGGAATCTCCATGCAGTGGGTGCTGCGCAGTATGCCGTCCATCACGGGCGACTCCCAGGCAAAGAGGTACATGTAGACCGGCGCGCCGCCTTGGGCTGCCTTCATGGTGGCCTGCTTCACGGCATTGGGGCGGAACTGGAAGTCTACGTCTATCAGGTCCTTGGGCTGGTAGTCCGGATACACCTTGGCAAAGGTCTGCACAAACTCGTCCGTGCGGTCGCCATACTTCTGGCGCAGCATCGTTACGGCCTGCTCCTGCCCTATGGTACGCAGCGCGGGCACGTAGGTGCTGGCGGTGAACTCGTGCAGGGTGGTGCCTATCATCACGGGGATGTCCTTGCTCTGTGCGGGTGCCTGCGGGTCGAAGGGGTGCGCGGGCATCACCTGCCCGTCTACGGTGGGCGCCCAGCCAAAGAGCAGCATGGAGGGCTGGCCGTCGGCCTCGGCTTCCTTCTTCACGCGGGCAATGGCGCGCTCGCCGGCAGCCAGCAGCTGCTCGTAGGGCACGGTGGCGAGCTTGTCCACTTCAGCGGCCGTCAGCCCCAGTTCTTCCACCGTCAGCTGGCCGATGCGGCGCGAGTACTTGGCCTCCATGTCGTGCAGCAGCGAGCCGCTTTGCACGATGGCCTTGTGGAACAACCCCTTGGCGGCCGGGGTGGCGAGCAGGTTGGTGACCTTGCCGCCTCCGCCCGACTGGCCGAAGATGGTGACGTTGGAGGGGTCTCCTCCAAAAGCTTCTATATTCTTGTTTACCCATTGAAGTGCGGCTACGAGGTCCAGCAGCCCGGCGTTGCCCGACCGGGCATACTTCTCGCCAAAGGCAGAGAGGTCGAGGAATCCCAATACGTTGAGGCGGTGGTTGAGGGTGACAACCACCACGTCGCCCTCCTTGGCCAGGTTGGTGCCGTCGTACGAGGGCAGTTCCTGTCCCGACCCGGCGGCATACCCGCCACCGTGCAGCCATACCATGACGGGGCGTTTCTTGCCATCATTCACACCGGGCGTCCAGATGTTGACGCGCAGGCAGTCCTCATCGGGAAAACCGTCGTCCCAGTTGAACGAGAAGGCCGACTCGTCGCTGTACCACCCCGTGCGCTTGGCTTGCGGGCAGGTAGGCCCGTAGGCACGGCTGCTGCGTATGCCCTCCCAGCTGTCGGGAGCCGTGGGAGGCATGAAGCGTTGGGCTTTGGCATAGGGGATACCTTTATATATGTACACGCCGTTTTCGATGTATCCGGCCACTTGGCCCGACTGGGTTTGCACTACGCCTTGCGAATTGGAGGCTATGATTTCGCCCGGAGTTTCGGGTGTGTTCTGCTTGGCCGATGCCACTGCGGGCAGGCTTGTGGAAAGCAGCAAGGCAGCTGCTGCGAAGATGGATAAATAATGCTTTCTCATGGCATTGTTTTTAGTGATTTTTTCGAGTGCAATATTAGAAAGATAACATTTTTCGGGCTGTCTTACACGTTCAAAACATGTGTTTCTATGTTCAAACGGGCTGTCCTTTGCGTTCAAATGCTGGTCTGTGTGTTCAAAATGTGTTGTACGGCAGGTTTTGGGCTGCTTTGAGGGTGGAAAAAATGGAAATTTGGCAGGGTGAAGCCTCGTAACTTGTAGTTGCGGGGCTCCGCCCCGCTAAATTCCCATTTGCCTGTTATATCGTTTTT
This sequence comes from uncultured Bacteroides sp., assembly GCA_944320865.1. Lineage (GTDB taxonomy): Bacteria > Bacteroidota > Bacteroidia > Bacteroidales > Bacteroidaceae > Bacteroides. The sequence goes on along the minus strand of CALUJC010000011.1, from coordinate 24,698 downwards.
GTTGGGATTCGCTACCTACCAGCATCGTCCCTTCTTCGGTCTATAGGGAAGGAGGATGACCGAATGAGTACCGAATGGGGTACGAATGGGGTAGGTAGAAGAAGGGTATGGGGTAAGGATTTGCGCTGTAAATGGCTGATAGAGAGAAGATAAAATGAGGATATGGGCGGGTTTCCCGGAATTTCCGGCAGGAGGGTCGTGTAAGGAAAAATGAGTGTCTGGATGGAAAACGGGGAGGATGTATCAAAATAGGGTTTGATTATCGTTTTGCCCTGTCATCCTGAACGCAGTGAAGGATCTCCCATTTACGTCTACTATTTGGAGATGCTTCACATACGTTCAGCATGACTGCGTGATAGCGTGATAGCCACCCTACTATTTTAATACATCCTCCTCCTAAGTTTTGCGGCTTGCCGCAGCTTTACTTGCCGTGGTAGATGAGCTTCTTAGTCTGCGGGTCGCGCGAGAATTGCTTGAAGAAGTCCCACATCATCTTGGCGGCGGGCTTGAAGTTCCAGTGTCCGTAGTCGTTCACGGCCACTATCTTGATGAGGGGCACGCCGTTCTTGTGCAGTTCGCCGGTCTCCATGGAGATGCCTTTGTTGGTCTGGATGGTCTGGCGGTTTTCAAGCGCGATGCCAAAGGTGGCGTCTTTCGTGAAGTCGGCCTCTTGTACTACCTCCATGCCGTTCATCGTCTGGTACACCTGCCAGGCGTTGAAGAAGGAGTTTTCGCGCCAGTTGTCTTTGTTGATGTAGGGCACTACCATGTCGGCGGTGCCTGAGGCGGAGAAGTAGGGCATCTCTACCGCGCCGCGCTTCTGTATGGCTTCGTTCATCAGCGACTCCTTGTTGCAGTCGAAGCGGTAGCTGCCGGGCAGCACGCCGGCCGAGAATCCGCCCACGGCGGCAAAGAGGTAGGACTTGCGTATGCCCAGCCCCGTGGAGGTAGCCGAGCCGGCCGAAAGGCCTTCGGTGTAGATGCGCGAGGGGTCGAGCTGCGGGTAGGTGCGGAGCAGGTGGTACACTACTTGCTCCACGCCGTCCATGCCCATGGCGGCATAGTCCTTGCTGCCTTGCCACTCCATTTCGACCACTACGAAGTTTTCTTCAGCGCAGAGTTCGATGAAGCCGGCAGTCTCGGCCTGTGTGCGCGGGTCGTTTTCGTTGCCGTGCAGCAGCAGGAGCAGGGGCACGCTGCCCTTGGGGGCGTTCAGCGTGGCCCGGGGGTGGAACTCATACCACAGGAAGATGCCTTTGCCGAAGAGGTCGTTCTCCACCGTCTTGCGGACGATGCCCCATTCTTCGGGCATGATGTAGGGCTCCAGCTCGTAGGGGCCGTATTGTTCGGGCGTGCCGCCCATGTACCACGTGTGCTTGTAGTTGTTGAAGCGGTAGTTCTTGCTCAGCACGGTGGTCCAGGCACGGAGGAAGGTTTCCTTCAGCGTGGCCTTGGTGTCGCTGCTCACCACTACTTGCAGCAGGGGCTCGTCGGGATTGGTGTAGGTGGTGAGGCCGTCTTTCTCGGCCGTCTTCTCGGCCTTGTCCAGCTTGATGTAGGCTTTGGCCACACGGCTGCTGCCCTGTCCGGCTATGAAGGCGGGCACGGGGCAGTCGTCGGCAGCCAGCTTGCCGGCCTTGCCACCGATGGCGACGATGCCTGCCACGGCTTCGGCCTGGGGGGCAATGGCTTGGTTGACGAAGGTGGCGCCACGACCTATGCCGATGACTTTGAGGTTGTTGGCAATGCGCGTGCGCTTCAGGTAGGCATTAAAGGCTTCACCGTCTTTCTTGGCGTCGTAGGTCTTGCCAAGGGGATTCATGACGCATACCGAGGCCGAAAACGTGTGCAGCAGGCTGTCCATGCCCATTTCCTTGACGAGGGCTTCGGCTGCCTTGGCGTCGCACGGCTGGTCGGGGTACACCAGGAACATGGGCGAGAAGTTGTTGAAGCGGCCGTCCACTTGCTTGCAGGTGTCGCGGTACATGTAGGCTTCTTGCTCGATGCCGGGCATGCGGCTGAGGGTGATGGGGTGGTGGGGGTCGCGCACTTCATGCTTGATGACGATGTTGTTGGCGTCGTACACAATCTTGCACATGCCCTCGGAGATGCTGCGCGTGGTGGGCGGCTGGGGGATGGCGGGATTGTCATACGGCTGCCAGCCCTTCTGGTCGCCTTTGGCCAGGCGTTGGGACAGCTTTATCATGGTCTGGATGTAGCTCAGGGGCAGGTAGGTCTTGAGGTAGGGGTAGTGGCCGCACCATATCTTGCTGATGCCTTCCTCCTTCATGAGCTTCTCCATGCGGCGGCACGACTGGTTGAACACCTCGATGGGCAGCATGGGCACGCATTGCAGCCACACTTCGCCCGAGCCGAAGGCATCGCCCGAGTAGCAGTCGCCCTGTGCGCGGTCCAGCAGCACTACGGAGCCGGGGGTATGTCCGGGCATCAGCACTACCTCCAGCTGTCTGCCGCCGAGGTCGAACACCTGGCCGTCTTCCATGTAGCGCACGGTGCCGCGGTAGTCCTTGGTGCGCTCCTTGATGAGCACGCTGTCGTTGCGGTGCATCCACACTTCATCGAAGTAGCCTATGCAGCCTGCATGGTCGGGGTGGGCGTGGGTGATGATGACGTCGTAGGGCTTGGAGGTGATGCCCTCCACAATCTTGTCCAGGTCGGCGCAGCGGGTACCCGCGTCTATCAGCGCGGCCCGGTCGTTGCCCTCCAGGAGGTACATGGTGGTGTTGTCCCAGGTCTCAAAGACCCAGGTTTTGTCTTTTAGTTTGGACACGGTCACGTCGTCGCTCTTGAAGACGACTTGCGCCCCCGCCCCGATGAAGGGCAGGAGTGCCAGAATAAGTAATACGAGTTTCTTCATAATTAACAGCTATGTTATTGGAATTTTGCCCTAAAGGTACAAAATCAGTGAAAAACGAAGAATGAAGAGTGAAGAATTTTGGACTTTTTTGCACGCCCCCCGGGAGGTGTCCTGCGGATTATGCAAAAGCCATTCTTCACTCTTCGTTCTTCATGCTTCATGAATTAGTATCCGGGGTTCTGTACTAATTGCGAGTTGGCATTCATTTCGTCTTGCGGATAGGGGAGATATTCATCCCTGTTGGGAGTCCATCCGGAAGCTTCGTAATTGTAGTCGTTGTCTGTCCACTCTACCGAGCAGTCATATTTGGCATTGTAAACGCCCTCGGCGGTGGTGTAGTCGTTGCTGGGGTCGGGAGTTACGCGGAACGTCGGGATTTGGCGACCCTTGTCAGCCAATACCTTAGGTGCGTCTCCCCAGCGTTTCAGGTCGAGGAATCTGACGCCTTCCATGCACAGTTCCAGCTGGCGTTCTTTCTTGATGTCGTCCATCGTGACGTTGGACTTGGAGGCCAACCGGGCGCGGGTGCGCACTTTGTTGACGCATTCGTCGGCAAGGGCCTGGTCTGTACCGCTCTGCACGCAGGCTTCGGCCATCATCAGCAGGACGTCGGCATAGCGCATCACGGGGTGGCACTGGCGTGCTCCCGACCAGTCGGTTACGTTTTCGTCTTCTTGGGTGGGCAGCCATTTCAAGCGGTAGTATCCCTCGCACGTGGGCGAAGAACCGGAGGACGGCATGTAGACGTTCATGGCTACAACCTGGTCCCAAGTCTTAATCCAGTTGGTCAGGCGATAGCCGCTTTCTCCCTCTTCTGCCACAAAGGCATCGTAGATGGTGCCTGTGGGGTTGAACTTGGCATAGCCTTGCGGGCAGAAGTTGTAGTGGCTGAGCGCTTCAGGACCCATGAACAGCGAAATGCTGAAAGGCCAGTTGCCCAGAATCTGGTGGGCACCGCTTTGTCCGGTTCCGCCGTTTACACCTCCCCATAGGTTGTTGGGGTCATTGTGGCGCACATTCTCGAAGATGTATTCTTTGCAACCGTTGCCGGCCATGTGGTAGAGGATGGTGATGTCGTCCACCAGGTCGTACTTCTGGGAGTCGATGACGGCCTTGAACTGTGCTTTGGCCTCGAGGTACTTGCCTTGGTAGAGGTATACCTTGCCGAGCAATGCCTGTGCCGCCTCCTGGGTGACGCGTGTCCCGGTATCTTTGTCATCCATGTTGGTCTTGGAAACCAATACTCCGGCATTGATGGCTTCAGTAAGGTCTGTCTCAATGAAGCTGTATAAAGCCGCTTCCGAGGAGTTGGGCTGCTCGTATTCGCTTGCCGTCAGCACGTGGTCTACCAAAGGCGGGTTGCCCCACAGGGTGACCAGTTCAAAGTAGCAGATGGCACGGAAGAACTTGGCCTCCGCAATGTTCCTTTTCTTGATGTCGGACGATTCATCGAACTTCTCGAGCACGATGTTGGCCAGGTAGATGGTGCTGTAGAGCTCGCGGTAGTACAGTTTTACCCATTCGTTGGTGGTTGTGGTCACGCTTTGTGCCAGCTCCTGCGGGGCGGGCTGGTCCCATGCCCCGCCGCAATACAGGTCGTCGGCCAGCATGTTCTTCAACAGGAAACCGTTGCAATACCTCCAGTCGATGTCTCCCGAATAGGCATTGCGGAAGGAGTTGTATACGGCGGTAATGGCCTCGTCGCAATCGGCATCGGTTTTATAGAAATTCTCTTCGCTGATAACCCCTTCTTGAGGTATGTTTAATAAGTCGACGTTGCAACTTGTGATGAACAAGGCTGCAGACAGGCATCCGATATATAATTTGTACTTTTTCATAGATACATGTGTTTGTTAGTGTATTGTTAGAATGTTACAGAAAGGCCGAATACCACTTTCTTGGTGGTAGGATAGTTACCGAAGTCTACGCCCATACCACTGGTGGCGGAAGCAGAAACTTCGGGGTCGATGCCCGGATAACTTGTGAAGGTGAAGAAGTCATCCAGCGACACATACAGGCGGCATTTGTCGATAAAGGCTTTCCGGGTGAGGTTCTGCGGGAGCGTGTAGCCCAGTTGGATTTGCTTGATACGGAAGTAGGAAGCATCGAATACATAGGCATCGGACATGGCGTATTTGTCCACACCCGTCTGTGTGGGCGCCGCATATTTACGGTTGGTGGAGCCGTCGGCCGTCCAGCGCTGGTCGTACAGTTCTTTCAGGGTGTAAGAGATGTCGTGGTATTCGTAGGCCATGAAGGCATCGTTGCCGATGGAGCCGCTACCGAATATGAGGAAGTCGAAGTCCTTGTAGTTGAAGCTGGCTGTCAGACCGAAGGTAAAGTCCGGCATTGGCTTGCCTATTTCCACGCGGTCTTCATCGTCGATGCTGCCGTTGTTGTCCTGGTCTACATAAACCGGGGCGCCCTTATCGTCCAGGTGGTCTACTTCATAGCCACGGAAGTACCACACGGGGTGTCCTACCTCGAAGGCTGTGATGCTGCCGTAACCTGCAATGCGGGTGGCACCTTCTATGCGCCCGTTGCTGACTCTGGAATCCAGATGGGTTACTTTGTTTTTCAAAGTGGCCAAGTTGGCGTTGACAGAGTAGCTGAAGTCCTTGTTGGGCTTGTCCTTCCAGCCTAATTCTATTTCAAAGCCTTGGTTTTCTACGCTGCCGGCATTCAATGGGGCGGAAGAGTTGCCTACTTCGAAGGGGATGGTGATTTCGGAAACAATCAAGTCCTTGGTTTTCTTCTTATACCAGTCGAAGCCCAAAGTGAAGCGGTCGTTGAATGCGCGTACATCGAAGCCCAGGTCCAGTTGCTCGGAGGTTTCCCACTTCAGCTCGTTGTTGGCCACCTGGTTGGGGCGTGCCAGCGAGGCATAAATCATCTGCGTGGTATAGTAGGAATAACCGATGGAGTTGGAGGTCAACGAATTGGAGTAAGAATAATTCCCCAGGTTGCTGGTACTACCATTCTGTCCCCAGCTGGCACGCAGCTTGACGAAAGTGACGGGCGTGTTGTTATTGTCCTGGAAGAACTTTTCGTTGGACAGCACCCAGCCGGCCGATACCGACGGGAAGTAACCCCAGCGGTTGTTCATGGGCAGGATGGAGGAGTCGGCAGCATCGGCACGCATGGAGAACTGGGCCATGTAGCGGTTCTTGTAGTCGTAGCTCAGGCGGCCGAAGTAAGAGAGCTTGCGGGCCACGTTGTCGTAACCGGCAACCGTCTTGGCGGCTGTGCCTGCCGGATAAGACACGTCTTGGAACAACGGGTCGTCTTTTGAAACCTTGTCTACTCCTGCCTGTACATAGGTTGTTTTTGTTTCAGCAAAAGACATACCCAGCATGGCGGACAAGTTATGGTCTTGTGCGATGGTGGTGGAGTAGTTGGCAAAGTTTTCCCACTGGTAGTATGTCACTGATGTGTTGCTGCGCTGTGCGCCGTTCTGGTCTTGGTTGAGGACGGAGGATGAGCCGTAGAACAGGTTGTCGTACTGGTAGTAGTTGTCGTTTGACTCACGGTAGCCCAAGCGGCTGGTGAACGTAAAGCCCTTGAAGGGGGTGAAGTTGGCGTAAAGGGTGCCGCTCAGGGAGTTGCCGAAGCGCTTGATGTTGCTCTTGCGCAGGTTTACTTGCGGGTGCACGGATTCTCCATCGCCCAGTGTCATGTAGTAATCGCCGTTTTCATCGGTAAACAAGTTGTAGCCTGAGTCGAGCAATCCCTGCATTTGGGCAGGCAGCGCATCGGGGGCATAGGTGGAACGCCAATAAGGTTTCATCGTCATGATGCGCGAAATCATACTGCCGTAGGAGGAATTAGAGCTACCATCGGAGATGGGGCGTGTGGTGTACTTGTTGTAATTGGCGGTAACGCCTACTTTCAGCCACTTCTTGATGTTGTAGTCGGCATTCAGCATGATGGACAGCCTGCGGTAGGTGTCGTAATTGCCCCGCAGGATACCATCGTTGTAAAGGTTGCTCAACGAAAGGTAGAATGAGCCTTTGTCGTTGGCGCCTTGCAGGTTGACGCTGTGGCGTTGCATGGCCGAGTTGGTGAAGGCCACGTCGTACCAGTCGGTGGAAGACTGGCCGTCCCAGATGCCGGAGTCGATGAGGTTCTGGATATCCTGGTCGGTGAAGGTGTTGCTTACTTCTTTCTGTTGCGACAAGGATTCCTGTGAATTAATCAGCTCGGGGCGGTTGGCAAGACTGTTTATGGTATATTGGAAGTCATAGGTGATGCTGCTGCTCCCCTTGGTACCTGTCTTGGTTGTAATCAAGACCACGCCATTACCGGCCTGGGCACCGTAGATGGCAGCCGAGGCGGCGTCTTTCAACACCTCCATACTCTTGATGTTGTTGGGGTCGATGCTGCTCAAGTCGGAAACAATCAGACCATCTACTACATACAAGGGGTCGGAAGTACCGTTGGATGAATAACCACGGATACGGATGCTGGGCGAAGAACCGGGCTGTGCACTCGTTGATACCAGTTGCACGCCGGCCGTCTTGCCTTGCAGGGCTTCTTCCGCGCGGGTGATGGTACGGTTTTCAATATCTGCCGTCTTTACGGAAGAGATGGCTCCTGTCAAGTCGCTTTTCTTCTGCACACCGTAGCCCACTACCACTACCTCGTCGAGGGTTTCGGTGTCTTCCTTCAAAGTGACATTCAGCGTGCCTCCGCTTACTACGTGTTCCTGCGTCACGTAGCCTACATAAGAGAATACGAGGGTTGCCCCTTGGTTGACTGATAAGGTGTAATTGCCATCGATGTCGGTTACTACGCCATTGGTAGTACCTTTCTCCAGAATACTGACGCCTATCATGGACTCGCCAAGGTCGTCAATTACTTTACCTGTCACCTTTACCTGGCTTTGGGCCAATGCAAAGGGAACGCACATCAATAAGAAAAGCGCTGTTCCCAACAGCCTTTTCAAACTTGTGTTTCTCAAGTTGCTTTTCATGTTTGTAATACAGTTTGTTTTGGGTTAAAAGAAATAAGTTTTTTAGGCGTGCAAATTTTATAATTTTAAAAATAAAGGATTTGTCTGTAGTTACAAAATGCTTGTCTGTATGTTCAACCGGGGTTGTCCTATATGTTCAAAAATTTATCTGTGTGTTTAAAATATGTTCAATAACAATGTATCGGGACAGAATTATTACTATTTTCGCAGAAAATTACAATAACCTGAAAGGACCTAACCAGATAAAGTAGTACTGTTATGAAAACACCAACCGGCCTCTTGCTATTGCCGCTTTTTTTCTTGTTTGGGATGACCGTCTCATGCCGTCCGGTGGAGGACAACCGGCAAGGGCGTGTGGAGGAAAACCCGCTTATTGCCACTGACCTGTCCAACCAGCAGGTGAATGCTTTTGCTGAAGACGAGCAAGGGCATGTGTGGATTGGCACGTTCCGTGGATTGAACAAATATAATGTGTATGAATTCCATCAGTATTTCTGCACGGAAGACTCGATGTCGCTGCCCGACAACCAGGTGAAGGACATGCTGCGCGACTCGCAGGGGAGGTTATGGATTTCTACCGTCAACGGGCTTTGCCGCTATACCGACCAGGATAATTTTCTTGATGTGCCTACCGATACCCCTAACCGCAACGGCCAGCAGTTGCTGGAGAGCCGCGACGGGCGCATCTTCCTGAACTATATAACTCATCTGTCGGTGTACAATCCTGTTTCCGGACAAATGGAGCGGGTTATCCCGCAGCTCGACCCACGGGGGGAGATGAACATCAAGTGCTTTGTGGACCAGGACAACGACTTGTGGGTGGTGACGCCCACGGCCTTGCGTTGCTACGATTCTTACACCTGGCAGCTGAAGGATTCCGTTGAGTTGGAAGGGCGGCCTTGGTTTTACTACCTCCATACGGATGGCAGGTTGTGGCTCACAGGGCTGCGCACGCTGATGATTTACGACACCGGCACGCGGCGTTTTGTCGAGGTGCCCGATGTGTTGCGCGGGCATCCTGTGTTGTCGCAAAGCGAGGTCAATGTCATTCATCCCTACGGCGACCATTGCCTGCTGCTCAATACGTCGGCTCACGGCATGTTTTGCTATAATTATAAAGACGGTACGGTGGTGGCCCAGAATGAGGAAGGCTTCCCCTTTGAAGTTCCCGGATTCCGCATCAGCCGGATGTTTACCGACTCGCGGCAGAACCTGTGGATTGGCTCGGCCGACCAGGGCTTTGCCGTGTGCTACCATTATAAGGAACGCTTTAACAACGACAATTACCTGCGCACGTTCTTCCACAACAAGTCGGTGGTGTCGCTGGCAGCGGGGGCGGACGACATCTTGTGGGTCACTACGCTGAACGACGGGGTGTATCGCTACGACCTGACCCGGCACAAGATAGTGAAGATAGACATGCAGCAACTCTTTGCCGACTACCGGCAGAAAGACATCCGCGTGAACCAGTTGTTGGTGGATGCCGACGACAACCTCTGGATGACCGCCAGCAGCAACGAGGCCTTGAAGTGCAGGTGGCGTGACGGCCGGCTGCAGGTGGAGGCGCGCTACGACGTCTATCTGCCCATGTCGATGGCCAGAGACACGCTGGGCGGCATCTGGATAGGCACGGCCACCCCCTATGTGTACACGCTGAAGCCGGGCGACAAGGCCTTCCGGCAGATAAAGGCATTCGACGTGAGCCAAGGCTCGGGCTTCACCTTCATCCCCGGCCTGCTGCCGCTGAAGAAGGAGGGCAAGATGCTGGCTGCAGCCTTCTACAAACCTATACAGCTGATAGACATCCGCACGGGGGAGTTGCAGCCGCTGGCGCCGGACTCGGCAGGGGTGAGGGAGGCCATCAAGCGCTCGGTGTTCATCCCTACGGCCTTGTACGAGGATTCGGCAGGTGAGGTGTGGATAGGCACCGTGGCCAACGGGCTGCTGCGCTACACCCCCTCCACGCGTCGGCTGCAGGCTGTGCCAGGGGCGGCTTGCTCGGACATTTCGAGCATTGAAGAAGACAGCCAGGGCAACCTGTGGGTGGGCACCCTTTACGGTCTGAGCAAATATGACCGCGCCACGGGCCGCTTCACCAATTACTATGAGGCCGACGGCATTGGTGGAAACCAGTTTTACGACCGTGCCTCGTGCCGCCTGGCGGACGGGACGCTGGTCTTTGGCGGTACGCACGGACTGACGCTGTTCCAACCCATCGGCGTACCTGCCAAGCGAGATGTCACCGTGCTGTTCGAGAACCTCAAGGTGCACAACCGCCTGGTGCGCCCCGGGCGGGACGGGTGCATCGACAAGTTGCTATCTTACAATCCCGACATACGGCTGAAGCATGACCAGAATGGTTTCAGCATCTCCTTCCTGGCTGTGGACTACGGCGAGCACGAGCGCGTGCACTACTTCTACAAGCTGGAGGGCTTCGACCGCTACTGGATTGACGCGCACAACAACCGCGAGGCTTACTACGCCAACCTGCCGGCCGGGGAGTATGACTTCAAGGTGTGCGTCATGGACAACGACCGACGCGTGGTGCAGGCCGAAAACTCCATCCGCCTGCGTGTGGAGCCTGCCCCTTGGGCAACGTGGTGGGCCTACCTCATCTACGTGCTGGTTTGTGCAGGGATTGCCGCCCTCTTTGTAAGGGCTTGGCGGCGCATCCGCGCTGAAAAGGCGGCTGCCCTTCAAGCAGAAAGGGAGAAGGAGCAGGAACAGCGGGTGAACCGCATGAACATGAGCTTCTTTGCCAACGTGTCCCACGAGTTCCGCACGCCGCTCACCATGATTGCAGGGCCGGTGGCCCAGCTGTGCGACAGTCCGCGCATCGGCGGGAACGACAAGAGCCTGCTCTGCATAGTGCAGCGCAGCGTGAACCGCATGTTGCAGTTGGTGAACCAGATGCTGGATTTCAACAAGCTGGAGAACGACACGCTGAAGCTTCAGGTGAAACGTGCCGACCTGATAGACGTGCTGAGGCGGCAGACGGACATTTTCCGTGTCAATGCACAGAACAAGAATATCTCTTTGCTGGCCTACGGGCTGGAAGACACCTTCATGATGTGGCTGGACGAGGACAAGATAGACAAGATTTTTGCCAACCTGATGTCCAACGCCATGAAGTTCACCCCGTCGGGTGGCAAAATCAAAGTGTCTTTCGACGTGCTGGCACGTGGGGATGCCGCCCGCCAGTTCAAACTGAAGGATGAAGATACCGCCACGCAGTATGCCCAAGTGTCGGTGGCCAATACGGGTGAACCCATCCCGGCCGACAAACTGGAAAAAATATTCGAGCGCTACTACCAATTGGACAACAACGAGCGGGGCGTATACAACTGGGGCACGGGCATCGGCCTCTACTATGCCCGCAGCCTGGCCGTGCTGCACCATGGCTACCTCAAGGCCGCGCAGCTGGAGGGGGAGAAGGGCACGGTGTTCACCTTCATTCTGCCTACCGACGACGAGGTATATGCTGCCGAAGAACGGGCGTCTGAAAACAACAGCCAGCCCGAAGCCTTCCCGCTGCCCGGGGCACAGGCTGGCACGGAAGGGAAGCCCGGAGGCGAAGACGAGGAAAAACCGTACACCATCCTGGCGGTGGACGATGATGCTGAGGTGGCCCACTACCTGCAGGCCCTGCTTTCGGCAGAATATCGCGTGGTGTGCAGCTACAGCGCGGAGGATGCCCTGAAGGTGATGGGCGAGGAAGCACCCGACCTGGTGATAAGCGACGTGGTGATGCCGGGCAAAGACGGTTACTGGCTGTGCCGCTCCGTGAAGGAAGACCTGCAACTGTGCCACATCCCCGTCATCCTGGTGACGGCCAAGACGGCCATCAACGACCAGGTGGAGGGATTGAACACGGGTGCCGACGCCTATGTCACCAAGCCTTTCGACCCGGCCTACCTGCAAGCTCTGGTGAAGTCGCAACTGAAGAACAGGGAGATGGTACGCAGCCTGCTGACACGGGCCACGCAGACCGACAAGATTGAGGAAGACATGCTGTCGCCGCAGGACAATGTGTTTATGACCGAACTGTACCAGCTGATGGAAAAAGAATTGTCGAACCCCGAGCTGGACATTCAGCACATGACGGAGATGCTGCACATTTCGCGCACCAAATTCTACTACAAAGTGAAGGGGCTGACGGGCGAGAATCCCAGTGCCTTCTTCCGCACCTACAAGCTGAACCGGGCGGCCGAACTGATAGCGGGGGGCAAATACAACGTGTCCGAAATAGCCGACATGACGGGCTTCAGCACGCACTCCTACTTCTCGCGCGCCTTCAAAAAGCAGTTCGGCGTGGCACCCAGCGAGTATGCGGCCAAGGAAAAGGCGGAGAATTGACAGATTATTGCTACATTTGCAAGCATATATCATTAAAAGCTTTCTACACTTATGGCACATCGCTTGAATACCAACAAACAGTTTATGATAGGCAACGGCATACTGGGGTTTGCCGTTATCTGCGTCGTCGTCATCTTTTCGTACATGTCCATGCGCCTCAGCCAGCAGAAGGAGCAGGAACGACGCTTCCTGGAGACGTACACCATCACCCTGGAGCAAGGCTTCGCAGGCCGGTCGGTATCGGTCTACCTCAACGACAGCCTGCTGCTGGACAGCCTGTTGCAGCACGAGCCCCTGACGCTCACCGTGGGCCGCTTTGCCGAGCAGAACGCGCTGATGATTGTGGACAATCCCACGGAAAAGATTGCCCTCTTCGAGCTGAGCGAGCAGGGCGGACACTACCGCTTTGAGCGCGAGGGCGACGAGGTGAAGCAACTCTCGCAACAATAATCCCTTGCCAGATGGCGAATTAAAAGTGTAGTGTAGCTGAATTCCTCTTCTCCCGGGAGGAGGGGAATCCGCATTAAATTGCATTCAGAACCCTCATTCCGGCATAGTAACGCCCGCTTGGTAGCGTAGGAAAGCTACCGGGCGGGCGTTACTACGCTAGCACGGTAGCGATGGAAGGCTACCGGAGGCTGATTATTAGGCGGTTGTGGCCGGCGGCAAGTCGGTGTGATATTGCTTCAGTTCGCGGCGCAGGGCCTGTGCCTGTCCGTCGGTCAGCCGGTCGAGCAGCGCCCAGAAGCCCGGACCGTGGTTCATTTCGCGGGTATGCGCCAGCTCGTGCAGCAGCACGTAGTCCGCCAGGCGTGCGGGCAACAGCAGCAGGTAGCACGACAGGTTGATGTTCTTCCCGGCCGAGCAGCTGCCCCAGCGGGTGTGTCCGGTGTTGATTTTCACGCTGCGGAAGGCCAGCCCGTGCCGACGGGCCAGCTCGCCGAGGCGGGGCGGAAGGATGGCTTTGGCCCGATGGCGCAGCGCCTCCACGATGACTTTGCGCAGCCAAGTCTGCAGCTCCGCATTGCGGAAGTCGGTGCCCGCCGGGCAAATGATTTTCAGCCTGTCCTCCCCGCCGCGCGCCAGGAAGCGGCTGCCCGTGCCTTCCTCCAGGCTGAGGTGGAAGAAGTCCGTGTCGATGCGGTAACTGGTGTCGATGAGTGGCAGGCTTCCGACCCCGCGCAGGGCCTGCAGGCGCGGTCGCAGCTGGTCGACGGCCTTGCGCACCTCGGCCACAGGGGTGCCCGGCGGCAGGCTGACGTGCAGGCGCCCGTCGCGCATGCGGAAGGTCAGTCGGCGGGCGCGCGCGTCGGGGCGCAGCACAATGTCGCCCAGCTCGGGGTCGTGTAGTGTGGATAGGGTCATGGTGTAAAAGAAGCTTTTCCGGAGGTCAAAAGAAGGAAATTTCTGCGAGAAAAGCAAATGCCCGGCTGTCCGCCTGCCGCCTGAAACCGGACATTGTGTGCGGAAATGGACACCCTGCCTGCATTCCTTCCTTCTCATTATCAGCGTGCTGCGGTTTTGGCATGGCTTTTGGTCTTTCTTTGCCGTGACAAACCTGCCCGGGGATGGGGAAGAAAAAAATGCTCCGCCGTGCAACTTTTTGCGTCCGCACCCCGTCTAACAGGTAAAATAACATTTAAAGCAGAAATACAATGAAGAAACTGATGACACTCTTTGCCGCCGTCGTAGCGGCGCTCGGCCTGATGTCTTGCGGACAAAGTACGTACAACTCAGGCGATTGGTTCGGCCGGAAGACCGTTAAGGCAAGCAAGACTTATGTGACCAAGGATATCCGCGTGGACAACTTTACCCGGGTGGAGATGGCAGGCTCGTTCGACGTGACCTATGCCCAGAAGTCCGGACGCCCCACGGTGGAGGTCTATACGTCGGACAACATCGTGGACTTGCTCGACATCTACGTGAAGGGCGGCACGCTGCACTTGGGCTTCAAGAAGAACGTCCGCGTGTCCTACAACAAGCTGCAAGTGCGCATCTCGTCGGAAGGGCTGAATGGCGTGGCCTTGTCCGGCTCCGGCTCCTTCTTGCTGCCCGGCGAGCTGAATACGGGCGACTTGAAACTCTCCGTCACGGGCTCGGGCGACCTGAAGGTGAACCGTGTGGTGTGCACCGACTTGAAGACTGCTGTCACGGGCTCGGGCAACCTTAGCGGCACGGACTTGGTGTGTGGCTCCGCAAAGGGCAGCATCACCGGCTCGGGCGATGTGGAGTTCAGCCATCTGCTGGCCAGCGGCGAGGTGAAGGTGGAAGTGACCGGCTCGGGAACCTTCAAGATAAACGGGGGCAAGGCGCAGCAAGCCGATTACGGCATTACCGGCTCGGGCGACATCCTGGCTGCCGGGCTTGAAGCATCGCGCGTGGATACCCACATCTCCGGCTCGGGCGACATTGAGTGCCATGCCGTGGACTTCCTGAAGGTGCGCGTAAGTGGCAGTGGCGACGTGGGCTATAAGGGCGACCCCGAACTGGACGTGCCCAAACGCCACCTGCATAAACTCTGAAAATCTCTCTCTTAATCAACTACATCTGACATCCTCCTGCGCGGAGAAAAATAAAAGGGACGCTGCATCACGCAGAGTCCCTTTTATCTTAGTTAGTTTTCACAAGTGTTGAGAGATATTGAAACTTCACAGCCTCAGGTTTCCTTAATAAAGCACACTAACTATAATCTTATGTTTAAAGCAAATGAAAATGTCTGTTGTTTACTTGGTGGTCACCTTCTCCGTAGGCGGCAATTCGGCATGCGGTATGCTGTCGGACAATTGCTTCTCGGAGGCGTTGGCAGCTTCTTGTGACAAGGCCACCGACGGCGTGGTGATTTGTTCGCCAATGGTGTCGGGCACTATCTCCTGCCCATTGTCTGCAAAGAATGAGCGTTGCATCAAGTTACCCAGCCCCACTACGATGGCTATGACGGCTGCGGCCTTCAGCAAGGGGGTAAGGCGTACGCTGGACGATACCCTTCGGGCTTTCACCACTATGGGTTCTGTGGCCTTTATACGGGCCATCAGGCGTGCGTCGAAGTCATCGCTTACCTGCACCTGTTGTTGCCCCTTCTGGAACTCGAACAAGCTTTTGTAGCGCAACAGGTGGGCAGGCACTTCTTCTTGTGTAAAGAAGTCGCGCAGCCGTGCTTCCTCCTCTGCGGAGGTGTCGCATTGCCAGTAGCGTTCCAACAGTTGTTCGATATCATTATAATCCATAATTCTCTATCTCCAGTAATTTTTTCCTTATCTTTTGCCGGGCGCGGAAGATGTTTACCTTTACCTGTTCTTCCGTTTGCCCTAAAGCCATCGCTATTTCTTTATAATTTTTTCCTTCGATGTCCCTCAGCTGCATGGCCAGGCGTTGCTTTTCGGGCAGGCGGTCCATCAGGCGGTTTATCCACGCCATGCGTTCTTCGTAGACCAATTGCTCGTGCGGCCCTGCCGTCGTGTCGGGTTGCTCCGCATCGCTTGTCAGTTCAACGGATTGTGTCCCTTTCCTTTCACTGTAGTCTATGGCCAAGTTGCGTGTCACAGCCAAACAATAGGCTTCCACCGAGTCGAGCTGCTGCCACTCATTGCGTTTGTTCCACACCTTTATCAACGCCTCCTGCACCACATCTTCTGCTTCCGCCCTATCGAGGGTTATCCGCAACGCCAGCCGGAAGAGCTGGTTTTTCAGCGGGAGAATGTCGTTGAGAAAGCTGAGTTCCTGCATCTCTAATTAGTTGACGGTTGAGCCTGTGAAAAGTTACAATAGCGAGTGTGCTTTTTGCGTTTTTTTAGAATTGCAGCCGTATGCGTGTGCCCGTTTGCCGGCCGATGGCCGAGGCTTGCGTGATGACCACTTCGGATACGCCTGCCTTGAGTGCGTCGAAAGAGTTTTCCAACTTGGGAATCATGCCGCCCTGCACCGTGCCGTCGGCCACCAGCCGGTCGAACAGCTCAGGGGTGATTTCGGGGATGAGGCTGCTGTCGTCGTTCTCGTCGCGCAGCACGCCCGGCTTTTCAAAGCAATACACCAGGGTGACGTCGAAGCGCCGGGCCAGGGCTTTGGCCGTTTCGCCTGCGATGGTGTCGGCATTGGTGTTCAGCAGGCTGCCCTGCCCGTCGTGGGTAAGTGGAGCCATGACGGGCACCACGCCCTTATAGATAAGGTCAGCCAGCAGGTCTACATTCACTTGGCGCACATCGCCCACAAAGCCATAGTCCACCTCCTGTACGGGGCGCCTGACCGAGCGGATGACATCCATGTCGGCGCCTGTCAGTCCCAAGGCATTGACGCCGCGTGCCTGCAGCCCCGCCACGATGTTCTTGTTCACCAGCCCGCCATACACCATGGTCACCACCTGCAGCGTCTCGGCGTCGGTGATGCGCCTCCCGTTCACCATGCGGCTCTCTATGCCCAGGCGGGTGGCCAACCGTGTGGCCGAACGCCCGCCGCCGTGTGTCAATACCTTGTATCCGCCTATCTTGGCAAAGTCGTCCAGCAATTGCTGCAGGGTGTCGTGCTCTTCCACGATTTTTCCACCCACCTTGATGACTGTAAGTTTATCCATCTCCTTCTTGTGTCTATGTACCGTTTATTCCAAATAAGTGTACCCATACAGGCCCGAGCGGTAGTTGGCCAGGAATTCTTTGCCTTCTTCCAGCGAAATCTTGCCTTCTTTGACTGACTGGCTGACCCACGTTTCCAGCGTGCGCACCAGCTTCTTGGGGTTGTACTGCACATAGTCCAGCACCTCGGCCACCGTCTCGCCGTCTATCTGCTGGTCGATGGTGTAGCCTTTGCTGTTCACCGAGATGTGTACGGCGTTGGTGTCGCCAAAGAGGTTGTGCATGTCGCCCAGTATCTCCTGGTAGGCGCCTACGAGGAACACGGCCAGGTAGTAGGGCTCTTTGTCGCGCAGCGAGTGCACGGGCAGCGTGGTGGCATCGGCCCGCGAACTGACGAAGTTGGCTATCTTGCCGTCGGAGTCGCACGTCATGTCCTGTAGCGTGGCTTCGCGGTCGGGCTTTTCGTCCAGGCGCTGGATGGGCATGATGGGGAACATTTGGTCGATGGCCCACGAGTCGGGCAACGACTGGAACAGCGAGAAGTTGCAGAAGTATTTGTCGGCAAGTAGCTTGCTCAGCTTGCGGAACTCTTCCGGGCAGTGCTTCATGCCGGCGGCAATGGAGCTTATTTCGCGGCAGATGCTCCAATACAGTTTCTCTATCTGTGCCCGCGTGTTCAAGTCCACAATGCCGTGACTGAAGAGGTCGAGTGCCTCTTCGCGTATCTGCTGTGCGTCGTGCCAAGGTTCGAGCATGCTGCGCTGGTTCAGGTTATCCCATATCTGGTACAGTTCTTTCACCAATTCGTGGGCACTTTCATCGGGTTCCCAATTGTCGTCCATTTCGGGCAGGGAGGCTGTCTCCAGCACCTCGATGATGAGCACGGAGTGGTGGGCTGTCAGGCTGCGCCCCGTCTCGGTGATGATGTTGGGGTGGGGGAAGCCGTGCTTGTCGGCCGCGTCGACGAAGGTGGACACCACATCGTTCACGTACTCCTGTATGGAGTAGTTCACCGAGCTTTCGCTGTTGCTCGAGCGGGTGCCGTCGTAGTCCACGCCCATGCCGCCGCCGGTGTCCACAAACTCCAGGTCGAAGCCCATCTTCTTGAGTTGCACGTAGAATTGCGATGCCTCGCGCAGGGCGTTCTTTATACGGCGTATCTTGGTTATCTGGCTGCCTATGTGGAAGTGTATCAGCTTCAGGCAGTCCTTCATGTCCTTCTTTTCCAGGAAGTCCAGCGCCTCGAGCAGCTCGCTGGACGTCAGCCCGAACTTGCTGGCGTCGCCTCCGCTTTCTTCCCACTTGCCGCTGCCACTGCTGGCCAGCTTGATGCGGATGCCGATGTTGGGGCGCACCTTCAGGCGGCGCGCTATCTTGGCGATGAGGTTCAGTTCGTTCAGCTTCTCCACCACGAGGAAAATGCGTTTGCCCATCTTCTGCGTCAGCAAGGCCAGCTCGATGAAGCTTTCGTCCTTGTATCCGTTGCACACTACCAGCGAGTCGGGGTCAGTGTTGATGCCGATGACGGCATGCAGCTCGGGTTTCGAGCCCGCTTCCAGCCCCAGGTTGAACTTCTTACCGTGTGTAATCATTTCCTCCACCACGGGGCGCATTTGGTTGGCCTTGATGGGGTAGATGATGAAGTTTTCGCCCCGGTAACCGTATTCTTCCGCCGCTTTCTCAAAGCAGCAGGATATTTTCTCGATGCGGTTGTCCAGTATGTCGGGAAAGCGCAGCAGCATAGGTGCAGTTACGTCGCGCAATTGCAGTTCGTCCACCAGTTCTTTCAAGTCGATGGCCACGCCATCCTTGCGGGGTGTCACTACAGCATGTCCCTTCTCGTTGATACCGAAGTAGGAAGTGCCCCATCCGGTGATGTTGTACAACTCCTCGGAGTCTTCAATACGCCATTTTCTCATCTATCAAATACGTGTTTACGGGTGAATGTTTGAGTACTACATAATTTATTGGGACAAATGTACGGATAAATCCGCAATCTGCCGCGTTTCAGGGGGAAAAATGCAGCCATGATACAATGTGTCCTATCGGCATGACGGCAAGCAGGTGTTGCTTGATAATGAAGAGAGGTAATAGAGGGAATATATCCGTATACCTCTCTATTACCTCCTATGACGTACCGGCGCAATTCAACATACCCGGCAGATGGCTGTAGTCGGTTTATTCCCTGTAGTTATATTCATACCTTTCCAGCGTTTTCCCTGCCGTATCGCGCACTTGGGACAGCCGTCCTGCATCATCATATACATGCAGGTAGGTATTCCCGTCGGGGTCTATGCTGCCCAATATTCCCACCAGTGGTCTATAGCTCCATGCCGTCACGATGCCTTGCCCCAGTTGTCCCTGTATGTTGCGCAGTTGCGTCACCCCTTCAATGCCGTTGTTGATGGAGGATACGTAGCTTGGGGTCAGCGCATTCACCACGTCGTCATACGCCATGCTCTCCACCTGCGCCACCGGGTAATGGTTTCTGTACGACCACAGATAGGACACCGTCACCCGGTCGGGGCGCACCAGCTCCAGCAGATTGCCGTCGCTGTCGTAGCGCGTGTACTGCATCCGCGTCTCGTAGCTCCCGTTGCCTTTCGCCTGCCGGATGCTGCCCAGGCGGGGCACATTGTCGAACAAGGCATACTCATTCTTGCTTTTCATGACAGTTTCCCCGTCCTGTTGCTCCACGGTCTCTACGGGATAATCCAGCATGTTCAGGCTGTACATTTTGTCGTAAACCCCGGTACCCTTGAACGCGTCGGCATAGCTGATGGTGGTTTTCTGCGTGCCGCCCCCGCTGGTACTTTGGGTGATGGCCGTAGGTTGCTTGCCTTCCGCGTCATACTCGTATTGCGTGCAGCGGGTTACTGTGGGCGTTCCATCGCTGTTGTATTCGATGACCTGCTCTTCCGACACGGCGCTCCACTCCTGGTAGAAGGGGTAGGCCTGGATGCGGTAGCGCTTGGTGCCGAGAAAAGCAGAATGGTTTGCGCTCCCTTGCGCCAGGTCGGTGGCAAAGGCATTGAGCATCACGCTTGCCGTGTTCTTCAGGGTATATTCCCATTTCTGCTTCTGCACGTTCTTGCCGTCGGCCGACACCTGCAGGCGCTCTATGGGCTTCCCGTTCAGGTAATTGGTAAAGAGGTAAGTGTCGTAGAAGTAGTGCAGGGCCGGCGTGTTGTGATACGTGGTGACGGTCTTGCCGTTGTCCACCCCTTCCTTGCTGTCCTTCACCGTCACCCGGCTGTAGCCCACGGGCGTGCCGTGCAGGGAGGTGATGGCGG
This sequence comes from uncultured Bacteroides sp., assembly GCA_944320865.1. Classification (GTDB taxonomy): domain Bacteria; phylum Bacteroidota; class Bacteroidia; order Bacteroidales; family Bacteroidaceae; genus Bacteroides. The sequence continues at coordinate 4,637 of CALUJC010000011.1, read as the reverse complement.
GTATCTTTGCCCCGGAGGTAAGGATGTACTTGTTGAACTGGTCCAAGGCCGGCGAAAGGGTGCCTACATACCAGGTGTCCGTCTGTTCCTCTGGTACGGGCAGTAACAGCTTCCCGCTCGAGGTGCCGTCTTCATTCGTATAGTCATAGTCCAGCTTGCGCAGCAGGCTGCCGTCCGCATCGTGCTGCTCCATGGAGGCAATGCGCAACCCGCCGCCGTAGGATATGCCGTCGTAGTGCTCGGAAATGTCCGGATCGCTGTAATAGATGATGGTTATGTTCGTCAGGCTTTCGCAACCTTCCAGCTGCCCGTGCACCTCAGGCGGGAAAAAGCAGGTCACATTATAATCGCCTGCCTCCAGGGTCAGCTTTTCAGTGAACGTATATGAATGAGTCTTTTCATTGATCATCTGGTGAGGTATCTGGTAATACTTGAAAAAGTTGCCCCCGTCAGTCCTGGTTATTTTCGCGTAAGCGCTGGAACAGCTGCTCAGGTAGAAGTAGGGGCTTACTACGGCAAAGGAAACGGTAACCTCCTTTGCTTCCTCCAAGGTGAAATTCTTGCTCCGGTAGTCGTCTGAGGTATAGCAATCAAAGGCATTTATCGCGGTGGCTTGCTCGTTTCCGAGATACATGTCCCCGGCCAGCGGATACCAGGTGACGTTGTCCACGAAGTCATTCAGTTCATACTCCAGCATTGTATAACCCTTGGTGGGATATGTTATCTTGGTCAGCATGCCCGCCTTGGCGTAGTCCGGGTCGGCATAGCGGTTGGCATCCCCCAGCCCTCTGGTCATTCCTCGACCGTGAATCCGCATCTTGTTGGACGCGCAAAGAAAACTTCTGTTCTCCCGACCGTTGTAGTAGCCCCAGAAGTCGGCGGCGTACGAAGTCTTGTAGGGCAACGGCGTGTTGTCATACTCAAAGCTGTACAGTTCGTCATTTACCGATACGCTTACCAGTTTCAGCCTCTTGCGGCGGTAGTCGTTGGCCGGCACATTTCCTTTGTCGTTCATGTAGTCTCCGCCCTTGTTGGTATACTGATAGTAGTCATAGCTGAAAGCAATGTGCCTTACGGCCTCTTCGGCTGCATACGTGCTGTACACCACGATGGAGTCCAGCTTCCGGCTGTATCCCTCGATGTCCTGGCGGCTGCTCTTGTAGAAGTCCACGCGTGCCAGTCCCGCCGTGATGCTTTTCAGGTATTTCTTCTGTACCATGCTGTTTTCATACAGCAAGGGAGAGTGCACTCCAAGCAACTCTGGGCTAGGCCATCCGGCACTCGCGCCGCTGCTGGGGGTTACAATAGTGCTGACATATTCCGCCTCTACATTCTCCTGGTACAGCGACGGCTGCAGTCTCATAAGCAGACTGCCTTCCGTCTCATACTCCAGGTCGATGCGCCCCTTCTGCGGGTGCACGATGGCGGTCAGAAACCAGGAGGTGATATAGTTCAGTCCACTTCCGGTCATTTCCTCTGCCCCGTCCTGTTCAAACAGATATTGTATGCCTCCCGTGTCCGTAATCTTCCAGCTGCTATCATAGCTGTCCATGGCTTCCACCCGGTATCCCCGGCAGTTGTTGCCTACCAACATAGGCTCTCCCGTGTTCGGGTGCAGGATGAATGCAAAGGAATGCCCGCATACATACACCTGGAAGATGTCCGGCTCGCCCATGCCCCACGACAGGTCTTGATAAAGTGAAGGCTTGTAGATGCTGTTTGGATTTTCCTGTAGATTCCCCCAAACTGAATTGTCACCAAAGGTCATAAACGGCACATTGCTTTGGGAGAAAAACTTTTCCCAGTCCACCCAAGCCGTGTTTACCGTATACTCCTTGTCGTAGCTGCCGGACACAACTCGGTTGATGCACCCGCCTGCCTGCAAGTCCCAGCCGAGGCCTACCCAGGTGGCCTCCTGCGCCACCTTGATGCCCGAGGCGTGATAAGTCAACGACAGAGGCAGAGACAACTCCCCGTCCTGCACGGTGTAGAGGGGGATGCTGATTTCGGGTACGCCCGTGTACTCGCTTACGGGTATTTCCCCGTACTTGCCCAATGATGCCGCCTCCGGTGTCAGGTAAGGCATCTGCGGCATGTAGGCATTAAAGTTATTGACGCTTTGCGCCCCTGCCTGCAAGCTCCAGCTTGCCAATAGCAGCAGGCAAATGCATTTGATGATAAACATATTTCGTTGCATGATACTTTTTGTTTTAATGATTACTCTGTTGGTTTTTGTTTTTAAATCACTCCGCCAGTAATGACGGTTTTTTCTTCTGCTGAATCCGTCAGAATAAACGGATTGCAATAAATAGTTAGTAGTCTTCATAATGAATAATTTTAAAATAGTTGATAAAATATTGTTTTGTGTACAATCAAGACATGGTTAGGGTGAGATATGCTTGCCTGACGGGCAGGCGAAGCATATCTAAAACTTCAAAAACATCATTTAGTAAAAAGTTACAATTCTATTTTAAAGGGCATGTAACTGTTGAGCAAGTTCAATTATTACTCCTAAAGGTATTTCATTCTTTGAGTAGATAAATTTCTCATCTACTCGAAAGCAAATAATGCTTTTTTTACTTGGTTCTAAAGCCTTAATCAGCTTCTTAGTTATTTTTTTAGGTCTGTTACAGATAATGTAATAAACGCTAATTGACTGATATTGTATATCTTGCTTATTGTCTTTAAAGAAGTGATAGTCGCAATAATAAGATAAATGATTCTTTTGCAAGCAAAAAACTTCTTTACCATATTTATTCCATAAGTACAATTTGGCCAAATAACCAGAAGTCAACACGGCTACCACGCAAGTAAGAATGAATCCAAAGGGTATTTCTTCACCTGCGTCTATCAGAAATATAGCAGCTATAATTGGAGTTAGAATTATAGCAATAGCTAAAATTGCAAGTGTGATTAGGACATAACTTTTTGCTCTATTTTCATAAATGCATAATGATATTCCATTTGAAAATTCCAATTCGTAATTTAGTATCTTTTTTGTTCCCATTTTTGATGATCAATACTTTTTTGTTTTAAAGCTTGTTGATATGATCCATAGTCTCGTTTTGAGCATTGAATCATAAAAAACTCCAATTAAAGATATTTATATGTTTCATTTTCCTTTCATCTAAATTAAGTTTCTGTTTCAATTGAACGTATTCATTCTCAAGCATGGGCCCTATCCTTCTGTAAGGAACTCCTGTAGACTGGCATGGCAATATTTTGACAATGTAATATCCTATTATACTGTCACTGTACATTTCGCATTGTTTAGCTAAAATATAACTATCGTTCCAATAAATGTCTGTTATCCGATGGGGTAGTACACCTTCTCCCATTCCATTTATAGAAGATGAATAGTATATAGTTGTCAGCTCTGGCATGTTTACCCAACCTACTTTGAAATCAATGCCTTCCAATTTCTCGAAATGAGAATCACAAGAAGAACAGATTAGCGCGAATAGAAAAATATAAAATGACTTCATTGTTAATTATTTGTTACTTCTCCATATATAAAATTGATATGTAGTTCCTAAAAACTTTTGCTGGATGCGGCTAGGATTCATTCTACTCGGGAACAAATGATACAAGAAAGAGGACATACTTTTACTATCGCTAATGATATTATACAAGTTCTTCCCATCTTTGCTGGTAAAAGCGTCATAGCGGTAACTGCCTACAAATTGTTTTGCCAGTGAAAATGTTGATAAAGCGTCCCATACCGTCCAATCTCCTGTCCAATTAGTCAATTGTCCTGGTATATTTGTCTTGCCAAGTAGAATTCTTCTCTGTCCTTCTATTACAGCCTTATCCGTTTTCATGGCTTCAGTGTAAGGATGATCCGAAAGAAATACCGAGAATTCAGGCCCTGTTCCATTAATAAATTCATCGAAAAAATCCCAATCTCGTTCTTTCGACCCTATCAAGGCTCCTTTGTCATTTGGAACTACATCAAAAGTAAAACCTTCGCTGTACAGGCTGTTGCGCTGGAATACATTTGTTATGATGTTATCTATTAGAGGTTCAAAATCTCCTAAGACACTTCCTTTTTTGCCTATATACGAATATCCATTATGAACCGATTGTCCATCAAACCAGGTATAATATTTTGTCGAATCATTTTGATACCAGTCTGTACCTGTTGGATCTATTCTATTTATCGGATTACTTTCGCAATAAGCATAAGGAGTTGAGTGATAGTAAGCATCTACGGAGGGGTCAACCGTTGTAAACCTTCCTATCGCTGCATCATAATGCCGCGCCCCGTAGTCATACCAATTCAACCCCTTCTTGTCATCATACTCTTTACCGTTGTATTTGTACGGCTGAACACTGGTGCTTGCAAAAGTCCCGCCAAAGGGGTAGTAATGATTCACCTCTTCCACCGTGCCCGCCGCGTCAACGACTACCCGGTTGTTCCCCTGATGGTCTTGCAGGAAATAGTGATATTTCCTATCCGCCAAAGTCACATATCCTTCTTCTGTCAGCAAATACTTTGGAGCTCCATTTTCATAGACCACATTCCCGCAGTAATCCGTCGTGGTGGTAGTGCTGCCTATCTTGTGCACAACCCTCAGCTTGGTGCCGTCGGCTGCATAAGTATAGGTGATGGTACTCCCGTCACTGAACGTGACTAC
>CALUJC010000010.1 GCA_944320865.1 uncultured Bacteroides sp. | reverse complement strand
GTTTCCGTATTCGTCAGCCACGCCGTAGCCGACGGATACCACACCTGCAAGCTCATCAACGACATGCAGGAGATAGCGGAGACGTGCTTATAAAGACACAATATTTTATCGGATGAATTCAAAATAGTTTCTAATGACGACTAAATGCCAACTCCCCCTTGGTTTTATGCTTTCTCTCCAAACATCCGAGTTCCAAGATATTTTTGCTTCATCCACCCAATAATTCACGGGAATTTTCATCTGCAGACGGCACGATAACAAGCTATGCAAGAATGAAAATGTAAACATATTAAAAATCCCGCATTCCCCGTTTCGAAATCCATAAAAGTTTACATGGGAAAACCCGCCATTTTGCTTTTCCTTACAAAAATAACTCTAAGAAGCGCCCATAACATCCTATAGACCAATATATTGCCGCAACAAGCATAACCTAGATCCGTACCACCTCCGACTCTCCTCCGATACAAGTCCGACACAAGTCCGATAATCCATGGGCGTATTGGATCGGAGGTGGACCGTAGAAAATACGGACATGTCCAAAAGGAAATAGGGGAATAATAGCCTTTGAAATGAACATTTTTGTAAATATTCCTTTTTCGCACTAACTTTTTGGAAAGGGATGCTGTCCAAAGCCTAAGAGCCTGTTTAAATTTTGCTCAGCCTCATTTTGAGGGCTGTTTTCGAGGATATTTTTCTGTTGTCATGAGGAGCGTAGCGGGCTACGTGACGAATAACAACAGGAAAAGAGACCGGAAAGAGGCTCAAAAAGGGGCTGATAAAAACTTAAAAAAGGAAAATTTAAACAGGCTCTAATGAAAGAACCATGGTTTAATAGCAAAAAAAGCGCCCGAAAACGAGGTTTTCTCAAAACATTTTATTAACTTTGTAGTATCAATAAACTTTTAATGAAGAAAGGAGATACACTATGAAAGCATTAAACGTATTGGCCGCTTTCCTTGGTGGCGCAGCAGTAGGTGCAGCCATCGGCATCTTGTTTGCCCCCGAAAAAGGAGAAGACACCCGCAACAGAATTGCGGAAGCACTACGCAAAAAGGGAATCCGCCTGAACCGGCGTGAAATGGACGAACTGGTAGACGAAATTGCTTCTGAAATAAAAAACGAAGTAGCCGAATAAACCAGAACAAGAAAAAACAGAGCCACCATGTTTGCCGATGACAAAAGTATAGAAAGTTTGCGACAACTATTCTTCGAGTTCAAAGAATATTTGAAACTGCAGAAGGACTACACACGGCTGGAAGTAACTGAAAAGCTTTCCATATTGCTTTCGACCCTCATTGTAGTGTTGCTGGCTGTCATATTGGGCATGATGGCTCTGTTTTACATATCCTTCACACTAGTCTACTTACTGGCTCCGGCGTTAGGAAGCCTTTTGGCGGGCTTTGGCGTAATCGCGGCTTTCCACGTACTGCTCATCCTCCTACTGTTTGTTTTCCGCAAGCAACTGATTGTAAACCCCATGGTCAGGTTCATTGCCGGATTGTTCTTGGCAAAACCGACCCCTAATGACACGCCGCATGAATAACCTTCCCGAACATACGTCCCTCACGTTGGAAGACATCACCCGACAAAAAGCGGAACTGCTAGCACAAATCAGGCAACATCAGCAAGAGATAAGCCGTTTGAGCAAGCAACTGATAGATCCTTTGCGTCCGGCGACAAACAAAGGGAACTCCATTGTACGGGCATTCAACACAAGTTTGGCCGTCATAGACGGCATAAAAATGGGTCTCAAACTGATGCGGAGTTTCAGAAAAGTATTCAGGAAAAGATCTTGGTAAAGAATTACTAAGACGCAAATTACGCGGATAAAGCCATAGACCGACCTGTGAGATCTGCGAGTCCACACTTTTCTTTAAAAGGATGAGGGTGTATCAAAATGAGAAGGAAGTGACAATTTGATATCTTTTTTGTTTTGATACACCCTCTATTTCCTTGGATACTTTACAGATCAGACATAAGTCTCAAGCAGTTTCACATTTTTTTCCGGCAGAATAGTAACTTCTTGTGTAGTGGCAGGGAACAACACAGTTTCTCCCGCATGGAGGACAACCTCATTCTTGGCATTGTCCAACAGACGGCAAGCGCCTTCCACGCAAATGAAAATGACAAAAGAATCAAGTTCCGAATAATCGCAAGTAATTTCTTCCGTCATGTCATAAACCGATGTCGTAAAGTAAGGACATGCCACCAGCTCAACAGGTTCATTCGATATTGGTTCATAAGAAGTACGGAAATCTTCTTCCACATCTTCAAAGTTAATGGCATCTACCGCCTGGTTGATGTGTAATTCGCGCAACTTGCCATCTTTATCTTTCCGGTTATAATCGAATATACGGTAAGTGATATCCGATGTCTGCTGTATTTCGGCTACAAACACACCGGCTCCAATACCATGCACACGGCCGGCAGGCACATAAAACACGTCACCCGGTTTCACCTCGCATGCCTGCAACACGTCGGCAAAAGTTCCGTCAGCAACACGTTCCTTATATTCTTTGGGAGTGATTTCCTGTGAAAAGCCGGAAATGAGTTTGGCACCAGGTTCAGCAGAAATAACATACCACATCTCGTTTTTACCGAAACTGTTATGACGCTTTCTCGCTAATTCATCATCCGGATGCACTTGAATAGACAGATCCCGCTGGGCGTCAATAAACTTAATTAGCAGCGGGAACTTGTCCCCAAAGCGCGCATAATTGGCCTCCCCGACCAATTCTTCTTTGTATGTCCGTACCACTTCAGGCAAAGTCATGCCTTTGCAGGCTCCGTTAGCTACAACAGACTCACTGCCTTCTACCGATGACACTTCCCAACTTTCACCTACGTTAGGAAGATTTTCTGTCAAATGTTTGAATGGGATAATTTTGTTTCCTCCCCAAAGCGTTTGCTTCAAGATAGGTTCAAATTTCAAGGGATACATTCGTTGTTTATTTGAATTAAAAACTTTCAGTTAATGTTTTGATTTATAGATTATGGGCGCAAACATACGAAAAATATCCATTGGAATGTCCTCCGCCAAACGCTAAACTTTCCTAATTTTTTCCCTACATTTATCTGTATTTACTTGGGGATACAAAAGAAAATCTCTTTATTTGCATAAAAATAAAATAATACCAAAATATGACGAACACTCCCTTTACAGATAATAATTTGTCAGGATTGAGCAGAAAGGATTTTCAAAAGGTCATCAACGAAAAAGAAACCGACCTGTTTATCCTAAAAAACAAACTGGGTATGGAAGTGGCTGCCACGAACTACGGATGCGCGCTACTTTCCATCATGGTGCCCGACAAGAACGGGACATACGACAATATGGTTATGGGACACGACAGCATTGACCACGTCATCAACAGTCCCGAACCGTTTTTAAGTACCATTATCGGGCGTTACGGCAACCGCATAGCCAAAGGCAAATTCACCCTGTATGGCGAAGAACACCGGCTGGCCATCAACAATGGTCCGAACTCGCTGCACGGAGGTCCCACAGGCTTCCACGCACGGGTGTGGAACGCTACGCAACCCGACCCCGGCACGGTGATATTCCGATACCTGTCGACCGACGGTGAGGAGGGCTTCCCCGGAAACCTGAAGGTGAAAGTGACCTACCGCCTGGACAATGATGCCAACGCGCTTATCATAGAATACAAAGCTACAACAGATAAAGCAACCATTGTAAACCTTACAAGTCACGGATTCTTCAATCTGGCAGGCATAGCCAACCCCACACCGACGGTGCTGGACCAGCTTGTCTCTATCAATGCCGACTACTATGTTCCTATTGACGACACCTCCATACCTACAGGCGAAATTCTGAAAGTGGAAGGCACCCCGATGGACTTCCGCACGGCGCATGCTGTAGGCGAAAACATCGATGCCCCCTTCCAGCAACTGAAAAACGGGGCAGGCTATGACCACTGCTATGTGCTGAACAAGACGGAAAGCGGCGAACTGACCCTTGCCGCCACTTGCCAAGACCCGGCAAGCGGGCGTACCATGGAAGTTTATACTACTGAAAACGGGTTGCAATTCTATACTGCCAACTGGCTGAACGGATTTGCCGGCGCGCATGGCGCCACCTTCCCTGCCCGGAGTGCCGTGTGCTTTGAGGCACAATGCTTCCCCGACACGCCAAACAAACCTCACTTCCCATCGGCCGTGCTGTTGCCGGGAGATGAGTACCAGCAAATCACCATATACAAATTCGGAGTCACAGACTAAAACAATCAATCTAATTTATAAACTCTAATTTAAAATTATCATGACACAACAAAAACAGAACGGGAATATCGTTGCGATTATTGCCATGTGTTTCCTTTTTGCAATGATTTCTTTTGTTACCAACTTGGCTGCTCCATTAGGAACAATTTGGAAAAATGAATACGCAGGTGCCAATACCTTGGGTATGATGGGTAATATGATGAATTTCTTAGCCTACCTGTTCATGGGTATCCCGGCTGGCAACATGCTTGTAAAAATCGGCTATAAGAAGACTGCCCTCATTGCCATGGCTGTAGGCTTTGCGGGATTGTTCGTACAATATCTTTCCAGCATCGTAGGCGCTGACACCAGCGTGTTCACAATGGGAGAATATGCCATCAAGATGAACTTCATCATTTACTTGCTGGGTGCATTCATTTGCGGTTTCTGCGTATGTATGCTGAACACGGTGGTGAACCCTATGCTGAACCTGCTGGGCGGCGGCGGCAACAGGGGTAACCAATTGATACAAACCGGAGGAGCCTTGAACTCATTGGCAGGCACGCTGACCCCGTTGTTTGTAGGTGCCTTGATTGGTACGGTGACGGACAAAACCACGATGGGCGATGTCTCCCCCTTGCTGTTTATCGCTATGGCAGTGTTTGCCGTATCGTTCATTGCCATCAGTTTTGTTACTATCCCTGAGCCTCACATGAGAAAGGGCAATCAGGAAAAAGAAAAATTCTCCCACAGTCCTTGGAACTTCCGCCATACGGTATTGGGTATCATAGGCATCTTTGTATATGTGGGCATTGAAGTGGGTATTCCGGGTACATTGAACTTCTACCTGGCAGATGCCAGCGAAAGAGGAGCTGGACTTACAGCCAACGGTGCTGCCATAGGAGGTGCCATTGCGGCCATGTACTGGTTACTGATGTTGGTGGGCCGTTTGGCCAGCAGCGCTATCAGTGGCAAAGTGTCCAGCCGTACACAGCTTATTGTAGTGTCTGCGACAGCTATCTGTCTTGTTCTCATAGCTATCTTTTTACCCAAAAGCATTACGATTTCCATGCCGGGTTACAGCGTAGGCGAAGGCTTTGAGATGGCACAAGTACCTATCAGTGCATTGTTCTTAGTACTGTGCGGTTTATGCACTTCCGTCATGTGGGGTGGCATTTTCAATCTAGCTGTTGAAGGTTTGGGAAAATACACGGCACAAGCTTCTGGTATCTTTATGATGATGGTTGTAGGCGGTGGCATTTTCCCCTTACTGCAACAATTTATTTCCGATGGTATAGGCTACATGGCAAGCTATTGGCTTATCGTGGTATTGCTTGCTTACCTGCTATACTATGGTTTGATAGGCTGCAAAAATGTTAATAAAGACATTCCTGTAGATTGAGACAGAGATGCGCAGAAATGCGCAAAAACAATATCACTTACTTATAATATTTAAGCATTATGGACATAGAATACGTAAGAAGCCGTTTCATCAAACACTTTGATGGAACAACAGGGGCAGTATATGCTTCCCCGGGACGCATTAACCTCATAGGCGAGCATACAGATTATAATGGCGGTTTTGTATTTCCGGGAGCCATTGACAAAGGCATTCTTGCAGAAATAAAGCCTAATGGCACTAATACAGTAAAAGCCTACTCCATAGACCTGAAGGACTATGTAGAGTTTGGCTTGAATGAAGAAGACGCACCACGTACCAGCTGGGCACGATATATTTTCGGCGTTTGCCGCGAAATGATAAAGCGGGGCGTGAAAGTGAAGGGATTCAATACTGCCTTTGCCGGCGATGTGCCCTTGGGCGCCGGTATGTCATCGTCTGCTGCATTGGAAAGCACGTATGCTTATGCCCTGAATGACTTATTTGGTGAAAATCGTATCGACAAGTTTGAATTAGCCAAAGTTGGCCAAGCTACCGAACACAATTATTGCGGTGTAAACTGCGGCATTATGGACCAGTTTGCCTCTGTTTTCGGAAAGAAAAACCACCTTATCCGCTTGGACTGCCGTTCGTTGGAGTATCAATACTTCCCCTTCGAGCCAAAAGGTTACCGATTAGTACTTGTAGATTCTGTGGTAAAACATGAATTGGCGTCATCGGCTTACAATAAACGCCGCCAGAGCTGTGAGGCAGCAGTGGCAGCCATCCAAAGCAGGCATCCGCATGTAGAATTCTTGCGCGACTGCAACCGCGATATGCTGGAAGAAGTGAAGGCTGAAATCAGCGAAGAAGACTACAAGCGTGCAGAATACGTCATTGAGGAAATTCAGCGTGTGCTCGACGTGAGCGACGCCCTCGAAAAAGGCGACTATGAAACCGTTGGCCAGAAGATGTATGAGACCCACTACGGCATGAGCAAGCTGTATGAAGTGAGCTGCGAAGAGTTGGATTTCCTGAACGATTTGGCTTTCGATTGTGGCGTCACAGGCTCGCGCGTCATGGGTGGAGGCTTTGGCGGTTGCACCATCAACCTGGTGAAGGAAGAACTCTATTCCACCTTCATTGAAAAAGCCAAAGAAGCGTTTACGCAAAAGTTTGGCCGCAGCCCCAAGGTGTATGACGTAGTCATCTCGGACGGAGCGCGCAGATTGGAATAAATCTTCATAAATATCACTAATCGTGATTGCATAGGGCATCTTTCCGTAAAGGGAAGGTGCCCTTATCTTTTTCATTAAGACTTTTTCTTCAACCTACCAAAGAAAACAACAGCCCGAAATATTGCCATTTACCCGTAAAAGCCCTACCTTTGTGGGGAAAAACAGAACCTGACAATACCTTCACAGGCTTTACCAACGTATTAACCAATAATAAACCATTTTATGAACGACCGTAAACTCATGAACCGCGCAGCAGACAACATCCGTATACTCGCTGCTTCTATGGTAGAAAAAGCAAACTCCGGGCATCCAGGAGGAGCTATGGGAGGCGCAGATTTTATAAATGTACTTTTCTCCGAATTCCTTGTATACGATCCTGAGAATCCGACATGGGAAGGGCGTGACCGTTTCTTTCTTGACCCCGGACATATGTCGCCCATGCTTTATTCCACCTTGGCATTGGCTGGCAAATTCACGGTGGATGAACTAAAACAGTTCCGCCAATGGGGAAGTCCGACACCGGGACATCCGGAACGTGATTTAGCACGCGGCATCGAAAATACTTCAGGACCACTGGGACAAGGACATACATTCGCCGTAGGTGCAGCCATTGCCGCAAAATTTCTGCAAGCACGTTTCGGGAAAGTCATGGGCCAGACTATTTATGCTTATATTTCTGACGGTGGCATTCAAGAAGAGATATCGCAGGGGGCAGGACGCATTGCCGGGACACTCGGGTTAGACAACCTTATCATGTTTTATGACTCTAATGACATCCAACTTTCTACCGAGACCAAAGCCGTAACAATTGAAGATACAGCCAAGAAATATGAGGCATGGGGATGGAAAGTCATTAAAATAGACGGAAATGACCCAGATGCCATACGTAGCGCGCTGACAGAAGCCAAAAGCGAGCAGGAACGCCCCACCCTCATCATCGGACATACCGTAATGGGGAAAGGTGCCCGTAAAGCCGATGGCAGCAGCTACGAAGCATGTTGTGCCACCCACGGTGCCCCATTGGGAGGAGATGCTTACATTAACACTATAAAGAATTTAGGAGGCAATCCGGAGGAGCCATTTACCATATTCCCTGAAGTTGCCGAACTTTATGCCAAACGTGCCAATGAATTGAAAGGAATCGTGGCTAAACGCTATGAAGAAAAAGCTATATGGGCACAAGCGAATCCGGAACTTGCAGCAAAGCTGGAAGCTTTCTTCTCTGACAAACTACCTGAAATTGACTGGGAAAGCATTGAACAAAAAGCGAATTGCGCAACCCGTGCTGCATCAGCAACTGTATTAGGCGTACTTGCCACAAAAGTAGAAAACATGATTGTCGCTTCAGCCGACCTTTCCAACTCTGACAAAACAGATGGTTTCTTGAAAAAGACACATGCTTTTACCAAAGGCGATTTCAGTGGAGCTTTTTTGCAAGCAGGTGTGGCTGAGTTGACCATGGCTTGCTGTTGCATTGGCATGGCTTTGCATGGGGGGGTAATTCCGGCTTGCGGCACTTTCTTTGTATTCTCTGATTATATGAAACCCGCTGTGCGCATGGCTGCGCTGATGGAACTTCCCGTGAAGTTCATTTGGACGCATGACGCATTCCGTGTTGGCGAAGATGGTCCCACCCATGAACCTGTAGAGCAAGAAGCCCAAATCCGTTTGATGGAAAAACTGAAGAATCATAAAGGGAGAAACTCCATGTTGGTATTGCGCCCGGCAGACGCAGAAGAAACGACCATGGCATGGAAACTGGCTATGGAAAACCAAACAACACCCACGGCTCTCATTCTTTCCCGCCAAAACATCGTAAATCTTCCTGCAGGCAATGACTATACACAGGCCTCCAAAGGAGCTTACATAGTAGCTGGTTCTGATGATAATCCGCAAGTTGTACTCGTAGCATCCGGTTCAGAGGTATCCACACTGGTAGCCGGTAAAGAACTGCTCAACCAAGATGGCATAAGGGTCCGCATCGTATCCGTTCCTTCTGAAGGGTTGTTCCGCAGTCAAGTTCCCGGCTATCAAGAATCGGTAATCCCTTCACAGGCCAAGGTTTTCGGACTAACAGCCGGCCTGCCAGTGACATTAGAAGGCTTAGTAGGTTCAAATGGCAAAGTATGGGGACTTGAATCATTCGGTTTTTCGGCACCTTATAAAGTATTGGACGAAAAACTGGGATTCAACGCTAAAAATGTATATAAGCAAGTGAAAGCTATGCTTTAAATAAAAAAGGTGATAACACATAAGAAAAATGAAAACTATTGGACTATGCTCCGATCATGCCGGATTTGAATTGAAAGTTTTCGTGCGCCAATGGCTAGAAAACAAAGGATGGATGTATAAAGATTTCGGCACCTATTCCACTGAAAGTTGCGATTATCCGGATTATGCCCATCCGTTGGCTTCGGCAATAGAGGCGGGAGAGTGTTATCCCGGAATCGCGATTTGCGGTAGCGGAAATGGTATCGCCATAACACTGAACAAGCACCAAGGTATTCGCGCAGCATTATGCTGGCGGCCTGATATTGCCCGTTTAGCTCGCCAACACAACGATGCCAATGTGTTAGTAATGCCCGGTAGATTTATTACTACAGAAGAAGCCGATGCCATTCTCAATGATTTTTTCAATACAGACTTTGAAGGAGGACGGCATCAGCGTAGGATAAACAAAATTCCTATAAAGGGGCTTGCATAGCCAAATTTTCTTCCAAAGGGAAAAGGGATGTACCACACAGGACATCCCTTTCTCTTTTTTTTGCCATTGTTTCGCCATTTCCTTTACAAGAAATAAGAGCCTGTTTAAATTTTGCTCAGCTCTATTTTGAGAGCTGTTTCCGAGGATATTTTTCTGTTGTTAAGAGGAGCGTAGCGGGCTACGTGACGAAGTAACAACAGGAAAAGAGACCGGAAAGAGGCGCAAAAGAGGCTGAATAAAAAAATTAAAGAGTAAAATTTAAACAGGCTCTAAGCCTTTTCTCTTATTTTTCATCAATTTAATCGACAAACATGCGCAAATATGTGTATATTTGCCGGGAAAAAGCAAGAAATCCGAACTATATGGAAAGATTAAGCAGTATTAAAGAATTAATTAGCCAAGGTAACATAGAACAGGCCATCGGGCAACTAAATGAACTGCTACGAACCGACTTTCCCCACAAGGATGAAATTTATTATCTGCTGGGCAATGCTTACCGCAAGCAAAGCAATTGGCAACAAGCAATGAACAACTACCACTGCGCTATTGAACTGAACCCACAAAGTCCGGCCTTACATGCACGCCAAATGGTAGTAGACATACTGAACTTTTATAACAAAGACATGTACAATCAATAAATAACGTAATTTATGGCAAAAATCAAAGGAGCAATCGTAGTCGACACAGAACGTTGCAAAGGCTGCAACCTATGCGCTGTGGCATGTCCGCTCCATGTAATAGCACTTACCAAAGAAGTAAACGTAAAAGGCTACAACTATGCTTACCAAGCATTAGAAGATACCTGCAACGGATGCGCATCATGTGCCACTGTATGCCCGGACGGCTGCATTTCTGTTTATAAAGTAAAAGTAGTAGAATAAAACCCTAATAAATATGGCAGAAGAAGTTGTATTAATGAAAGGGAACGAAGCCATCGCCCATGCAGCAATACGCTGTGGTGCTGACGGATACTTCGGCTACCCTATCACCCCTCAGTCAGAAGTATTGGAAACCCTTGCCGAACTAAAGCCGTGGGAAACCACAGGTATGGTAGTGCTGCAAGCGGAAAGTGAAGTAGCAGCTATCAACATGGTATATGGAGGTGCAGGAAGCGGAAAAATGGTGATGACCTCTTCCTCAAGCCCTGGAGTTAGCCTGAAACAAGAAGGCATCTCGTATTTGGCAGGTGCCGAATTACCCTGCCTTATTGTAAACGTAATGCGTGGAGGGCCAGGACTCGGTACCATACAACCCAGTCAAGCTGATTATTTCCAGACTGTAAAAGGTGGCGGTCATGGCGATTATCGACTGATAGCTTTGGCACCGGCATCGGTACAGGAAATGGCAGATTTTGTGGGGCTTGCTTTTGAATTGGCATTCAAATATCGCAATCCCGCCATTATCCTTGCCGACGGGGTCATCGGGCAAATGATGGAGAAAGTTGTACTTCCCCCACAAAAACCTCGCCGTACAGACGAAGAAGTCATCGCCCAATGCCCTTGGGCTACCACAGGCAAAGCCGATAATCGCAAGCCCAATATCATCACATCCCTGGAATTGAAACCGGAAGCCATGGAAATAAACAACCTGCGTTTCCAAGCCAAATACCGGAAGATAGAAGAAAATGAAGTTCGTTTTGAAGAAATAAACTGCGAAGATGCCGATTATCTGATTATTGCTTTTGGCTCTATGGCACGTATCGGTCAAAAAGCTATGGAGCTGGCACGCGAAGAAGGCATTAAAGTCGGCATTCTGCGTCCTATTACCTTATGGCCTTTCCCCACTAAAGCTATTGCAGCCTATGCGGACAAGGTAAAAGGAATGTTGGTAACAGAACTTAATGCCGGGCAAATGATAGAAGATGTGCGACTGGCAGTAAATGGGAAAGTTAAAGTGGAACACTTCGGACGCTTGGGAGGTATTGTGCCCGACCCGGACGAAATCGTAAGAGCACTGAAAGAAAAACTAATTGAAAAATGAATACCGATAAAATAAGAAACATACTGAACATTCTATTCATGATACTGGCAATAGCCGCTATCATCGTTTACTTTGCAGCGCGCGACGATTTCAAGCTGTTTCTATATGTTTGTGGAGCAGCCATATTCTTCAAGCTGATGGAGTTCTTTATTCGTTTCACCAACAGATAAGTAGAAGTGATTATGACAAAAGAAGATATTATAAAGCCCGAAAACTTGGTTTACAAAAAACCAACGCTGATGAACAACAATCCTATGCACTATTGCCCGGGATGTAGTCACGGCGTAGTACACAAACTCATTGCTGAAGTCATTGAAGAAATGGGTATGGAAGACAAAGCCATAGGCATCTCACCCGTAGGATGCGCGGTATTCATCTACAACTATCTAGATATCGACTGGCAAGAAGCTGCCCACGGGCGTGCTCCTGCGCTGGCTACTGCCATTAAGCGCTTGTGGCCAAGCAGACTGGTGTTCACCTACCAGGGAGATGGCGACTTGGCCTGTATCGGAACCGCAGAAACTATTCACGCTTTGAACCGAGGCGAAAACATCACCATTATCTTCATCAACAATGCCATTTACGGAATGACAGGCGGCCAAATGGCACCTACCACCCTGCTCGGTATGAAAACCGCCACATGCCCGTATGGCCGCGATGCACACCTGCATGGTTACCCTTTGAAAATGGCCGATATTGCAGCACAGTTAGAGGGCACCGCTTATGTTACCCGCCAAAGCGTGCAATCCGTCCCCGCTATCCGCAAAGCCAAGAAAGCAATCCGCAAAGCGTTTGAGAACTCCATGGCGGGCAAAGGAAGTAACCTGGTAGAAATAGTATCCACTTGCAACTCCGGATGGAAAATGTCGCCCGCCGATGCCAACAAATGGATGGAAGAACACATGTTCCCCTTCTATCCGCTGGGTGACCTGAAAGATAAATAACCTAAAGACAAACGAAGACAATGAAAGCAGAAATCATTATAGCAGGATTCGGCGGCCAAGGCGTCCTTTCCATGGGTAAAATACTGGCCTACTCCGGACTGATGGAAGGCAAGGAAGTGACTTGGATGCCGGCATACGGCCCCGAACAACGTGGCGGTACAGCCAATGTTACTGTTATCGTCAGTGATGAGAGGATTTCCTCTCCTATCTTAAGCCGGTATGATGCCGCCATCATCTTGAACCAGCCCTCGCTGGAAAAGTTTGAAAGCAAAGTGAAGCCCGGCGGCATACTCATCTACGACGGCTACGGCATCATCAACCCGCCTACGCGGACGGACATCCAGGTCTATCGCATTGACGCCATGGATGCTGCCAACGAGATGAGCAACAGCAAGGCCTTCAACATGATAGTACTGGGCGGCCTGCTCAAGGTGATGCCCATCGTCACCCTGGACAACGTCATCAAGGGCCTGAAGAAAACGCTGCCCGAACGCCACCACCACCTCATCCCCATGAACGAGGAGGCCATCAAGAAAGGCATGGAACTCATCCGCAAAGCCTGATCACTGCCTCGTCCCGTGTGCTTATCCACCACACGGGACGATGTGGTACTCACCACACGGCACTATGGTGTACCCACCACACGATACAGTGGTGCACCCACCACACGGTACAGTGGTGCACCCACCACACGGTACAGTGGTGCACCCACCACACGATACAGTGGTGCACCCACCACACGACACTATGGTGCACCCACCACACAAAGAAGACAATCTTCCCGAATGCAAAAAAGACGCAAAAAACATGCAAATAGCGGAGCAAACCATATTTTGTTGTATCTTTGCCCCGATTTATGAGACGTAGCCTACTGACATATTTGCTCTTAACCCTGCTTGCCACCGCAAGCGCGGGGGCACAAGCCCTGCGCCCCGTCACCCAGACGGGCAATACCCTGCGCGACGCCTACGGCAACCAGGTAGACCCTTCCACGCTGCCCGACAACTTGGAAGACAGCACCAATGTAGACATTAAAAGCCTCCCACCCAAACTCTACATGTGGCAAGTGAACGGCGAATTGGGCGAACGCCACCTGATGCCTGCCGACACTGCCAGCCTCAATTTCCAGAACTCCAACCTGGTCGACGGAATGACGGGGCACTACAACTACTTAGGCAACCTGGGTTCAGCACGCCTGTCGCGCATCTTCTTTGAACGGCGTGACGACGAGCCTACCCTCTTTATAGAACCCCTGTCAAGCTTCTATTTACGCCCCAGTGAAGTTAGGTTCACCAACAGCAACGTACCCTACACCAACCTGTCCTACTACAAAGCGGGCAATAAAGTAAACGGAGAAGAACGCTTCAAATCATATTTCTCGGTCAACGCCAATAAGCGAATGGCTTTCGGATTCAATATCGATTACCTGTACGGGCGCGGATTCTACCTCAACCAATCAACTGCACACTTCAATGCCGGGCTTTTCGCCAGCTACATCGGCGAACGCTACCAGATGCATGCCACCTATCAGAACTTCTACATGAAGATGAACGAGAATGGCGGAATCACCGATGACCGCTACATCACCCACCCCGAAGAAATGGAAGACCCCGGGGGAACCTCCTACATCCCGGTCAACCTGGAACAGACCACCAACCGCAACCATAACTTCTATGTCTACCTTACCCACCGCTACCGCTTAGGCTTCCGCCGCGAGACCACCAAGGTAGAAGAAACCCAAGACCAGGCCGCACGCCGCAAAGCACAGCGCGACAGCACCGCCATACCCATGGACACCCTCATCGTCGAAGAGTTTGTACCTGTCACCAGCTTCATCCATACCTTCAAGATAGAACGTTCGCGCCGCAACTTCAAGGCCGGTGCCGAACCAACGGGCGAAAACTCCATTTATGACAACACCTACCTGCAAGAAGGCAGTAGCAGCGACAGCACTATGGCCATCAGTGTAAAAAACACCCTTGGCATTGCCTTGCTGGAAGGCTTCAACAAATACGCCAAAGCCGGGCTGACAGCATACATTTCCCACAAGTTCAGCCGCTATACGCTGATGAACATGAACACGGAACTTGAGCGTCCCACCCCGGTGAACTACAAGGAGCACGAAGTCTACGTGGGCGGCGAGCTGGCCAAACGCCAAGGCAAATTGCTGCACTACAATGCCACCGGCGAAGTCGGGCTGGCAGGTAAAGCCATCGGCCAATTCCGTGTAAAAGGGAACATAGACCTGAACTTTCGCCTGTGGAAAGATACCGTCAACTTCTATGCTAGAGGATACATCAGCAACACACTACCCTCCTTCTACATGCGCCACTACCACTCCAACCACTTCACTTGGGATAACGATAACCTGAGCAAAGAGTTCCGCACCCGTGTAGAAGGCGAACTGAACATCGAACGCTGGGGTACCAACCTGCGTGCAGGCGTAGAAAACATCAAAAACTATACATATTTAGGCTCCAAAGCATTACCCGAACAACACAGCGGAAGTATCCAAGTGCTGTCGGCAACCTTGTCGCAGAATTTCCGTTTAGGTATTTTCCATCTGGACAACGAAGTAATCTGGCAAAAGACAGGCAACTCCACCGTGTTGCCCTTGCCTGAGTTCTCGCTCTACCACAACTTCTACCTGCTGACCAAGCTGGCAAAGAAAGTACTGACCGTACAGTTGGGAGCCGATGTCAGATATTTCACTTCCTACCATGCCCCGGCCTATCAGCCAGCCATCCAACAATTCCACCTGCAACCGACTGACGAACAGGTAGAAATAGGCGGTTATCCCGTCATCAGCGTCTATGCTAACCTGCACTTGAAACGCACGCGCCTTTTCGCCATGATGTCCCACGTCAATGCAGGCTCAGGTAACCGCAACATGTTCCTTGTACCTCACTATCCCATCAATCAGCGGCTGCTCAAGATTGGCGTGTCGTGGAATTTCTACGATTAACCCCTCTCCCCGCACATACACTGACATATGCAATACTCTCCAAAAAATAAAGGGCAGAAATATATCTTACTGACAACACTGGCCATGCTTATCCTGGCCACGGCTTTCCTGCTTACTTTCAAGAAAGAGCCAGCTGCTACCATCCAAACCACCCATAGGGATTATGCCGAAATACAGGCAGAAGGCATACTGCATGCCGTCACAGAATATGACCCCATCAGCTACCATGCAGCCGGCGATACTGTGGCAGGCTTTCACTACGAACTTCTGACCGCATTTGCCCGCGAACACGGCTTAAAGTGCGACTTATCGGCCGAAATGTCTTTCGGCAAACAACTGGAAGGGCTGAAACAAGGCAAATACGACCTGATAGCCTACGGCCTGCTGGCCACCAGCGAACTGAAAGATTCCCTACTGCTTACCATCCCCATCGTACTGAACCGACAAGTGCTGGTACAACGTAAAGACACTACACATAGCGACACCCTTGCCATCGCCAACCAGCTTGACTTGGCCGGCAAGACGGTGCACGTAGTAAAAGACTCGCCCGCCATGCTTCGTATTCGCAATCTGGGGGATGAGATTGGAGATACCATCTACATCCGCGAAATAGAACGCTATGGCGCCGAACAACTCATTTCGCTCGTAGCCCATGGCGACATCGACTATGCCGTATGCGATGAAAGCATAGCCCGTACCGCACTAGACAGCCTTCCACAAATAGATATCAGCGTGGCCATTGGCTTCACACAGTTTCACTCATGGGCCGTGAGTAAACAATCGACAGCCCTGCTCGATAGCCTGAATTCCTGGCTCGAAACCTATGAAAAGAGCAAAGCCTACCACACGCTATGCCGCCAGTACAGACTTTCGCCCGTCATTCCAAATCGTTCAGCCACATCCTCACAGTAGCATCGCTCGGCATACGCCAATCACCTCGCGGGCTTAGGGCTATACTGCCCACCTTGGGGCCGTCGGGCAAGCACGAACGTTTGAACTGCTGGTTGAAAAAACGGCGACAGAAGGTGTGCAGCCACTTCTTGATAGTTTCATCCTCATAAATACCCTTGAAAGCCTGTGCCGCCAAGAAGTATATTTTGGAGGGACGGAAACCGTAGCGCAAGAAATAATACAAGAAAAAGTCATGCAGCTCATATGGTCCCACCAAGTCCTCCGTCACCTGGCTAATGTTACCGTCTTTATCCGCCGGAATCAATTCAGGACTGATGGGCGTGTCTACAATGTCGAGTAACGTATGGCTCGCAACCGCGTCCATGCCGTGTTCGGCCACCCATTTCACCAAATAGCGCACCAATGTCTTAGGCACACCGGCATTCACACCATACATCGACATGTGGTCGCCGTTGTAAGTCGCCCAGCCCAATGCCAGTTCCGAAAGGTCACCCGTACCTACCACCATGCCTCCTGTTTGGTTGGCAATATCCATCAAAACCTGGGTTCGTTCGCGTGCCTGAGAGTTCTCGTACACCACATCGTGCGTTTCCGGATCGTGGCCAATATCTTCAAAATGCTGTAGGCAAGCCTTCTTAATGCTCACTTCACGCACCGTTACCCCAAGAGCCGCCATCAGGCTGACGGCATTCTGATGTGTGCGGTCGGTAGTACCGAAACCCGGCATGGTGACACCGATAATGCCTTTGCGCGGCCAGCCCAACTTGTCGAACGTGCGGACACAAACCAACAATGCCAATGTGGAGTCTAACCCGCCGGAAATACCCACCACGGCACTTTTGGCCTGCGTATGCACCAGCCTTTGCGCCAAGCCGGCCACCTGGATGGAGAAAATTTCCTCGCAGCGTTCGTCTGTCCGAGCACACTGCGGCATGAAGGGATGCGGATCGAAGGTGCGGGTCAACGAAAGCTCCTTGCTGTTGACATACTCTGTAGCAATACGTCGTACAGTCCCCGCACCGCAAAGGAGTGCACGACACGAAGCAAAGGTCGTATTTACGCGACGCTCTGTGCGCAGGCGCTCCACGTCAATCTCGCTCACCACCACCTGTTCATCCAACGAAAAGCGCTTGCTGCGTGCCAGTAGTGTGCCGTTTTCGTAAATCAGCCCGTTGCCGGCAAACACCACGTCGGTAGTCGATTCTCCGAAACCGCACGAACTGAACACATAGCCGGCTATGCACCGTGCCGACTGCTGGCTGATGAGTGAGCACAGGTAATCGTGCTTGCCTATGCCCTCATTGTCTGCCGAAAGGTTAAAGATAATCTCCGCCCCCTGCAATGCCAGCATGGAGGCCGGAGGTACAGGTGACCAAAGGTCTTCGCACAGTTCAATGCCAAACACCACGTCCGACGTTTCAAACAGCAGGTCCGCCCCCAACGGCACTACCTGCCCGCACATGCGGACACTTGTGTCGGCCACGTCCGCAGCCGATGTAAACCAACGTTTTTCATAAAATTCCTTATAGTTAGGCAAATAAGTCTTGGGCACAATACCCAGAATCTTACCCTTCTGTATCACCACGGCAGCATTCAGCAACGCCCCGTTCAAGGACACAGGCATTCCCACAATAGAAATAATGTCGAGTTGGCGCGTGCTGTTCAGTACCTGCATCAGTCCCATTTCCGCCTCCTCCAGCAGTACCTGCTGGGCAAAGAGGTCGGCACACGTATAGCCCGTGATGCTCAGCTCCGGAAAAACAATCACCTGCACGCCCTTGCCGTCGGCAATGATAATCTCCTTCTCAATCTGGTTGGCATTGTGCTTGCAATCGGCCACCTTTACACGCGGCACTGCCGCCGCAACCTTTACAAATCCGTAATTCATAAACAATCCGTCAAAGTTGGTAATACTACAGCACAAAAATAAAGCAAAATCCTCACACAGACAACAAGCAGACTGAGAAAGCTTGGAACATGACAAGCTTTCCAACCCTCCTTATACATATTTTCCCCGCTCTATAATTAGAGCCTGTCGTTTATATTTTCCTCTTAAAGATTTTTATTCAGCCCCTTTTGAGTCTCTTTCCGGTCTCTTTCCCTGTTGTTATTCGTCACGTAGCCCGCTACGCTCCTCACGGCAACAGAAAAATATCTTCGGAAACAACCCCTCAAAATAAAGCTGAGCAAAATTTAAACGACAGACTCTTAACAAAAAAGGAGAAAGCTAAAACAAAACGCATTCTCCCTTATTATGCTATGTCGAAACTTTACTTATTCGGCCTTATCTTCTGCAACTTCTTCTGTATCGGCAGGTTCTTCGAAATCGGTCAAGCCATTTGCCATCAAAAGGTTATACCATGAAATAAGTTTTTTGATATCCGACACATGGACACGGTCTCTATCAAAGTTTGGTAAAACAGCAGCCATATAGGCACGAAGCTCCTCTGGAGAAGCCTTTTTGATATCTAAAGCCACAGCTGCCCCATTTTCCTTTTTCTTCATGGAAGCCAAGATTTCACGCAAAGGCACATCGTCAGCATCTGTGTACATGGCAATATCGCCAAGTGACACAATTTTCTCCTTACCATAAGCAGGAGTACGCTTTTTATCGATTAGCGATTCTACAATCAACACGTTTTTCCCTCTGGAAACAAGCTTGTACAAGCCGGGCTTCCCGGAAATAGACAAGATAGTCTTCAACATACTCAATTATTCAGTTTTAATGGTTGGTACTATTTATTCGGCGGGCAAAGGTAAGGGAATATTTTCAGATAGGGAAGCAATCAGCTTTAAAACCTGCGGAATTAGCGGAGCTTCCCCATCGTTCAAAATAACGAAATCGGCCTGCCGGCGTTTTTCCTCGTCATCCATTTGGTGGTTGATACGTTGTTCCACTTGGCTGCGGGTGGAAGCATCCCTTTCCACCGAGCGGCGCACACGCACTTCTCGCGGCGCATATACCATAACCACATAGTCCACCTCGGTACGGAAACCGGCCTCAAGCAAAATAGCCGACTCAATGCCTACCAAAGGATATGAAGCATGCCCTTGCACCCACCGGCGAAAGTCATCGCGCACACGCGGATGCACAATAGCATTGACAGCCTTTGCATGTTCTTTATCTCCGAAGAGATAAGAGGCCAGAAGGGTCTTGTTCAAACAGCCACCCGCATAGACCGATGGCCCCAACAAGTCCACCAACCCGTCGCGTATCTGTCCATCGGTCACCATCAAGCGCTTGGTTTCCGTATCAGATATGTAAACCGGAACACCCATCAGTCCCAACAAGCGCGACACCACGCTCTTTCCGCTACCGATGCCACCCGTAATGCCAACCCGCACAGACATAGGCTTTTTTTAGCTTAATTATTCAAAATAATACAAGAATATGGCCACGCCCTCCAGAGCCTTCTTCTTCTCGCCTTCAATTTCGATGGAAAACTTAATCTCGGCCTTGGCCACCCCCCGAAGGTTGGCAAACGACTGCAGATAAGCCACCAACCGGATGCTTTGCCCAGCCAGCACGGCCTGTCCGAATTTCATTTTCTCCATACCGTAATTAATCATCATCTTCAAGTTGTTCACCTCGATGATTTGCCCCCACAAATAAGGCAACATGGAAAGCGTGAGGTAGCCATGCACAATGGTGCTTTTGAAAGGGCTTTCCACCCGGGCACGCTCTACATCTACATGAATCCACTGATGGTCGAGGGTGGCATCGGCAAACATGTTGATACGTTCCTGGGGAATAGCCACATACTCAGACACACCGATTTGCTTGCCCACCAGTTGCTCAAAATCTTCATACGAATTGATTACTACTTTTTCCATAGTTTTTTCTTGTTTATACTTATTATTGGTTAGAATCATCCGCCACATATCTCCAAAAAGAGGAACAAATATACTCCATATTCCCGAAAAGTGCAAAAGGTTTCCTATCTTTGACCGGAAATCCGAAAAAATAACGAAATATGGACTGCAATATCTTACAAACGGAATTCACCCTGGCCCCACGTCGGCGTGGTTTCCACTTGGTGACGGAAGAAGTAACGCGCCACCTCCCCACCCTGCCGCGCACAGGATTGTTGCACTTGTTCATCAAGCACACCAGCGCAGGACTTGCCCTCAACGAAAATGCCGACCCCGACGTGCAAACCGACATGGACGCCATCTTCAGTCACCTGGTCAAAGAGCGGGAAAGCTACTACCGGCACACGCTTGAAGGAGACGACGACATGCCAGCCCATGCCAAATCGGTACTGACCGGCAGCACCCTCACCATCCCCATAACCAACGGACGGTTGAACATGGGCACCTGGCAAGGCATCTACTTATGCGAATTCCGCAACAGGGCAAGCGGAAGAGAAATCGTAGCCACCATTATCGGGCAATAAGCCGCGCACCACACCATGAAACGAATTGTCATCATCGGAGCCACCTCGGGCATCGGGAAAGAAACCGCCCTGCTCTTTGCCCGCCGAGGTTGGCGCGTAGGTGCGGCCGGACGTCGCGAAAACCTACTCATGCAACTGAAAGCATCCATGCCCGCAGCGTTCGAGACCCAAGTATTGGACGTCACCGCCACCGATGCCCCCGAACAACTCGACCAACTCATCCGGAAGCTGGGCGGCATGGATGTCTTCCTGCTCTGCTCCGGCATCGGGACACAAAACCCATCGTTGCAACCCGAACCGGAACTGCACACCGCCACGACCAACGTCGGCGGATTCATCAGAATGACAACAGCCGCCTTCAACTACTTCAAAGCACAAGGCGGCGGACACCTGGCAGCCATCACTTCCATCGCCGGGACAAAAGGGCTGGGCATTGCCCCCGCCTACTCGGCCACCAAACGATTCCAAAACACCTACCTCGATGCGCTGGCCCAACTGGCACGCATGCAGCACCTGCACATCCGCGTCACCGACATCCGCCCGGGCTTCGTAGACACCGACCTGATAAAAGGCCGCCGCTACCCCATGACCATGTCCGCCTCCCACGTGGCGCGCCGCTTGGTAAAGGCTGTCGAGCGGAAGGAGCGCGTTGTCACCATCGACTGGCGCTACCGCATCCTTGTTTTCTTTTGGAAACTGATACCCCGTTGGCTGTGGGAAAAGCTACCCATTCGATAATAAGAAAAACAAATATTTACAAAAACATCTATTTAGAAGGCTATTCTCTCCCTATTTTCTCCCAGACATGTCCGTATTTTCTACGGTCCACCTCCGACCCAATACGCCGATGGATTGTCGGACTTGTGTCGGACTTGTCTCGGAGGAGAGTCGGAGGAGGTACAAGGTTAGGGTGAACTTAATATGTCAATGCATTGATTCAGAATATAATACGAGCGCTTCAAAACGATTTTTTGTAAGGAAATGAAAAAAATCAATATTTTCAATGTCAGCATTTATTGATTCCAGCACGGAGAATGCAGAAATTTTAATATGTTTACATTTTTATCCCTACACAGACTGCCATCAGGGGAGGCCGTCCAAAAAGCATCAGCAAACTCCCGTTCTGTCATGCTGAACAAAATGAAAGTAGGTATCCTGATTTCCCAATCTCGTTTTTTATTCCTAATTTTGCACCGGAAAGAAAAAAATGTAGCCCCCCTTCATAGGTTCGCATCATGAAAGCCAGACAGCTAATCATCATCATTTCATTCCTTGGAATGCTCTTTACGGCATTGCCCGCCAAAGCGCAAGCGCCACAGCATGGCATCCAAGGGCACGACTCCATACGCATCAGCCTGCTGACGTGCGCGGCAGGCCAGGAAATCTACTCGCTATTCGGACACACGGCCATACGCTACGAGAACTACACACAGGGCATCGACCGCGTGTACAACTACGGCATATTTGACTTCGACACGCCCAACTTCGTGCTGCGCTTCGCGCTGGGGGAGACGGACTACCAGCTGGGCATCAGCAGCTACAAGCATTTTACCGCCGGATATGCCTACTGGGGGCGTGACGTGTGGCAACAGGTGCTGAACTTGCGTCAAGCCGAAAAAGAAATGCTGGTGAAATTGCTGGATGAAAATTACCTCCCCGGGAACCGTATATACCGCTACAACTTTTTTTACGATAATTGCTCTACCCGCCCGCGCGACATGGTGGAGAAAGCCATTGCCGGACGCATAGACTACAGGCAAGACATGGACGACACGGCTACAGGCACCACGTTCAGGGACATTTTGCGACAATACAGCGCAGGACATCCATGGTCGAGTTTTGCCATGGACTTCTGCATGGGGCCGAAAGCCGATGAACAGATAAGCCGGAGGATACAGATGTTCGTGCCTTTCAACCTGCAGGAAGACTTCGGCCATGCCTATATCCACGATGAAGAAGGCGATATCCGCCCCTTAGTAGTACAGGAAAGCAAGATTGTGGATACGACAGCAAGAAATGACAAGGACTGGACGGACACTTTCACCCCTATAAGGTCGGCATGGATATTGTTCATACTCGTGGCATGTGCCACCCTGCTTGGCATCAAGCTGGGGAAAAGCTTTTGGGTCATGGATTTTTTGCTATTTGCAGCCGCCGGCCTGGCCGGGTGTATCCCGGTATTCCTGGCATTGTTTTCAACACATCCGGCTGTCAGTCCCAATTACCTGCTTTTTGTGTTCCACCCGCTCCATCTATTGTGCTTGCCTCTCATGCTCCCTTGGGTGCGTAAGAAGAGAGTCAGCCTATATATGGCAGCCAATTTTGTAGTTTTAACTTTTTTTATCGCACTTTGGCCGGTAATTCCGCAAAGATTCGACTTCGCCATATTACCTTTGGCACTTTCTTTGCTAGCAAGAAGCGGAGGGAACATATGGGTAGCCTACCAAAAGCATAAAAGACCCAAACGCATAACGACACTGAGATGAAAAAAGGACTGATAACTTCCATATTGGTATTGACTTTCGGCGGCCTGCAGGCACAGCCATTACCGGCCACGCCCAAACTGGTGGTGACGCTGACGGTGGACCAGTTGCGCACGGACTATATGGAAGCTTTTTCGTCGCTGTATGGGGAACTGGGCTTTAAGAGGCTTTTGCGCGAAGGGCGGGTATTCAGCCAGATGGAGTTGCCTTTTAAATGGGCAGACCGGGCTTCTGCGCTGGCTACTATTTACACAGGGAGCACACCTTCACAGCATGGCATCATTGCCGAAAACAGGCTTGACGCCAAAACACTGCGCCCCATAAACTGCATGGACGACCCCGATTTCATGGGTAACTATACAGACGAGCACTCTTCACCTTCGCAACTGCTTGTATCGACCTTTGCCGATGAATTGAAGGTGGCTACGCAAAACCGAGGCTTTGTATACTCCATAGCCCCTTTCCGGGAGGCCGCCATCTTGGGAGCCGGACACAGCGGAAACGGTGCCTTTTGGTTAAACGAGGCTACAGGAAAATGGTGCAGCACCACTTATTACAACGATTTTCCGTGGTGGATTACCCAATACAACGAACGGGAAGCCGTTGATTTCCACATAAAAGACGTAGTATGGACACCCATGCTGCCTACAATGCGCTACACATTGCTGCCGGGAGGAAGCGGAGAACCCTTCAAACATAAGCCGGACAGTGACCCCGTCAATAAATTCCGTCGTTTTGCCACAACGCCTTTTGTTAATGAAGAAGTCAACCGGATGGCAGAAAGGCTGTTGGACAAAAACGACATTGGGCGCGATGACGTTACCGACTTACTGGCTTTGACTTACTACGCCGGAAACTACAGTGAACGGAACGGCAGCACACTTCCCATAGAAATACAAGACACATACGTGCGCCTGGATGCCTGCATAGCTTCCCTGCTGGACATTCTGGAGCGAAAAGTAGGACTGCAAAACGTACTTTTTTGCCTGGCCTCCACCGGATATGTCCAGGCTGAAACCGCTGATGCCTCCCTGTACCGCATTCCCAATGGGGAATTCTACCTGAACCGTTGTGCTACATTGCTCAACATGTACCTGATGGCGACTTACGGTGAAGGGCAATATGTAGAAGCATACCACAATCTGCACATTTACCTGAACCACAAGCTTATTGAGGATAAGCAACTGGACTTGGCAGAAATACAGGAAAAGGCTGCAGGCTTCTTAATGCAGTTTAGCGGGGTAAGCGAGGTTTATTCCGCACACCAGTTGCTGCTCGGCTCATGGTCGCCCGAAGTAGAACGCATACGCAATGCCTTCTGCAGGAACCGTTCAGGAGACTTATTGATCGAAGTACTCCCGGGTTGGACGGTGATGCAGGAAAACAGCGCAAAAAATTACACGGTGCGCTGCGCCCAACCCTATACTCCGCTTATCTTATGGGGTAGCGGGATTTTGGCCGGAACCATCCGCATCCCGGTAAGCGCAGACCGCATTGCCCCCACTCTAAGCAGCGCATTGCGCATCCGTGCTCCCAACGCCTGCACAGCAAAGCCATTGCAATTGGACGCAAGCAGATAGTTTCTCAAATTAATTACGGTAATACTGTGATAATCTGTAAATAATTGCGTACTTTTGCACGGAAAAGTTTAGCGGGGTACATCCTGCTTCCTCAAAGTTCTTCATTTAATCGGAATAATAACAGTAAAACGACAACAATAGAATGGGATTTAATGAATTTTTAAGTTCAATTTTTGGGAACAAATCCACCCGGGACATGAAAGAGATACAGCCCTGGGTTAATAAAATCAAAGCTGTATACCCTGAAATTACCAAACTGGACAATGATACGCTTCGCGCCAAAACGGCAGAGTTGAAAGCATACATCCGTAATTCGGCTGCCGAGCAACGTGCCAAAGTAGACGAGCTGAAAGCTAAAGTAGAAAGTACGGAACTGGAAGAACGCGAAGACCTCTTCAACCAAATAGACAAAATTGAAAAAGAAATACTGGACATCTACGAAAAAGCTTTGGACGAGGTGCTGCCTACCGCCTTTGCCATTGTGAAAGATACGGCAAGACGTTTTGCGGAAAATGAGGAAATCGTGGTAACGGCTACAGATTTTGACCGCGAACTGGCCGCCACCAAAGATTTTGTCCGCATTGAAGGCGACAAGGCCATCTATCAGAACCATTGGAAGGCCGGTGGTAATGAAATTACCTGGAACATGGTGCACTACGACGTGCAGCTGTTTGGTGGTGTTGTGCTACATAAAGGTAAGATTGCAGAAATGGCGACGGGTGAAGGTAAGACACTCGTGGCAACGCTACCCGTATTTTTGAATGCACTCACCGGCAACGGTGTGCATGTAGTAACAGTAAACGACTACCTGTCGAAACGTGACTCGGAATGGATGGGACCGCTCTACATGTTCCATGGTTTAAGCGTGGACTGTATAGACAAGCACCAACCCAACTCTGATGCACGCCGCCGTGCTTATATGGCTGACATTACATTCGGAACCAATAATGAATTCGGCTTTGACTACCTGCGCGACAATATGGCCATCAGCCCCAAAGACTTGGTTCAACGCCAGCACAACTATGCCATCGTAGACGAGGTTGACTCGGTGCTGATAGATGATGCACGTACACCGCTCATCATATCGGGTCCCGTACCTAAAGGTGATGACCAGCTGTTCGACCAACTACGCCCGTTGGTAGAACGATTGGTTGAAGCCCAAAAGAAACTGGCTACCCAATATTTGGCGGATGCCAAACATCTCATAGCCTCAGAGGATAAAAAAGAGCAAGAAGAAGGTTTCCTGGCATTGTATCGCAGCCACAAGTGCCTGCCCAAGAACAAAGCTCTGATTAAGTTCCTCAGTGAACCGGGCATCAAGGCCGGCATGCTGAAGACTGAGGAAATCTACATGGAGCAAAACAACAAACGAATGCACGAAGTAACCGACCCGCTTTACTTCGTCATCGACGAAAAGTTGAACAGCGTAGATTTGACCGACAAAGGTGTGGACTTAATTAGCGGTAATTCTTCTGACCCGACATTCTTCGTGCTGCCCGACATCACAGCACAGCTTGCCGAATTGGAAAATGAAAAGGACTTGACCGATGAGCAAAGACTGGAAAAGAAAGATGCACTGCTGACTAACTACTCCATCAAATCGGAACGAGTACATACCATCAACCAGCTGCTGAAGGCTTACACCATGTTCGAGAAAGACGATGAATATGTCGTCATAGACGGACAGGTGAAGATTGTAGACGAACAAACGGGACGCATCATGGAAGGCCGCCGCTACTCCGACGGCTTGCACCAGGCCATCGAAGCCAAGGAGGGTGTGAAGATTGAAGCAGCCACGCAGACTTTTGCCACCATCACTCTGCAGAATTACTTCCGCATGTACCATAAGCTGGCCGGTATGACCGGTACTGCAGAAACGGAAGCCGGTGAATTCTGGGACATCTACAAGCTGGATGTAGTGGTAATCCCCACCAACAAGCCGATTGCAAGAAATGATATGAACGACCGCGTTTACAAGACCAAACGCGAAAAGTATAAAGCCGTCATTGAAGAAATCGAGAAAATGATAGTGGCAGGCCGCCCGGTACTGGTAGGTACAACTTCGGTAGAAATCTCGGAAATGCTAAGCAAGATGCTGACCATGCGCAAAATACCACACAACGTATTGAACGCCAAGTTACACCAGAAAGAAGCCGACATCGTAGCCCAAGCCGGACAGACCAGTACAGTGACCATTGCCACCAACATGGCAGGACGTGGTACGGACATCAAGCTGAGTCCGGAAGTAAAAGCTGCCGGAGGTTTGGCTATCATCGGTACGGAACGCCACGAATCACGCCGCGTTGACCGCCAGCTGCGTGGCCGTGCCGGACGCCAGGGAGACCCGGGGTCATCCGTATTCTTTGTGTCATTGGAAGACGACCTGATGCGTTTGTTCTCTTCCGACAGGATTGCCAGTGTCATGGACAAGCTGGGCTTTAAAGAAGGAGAGATGATTGAGCACAGCATGATTTCCAAATCTATTGAGCGCGCTCAAAAGAAGGTGGAAGAAAATAACTTCGGTATCCGCAAGCGCTTGTTGGAATATGACGATGTCATGAATAAACAGCGTACCGTGGTTTACACCAAACGCCGCCACGCCTTGATTGGAGAACGCATCGGCATGGATATCGTCAACATGATTTGGGAACGTTGCTCCAATGCTCTTTCTGCACCCGATTACGAAAACTGTAAATTGGATGTATTGCAAACATTGGCCATGGAAGTACCCTTTACCGAAGAAGAATTCAGAGAGGAAAAGAGGGAAAAGCTGGCAGAGAAAACTTTTGATGCTGCCATGGAACAATTCAAACGCAAGACTGAGCGCATGGCACAAATAGCTTACCCTGTCATTAAACAGGTATATGAAGCCCAAGGACACATGTACGAAAACATCCTGATTCCCATTACAGACGGCAAACGCATTTACAACATTTCATGCAACTTGAAGGCTGCTTACGAAAGCGAATGCAAAGAGGTTGTAAAAGCATTTGAAAAGGCCATCCTGCTGCACGTAATTGACGAGGCATGGAAGGAAAACCTGCGCGAGCTGGATGATTTGAAACACTCAGTCCAAAATGCAAGCTATGAACAAAAGGATCCGCTGTTGATTTACAAGCTGGAGTCCGTGAACCTGTTCGACGCAATGGTAGACAAAATTAATAACCAAACGGTTTCCATTTTGATGCGTGGACAGATCCCGATGCCAGAAATGCCTGCGAACAATGCACCACAAGCACCCGAGCAACCTCGAGTTGCTGTGCGGCAAGCAGCACCTGAGCGGAGACAGGACATGAGTAAGTATCGCGAACAAAAAGTAGACCTAAACGACCCGAACCAACAGGCAGCTGCACAACATGATACACGTGAACAACCCAAACGTGAGCCTATCCGTGTGCAAAAGACCGTGGGCAGAAATGACCCATGCCCTTGCGGAAGTGGGAAAAAATACAAAAATTGCCACGGTAGAAATGCATAATCAGTATTATCCTGGACACAGATAATCGCAATTAAAAGCCTCGGACGATTAAAAATCGATTCGAGGCTTTTATATATTCAAGCAAAAGATTATTTTTGCCAATGGAATAAAATAACATGTCAGCGACACGGCATTGGCCGGGCATTTATAAGCATGATAAGACAAAGATTAAAAAATAGAATCGTAAAACACCACTACTACCTACTATTAGCGGGCGTCCTATTGTTGAGCGGTTGCCAAAGCGTAGAGTTATTATCCATAGACTATATGCTCCCGGCAGATATTAGCTTCCCTGAATCACTAAGAAGTGTTGCAGTGGTAAACAACGTGCCTGATAACCGTTCTGACATCGCCGACGATAAAGATGTCAACAACCAACAATCAGTTTACCACTACCAAGGAAATGCTACCATAGCCGCCGAATCACTGGCAGAATCACTCGCAAATGAAAATTATTTCGACGAAGTGGTCATTTGTGACTCAGCCTTAAACTGCAACAGAAATATCCAAGGAGAGAATACACTTTCAAGAGACGAGGTTAACAAACTGGCTAAAGACCTGAATGCCGATTTCCTGATAGCTTTAGAAGATATACAAATGGAGGCCACCCATAAGATGCATTTCTTGCCCGAGTGGGGAGCTTACTATGGAACAGTAGACGTCAAAGTATATCCGACTGTAAGGGTGTATCTTCCCAATCATAAAAATCCCATGGTTACCGTCAGCCCTAACGACAGCATTTTTTGGGAAGCGGCAGGCAATAGTGAAAGTATTGTACGCGCACAGCTTATCAGTGAAAAAGAACTGATAGACCAAGCATCGGAATTTGCAGGCACAATCCCCGTCAAGCATTTGCTACCGAGTTGGAAAACAGCTCAACGCTATCTGTTCAGCGGAGGCTCGGTAGACATGCGTGATGCAGCCATCTATGCCAAAGAAGGGAATTGGGAAAAGGCCATTGAGCTATGGCAGAACCAATATGCCGTGAAAAAAGGCAAAAAGAAAATGTGCGCCGCTTATAACATTGCATTGGGATATGAAATGCAAGATAGCATCGACACCGCTTTGGAATGGGCTATTAAAGCTTTCAACATTGCCCAAGAAATAGACAAAATGAGCGAAGAAGTGACAAGCGATACCTCTATAGAGAATAAACCTAATTACATATTGACCACTCTTTATGTAAATGAATTGCAAGAACGGAAAAATAGTATAGACCTGCTGAATGTTCAAATGAAGCGGTTTGACGAAAAATAAACCAAAGAGAAAGGAAATGCCATTATGAAACTTAGCCAAACATCGTTATCACAGATTGAAAAAGCCATCAAAAAGGCCATTGCCAAATACAATACGTGTGGCGACGAACAAACTATCGTAACAGACATACATCTGCAGGCAGACCAAGGTTCAGGCGAACTAAACATTTTCGATGACGACGATGAAGAATTAGGTAATGCCACTATCGAAGAATGGACTGCATACGAAGGTCAAGACTTCTGTAAAGACATTGAACATCTGCTGATCATGATATTGAATAATTTAAAAGATAATGGAGCGTTTGACAATTTGGCCATCCTAAAACCATATTCATTCGTATTAGTAGATGAAGACAAAGAAACTATCGCAGAATTACTCTTGATGGATGACGACACTTTGCTCATCAACGACGAACTGCTGAAAGGCCTAGACAAAGAGCTGGATGATTTCTTAAAGAACCTACTGGAAAAATAGAGATAAGGGGAGGGACACCTCCCCTTATTTAATGAGAACCAAATGTCCTATCTATTTCCTTGTAACTTCAGATAAGCTTATCTAAGGTTTGCCAAGCTTCAGGTAATGAGCGAACAATATCACCCGCAGTCATACCCATCTGTCCCAGATGACAAGCTGCCAAATCGCCAGCTATGCCGTGCGCACAAGTAGCCAGGAGAGCTGCCTGCTCAGAATTGTATCCTTGCGCCAAAAGAGCTAAAACCACACCTGTAAGCACATCGCCGCTTCCGCCGGTAGCCATACCCGGATTGCCCGTAGTATTGAAATAACATTTTCCCTCCGGCGTAATCACCGCAGAATACGCTCCTTTCAGAATAATATAGACACTAACTGCAGAAGCCAAATCTCTTGCTTTCTGCAAACGTTCATAAGAATTGCGGCAAACACCTGTCAACCGCTCCAGTTCCTTGGGATGGGGAGTCAATATACTACCCTCGGGCAAACGAGATAAATAACTGCGATGTTCACCCAGTATATTCAAAGCATCGGCATCCAGCACCATCGGCACACAGCAATCTGTTATCTGCCCAAGTAAAGCATCCACCGTTTCAGCAGTGCGCCCCAAACCTGGGCCAATACCTACCGCTTGATAATTATCGACATCGGTAACGGTGGCAAAACATGTGTCGCTCAAGTCTATCTCAGTCATCGCCTCAGGCACTGCCGTCTGCACTATAAAGTTATTGCAGAAAGGCACGTGGACCGTGAGAAGCCCGACGCCCGAACGCAAACAGGACTGTGCCGCAAGCACCGACGCACCGGCCATACCTTGCGACCCGGCTATAAGCAATGCCCGCCCGAACACACCTTTATGGGCAAACTTGCCGCGTGGCCTCAGCAACGGAGCCACATCTTCCGGCCCGAACAGGGCATAATCGGTTGCCATTTCTTCGATGGCAGCTTTATCCAAACCTATGTCCAGCACTTGCCACTCACCCACGTACGGTTCATTTTCCGCAAAAAAGAATGTCAGTTTAGGCAATTGAAGCGTCAACGTCAGCCGAGCACGTACAATGGCCGACGGAATATTGGCCGAGTTGTCTTCCCCCATCAGCCCCGAAGGTATATCAATAGCCACTACCTGCGCCGGCGAGGCATTGATAAACTTCGCCACCTGTGCAAATCCGCCCGCCAGAGGCTTGTTCAGCCCGCTTCCAAACAGGCCATCCACAATGACATCATCCTTCGTCAGCTTCGGAAATACAAATTGGGAGGTCACTTCGTGAAAATCTACCCCGGCCATCCCTTCCAGCCTGTCACGATTGGCAGCACAATCGGGTGACAGATGCCCGCCGGTATTGAACAGGTACACACCCACCCGATACCCCCTCTGAGCCAGCAAACGTGAAACGGCCAAGGCATCCCCGCCATTATTGCCCGGTCCGGCAAAGAGGGTAAAAGCCGTATCACTACTCCAACGCTGGCTTAAGGCATCCGTCAAAGCCATAGCCGCACGCTCCATCAAATCGACAGAAGCAACGGGTTCCCGCTCTATCGTAAGGGCATCCAACTGCTTTATGCAGTCGGTAGCAAATATCTTCTTCATAAATGCAGACTTCCATTATTGATTGGGAAACATAAACAACGCGAATAATGCCTCCTTGCAGTAAGGCCATCAGCCATCTGCTCCAAGTGGCATTATCCGCGTTTTATAGGTCTCAAAGCCTACCTCGGTAGGGTTTCAACCTCCGGTCGGTAGGGTTTCAGCGCCCGGTCAGTAGGGCTTCAGCATCCAGATGGTCGGCTTCTATATCCTTAAAGTAACGATACGTACCCACCTTCAATTCATCGGTGGCAGCATCATCACATACGATAATGCCCTTTTCGTGCATCTGCAAGGCACTGATAGTCCACATTTGCATCACCGGGCCTTCAACGGCATGATAAAGGGCGCGTGCTTTGTTATGCCCGTTGACAATAATCATTACCTCTTTTGCATCAAGCACAGTACCTACACCGACCGTGAGAGCCGTCTTAGGCACCTTATTCACATCATTTTCAAAAAAACGGGAGTTGGCAATGATAGTATCAGTAGTCAGCGTCTTCTGGCGGGTGCGCGATGAAAGGGATGACCCAGGTTCGTTAAAAGCGATATGCCCATCAGGACCGATGCCACCCATAAACAGGTCTACGCCACCATACGCTTTGATTTTCGCTTCAAAACGGGCACATTCAGCATCAAGGTCGGCTGCATTACCGTTCAAAATATTGGTATTTTCAGGTTTGATGTCAATATGGCCGAAGAAATTATTCCACATAAAAGAATAATAACTTTCTGGGTGTTCTTTGGGTAAACCTACATATTCATCCATGTTAAACGTCACTACGTCACGGAAAGACACCAAGCCCTTATTGTTCAGATCTATCAGTTCTTTGTACATGCCCAAAGGGGATGAACCTGTGGGACATCCCAATACAAACGGCTTCTCGGGCGTTGGGCCGGCAGCATTGATTTTAGAAGCCACATAGCAAGCTGCCCATTTCGATACGGATTGATAATCCGGTTGAATAATTAGTCTCATACAAATATCAGGTTAGGATTTAACGATTCAATTGTTCCTATCTTGCTTCAAACGGTCTGCCATGGCGCGGGCAAGATGTTCACATTGCTCATAAGTAGTTTCTTTCATGGCTTGCTTCATTTCCACAGGAATGCCCACCAATTCCAGCTTGCTCTTCTCTGCAAAATCCCCAATGCGCTTCACGGCAGCACCTGCCCAGCAGAAGGAACCGAAATAACCTAAATAGCGCCCTTTTACCTCACGTAACAGGATTTTTTCGAGTAAAGCATTTATCTCCGGATAAATTTGGTTACAATACGTCGGGGCGCCTACTATCAAGCCACGGTATTTAAAGATATCTTTCAAGATGAACGAAGCATTGCTCTTGCTCACATTGTGCATTACGATGTTCTTAACACCTTGTACTGAAAGTTCAGCCGCAATAGCTTCCGCCATCTGCTCCGTATTGCCATACATAGAGCCATAAACTATTACGACCCCTTCTTCGGCTTCATAACGGCTCAGTTTATCATAAATACCTACGACTTTGCCAATATTCTCCGTCCATACAGGCCCGTGCGTAGAACATATAGTAGAAATGGGCAAACTACCCAGTTTTGCCAGAGCCTTCTGTACCGGATTGCCATACTTGCCAACAATGTTGGAATAATAGCGTACCATCTCGTCCCAGTATTTGTCCAAATTGATGCGGCTATCCAGGAAACCTCCATCCAACGTACCGAAGCAGCCGAAAGCATCACCCGAAAACAAAACGTTTTCAGTTTCATCAAACGTCATCATCGTCTCCGGCCAATGCACCATCGGCGTCAGGTAAAAACGCAGGTGATGATGTCCCAACGACAACGTATCACCCTCTTTCACCTCCAACTTATTGCCAGAAACGCCATAAAAGCCCTCAATCATGCCGAATGTCTGCTTATTCCCCACAATCGTAATGTCTGGATAATATTGCTTGATAAGACTGATTGAGCCCGAATGATCAGGCTCCATATGATTGACAATAAGGTATTGAATAGGGCGTTCGCCAATTATGCTTCTGATTTTATGCAGATAAACTTCAAAAAAACAAGCATCTACAGTATCCACCAACGCCACTTGTTCATCAGCTATCAGATAAGAATTATAAGAAACTCCATAGGGCAAGGGCCACATTCCTTCAAAAAGATGTTTGTTGCGGTCATTAACTCCCACGTAGTTGATTTTTCCCTTAACTAATGTTTTCTCGTTCATCATTCTTTCTTTTTTTAAGTGATTATCACAATTAAACCCTGCGAAATTACAGCTTTTTTCTCACATTTCATACTTCTTTCCCTGATATGCGCCCAGTTCTTTCATTCTTTTTTGCAGACGGTGATTGAACTCATAATTTTTCACTCCCCAATCGGGCGCTATCAACAAATTCTTTGGGGATTGGGAGAGGAAACGCTCTAATACAATATCTGGGCGCAAGTGCTCCACATAATCTATCACCAGATCCATATATTCCTCAATGCCAAATAGATGAAAATCCTCAGGATGCTGTTCATACTCACTTGCCATGCGTGTCCCCCGTATCAATTGCAATTGGTGCAATTTTAAAGTTGTAAGCGGCAGGCCGGACAATATGCCAGCCTGCTCCACTATGCTTTCATGCGTTTCACCGGGCAATCCGAGTATGACATGCCCGCCCACCGGTATGCCGCAAGCCGCCGTGCGCCGCACAGCATCGGCCGACACCCGGAAATCATGCCCCCGGTTGATGCGCCGCAAAGTGCAGTCGTCCGTACTTTCAATGCCATACTCCACCAACACGAACGTATGGCGGTGCAATGCCTCCAAATAGTGCAACAAGTCATCGGGCATGCAATCGGGACGAGTTCCTATCACCAGTCCCACCACACCGTCTACCGAGAGTGCCTCCTCGTATTTCCTACGCAAGGCACCCAGCTCATCATAGGTATTGGTGTAGGCCTGGAAGTAGGCCAGGTACTTCATCTCCGGATATTTGTGGGCGAAAAACAGCTTTCCTTCCTCCAATTGCCGGGCTATCGGTTTCTCCGTACGGCAATAATCCGGATTGAATGTCTGGTTATTGCAATACGTGCATCCGCCATAACCCTTGCTCCCGTCACGGTTTGGGCACGTAAAGCCTGCATTCAGCGATATCTTCTGCACCTTATAGGGGAAATACCGCTTCAGATACAGGGAAAACTCATTGTAAAGCACCGGCATCACCGCCATCTCCCGCACCTTTAAAAACGACACCCCAACGTAAGCAGTACCTGGCTACGGGTATTGCTTACCTTCGTGGCTGCCATCTTCACGCCCTCTAAATTATTATAGAATGGATAGAAATCCGACTTATACATGTCATACTTATAAGCCAAGTCGGCATAGAACAACGAACCGCGATATCCTATACCCACCGTAAATGTATTCCGCGATTTATCGTTGGAGTATTCCGTATCGGTACTTACAGAATTGGAAAATATATTCTTATAAGCATCTGCCTTATAGGCCGTACTACTATAGTTATAGCCTACGCGGAAAGCAAAAGCAGAAATGGGCTTATACTCGGCACCAAGGCGGAATGTATGCACTCCCTTCAACGTGTACTTCACTTCGTCCGTTTCAGGGTCCATATCATAATTATTCACATCCTTGAATTTCATATTCGAGAAGTTCTCAAACTCATACTCGGCACCCAAAGCCAAGTTGTTGCCCACCGTATAGCCCACGCTGGCATTGACAACCCACGGAGTCTGCAGGCGGAAATCAAACTCCATATCTCTATTGCCCAGTTGTTCGTAAGTGTCCACATACAATCCCGTAGTACTCTGATCATCATCCACATAGACATCCGACTGGATATAAGCACCCGTCGCATAGGTTAGTCTGTAAAATATGGGCGTATGAACAGAAAGCCCTATGCGTAACGGCGATGCTTCGATAGGACGGAATATGGTACCCAATTTTACATCAAAACCAGAACCATGAATCCGGTTAAAGCTTTCCAAGAAATACCCTTCCCTATTACCATAATCCTCGTCATAGAAAGTGTGTTTATCGTAACTTACATCGTAAGCCCCAAAAGTAACTCCCAAATAAAACCGATCGTTAATATTGAATGATACATTGAAATCATATTCATCGATTCCTCCACGCTCCCATGAGTGGAATGTCCCATAGGTAGAATTGTATCCCGCCACAAGACTTGCATAATAGCCATAATCCTCATACAAAGGACCGTTTTCATCATAAAGCTGATTGCCGGCATCATCCAGCAACGGATAGTCTGTAGGAGTATTGGTCTGACTGGGACCTACCAAAAAAGTATGATATGCCAATGCCGACAACCATCCTATATCTGGATCTTCAAAAACTCCATAACGGGAATCATCCCAAATCTCAGGTGTCAATCCATCAGAAAGAGCAGCTATCTCATAAGTTTGTGAAACACTTCCCAGCAACCCTTGCATGGACATATTCTTATAGAACGACTTCGACTTCTTATAGTTGAACCCGAAATTCACATACCTCAACGGGGAAATATTGCTGAATTTATTGGCTATCACAAAACCGATGTTATTCAAATTCCACCGGGCTTTCTCCTTCTCAAATGTATTGCCGCCAAATTCAGATTCCGTACCCGTAAGGGAATATCCCAGCGTCAGCATCACATCGTTGCTCCGATAGATGCCGATGCCCGCCGGATTCGTCCCTATTGTAGAAATATCGCCGCCCAGTGCACTCATGGCACCTCCCATGCCCACAAACCGTGCCGTGCCGCTCAAATCTTCCTGGGCTATCTTGCCGGCATCGTATGCCGATTGAGCATAGATGCCCGTTGCCCCAAACAGGGCAAGGGCTATTATCATGACTTTCTTTTTCATTCTGGTCCTCTATGTTTGTTAATTACTCCGCAAAAGCAATAGATTTACCTCCTTCGTGCACCACCGCCCGAACGGACACCTCCGCCACTGCTTCTCATGCTGCCTGAAGAACGCATGCTGCTGCCCGACGAAAAGCTGGAGCGGTTGCTGCTCGAAGAACGCGTCGGGGTACTGAAGCTGTTGCTGTTTCTACGATTGCTGTTATTATAATTGAAAGTACGATTGGGCATTGTGCTCGACCCTCTGTTATAACTGGACGAACGTGTAGTACTGCGGCGAGCGCCCGTAGCACCATTGTACGTAGCACTGCTGCTGCGTCGCACACTGCTCGGTCTGGTATAGGTAGAACCACGACGTGATGTCGTCGAATTTGTAGAAACCCTTCCTGGCGAACGTCTCGTCGAACTGTTTGCGCGGTTAACGGAAGATGCCGGCGTCCGTGTACCT
This sequence comes from uncultured Bacteroides sp., assembly GCA_944320865.1. Lineage (GTDB taxonomy): Bacteria > Bacteroidota > Bacteroidia > Bacteroidales > Bacteroidaceae > Bacteroides. The sequence goes on along the minus strand of CALUJC010000010.1, from coordinate 37,522 downwards.
ACCACGCGGCGATTGGAAGAACTTCTGCGAGTGGAAACACTGCTGCGGCGCATGTCGCCCGATGCCGATACCCGGTTGCTCCGGCTGCCGCGCAAGCTTGAAGACGATCTCCGCGAAGACGTTACCGCCCTGTTGCTACTATGCGAAGCGCGCAGCCCTCCGTAAGACCGGCGCGTTGTATACGCATTTCCCCAATGATGATGGCCACCCCAATGGCCAGGGCCTGCCCAATAGGGCGGATGATGCCAATAGTGAGGTCCCCACCAGGAGGAACTCCATCCGAAGCCCCAGCTGAAACCATACCAGCCGCTCCAAGCCCAGTCATAATAATAGGGATAACCCCACCAGCCGTAAGAATTGAAGCGCCAGTCCCACCACAGGCGGTTGCTGAACGTAGGGAATACATAAGCATACAGCCCGTCAGTATATACATTCCAGTTCCAGGTGTCAAGCCCGTAAACCACATCCCAATAAAGCGGACTGCTCACACTGATGGCATACCGAGGATTGCGGAAACGGATAATGCGCGTGGCGTATTCATAGTCGTCTGCCGAGCCGTCAAAGCCTCCAATCCATTCCCCGTCCAATCCGTCAACCTCCTTCTCGTCGATATAAAGGGTTCCCCCTTCCGAGGAAAACTCATAATCGTCAGCATCATAACGCCGGTTATATTCATCCACGTCGCGCACATTCCCTTTACGGTCGCGCACTACCACAGTTGCCACCCCGTCAGAAGCAGCCACCGTTACGGGACTATTGGATTTCACTACGACTTCATCTACCGGAGCCATCACTATCGTTTCTTTCCGGTTCTCCTTCTTCACCTCTTTCTTCTCCGTCTTCTTGGAAGGCACGTAGTAGAGGTCGTCCACAACCTGTGCCCACAATGTCCACGGGAGGCACAGGGCAAAAAGCGATAAAAAAACAATCTTTTTCATATTCGTCAGGTTTATGTGTTCAATGTTCAATTGTCTACACTTATTCATGTTACAAAGATAATAAAGTATTGTATAATTCCACCCATTATCCCCGAAAAGTTCACAGGGATTAACCTACTTTGCCCGTAAAACCTCACAAATAAGGATTTATTGTGAAGGATTTACATTACCTTTGTCCCATCAAATAACCAACACAAACATTGTGCCATGAAGTATCTGCAATTCAATTTCCGCACCTCCCCTTGCACAGAGGTAGTAAACGATGTGCTCTCCGCCACGCTTGCCGATGTAGGTTTCGAAAGTTTCATGGAGCAGCCCGGCGGAATAGCCGCCTACATACAGCAAAGCCTCTACAATGAAGAAGCCCTTCAACAAGCATTGGATAATTTCCCTCTGCCTGACGCACACATCAGCTACGATTATCTCGAAGCCGAAGACAGAGATTGGAACGAAGAATGGGAACGCAATTTCTTCCAACCCATCATCATCGGCAACCGCTGTGTAATACACAGCACCTTCCACCACGATGTTCCTAAAGCTGAATATGACATCACCATAGACCTGCAGATGGCCTTCGGCACAGGCCACCACGAAACCACCGGCCTCATCATCAACGAGCTGCTCGACATGGACCTCACCGGGTGCCATGTGCTCGACATGGGATGCGGCACCTCCATCCTCGCCATCCTGGCACGCATGAAGGGAGCTGCCCGTTGCACCGCCATAGACATCGATGACTGGTGTGTACGCAATTCTTTGGAAAATATCCGCCTGAACCGGCTGGACGGCATTGAAGTCCTGCAAGGCGACGCCTCCTCCCTGGCAGACAAAGGCCCCTTTGACGTCGTCATAGCCAACATCAATCGCAACATCCTGCTGAACGATATGCAGCACTATGCCGCCCGCATGAAGCAAGGCGCCCTGCTGCTCATGAGTGGCTTCTATGTGGAAGACATTCCCTTGATAGAGGCAGAAGCCCGGCGCTTAGGACTGCATCCCGACGGACATCGCGAGCAAAACCGCTGGGCCATGTTCCGCTGTCACTGCTGAAGGGTCAGCGCCCGCAGCTCGTCCAGCGAGCCGTTGAACACATTGAGGTCTACCTCTTTCTCTATGCCGGGCACCCGCCCCACATCAGTGTGCTGCCAGAAGTCCCACCGCCCCCTGTAGCGCACTGAGTCTACATAGTAGTGGGCTATCCAATACGGGTAAGTATTTAGCAGGGAGTCATTGAGATAGCGCATCTTAAACTTGTAGGAAGTGTACAAGATGGGCTTCACACCATAGTGCCGCTCTACATGGTTAAGCCATATTTTGACCGCTGCCCTCAACTCACGGGGCGACCGCTTACCCAACGTTTCCACATCGAGCACAGGGGGCAAGTCACCTTTGCGCAAGGGCACTGTGCGGATAAAAAAATCGGCCTGCCGCCTCGCATCTGTGGTAGGAATGAAATAATGGTAAGCCCCACACACCAATCCCGCCTTTCGCGCCTCTGCAAAATGGCGCTGGAAAGTAGAGTCACCATGGTCTCCGCCTTCAGTAGCTTTAAGGAAAGCAAAACGTAACGGAAAATCACCCAACGAATCAGCAGCCACCCGCTTCCAGTCTATCACCCCTTGATAGTGGGACACGTCCACCCCATGCACCTCATAGCGGCAAGGCATGCACACTCCATATCCCTTCTGCCCATGGCAAGGTTTCCAACGGTAAGCATACGGGCGGATAAAAAAGGTGTAGAATCCCGCTGCGAACACAAAAACAATGCCGACAGCCAAAACCCAACGCTGCCAACGGGACATCGTGCGTGGTGTCCTTGCCCGAGGCTTCCGTCTACGCTTGCATGAATAACCCGAAGCCACCGGTTTACGTTTAGATGACGTTCTCATAGCCATGTAAAAGAATCCTTTCACTTGCTGTTATATCCTCGCAAAGATACAGTTTTTTCATCAACTGCTATACACCGACTCACAAATATGATACAAAAAACGAGGGCGCACGTCGTCACGACGCGCGCCCTCTTCAAACCTTTTTTACTTATGCTATTTTGGAAATGTTAATTGCTTTTTATTTGCTCTGCTCCAGCTGCAACGTCTTAGTAGGCTGGTCGCACACCTCTGTAGGACCGAAGTACTGGATAGGACCCGGATATACATAGTCGGTCGACATGGCCCAATGCTCGCGGTGGGCGGCAAAATACTGGAAGGGCTTGCCATCCAGTTTCACCAGTGCCTTCTGGATCACCGGCTTCATCTCGCCGTGGCGGCGTTCCATGTTCATCATCATGGTGATGGGCACACCACCTGCAATCCATTCTTCGGCAGGAGCTGTCGTGTTGCGCACGGAAGACATGTAACCCGTCTTTCCGTTGGCAATCAGTGCAGCAGCCGTGTAACCCAACGAGTAGCAGTAGTCTGCATCAAAGTTGGATGGAGCAGCGCAACGGCCTTCGTAGCCGAAAAAGTGGTGCTGTGCGGCAAACTTACCCACATACTTGCCTTCTTCTTTCCACTGTGCCAACTTCGCGCCTACCATCTCGCTCAGCAGCTTTTCGGTCTCGATGAGCGATACCTGCACATTGCCGTGGGGGTCGCGATCCAAAGACAACTGGCGTGCCACGCCTTCGGGCAGGCTAGCATAGATGGCAGAATTTTCGGGAGACAGCTTGCGAATGATGTAGTCGCGCTGTGCCGAACGCTTCACCTGCGCGAACTCCTCGGCATTGGCAGCCAAGAAGTCATTCAACTCGGCAATCAAGCGCTTCATGGCAGGGATAAATTCTACCAAGCCTTCCGGAATGAGCACCGTACCGAAGTTATTGCCCTGTGCGGCACGGTCAGCCACAACCTTGGCAATGCCGGTCACAATGTCGTCCAAAGACATATCCTTTGCCTCGACTTCCTCAGACACAATACAAACGTTGGGCTGAACCTGCAGTGCGCATTCCAAAGCGATGTGAGAAGCCGAGCGACCCATCAGCTTGATGAAGTGCCAGTACTTGCGGGCCGAGTTGCAGTCACGCTGTATGTTGCCAATCACCTCGGCATACGTCTTGCAAGCCGTGTCGAAGCCGAAGCTCGTCTCAATCATATCGTTCTTCAAGTCACCGTCAATCGTCTTGGGGCAACCGATTACCTGAATGCCATAATTCTTGGCAGCATAATACTCGGCCAACACACAAGCATTCGTATTGGAATCATCGCCACCAATAATAACCAGAGCCTTAATACCCAGTTCCTTCAGGATCTCGTAGCCCTTCTCAAACTGGTCTTCCTTCTCCAGCTTCGTGCGGCCCGAACCGATGATGTCGAAACCACCCGTATTGCGGTATTCATCAATGATATCGGCAGTCAGCTCCATATACTTATGGTCAACCAATCCACCGGGACCCATCAGAAAACCATAAAGACGGCTTTCAGGATTCAGTTTCTTGATGCCGTCAAACAAGCCCGAAATCACATTGTGTCCACCGGGAGCCTGTCCGCCCGAAAGGATAACGCCAACATTGATGGCAGGGAAACTGGTTGCCTCGCTGCTTTCTTCAAATTTGATGAGAGGCATGCCATAGGTGTTGGGGAAAAGCTTTTGGATAGCTTCCTGGTCGGCTACCGACTGGGTAGCTGCGCCGGCTACCGCCTTCACGTGCCCCTTCAGGGCCTTGGGAAGTTTGGGCTGGTAAGCAGCCCGCGCAATCTGCAATGCACTTTTAGTCATATCTCTATTGTATTAAAAAAGTGTGAAATAATAGTCCTAAGCAATAAAGCGTTGCAAAGGTCGCTTTTTTCCCGAAGAAATGCAAACGGCAGGTGCATTTTTTAGATTTAGTTTAGTGATGAGTGGCTAGTGATGAGTGATGCCTCCTGCCTCCGTTTTTCTTCTTCACAGTTTAGCTTATAGCACAAATGGGAATTTAGCACGCGTAAGCGCGCTCTAAATGAAGAATGAAGAATTCTCAGGAATGCAGATGCAGCGGTAACTGAATTCCCCGCCTCCGGGGAGGAGGGGTGGCACGAAGTGACGGGGTGGTAGCGATAATATTTCTATCCACCTCCTCCTTCGGGTACTCACCCCCTCAAGCTCCCCCGTTATCAGAGGAGAACAACCTCCCGGGAAGAGGAGAATTCAGTTACATCACTAATTCTTCATTCTTAGTTCTTCATTATTTCGGGGCTGCTCCCCGACAAATTATCATTTCCCCTGCCCAGTTAGGGAATAAATATTTCATAGTTGAGTAGGAATTTTTCCCCAGTTAGGGAAAAAAGAGGCGGTCTGCCAATATAGCAAGATGAAAAAGGAGGATGCCCTTTCGGACACCCTCGCAAACAAACTGAGGCCACTGCGAATTACCTTGATAATTACTGAGGATACGTATACACTTTTACTTTATAAACTCCCGGAGCTTTAATACGCTCTAATACTTCTGGCTTATTTGCCTCCCAAACAGCCGGATTGGGCAAGGGGAATATTTCATCCTTTTGCGGAAACTCTTTGTCAGAAAAATTAGCTCGCCCACGCAAATACAAAGATGAATGATGTCCTGTTTGATCTCCATTCAAACGGCAATCCGTAGTCCAGTCCAACCCATCAAAATGTCCTTCTAATACATCAGCATATTGCGTTGATACATTTTCTACCAACGAGTTTATTCTAATATGTGCTCCAAGTCCAGCTACGATAAACTCATCTGGAGAAACCTGAATAATTAATCCGAATGCATCTTTTTCTTCTTTCACATATTTAACATCTATATTGTAATTCCCTAATTGCAATGAAGTTCCTGTTTCTCCTCCTTGACGTAGGAAACCACTCATTTTACCTGTGCCTTGATAAGAAGATATTAATGGAAGCAATTCCCTCAAAACGGCATAAGTCTTTTTAAAAGATTTATCTAAATATGCATCTTCAATAGCAAAAGGAGAATAACACAATGCGTCATGAGCCGCAAAAGCATAAAAAGCGGAAGCAGCGCTCCTATACGATTCCGGTATAAACAAAGGATTGCCTTTACGATGATATTGAGCACATATTTCCCTAAAATTTGGTGAATATATGTCCGGACTACACCAATCAATATCAGGCGCAGCAACTTTATAAATATCTATAACTTTTGATACAGGCCCACCATTGGGAAAAGAACCCGGCAGCGCATCATCACTTCCAGACAGTGCCGCATTCACAAACATTGGCAGTGCATGAATAACTTTGCCGGTATGAGCCACTTTCTGAATATAAGAAGCATAATACCAGGTCATAAAATAATGTCTACTATCAGAAGTTGAACCAAAAACCTCACTCCAACTACCCTGCTTTTTCTTTCCATTCGCCACCCAATCTTGCATTAACATCGGATGTATATTATTCTCATTTTCAATCAGGTAATTAATTAATGCCACAGGAACCTCTTGTTTATAGGCTTCTTGCGACTCTTTGCAATAATCTATATCCTGAAAGCATCCCACCTCATTTTCGACCTGTATAACAGAAATCATTCCATTTGTATCATTCTCTTTGATGTATCTCATAAGTGCCTCAAACGCCTTACAATCTGCTTCGCAGGCATTCTGACAGAAAGGAGAGATCGTAGATGTAGCTTTCCCATTCTTATCACGCACCCGGAAAAAACGTTTAGTATCAGTCTTAACCCATAATGGGGTATAACTTGATTCTCCGTTCTTCCAAGTTCCAAACCAAGCTATAGCAACCTGCATTTGATGTTTTTCAGCTAAGTCAATAATATGTTGTATCATTGTATAATCAAAAACACCCTCATGAGGTTCAAGCTGCTCCCAACTTACCGGAACCACAACAGAATTAAGATGCATGGCCTTTAACGATGCCCATGTAGTAGATAAATATTCGTAGGTAGAAGAAGTTGAATTATGCACCTCTCCTGAAAGCATAATAAACGGTTCCCCTTTCACTATTAAACGCGGAATGCCATTTATCTCTTTTAAATAAGTCTGTTGCGTAAATGCCACTGCTACTCCCATAAACGAAAATAGCCCTACTAACAAACATTTTATATACTGAGAAACTTTATTATTTTTCATAAAACACAAATTCAAATAAGTTATATTACAAAATAAATTTCAACAATGTATACTAGTACACTCTATTTACATACCTTCCAACTGAAACGTATAAGTCCCAGCTTTCTTCCAAACATGTTGCTTCGTATTTGTTCCTGTTACCATACGTACTACACATCCCTCTGGAATCTCTATAGAAGACTCTCCTACCGCATTTAGCTTGATCTTAAATACCCCTTCCTTAATTGGAATGCATGCCGTGACATGCTTTAGCTGCATCAATTCAGGACGGAACGTATATTCATTGATCCGCTTATCCGACTGGCTGAAACCTAAAATACCATGCAGTGCAGCTATGACAACTGGCACACCATTAGCTCCATGGCAAAGGCTTAGCCCATGTGGACGATTATAGAACATAAGTTGATCGGCACGGGGGGCATTCGGCTTGAAGTTCTCTGGGAAGCGGGTATAGCCTTGATTCATCCAATCACCCCATACACGATAAATATATTCCCACATTTCCTTGATACGCCCAGCCTTAGCATAGGTCAAAAACTCATAACCTTTTTCATAGCTCACTATTTCGTAATAATTGGGCAAATTCGGAAGAATATTCTCAAACAGATTATCATAACAATCTTCGGGGAAAAGCCCTGCCAAAATAGCCCAATATTGTGCGTGATGTGAAATACGGTTATCAATAGTTACGCCATCATCCATTGTCCCATTGATAAAGGCCTTTCGATCATCATCCCAAAAATAGTCAAAGATTCTCGTTTTCAAATCTTTTGCCCATTTACGATACTTGTTAGCCAATGTTCGCTCATTCCATAAATCAGCGAAATAAGCCCCAGTGATGTAATTATAGTACAACATCATCTGTGCATATGCAGCTATACCTTTCCGGGCCGGACCATTATAAATCGACCACCCCGGAGTATATCCAAATTGATGATTGCCATAATTACCATGCACAAAGCCATTCTCATCCGCAATGGAAGCATAAAAGTCCAACAACTGAACAATACGGTCTTTGTATTGAATGGATGTTGTCAAATCACCATAACGTAAATAGTTCTGCTTTAATCCAAACAAAGCATGAAGAGGATAATCTGGAATACCAATATCCGAATACTGTGGATTGAGAGGCATTAAAGTTATTGCTATTCCATTTTTCGAAAGCTGCTGATCGCCGAACAAATAATCTCCCGCCAACGTACAAACCAAAGCATCCATAGCCCAAGGCAAAAAGTCCCGCTTTAGTCCATCTAAATAAAAACGATGCATACTAGAATGTAACGTAGCTGCGCTCATTTTAAAAAGATTGTTGATATACTCATTGTCTGTATCAAACCGCATCCGATGCTCCACCGGCCACATCGCAGCATCAAAACGAATAGAGGTTATCTCTGCTCCCTTATCACACTCCAATGCCACATAACGCAAGGCACGATCTGGCAAAATTACAGTCTTCACTTCTCCTTCAGTCAAAAATATTTGTTTTAAGGGATATTGTTCCAGTTTTTTTTCATCCCGCTCGAAAGTCTCTTCTGGAGTTTCTCCTACTCGTACCGTTATTAGCCCAGCACCTTTTGCTTGAAAAGCCAAATTGCCTACTTCCAAATGATAAAAATCAATTAAAACATATCCATTTTTTCCAATACGAACGCCATCTATATCCATAACTTCAGCATTGCACACGGGGAAAATCTCCTTAGGACTTATCCGAGCTATCTGCTCTTGAGGTTCATCCGGAAACACATAGGGCTTATTATACATTGGAGAACTTTCAGGCACGGTCCAATACTTCTTATCCATACTGACCTGCCATCCATTTGCATGCTCCAATTCTGCCCCTTCCACTATTACACAAGGTAATGAATTGTCCGTAACAACTTCAAACACCAAAGAATAACTGCCTATAGGAAGTGTCAATTCCCTAACATTCTTAGCCAACTCAACTCCATTTACTGATAAAACAACGTCTGCAGGCCCATTCCAACGGATATAACTTTCTTTATCCAAATGAACTTCTTGGCGAAAATAGGCTCTGTTGCATTTCGCAAAAAATTTACCTGGATAGTCCACATTGACGCAACGTTCTTCAGATAACTGAATGCATTGTTGCTGATAAAATGCGGCTAACTGCCCTGGATACCACATATATGCACTACGCCATGTTTCCTGAGGCTGAGCTTGAAGTACTGTTACATTCGCATCCAATGTAGGATCAAATGCTCCTGTCTGTGCATGAATATGTAAAGCGGATACCATACAGACAGTCAATACTATATTTATCTTCATGATTCCATTTTTTATTAAAGTTTATACAGAATAAGGAACAGGGCTTTTGATTTTCATCGCCCTGAAACCTTATTCGATACAATGCTTATTGCTCGGCAGGCATACCAGCCGCTATCGGCCAATAAGGATTCTGATAAAGAGGAGAATACTCTACCTCATGGCCACTCTGCAATGTCAACAAAAACTGTTTATACATAATCGGTGTCAGATAATGTGCCATATGCCAAATATAACCATCATAACATTTCATATTACTATTCTTCTGATAAGGGCGTAAATACTCGCTAAAAGTCGGAGAGGATACGGTTGCGCCATCCGAACCATCAGCCAGCAAATCGTCATACCAATCCTCCATTGGAGTATTCCATATATGAATCCCTTCTACAAAATAAGGTGTTCCTATCATTTGATCCATAGACCTCCACCTGCATAAATCCATATAACGTAATCCTTCTGCCATCAGCTCACACCTACGTTCCCTACGAATATTATACAATGTCGCATCAACCAGTTTCCCTGCAGAATAAGCTCCCCAATCATTTTTCGCCTCTTCGCTCATGTCAGTTAAGGTTATTGTCTTTTGGAAATCACTATCGACATGAGAACGCTCACGAATAATCCTCCAATATTCTTGAGCTAAATTATCCAAGCTCCCATTATTTTCATAGCACGCTTCCATGTAATTCAGCAAGGCTTCAACTGCCCGATAGCAAATACTTGCCGAGTAGCTGTTACCATTCAAATAATTGGCTTGATCAAAAGACCCTCCTTTCCTTAAAGCATAACCCGTAGTGTATGCTCTCTGTCGATCTGTAGAAGTTATCCATGGGTACGGCTCTTCCAGCCAAGCTTCCGTCCCAACAGAATTCTCATACAAAATACATCCTAAAAATCACAAATAATCAACTATAATTCAATATATTATTGTAACAAACACACCTCAAATACGTACCATCTCCGACTCTCCTCCGATACAAGTCCGACACAAGTCCGATAATCCATCGGCGTATTAGGTCGGAGGTGGACCGTAGGAAATACGGACAAGATACGGTAGAGAATGGGGAAAATAGCCTGGAAAGATAGGGAATATTGTTAAAGCAAATGATAATTTAGCTTTGCACTTTTTCTTTCGCTTGTCCGAAAGAAAAAGATGCCAAAAAGAAAGGACCCCGGCTGTGCCCGTCGGGCTACTCCGGTCGGCTTTCAGCCTAAAGGGCAGAAACTCGCTTCGCTCAAACAGTCTGCCCTTTTTAACGGCTTCAAGCCGCCCTACGCTTCACGCCCGCCGGTCAATGCCGGAGAACCATGCGGCATCAAGCCGTGCTATGTAGAGACGTGGCGTGCCGCGTCTCACAGGCCGAAAGACCTGCCGCCCAACGCCGCATGGCCGCGCCTAAGCGGAGGGGCGTGAAGCGGAGGGTGCCTGTTTTGCGTGAAGAACGGCAGACTGTCTGAGCGTAGCGAGTTTCTGCCGTTTAGCAAAACAGGTGCCCGGAGTAGCCCCGGAGATTCAGCGCTTGACTTTTTTCTTTTGGTATCTTTTCTTTTTGTGGCAAGACAAAAAGAAAAGTACATAAATTCCCATTTACCTCACCGCCAATAGATGTACCCCAGCGTGCCCAGGCTGATGACCATCCACAGCAGTACGCCTTGCACCAGCGGACGGAGGCCTACGGTGCGAAGCACGTCGCGCGACAGGGAGGCGCCAATGAAGAACAGCGTGACAGTCAGCATCTTGCGGGCAAGGTCGTTGATGCCATTGCCAATGGCAATGCCTGTGGCGGAGGTGCCAAGCACATAGGTGTTGAACACCATGGCGAGGATGAAGAAGAAGATGAACCAGGGGATGCTGACGCGCTGCCCTTTGCTCTTAAAAATAAACGAAGTGAGAACAGCTACGGGGATAATCCACAACGCGCGGGTCAGCTTGATGGTGGTGGCCACACGTAGTGCTTCTTCTCCATAGGCTGCCCCCGCGCCCACCACCGAGCTGGTGTCGTGGATGGCAATGGCTGCCCATGTGCCGAAGTCTTGCTGGCTCATGCCCAGCGCATGGCCGACAATAGGGAAGATGAACAGGGCAATGGCATTGAGCACGAAGATGGTGCCCAGCGCCACCGACATGTCGCTATCCTTGGCTCGCAACACCGGGCCTACTGCCGCAATGGCACTGCCGCCGCAAATGGCAGTACCCGAACTGATGAGGTACGACGTGTCGCGACCCACCTTCAACAGCTTACGCCCTATCACCCACCCTATCAGCAGGGTGCCGAAGACCGACAGGATGGTAAACTCCATGCCCTCACGGCCCGAAGCCAGCGAGGCGTGCAGGTTCATGCCGAAGCCAAGCCCTACCACGGAGTATTGCAATAGGTACTTGGACATTTTTTTATTGAACTTGGGATGAGCCTGCCCGCACACCAAGGCGAAGGTCAGCCCCAGGAACAGGGCGACCGGCGGAGTGACCCACGCGCCATAGGCCGACAGGCCAGGCACATAGTCCAACAACAGGAATACCAGAAGCAGGGTTACCAGCCCTACATAGATTGCTTTTCTGCGTGCTTGCAACATTGTCATCATACGTCTTTACCTTTATATTCGTTTTTATATTTCCGTTTTTGCGGGTGCAAAGATAAGGCAGGACACGCAGATACGCCAATCGTTTCTCCCTATGGACTATAACCTAAAGTTATTCTGCCGGCAAGTTCTCCGGATACACGAACTCGTAGTCTACTACATCGAGCCATCGCCCGAACTTGCGCCCCACAGCCTTGAAGCACGACACTTGCTGGAAGCCCAGCTTGCGGTGAAGGGCACAGCTGGCTTCGTTTTCCGCCGTGATGCAGGCCACCAAGGCATGGCAATCGGGCATCGCGCGGCACTTCTCCATGAGGCGCTCCATCAGCAACCGGCCTATGCCCTTGCCCGTATAGGCAGGCGCCAAGTAGATGGTTGTCTCCAACGTATGGCAATAAGCAGGACGTTCTTTCCACGGGTGGGCATAGCAATAGCCCGCCACCTTGCCATCGACCTCTGCCACAAAGTAAGGACAGGCGGGCACAATGCCTTGCATGCGGCGCAGCATCTCGGCCTCTGTCACTGCCTCCACCTCGAAAGAGGCCACACTGTGCAGAATGTATTCATTATAAATCTGTGTTATGGCAGGGATGTCTTCCGGCATTACTTTCCGAAGATGTACTTTTTCGTTGTCAGTCATAATGTAATGTCACAATAATAAATGGTACAACATAAATGATAATTTAGTTGACAAGGAGACAAATTGACGAGGCAACGAGGGGCGGAGTATTTGCGGACGGCAACGCCGTCCAACCATGCTTAACCGCTGTGTGCCGCGCAGCGGTACCTGCGGTGTATGCAGGTGAGCGCAAGCACCCCGACCTCGAAGGGGTCGAACAAGCTATGTCCCGTCGGTATGAGGTTGAACCTCTTCGAGGTTCTATGCATCTGCTGATGGCTTTTTACCGCAGGTACCGCTGCGCGGCACACAGCGGTTAAGCATAGTTGGACAGTTGCACTGTCCTCGTAGCCTTGTTAACTTGTTCCCTCGTCAACTAAATTTCCATTTAACTCATCGCAAACAACTCGAAGGTTTGCGCCAAGCCGCCTTCCTGGCCTTGCAGGCGGACAAAGCAAAAATCGCGGTGCATCGGCATGCTTTCTACCTCGACCACCCGCAGGCGGCCTTCGGCCAACTCGCGGCTGATGGAGCGGACAGATACAATGCCCATGCAGTCGGCATGCTCCAAAAACAGCTTGATGCTCTCGGTGCTGCCCAGGTGCATCAGCACATGCAGGTCGGACAACTTGATGCCATGCTCCTCCAGCGCCCGGCCAATGACGTCAAGCGTACCCGACCCCTTTTCGCGCAACACCAGCGGAAGACGGGGCAGGTCGCCGGGCATAATTTCTTCGGGCACACGGAGCTTGCCACGGGTGCTGACCACAGCCACCAGTTCGTCTTGCAAAAAGGGTGTGTACTTCAAGCCCGGCTGGCGGTGGATGCCTTCCACCAGCCCCAGGTCGATGCGGCCTTCCTGCAAGGCAATTTCCACTTCACGCGAATTGCCGTTCAACAACGAGAGGTGTACTTGGGGAAACCTGCGGGTAAAACGTGCCAGGACGGGAGGCAGTACATATTGGGCAATGGTAGTACTGGCACCCAGACGAAGCTCGCCGGCACAGCGGTTGCGCAGGAGGTTCATTTCAAATTCCAGATGGCGGTAGTCGTCCAAGATGTGTTCGCAGTGCTCCAGCAACAGGCGGCCGGCATCTGTAAGCGCAATGCGGCTGCCTTGGCGCTCGAAAAGACGCATGCCATAGGCGGCCTCCAGCTCTTGCACATGCTTGGTGATGGCCGGCTGACTGACACATAGTTCGCGCGCCGCTTTCGTGAAGCTCAGGTTGCGGGCTACGGACTGGAATACTTTCAGGCGGAAATCGTTCATTGGATTTTTATTTAGAATTCAGTAGTTGGTAGTCAGTAGATAGTAGTTAGTAGTTAGTAGTGGCAACCAGTAGGAAGGGCGTGGTGGAAGAAACTAATTTAAAGCATTCCAATTATCTATGCTAACTACTATCTACTGACTACCAGCTACCAATTACTATCTACTGACTACTTCTTAAAATTCATCTTCCTGTATGCCAAAGACGTGAGCCAGCGAGTAAACCAACGGCAACCAAGGGCAAGGCAAAGTTTGACGGGGCGGTTCCAGGCTAAAGAGGCAGACACGTTCAGCCAAATCTTGATTAGTCAAGCCAAGGTCTTGCTGCATTTGGGGAAGCACGTCCTGCCAATCATCCTTGCCGGGAGCGGGCACCAGCAAGAGACGCCTTACCGAAGCATCGTTCAGCACCAACCTCATCAGGTCGTGATACAGATTTTGAGACGAAGCCAATCCCTCGGCAGAAACAATAGAAAAAGACAGCTCACCAAGCGCAGTGCGGCAGGCTTTGCCATCTACCTCCCCAGGTGTAGAAGGGTGGCACGCTTCCCACGCACCTTGCCGGCCGTCGCTATCAGCCAAGAGGATTTGCACTTCATTATCCGCACCGCGCACGCCGGCATCCAGCAGCAGGCAGGTAAGCCACATGGGCAAGTCCAAAAGAGGAAGCTGCCGCCCAAGCCGAAGGCTCATGACGCGACGCACATCGCGCACCGCACTTTGCAAGAAAGCGGCATCGACCAGCACCACGTATTCCGGGAATTTCACATTTGTATCCATTGAAATGACAATTAAAAAACACGCATCCCCCACCACTACCTGCATCTTACAGGAAGGAAGGACATGCTAATGAACGGCAAAGGTAAGATTTTATCGCACTTCTTCTCCGCTTTTTTCTGCTTTTGTAGCAAATATTTATGGAATAGGCCGAATAGGTAGTAGGACATTTTGTCATACGCACGCACCTAACAATCAGACATTTTGTCTCTACCCGCTTACTGGCAGACATTTTGCGTTCTCCTTTCCGACATTAATTCGTAAACAAGAAAGGAGAAAACAATATGAATTTCAACAACTTTACCATCAAAGCGCAAGAGGCGGTGCAAGAGGCCGTGAACCTGGTGCAAACCAAGGGGCAACAGGCAATCGAACCCGTGCACTTGCTGGCCGGAGTGATGAAGGCAGGCGAGAACATCACCCGCTTCATTTTCCAGAAGTTGGGCATCAACGAGCAGCAAGTATCGCTGGTGCTCGACCGTCAGATTGATTCGCTCCCCAAGGTATCCGGCGCAGAGCCTTACTTGAGCCGCGAGTCAAATGAAGTATTCCAGAAGGCAATGGATTACTCCAAGCAGATGGGCGATGAATTTGTCTCCATCGAACCCGTTCTGCTGGGCATCCTGAATGTGAAGAGCACGGCATCCTCCATCTTGAAAGACGCGGGGATGACGGAAAGCGAACTGCGCAAAGCCATCGAGGAACTGCGCAAGGGAGACAAGGTAACCTCCCAATCGAGCGAGGACACATACCAGGCCCTAGAGAAGTACGCCATCAACCTGAACGAAGCCGCCCGCACCGGCAAACTCGACCCAGTTATTGGACGTGATGAGGAAATCCGCCGGGTGCTCCAGATTCTGAGCCGACGCACAAAGAACAACCCTATCCTGATAGGCGAGCCGGGGACGGGTAAAACCGCCATCGTCGAGGGATTGGCACATCGAATCCTTCGCGGAGACGTGCCGGAGAACTTGAAGAACAAGCAGGTCTACTCCCTGGACATGGGCGCGCTGGTGGCCGGAGCAAAGTATAAAGGCGAGTTTGAGGAACGTCTGAAGGCCGTCATCAATGAGGTTAAGAAGTCCGATGGCAACATCATTCTCTTCATTGACGAAATCCATACCCTGGTGGGCGCCGGAAAGGGCGAGGGCGCCATGGATGCCGCCAACATTCTGAAGCCTGCCTTGGCGCGTGGCGAACTGAGGAGTATAGGTGCTACTACGCTGGACGAATACCAGAAATACTTCGAGAAAGACAAGGCGCTGGAACGCCGTTTCCAGGTTGTTATGGTCAACGAACCGGACACGCTGAGCACCATCTCCATCCTGCGAGGACTGAAGGAACGGTATGAAAACCACCACCACGTACGCATCAAGGACGACGCCATCATCGCTGCCGTGGAACTTAGCAACCGTTATATCACCGACCGCTTCTTGCCCGACAAGGCCATCGACCTGATGGACGAAGCGGCTGCCAAACTTCGCATGGAGGTGGATTCCGTGCCCGAGGAACTGGACGAGATTACGCGCAAAATCAAGCAACTGGAGATTGAGCGCGAGGCCATCAAGCGGGAGAACGACACCGCCAAGCTGGAACAAATCGGCAAGGAGCTTTCCGAGTTGAAGGAACAGGAGAGTTCGTACAAGGCCAAGTGGCAGAGCGAGAAGGAACTGGTAAACAAAATTCAGCAGAACAAGGTGGAGATAGAGAACCTGAAGTTCGAGGCAGACAAGGCCGAGCGCGAAGGCGACTACGGCAAGGTGGCGGAGATACGTTACGGCAAGCTGCAGGCCTTGAACAAGGAAATCGAAGAAACGCAAAAGAAACTGCACGAGATGCAGGGCGACAAGGCCATGATCAAGGAGGAAGTAGATGCCGAAGACATCGCCGACGTGGTCTCCCGCTGGACCGGCATCCCCGTAAGCAAGATGCTGCAAAGCGAGCGCGAGAAGTTGCTCCACCTGGAAGAAGAACTGCACAAGCGTGTCATAGGCCAGGATGAAGCCATCGAGGCCGTGGCAGACGCCGTGCGCCGCAGCCGTGCGGGCCTGCAAGACCCCAAGCGGCCTATTGGCTCGTTCCTCTTCTTGGGAACCACGGGCGTGGGCAAGACCGAGCTGGCCAAGGCGCTGGCAGAGTTCCTTTTCGACGACGAATCGATGATGACGCGCATCGACATGAGCGAGTATCAGGAGAAGCACACCGTCTCACGACTGATAGGAGCGCCTCCCGGATACGTGGGTTACGACGAGGGCGGTCAGTTGACCGAGGCCGTAAGGCGGAAACCGTATTCGGTAGTCTTGTTTGATGAGATTGAGAAGGCACACCCCGACGTGTTCAACATCCTCTTGCAGGTATTGGACGACGGACGCCTGACCGACAACAAGGGACGCACGGTGAACTTCAAGAACACCATCATCATCATGACCTCCAACATGGGCAGCCAGTACATCCAAAGCCAGATGGAAAAGCTGAACGGGTCGAACAAGGCTCAAATCATCGAGGAGACCAAGCGTGAGGTGATGAACATGCTGAAGAAGACCATTCGTCCGGAGTTCTTGAACCGTATTGACGAGACCATCATGTTCTTGCCGCTGACGGAGAAGGAAATCAAGCAGATAGTCAACCTGCAAATCGGCAACGTGCGGAAGATGCTGCACGAGAACGGCGTTGAGCTGAAGATGACGGAAGCTGCTACGGACTTCTTGGCCCGTGCGGGCTACGACCCGGAGTTCGGCGCACGTCCCGTCAAGCGTGCCATCCAGCACTACATGCTGAACGACCTCTCGAAGAAGTTGCTGGCACAGGAGGTGGACCGCAACAAGCCCATCATTGTCGATGCCGACGCTAAGGGCGACGGACTGGTATTCAGGAACTGAAACTGCTGTATATAATACCCAATGGTGTAAAGAAAGCGGGAGCGCAAACGCGCTTCCGTTTTCTTTTTGCCCGTCCACAAGAGCTCCCTATAGATCCTAGCTGAGGTCGCCGGTAATCAAGGTTAAAACAACCGTAATATTTATAACCAAAGTTTCAAGAATTCTCCCCATCTTTGCGCTCGGAAAATATAAAAGACAACAGACATGACGCATACAAGAACACTCTTGCTGGCAGCCATCGGCCTGCTTGCCCCTGCGGGAATCGTAGCAGAGAACGCCGATTCCCTCTCCATTGGCAACGAATATTCCCTGCACGAAGTGGTGGTGACCGGCACGCGGAACGCCACCGACATCCGCCACCTGCCCATGACCATCTCCGTAGTGGCGCGCCCCACGTTGGAGAAACGCTTCGAACCTTCCCTGCTGCCCGCTCTGAACGAGCAGGTGCCCGGCCTCTTCGTCACCAGCCGGAGCGTGATGGGCTACGGCGTGTCCGACGGGGCAGCGGGCGGCTTCTCCATGCGCGGCATGAGCGGAAGCGCGCAGATGTTGGTGCTGATAGACGGGCATCCGCAATACATGGGGCTGTTCGGCCACCCCATTTCCGACTCCTACCAGACAATGCTGGCCGAGCGGGTGGAGGTGCTGCGCGGGCCGGCCTCGGTGCTCTACGGATCGAACGCCATGGGGGGCGTGGTGAACATCGTCACCCGCAAGCAACAGGCCGACGGGGTGCAAACGAACCTCAACGTGGGTGCAGGCTCCTACGGCACGGTACAGACCGAGGCTACCAACCGTGTGCGGCGGGGACGTTTCAGCAGCGTAATCTCGGCTTCCTACAACCGCACGGGCGGGCACCGCAAGAATATGGGCTTCGAGCAATACGGCGGGTACGCCAAGCTGGCATACGACATCAACGATGCCTGGAACGTGTATGGCGACGTCAACATCACCCACTTCAATGCCTCCAATCCCGGCACGGTGACCGAACCGCTCACCGACAATGACTCGCGCATCACCCGCGGCATGGCCTCCTTTGCCTTGCAGAACAACTACGACAGGACATCGGGTGCCTTGAGCTTTTTCTACAACTGGGGCTATCACAAGATTAACGACGGATACGGGCCGGGCGAGAGTCCGCAGGAATCACTGTTCCGCTCCAAAGACCTCATGATGGGCCTCTCCTTGTATCAAAGCACTGAGATGTGGCAAGGCAGCCGCCTCACCTTGGGCTTCGACTACCAGCACTTCGGCGGAGAATCGTGGAACAAAGTCGTTGCCACCGGTGCGCGTGAGCCGGGTGTGGACAAGAAGCAGGACGAGGTAGCCGGCTATGTAGACTTCCGCCAAGATATTTCTACCTGGTTGTCGCTTAATGCCGGTATCCGCGTAGACCACCACTCGCACGTAGGTACCGAATGGGTACCTCAAGGCGGACTGGCTTTCCACTTGCCCAAGAATGCCGAACTGAAAGCTATGGTAAGCAAGGGCTTCCGCAACCCCACCATTCGTGAGATGTACATGTTCCCACCCCAAAACCCAGACTTGCGCCCCGAACGGTTGATGAACTACGAACTGTCTTTCACCCAACATTTACTTGAAGGAGCCCTAACCTATGGAGCCAACCTGTACTACATCAACGGCGACAACCTCATCATGACCATCCGCGAAGACGGGCACCCCCACAACGTCAACTCGGGCAAGATAGAGAACTGGGGATTGGAAACCAACGCAGCCTACCGCATCAACCCGCACTGGAATGTCAACGCCAACTACAGCTGGGTACACATGGAGCATCCCGTTATCTCTGCCCCCGAGCACAAGCTGTATGCCGGAGCCGACTTCACTCAAGGACGCTGGAATGTCTCCACAGGCATCCAATACATCAAAGGGCTGTACACCTCCGTCATCACCAACGGGCAAGGCACCGAGCAGACCGAAGACTTCGTGCTGTGGAACCTCCGCGCCAGCTACCGCCTCTGCCGGTATGCCACCCTTTACGTGAAAGGCGAGAACCTATTGGCGCAACGCTACGAAATCATGGCCGGTTACCCCATGCCCAAAGCGACCTTCATGGGCGGCGTCCACATCAGTTTCTAAGAACAAATACAAAATATGG
Source organism: uncultured Bacteroides sp. (assembly GCA_944320865.1). Lineage (GTDB taxonomy): Bacteria > Bacteroidota > Bacteroidia > Bacteroidales > Bacteroidaceae > Bacteroides. Next base: position 18,010 of record CALUJC010000010.1, on the reverse strand, counting down.
CAGACAACTATCTGGAAAAACAATACGAGCAATACCTGGCCAAGAAGGCCGCGTGGGAAAAGCAACGCAAACTGGGCAAAAAGAAGCCTGCGCCCAAGAAACCGTCCTCCAACAACCCGAAGCCATGAACAGGATCCACACGTTCCATACTTCAGTGGTAGGCATCGCCTTGCCAAGTAAGTTTACTTACCCCTTCTGCTACACGCCCCATCCCCTGTGCGTGCTGGCAGCAGGGGAAGTCCGTCATTACCTGTCCGGACAGGCGGGATGGCAACAAGAGCTGGCACAAGGCAAAATGTTCGGCGTGCTGGTGGTACAGACTGCAGAAGGAGTACTCGGCTACTTGGCCGCTTACTCCGGCAACCTTGTCGGAAAGAATGACCATCCCTATTTCGTGCCGCCGGTCTACGACCTGCTGAATCCGGAAGGGTTCTTCCGGCAAGAAGAAACCCGCATTTCTCGCCTCAACCAACACATCGAAGAACTGGAAGCCACCCCCGGCTACCTTGCCCTCAAGGAACAGATGGAGGCCCTGCGGCAGCAAGCGGCGCGACAAATAGAAGAGGCACGCCAACAACTGAAAGCAGCCAAGGCGGCACGCGACCTCCGCAGGCAGGCATCCCCGCCCCCAAGCGAGGAAGAATCCGCCGCCATGATACGCGAAAGCCAACACCAGAAGGCCGAATACAAACGGCTGGAGCGACACTTGAAAGCCAAGGAAAACGACCTTGCCGCAACCCTGCAACCCTATGAGACCGCATTGAAACGGCTGAAAGAAGAACGGCGCACACGCTCTGCCGCCTTGCAAAGCCGCCTGTTCGGCGCTTTCCGCCTGCTGAATGCACGGAGCGAAGTGCAGGACTTGAACGAAATCTTCCGGCACACCCCGCACCGCGTACCGCCCGCCGGGGCAGGCGAATGCGCCGCGCCCAAACTGCTGCAATACGCCTACCTCAACCACCTGCGCCCGGTAGCGATGGCCGAATTTTGGGTGGGTGCCTCACCGCAGGGGGAAGTGCGCCACGACGGGCATTACTATCCGGCCTGCAAAGGTAAATGCGGCCCCATCCTGGCACACATGCTGCAAGGACTGGAGGTAGAAAGCAATCCGTTACAGCCTGCCGTACACACGCAGGCCGAGCCACAGGTCGTCTACGAAGACCCGTGGCTGCTCGTGCTCGACAAACCGGCAGGCATGCTCTCCGTGCCCGGCAAGGAAGCCCCCTACTCGGCCTGGCAATGGGTGCGCGACCACTATCCGCAGGCCGACGGCCCCATGCTGGTACACCGTCTGGATATGGACACCTCGGGGCTGCTGCTTGCGGCAAAAAACAAGGAGGTGCACCAACAACTGCAAGCCCAGTTCCGCCACCGCCACATCCAGAAGACGTACCTGGCCGTGCTTCAGGGCATCGTTGCCCAAGACGAAGGGCGCATCGACCTGCCCCTCCTGCCCGACCCGCTCGACCGCCCGCGCCAACGGGTAGACCGGGAGCACGGCAAGCCCGCCACCACGCTCTATGAAGTGCTGCAGCGTGAGGAAGGCCGCACGCGCATCCTGTTCCACCCCCTTACCGGGCGCACGCACCAACTACGTGTGCATGCCGCCCACCCCGACGGACTGCATTGCCCCATCCTTGGCGACCGCCTATATGGCACTCCGTCCGACCGCCTCTACCTGCATGCCCTAAGGCTGGAGTTCATCCATCCGGTGACAGGAGAGGCCTTATGCCTGGAGTGCAAGGCAGAGTTTTAGCACTCCTCACCTCCCCGTGGCTTGCAGATACTCCCGCTTCTTCACCTCATACTGCGCATAGCTCTCCACATAACGGTCACGGCTCTGCTGGTAAAGCGTCTGGGCTTCCAGTAAATCACTCATAGTACAAGTGCCGGCATGGTAATAGTCGGATTGCAAACGGAGGTTCTCAGTGGCTTGGCCAATGCTCTCCAAGGCTATGCCCACCTGCTGGTAGGCATCGGTCAAGGCATTCCATGAATTTTGCATACGGATGAGAAGCAGTTGGCTTTGGTCCTCCCGCAAATTCTCGGCATTGCACAACTGCAAGCGTTGGCGCTTGATGTCGTGATTGCCTCCCCACCACCCGCTGAGAGGGATGCTGACCGTCAAGCCTCCTATCCAAAAAGAATGATCGCGGTCCATCAGATTATCATACATATAACCTCCACCCAGAGCCACGGTGGGGAGGTTGCGACCTACTGCCATCCGGTATTGCAGACGGTTGGCCTCCACGTTCTTTTCCAGCAAATGATATTCAGTGGTGAGCATGAGCGCAGCTTGAGGCGAACGGTAAAGATGGCCAGGGTTTTGCGGCAACGTCCCGCCCAATTCCAATGCCACATCAATACTGTCCGAAGCGTGACCGATGTACTGTCCCAATAAGCTCAACGATACCCCCAGCGCATTCTTTACCGAAATGGAATTACTGCGCATCTCGTTACGACGCAGCTGTACCTGAAGCAAATCGTTGCGATTGGTCACCCCGGCCTCCACGGCGGCCTCCACGTCTTGGCGAATGCGCTCCAGCTGTGCCTGCACGGCATCGAGGGTGCGTAGTTTCTCCTTCAGCATCACCACCTGCCAGAAATATTGCTCCACGGTGAGACGCACTTCATCTTCGCTCTGCCGATGGCGCAGGCGGCTGACTTCCACGTTGACTTTGGCGAGTTTGTTGCCTTGCACGATTTGTCCGCCCGCAAAGACAGGCATCGTGGCCGACATGCCGCCAAGTAAACCGTTTTTCAGCAAAGATATCCGCTGCCCGCCCATGTCCGTTTCCAGCAGGCCTTTGTCTGCCAGGAAGCCGATACCCGTCGCACTGACAGACGGGAAATAGCGGGTGAAGGCGGATTTCTGTTGCTCTTTGGCCATACGAAGGTCATTCTCCGCGTTCCTGACGCGGACGTTGTTTTGCAAAGCCATTTCAACACACTCATCCAAAGTGTAACGGCTCTGTGCAGAAATGCAGAGGGGAAGCAAGCTAAAAACAAGTGCCTGCATGAGGCGGTTGATTCGGTATAGTGAGTTATTCATAACAACAGATAATTTATTCATTCTTTTCTATTTAAAGAGTTTCCAACACTTTTTCTTTCTCCCTGCGGCGCGTACTGCCCCGGAAGCACAGCCAATAGGCTACAGGCAGGACAGTGAGCAGGAAGACCATGGTGATGAGCGTGCCGTAGCAAATGACCGTGCCCATGGGCATCCACAGCCCCGAGCCGCCCAGTATCATGGGGATGACACCCATCGACGCCGCGGCGGAGGTGAGGAAGATGGGGCGCATACGCCGTCGGGCGGACTGGTAGATGGCATCGCGCACGCAGAGGTGCTCCGTGCGGCGTAGCTCCTCGGCATAGTCGAACATGATGATGCCGTTGCGCACGATGATGCCCATCAAGGCCACGATGCCCAGGAAGCAGGTCACGCCGAAGTCGATGCCTTGGATGAGCACACCCGCCGCCGTGCCGAACACGCAGAGCGTCATGGAGGCAAAGATGAGCAGAGCCAGCCCCACGCGCTTGAAGTGGGCGATGAGCACGAAAAGGATGACTACAGCGGCCAAAGCCAGTCCGGAGAGGATGGGCGGTATCTTCTCCGCCGTGTCCTCGACATCGCCGCCCGGAGTGACGGTGGTGTCCGACGAAAGGTGCAGGGAAGGCAACAAGGCGGCGATGCGGTTCATCTGCTCCGTGCCGTTCTCGCCCCGGCGCAGGTCGGCCCGGACGGTGAGGGTGTAGAGGCCGTTGCGGCGCACGCGTTGACCATCTTGCCACATGGGTTGCACGTCGGCCACCTGGCGCAGGGGGACAGTCGTTGTTCCGCCCATGGCAGGAATCTGCTCGTCCTCCAGGTCGAGGGGACGGGCGCGGTCGGCATGTTCGCCTTTCAGGACAACGTGCTGGGCATAGTCGCCATCCCACACGGTGGCCACGGACAGACCGTCGCCGTAGCGCAGGGCGAGGGTGGACTCCACTCCGGCATTGCTGATACCCAGGCGAGCGGCTTCGTCTTCCCGCAGGATGACCTTGGCCGTGGGCAGCGGCTCGTTCCAGTCGGTATGCGCACCGCAGAGTTGGGGCATCGTACGCATCAGGGCTAACAGTTTGTCCGCATCACGGCGCAGGGTATCGGGGCTCTCACCGCTCAGGCGGAACTCCACGGGGTAGACGGCCTCGCTGTAGGACAGCTGCTTGAAGCGCACGCGGGCATCGGCAAAGGCATCGGCATAGCGCGGGGCGTATTCGTCAAGCAACTGTACCGTCGCCTCCACGCCCGTGGTGTTGACGATGAACTGGGCATAGTTCGTGCCTGCCACCTGCGGGGCATAGCTGGTGTGGAAGCGGGGCGAGGCACAACCCTTGAAGGAAGCAACCCCCACCACGCGCGGGTCTTGGCGCAGAAGATGCTCCAAGCTGTCGGCCACCTGCGCCGTGCGTTCGATGGCGGTGCCGGCTGGCAGGTATATCTCCACGGCAAACTGGTTGCGGTCGGCGGCGGGCATCATCTGCTGGGGCAAGGTGCCGATGAGGGCTATACCTATTATAATAGAGGCCACACCCACGGACACGGTGCTCTTGGGCCAGCGGAAGCAGAAGTCGATGAGGCGGTTGTAGTAGCGTTGCAACACGTCGAGCACGGAGAACGACTTGCCGCCCGTCTGCATAGGCTTGCGGATGAACCAGTATTGCATGAAGGGCACCAGCAACGTGGCCACGAGCAGAGACACGGCAAGTATCAGCGTGATGGCCCAAGGGAAGGTGAGCAGGAAGTCGTGCAACATCCCCGTCGTCGCCAGCAGGAAGGGGAAGAACGTGATGCTTATGGCCAACGTGGCAGACAGTATGGACTTGAAGAAGTGCGTCGCGCTCTCCACCGATGCCCGCCAGCGGGACATGCCCTCACCCAGTTTCTCCAGGTAGTTGTCGATGATGACAATGCTGTTGTCCACTATCATCCCGAGGGTCACGATGAGGGCGGCGAGGGACACGGTGTTCAGCTCCACGCCACAGCCGTAGAGCAGTCCCAGGGAGATGAATATAGTAACAGGTATGGTCGATGCGGCCACCAACGCCACCCGCAAGGGCAGTAACAGCACTACCACGATGACCACCGCCACGATGGCGATGAGCAACTCCTTGAGGAAGTTCAGCACGCTGTCGCCCACCACTTGGCTCTGGTCGGTGATGCGGAAGAGGCTGACCTCCGAGGGAAGTTCCTCGCGTTGGAAGTCAGCCAGCACGCGGTTGATATCCTCCCCCATGGCCACGATGTTCTGCCCTTTCTTCATCTCGACGGAGAGGAGAAGACACTTCTTGCCGTTGTTGGTAAGGTAGCTGTCGGCGTGGGGATACTCGCGCACCACGCGGGCCACGTCCTTCAAGCGGACGATGTTTCCCTGCGGGTCGGTGTAGACTATCTGCTGCTGCACATCATACACAGTGTTTAAGGACTTCGCCACGTAGACGGGCATTATCTGCTCGCCGGTCTTCAGCCGTCCGCCTGTAGTGGCGAAGCCCTTCTGCATCAAAGTTAAGGCCAAGGTTTGATCGTTGAGACCATATTGGGAAAGGCGGTCATTGTCCAGGTAGACGGATATCTGCTCGTGCTGCATCCCGCTCACCGACATGCGACCCACGCTGGGGATGCGGCGCAAACGATTTTGCAAGAGTTTCATATAGTCATCCAACTCACGATACGTCTTGTCCTCACTCTCCAAGGCGATGAGCAGGGCGGAGGTGTCGCCGAAGTCGTCCATCACCTGCACGGCCAGCACATTCTGCGGCAACTGCGCCTTGAACTGGGTTACCCCGTGCTTGAACTTGCTCCAGAAAGCGTCCTTGTCCTGGAGGTCGTCGTTCAGTTGCACCTGGATGTAGACAATGCCGTCGCGGCTCTGCGAGAAGGTTTTCTCCTTCCTGACCTCCTTGTAGGTGAAGATGTATTCCTCCAGGGGCTTGGTCACCTGCTCCACCATCTCCTCCACCGTGTTGCCCGGCGCCACGGCCACCACGATGCCCTGGCGGATGGTGAAGTCGGGAAACTCGTTCTTACGCATCTGGGGCAGGCTGTAGATGCCGAAGGCCACGAGGCAGGTCACGCACAGGATGACGATTTGCCGGTAGTGCATGGCCGCTTCCACGAAGTTGCGCTTCCGTTTCATAAGGCCACCTCCGTTCCTTCGCAAACCTTCTGACTACCCTTGGCAATGATGACGTCTCCGGGATGCAAACCGGAGAGCACCTCCAAGCCCTCGGCGGTATAGTCGCCCGGGGTGATGAAGCACTTGTGCGCCCGGCCGTGCGCCACACTCCATACGAATGTCCGGTTCTGCTCGTCTATCTGCACGAGGCGGGCGGGGATGACACAACGGCTCTCTCCGGCGTGCACCGCTGCCAGCGACACTTCCGCCACCATGCCGGGCATCAACGCCCCGTGTGCACCCTCCAACTGAATCTTCACCTCGTAGGAGCGGGAAAGCGGATGGGCCGTAATCCCCCTCTCCACTACCCGGCCCGTGAAGGTCTCTCCGTCCAAGGCTGGCACGGCCATCCGCGCCTCCTGGCCGATGGCAATGCCGGCAATCTCCGCCTCGGGCACGGCAATGCGCACTTTCAACGCCGAGGTGGCGGCCAGCCGGGCCACAGGCGCGCCGGGCAGCACGTTCTGCCCCACCTCTACGCTCTTTTCGGAAATGACGCCGGCATACGGGGCATAGAGCCGAGCGTCGCGCAGGGACTTGGCGGCCAGCTGCTCCAGCGAGCGGGCCTGTTCTACCTTGCTCTGCACCTCCACCCACTTGATGTCGGCCAGACTCCCCCTGTCGTGCAGCGTCTTCATGCGGCGGTAGGCATCTTCGGCCTGCTCCAGGGAGGCGCGGGCGGCATGGTAACTGCTTTGCAGTGAGGTAGAGTCGAGGGTGGCTATCAGCTGCCCGGCACGGACGTGCTGGCCCAGGCGGATGTGCACCGTCTGCACCGTGCCGGCCGTGGCAAAGCTGAGGGGTGTTCCACTTTCCTCTTCCACTGTCCCAGAATACCGGTGCGTGCCGGCCGGGACTGCTGCCGTTACCACCAGCGGTTCCACCCTTACCGGGGCAACCGTTTCTTTCTGAATCTCTTCGCCTTGGCATCCGCCCAAAAGCAGCAGCACCAAAGGCCATGCAGTTGTTACACGTTTTACGTTCATAGCTGTTTCGTTCATTGTTTCGGAGTGCAAAGCAAGGCTATTCCCGGCACAAAGGGCATACGCTTGCTTCCATAGAAGTGTTCCATTTTCATACCTCGCCCCGTCATAAGGTCTATGGAACACTATCTTATCCCGCTGGATAAACGGAGTGCCGCCCATATAGGCTTACTTTGCAGGCGAAAAAACAACTCACAGAAAGAAGTATGGAAACGATAAGTAACCTGCGGAAAGCAAACCTGAAGAATTCGGAGATACAAACAAAAGTGACGTACAACGACGGGGAACTGGCTCTCATCCAGCACATCTACGACATCAACACCATCCTGCCCTGCCAGCTGGAGGTCTTTGTCATCGTCCTCGTGCTGGAAGGCAAGGCCTCAATCAGCATCAACGGCAACCGCTACGAGGCGCATCCCAACGACCTCTACATCGGCACGCCCAACAACATCGTGGAGAACAGCCTGACCAGTCTGGACTTCAAGAGCCTCTGCATCTGCGTGTCCACCGACTACATCCGCCGCATCGTGCCGCTGGCCGAGAACTCGTGGGACCTACAGCTGCTCTTCGAGAAAAACCCCCTCTGCACGCTGCAACCCGACGAGGCGCAGATTTTCTGCCAATACCACGACCTGCTTTGCGCCAAGGCCGAACGCCCCTCGCCCACGCAGAAGAAGGTGATGGATGCACTGATGCTGGCTTTCTTCTACGACATGGGGGGAGCCATAAGCCGGGTGACCCGACACATGCCCCGCCCCTTCACTGCCGGCGAGTCGCTGTTCAGGCGTTTCGTCGACCTGGTTAGCTCGTCCTACCCCAAGCCGCGCTCGGTGGCCTACTACGCCGACCGGCTGAACGTCACGCCCAAATACCTCTCCTCCGTCTGCCGCCTGGCAGGGGGGCAACGCGCCTCCGACCTCATCGACCAGTATGTGCTGAAGGACATAGAGTACCTGATGAAGCACACGCAGAAGAGCATCAAAGAGATTGCCTGCGAACTGGAGTTCCCCAACCTGTCCTTCTTCGGCAAATATGTGAAGAAACACCTCGGCATGTCCCCCAAGGCATACCGGGAACTGTCGCTGGAAGAGTAAAATCGGGCAGGTGCAAGGCCGGTTTCCGTGGCTTAGAAGGCCGCCTTCCCAGCCTTAGAAGGCTACCGACCAAGCGTTGGAACGCTACCGACCGGGCCTTAGAAAGCTACCAACCGGGCTTTCTAAGGGGGACATTCTGCATTTTTTCAAGAAAAATCGCTTCCTTTGCAACCTCGCAAAGGCTTCGTCCGTCTAACGGATAAAGAAACCTTTAAAACAACATTTTTTGATATGAGACACTTTATCCTGACAACCATGCTGGCCCTGCTGACCGTTACTGCGGCGCAGGCCGAGAGACGTGTAGAGACTGTGACGGACAGCCTGAACAACGTGACGAAACTTATTGAACTGGACGGCGACGACACGCTGAGCATCACCACCTACGAGGGCACGAAGGCAGAAGCCGTGGGATTGGCCGTCAGCCGCACCGCCGATTCGTGGGACGATGACTACGATGACTACTTCATGGGTGTGAGCAAAAGCATTGTCAGCGTCACGCTCATCTCCATCATGGGCATCATCTTCGTCTTCGGGCTGCCCATTGCCCTCATCTTCATCATCTTCTACTACCGCAACAAGAACCGCAAGGCCAAGTATCAGCTGGCCGAGAAAATCCTGGCTTCGGGACAGCCGCTGCCGCCCGACTTCTTCAATGAGATAGGCGTGAAGGACCTGCGCAGCCGAGGCTTCTCGAACACCTTCCTGGGGCTGGGGCTCTTCATCTTCCTGTGGGCGCTTACCGGCGAATTCGGCTTAGGGTGCATAGGCCTGCTCGTGCTCTGCATCGGCCTGGGACAGGTGGCTACCTACTACACCCGCGAGCGGAAGAATAAGGACACAACCACTGAACCTGCTGCGGAACAATGACCTCGCTCGACGACATAGCGCTGGTGGCGCAAGTCGTGGTGCTGCACAACAACCGCGCCTTCGACCAGCTGGTCAGGAAGTACCAGTCGCCCATACGGCGGTACTTCCTGCACCAGACGTGCGGCGACCAGGAGCTGAGCGACGACCTGGCACAGGACACCTTCCTGAAAGCCTACACCTCGCTGGGCAGTTTTAAAAACCTGTCCAGCTTCTCAACTTGGCTCTATCGTATTGCATATAACGTATTTTATGATTATCTTCGCAGCCATAAAGAGACGGACGACGTGGACACGTACCAGACCGACGCCCGCTACAGCGTGCGGCAAGAAGACGTGGGGCAGCGGATGGACATCTACCGCGCCCTGGCCACCCTGAAAGAGATGGAACGCACGTGCATCACGCTGTTCTACATGGAAGACCAAAGCATAGAAAAGATAGCAGGCATCACAGGGTGCCCCGTGGGAACGGTGAAAAGTCACCTCTCGCGTGCTAAAGACAAAATGGCAGACTACTTAAAACGAAACGGTTATGACAGATAACAACGACTATAAAGACAAACTGCTGGAAGACTTCTTCGCCGCCCGCCGGCATGAAGTGGCCGACAACGGGTTTACGCGCCGCGTGATGCGCCGGCTGCCCCAACGGCACAACCGCCTGGCACAAGTGTGGAACACTCTTTGCATCTTGCTGGCGGCGGCATTGTTCGTGGCCGTGGGCGGCGTGCAGGTGGTGTGGGCCACGTTGCAGGAGGCCTTTATCGGCCTTGTAGAGCAAGGCGCCACGGCCGACGTAGACCCACGCTCACTGCTCATTGCCGGAGGCGTACTGCTGTTTCTGGGCTATCGAAAGATTGCCTCGCTGGCTTAACACGCACACCACCATACTACTATACATATATTATTTATAATGAAACGAGAATACGGACTCTTTCTCTTTGTACTGGCGGCGGTATTGCCGGTCATCATCCTGCGCGACTTCACCCCGAGCAACGAACTGCGCTACCTCAGCATTGCCGACGAGGCACTGGCCAACGGCAACTTCTTCACCTTCACCAACCAAGGCATCCCCTATGCCGACAAACCACCCTTGTACCTGTGGATTGTGATGCTGGGCAAGTGGCTGTTCGGCCGCCACGTGATGTGGTTCCTGTCCCTGTTCTCGTTGATTCCCGCTTTCGTCATTGCCGACGTGATGAACCGCTGGACCAGGCGCGAGATAAGAGCCGAAGAATGGCGTACCGCCTCCCAGATGCTGCTGCTCACCAGCGGGCTGTTTCTGGGCATGGCGGTGGTGCTGCGCATGGACATGCTGATGTGCATGTTCATCGTGCTGGCCATACACACCTTTTATAAGATGGAGAAAGGCGAGGGCGACCGGCAGAAGAATGCGTGGCTGTTTCCCGTCTACCTCTTCCTGGCCCTGTTCACCAAGGGGCCGGTGGGCATACTGGTGCCGCTGGCCGGCATCCTGACCTACCTGCTGGTGACGCGGCGCATCCGTACCTTCTTCGCCTACTGGGGCTGGAAGACATGGGGCGTGCTGCTGGCCGGGTGCGCGCTGTGGTTTGGCGCTGTCTACCTGGAAGGCGGATACGAATACCTGGACAACCTGCTTTTCCACCAGACGATAGACCGCGCGGTCAACTCCTTCCACCACGAAGAGCCGTTCTACTACTACTTCATAGCCATCTGGTACTCGCTTGCCCCGTGGTCGCTGCTGCTGGTGGGTGTGGGCATGGCTGCCGTGTGCAGGTGGCACCGGTTTGTGCGCACCGACCTGCAGAAGCTGTTCTTCTCGGTGTTCGTGGCCACGTTCGTGGTGCTGTCGTGCATCAGCTCCAAGCTGCAGGTTTACCTCATCCCCGCTTACCCGTTCTTGATTTACTTTGTAGCTACCTGCCTGCCCCGCGTGCGCTGGAACCGCTGGCTGGCGGCAAGCATAGCGGTGCCTGCGGCGGTGCTGGGTCTGGCCGTGTTTGCCCTGCCTTTCCTGCCTCTGCCCGATGACCTCCGCCTTTCGGGACGGATATTGGCCTATGTAGCTGCCGGTATCCTTACCTTGGCCGTCATACGCGCATTCTACCTGCTTTACCGCCGGAAGCAGACGTGCCGCAGCATACAGATGGTGGCCGTGGGCCTGTTCTGCGCGGTGTTTGTGGGCGGCTGGGCGTTGCCACAGGTAAACAGCGAGATAGGCTACCGGAAACTGTGCAAGGAAGCCAAGAAGGTGGCAAAGGAGCAGGGACTGGACACCTACTACACCTGGAAAGTATCCCGCCCCGAAGGCATGGACGTGTACCTGCACCAAGACATACGCAAACTGACGGAAGAAGAAGTGAAATCCGGCACCTTGCAACCCGGCATACTGATGTTGCCCAAAAGCCGATTGGACCAATTTCCGGGCAAAGAAGCACACTTGGTAGGGAAATACGCCATTCTAATTCTCTAAATGAGCAGTTTGCCCTGCATTTCTTAACGCTTCCGGCAAAGGGAAAACAAATAATGTATTAATTTTGCACCGCAAAAGTGCGAAGTTAAGGACATACATCTCTATTTATACCGCGTAATGAATAAAACGAGCAATTACCAACTCACTATCGTTGTGCCCGTCTTCAATGAAGAAGACAATATGGATGCCTTGGAGAAGGCTCTGGGCGACTACCTGCCCCACGCTGCCTGCAAGGCCTGCGTGCTGTTTGTGGACGACGGTTCAAAAGACAACAGCCTGGCACGCATCCAGGAACTGTGCCAAAGGCACCCGGACTTCTTCTACATCTCCCTGCAACGGAACAGCGGACTGAGCGCCGCCATGAAGGCCGGCATCGATGTAACGGAATCGGCCTACGTGGGCTACATGGATGCCGATCTGCAAACCACCCCCGAGGACTTCAACCTGCTGCTGAAGGACATTGCCGACCATGAACTGGTGATGGGCATCCGCGCCAACCGCAAGGACAGCGGCTTCAAGAAGCTGCAGTCGAAGATTGCCAACGGCTTCCGCCGCATGATGACGCACGACGGCGTGCAGGACACCGGCTGCCCGCTCAAGGTGATGCACACCGACTATGCCCGCCGCATCCCCTTCTTCACCGGCATGCACCGCTTCCTGCCCGCACTGATACTGCTGCAGGAGGGACGCATCAAGCAGGTGCCCGTGCGCCACTTCCCCCGCGTGGCCGGCCAGTCGAAGTACCACCTGTGGAACCGCCTCGTCTCGCCCTTCATGGACTGCTTTGCCTACCGATGGATGAAGAAGCGCTACATCAACTACCGCATTGCGGACAATAACCTGACGGAAAAAGCCTGATGTCGCACCTGCTCATACTGTCCATCGGCTTCCTGGCGCAGGCGTTCTTCTCGGCCCGCATCCTGGTGCAGTGGATTCTGTCCGAGCGGGCGCGCCGCGTGCTGTCGCCCTCCATCTTCTGGGTGCTGAGCCTGGCGGGGTCGTGCCTGCTATGCCTGTACGGCTGGCTGCGGGAGGACTTCTCCATCATCCTGGGCCAGTTCATCTCCTACTACATCTACCTGTGGAACCTCAATGCCAAGGGCCTGTGGAAGCGGGTGCCCGCCGTGGCGCGCTATGCCATCCTATTGCTGCCCGTGGCGGCCGTGGTGGGCGTGGCGCGGGACTGGGACGCCGTGGTGGCCTCGCTGTTCCACAACGAAGACATACCCGTGTGGCTCATCGTCTACGGCTCGGCCGGGCAGGTCATCTTCACCCTGCGCTTCGTGTACCAGTGGCTGTACTCGCACCGCATGCACGAGTCGCAGTTCCCCGCCGGGTTCTGGATTATCAGCCTCGTGGGGTCGCTCACCATCGTGAGCTATGGATGCATCCGGCAGGACATCGTGCTCATCGTGGGCCAATCGTTCGGGCTGGTGGCCTACATACGCAACCTCATCATCGGGCACCGCGCCAAGAAGGCTGCGGATGCGCCTTGACGAACCCGAAACCGACCTCTTGACCTCGATGGCACCGACCTCTTGATCTCGATGGCATCGACCTCTTGACCTCGGCAGCACCGACCTCTTGACCTCGGCAGCACCGACCTCTTGACCTCGGCAGCACCGACCTCTTGACCTCGGTGACACTGACCCCTAAGGGTCGACAACACTGACCCTTAAGGGTCGACGGCATTGACCCTCAAGGGTCGGAAGCGCTAACCCTTAAGGGTTGACGACGCTGACCCTTAAGGGTCGGCGGAAGGTTGAATAAGATATAATATAAGAATTTGATAATAAGACATCTGCATATGAAGATACTCGTTACCGGCGGTGCCGGATTCATCGGCTTCAGCCTGACGCGCCGACTGCTGGAGCAAGGACATGAGGTGGTGGGGATGGACAACATCAACACCTACTACGACACGGGGCTGAAGTATGCCCGACTGGCGGAACTGGGCATCGCGCGGGCCGACATCACGGAAGGCGCCCCGGCCGAGAGCCGACGCTATCCCGCCTACCGCTTCACGAAGCTCGACCTGGCCGACCGCACGGGGATGGAGCGCCTCTTTGCCGCCGAAGGGTTTGACCACGTGGTGAACCTGGGCGGACAGGCCGGCGTGCGCTACAGCATCGACAACCCCTATGCCTACGCCGAGGCCAATCTGATGGGCTTCCTCAACGTGCTGGAGTGCTGCCGCCACTACCCGGTGAAGCACCTGGTGTATGCCAGCTCGAGCAGCGTGTACGGCATGATGGACCACGTGCCCTACCGCGAGACGGACCGCACGGACAGCCCCGTCAGCCTCTACGCCGCCACCAAGAAGAGCAACGAGCTGATGGCCTATGCCTACGCCAAGCTCTACCGGGTGCCGGCCACGGGCGTGAGGTTCTTCACCGTCTACGGCCCGTGGGGGCGGCCGGACATGGCTCCATTCAAGTTCCTCAAGGCCGTGATGGAGGGGCAGACTATCCGCGTGTTCAATGGCGGGGACATGCAGAGGGACTTCACCTACATCGACGACATCGTGCAGGGCACCCTGCTCATCCTCGGCCACCCCGCCACGGGGGAAGTGCCCCACACCATATATAATATAGGCCACTCCGAGCCCGTGCAGCTGATGGACTTCATCCGCACCATCGAGCAGGTGGCCGGGCGCAAGGCCGTGATGCAGATGGAGGGCATGCAGCCGGGCGACGTGTACTGCACCTATGCCGACACCACCCGCCTGCAAGAGGACTTCGGCTACCGCCCCACCGTGTCCATCGCCGAGGGATTGAAGCGGTTTTATGACTGGTACATCGGCTTCTACGGCCTGCCACAACAACAATAATCTCACACTACTCCATGCGCCACCTCCTCCTACCTATTCTTTTGCTGGCATGGCTTGCCTTGCCCGGCCGTGGATTTGCCCAGGCCGTAAGCGACTCGCTGATGCGCCGCCACCTGGTCAGTGAGGGCATTCCCGTCACCCGCAACAACCAGGTGAAGTTGCTGATGAGCGGGCACGACAAGTTCATCGACCTGTTCCAGGCCATCCGCCGGGCGCGCCACCACGTGCACCTGGAGTACTTCAACTTCCGCAACGACAGCATCGCCGGTGCCCTGTTCCGCCTGCTGGCGCAGAAGGCACGCGAGGGTGTAGAGGTGCGCGCCCTGTTCGACGCCTTCGGCAACAGCTCCAACAACCGCCCGCTGCGCAACCGCCACCTGGACAGCATCCGCGCGCAGGGCATCGAGATTGTGAAGTTCGACCCCTTGAAGTTCCCTTACTTCAACCACATCGCCCACCGCGACCACCGCAAGATTGTGGTGATAGACGGCCGCGTGGGCTACACCGGGGGTATGAACATTGCCGACTACTACATCCACGGCCTGCCCAAGGTGGGTGCGTGGAGGGACATGCACGTGCGCATCGAGGGCGATGCCGTGCGCTACCTGCAGGGCATCTTCCTCACCACGTGGAACAAGGAGACGGGCCAGCACGTGGGCGGTCCGCAATACTTCCCCGACATGCCCGCACTGCCCGACAGCGTGGCCCGCCCCGTGGCCATCGTCGACCGCACGCCCCACCGCACGCCCCGCGCCATGCGCCAGGCCTACATCTCGGCCATCGACGCCGCCCAGCACACCGTGCAGATAGTCAACCCCTACTTCGTGCCCACCCGCTCCGTGCGCCGCGCCTTGAAGCGCGCCCTCAAGCAAGGCAAGGAGGTGGAAATCATGATACCCTCCGTCAGCGACGTGCCCTTCACCCCCGAGGCCGCCCTCTACTACGTGCACCGACTGATGAAGCGCGGCGCGCACATCTACCTGTACAACGGCGGCTTCCACCACAGCAAGGTGATGATGGTGGACAGCGCGTTCTGCACCGCAGGCTCCACCAACCTCGACGCCCGCAGCCTGCGCCACGACTACGAGACGAACGCCTTCATCCTCCACCCCGCCACCACGGCCCAGCTGATGGACATGTTTGCCCGCGACCGCCAAGCCAGTACCCTCCTCACCCCCGAGGTGTGGAAGAAACGCTCCGGCTGGAAGAAGTTCGTAGGCTGGTTTGCCCACCTGCTGGGGCCGGTGCTTTAGTTAGCGGTTAGCGGGGTAGTGTTTAGGGATTAGTGACGCATTAAACACTAATCACTAAACACTAAACGCTAATCGCTCCCCACTAATTTCCTCCATTCTTTTGTCCGTACAAAGATAAATGCCTACCTTTGGCAACCTTCCACGAACGGAAGGACATTAATCTGTAAATAAGTCATGCAATGAAACAATACCTCGACCTACTGCAACGCATCCTGGATGAAGGCGTCCGCAAGGACGACCGCACGGGCACAGGGACGCTGAGCGTCTTCGGCCACCAGATGCGCTTCAACTTGGAGGAAGGATTCCCCTGCCTCACGACGAAAAAACTTCACCTCAAATCCATCATCCACGAGCTGCTGTGGTTTCTGCGCGGCGACACCAACGTGCACTACCTGCAGGAGCACGGCGTGCGCATCTGGAACGAATGGGCGGATGCCAACGGCGACCTCGGGCACATCTACGGCTACCAGTGGCGCTCGTGGCCCGACTACCGGGGCGGGCACATCGACCAAATAGCCCGCGCGGTGGACGACATCAAGCACCATCCGGACTCGCGCCGCATCATTGTCAACGCCTGGAACGTGGGCGACCTGGACCAGATGAATCTGCCGCCTTGCCACATGTTCTTCCAGTTCTACGTGGCCCAGGGGAGGCTGAGCCTGCAGATGTACCAGCGCAGCGCGGACACCTTCCTGGGCGTGCCCTTCAACATCGCCTCGTATGCCCTGCTGCTGCAGATGATGGCGCAGGTCACCGGACTGCGTGCGGGCGACTTCATCCACACCCTGGGCGACGCGCACATCTACCTGAACCACCTCGACCAGGTGCGCCTGCAACTCAGCCGCACACCCCGCCCCCTGCCCAAGATGCACATCAACCCGAATGTAAAGAACATCTTCGACTTCCGGTACGAGGACTTCACGCTGGAGGGGTACGACCCTTGGCCGCACATTGCGGGGAAGGTGTCGGTGTAACGATTAGCGTTTAGTGATTAGTGGTTAGTGCCTTGTGGATGAAAAAGGTATCAACCCACTAATCACTAAACGCTAACCACTAAACATTAATCACTAATCACTAAACCCTAATCACTAATGATAGCTCTCATCGCTGCCATCGACCGCCGCCGCGCCATCGGCTACCAAAATAAGTTACTCTACTGGCTACCCAACGACATGAAACGCTTCAAGGCCCTCACCACGGGGCACACCATCGTGATGGGGCGCCGCACCTTCGAGTCACTGCCCAAAGGTGCCTTGCCCAACCGCCGTAACATCGTGCTCTCCACCTCGCCCAGCCTTGAGTTGCCCGGCGCGGAAGTATTCCGTTCGCTAGAGGAAGCCCTGGCCGCATGCCGGGCAGACGAACAGGTATACATCATCGGCGGAGCCAGTCTATACCGCCAAGCCCTGCCCCTGGCCAACCGACTTTGCCTGACGGAGATTGAGGCCGAGGCCCCGCAGGCCGATGCCTTCTTCCCCGAAATAGATACGTCGGCATGGCAAGAAAAAAGCAGGGAGTCCCATCCTGCCGATGAGAAACATCCCTGCCCTTATGCTTTTGTAGACTACGTGCGGAGGTAAGTGCTATCAGCTCCCCCTTTACTCTTGCGCATCACCATTCTCAATCTCTTCCCCGGGAATAGGCATTTGCCGCTTGATGGCTTCGTGGAAAGAGATAAGTGTCTCTGTACGCGACAATCCGAGAGGTTGCAACTTGTCGTGTATAATGCTGAGAAGATGATGATTGTTTCTTGCATAAAGCTTGATGAACATGTCGTATTTGCCTGTAGTATAATGGCATTCCACCACCTCTGGTATGGCTTCGAGGGCACGCATCACGTTGTCGAAGTCTCCCGGGTCTTTAAGATAGATACCGACATAAGCACATGTTTCATACCCAATCTTTTCCGGGTCGATAATAAACTCCGAACCTTTCAAGACTCCAAGGTTCGTCAACTTCTGAATGCGTTGATGGATAGCTGCCCCCGACACATTACATGCACGCGCCACCTCCAGGAAAGGAATGCGCGCATCGTTGGCAATTAATTTCAATATCTGTTCGTCCAAACTATCCAATTGATGATGTCCCATATCTCTATTTCCGTTTTTTATGATAATCGCTGCTATATTCTTACATTTTTATGCAAAGTTATCACTTTTCGGCAATAAATAGCACCTATTTCCAACAATAAATCACTTACAGAAATGATAATTTATCTGTGTACTTTTCTTTTTGCCTTACCGCAAAAAGAAAAGATACCAAAAGAAAAAAGTCAAGCGCTGAATCTCCGGGGCTACTCCGGGCACCTGTTTTGCTA
>CALUJC010000009.1 GCA_944320865.1 uncultured Bacteroides sp. | reverse complement strand
TCATCGCCTTGTTCGGATGCGGCGACTCGGAATCATACGGCGATACGTTTTGCGACGGCATGGGCATCCTTTACGAAGATTTGAAAAACAGCGGATGCCGTTTTATCGGTGTCGTTTCCGATGCGGATTACACATATAGTTCGTCTATTTCGGTTATTGACGGCAATTTCGTAGGACTTGCCATTGATGAAATGAATGAAAGTGACAAGACCGAAGAGCGTGTTACGGCTTGGACAGACTCGCTGAAAGCCGACTTAGCATAAGCTGCTTTAGCTGATAGTTGCAACTGGGTGATCAGGCAATCCTCGTTTGCAACTATCAATCCATCATTACATGTCAACCATCGATTTCCCAACAATATGGAACTGAATCCCGCCGATATGAAAGTCTTTCTGAACCACATCTATGAGTTCAAGAAAGGAGTGCGCCGCATGGTACTGTACACTACCAATAAAAAATACAAGGATTTTGCCGTAAAGCGTTTGGCGAACCAACGTATCAAGTTCATTGTGCAGCAAGTGGATGACGAACGCATCAACTTGTTTTTCGGATGCGACGAATGCATAGAAGCCATCCGTCTGTTAGCCAATCGTCCGCTGAACAAGCTGACACCGGAAGAGGATTTCATCTTAGGCGCATTGCTGGGGTATGACATCTGTGCGCAGTGCCGTCGGTATTGCGACCGTAAGCAACGGAAAATGGCATCGTAAGGCGGAGCATCATCCCTACTGGCGCGGAAGTCCGGATTTTTCTTGATTCCGGAAGCCGCGGCTTAGCCTTCATTCCCAGTGGGTTAACGGGTGCTATGGTGGCGCAGTATCGCTGTCGTGCTGGCGATGCTGCGCCAGCACGCTGGGGTTGGAACGCTACCGACCGGGCGATACTACGCTGTCGGGCGGTGTGTGAGGGTGTAGATTTTTCGGGAAAGGCTTGGCGTTTCCTTCTCTTCTCCCTATCTTTGCGTCCGTGTACGTAAACAACAACCTTATGAACCCATATCTTAATTTCTCCCTCAACGGGAAGGTGGCCCTGGTGACGGGCGCCTCCCACGGCATCGGCTTTGCCATTGCCGCCGCTTATGCCCGTCAGGGCGCAACCATCTGCTTTAATTGCTCCAGTGAAGAACATCGCGACCGGGCCGTGGCCGAGTACGCCAAGCTTGGCATCGAGGCGCACGGATATGTGTGCGACGTGACCGACGAACCTGCCGTTCAGGCCATGGTGGCCGACATTGCCCGCACCGTGGGCCCGGTGGACATATTGGTGAACAACGCCGGCATCATCCGCCGCATACCCATGCACGAGATGGATGCCGCCGAGTTCCGCCGCGTCATCGACGTGGACCTGACGGGCGCTTTCATCTGCTCCAAAGCCGTGTTGCCCGCCATGATGCAGAAGCGCAGCGGCAAGATAATCAACATCTGCTCCATGATGTCCGAGCTGGGCCGCGAGACCGTCTCCGCCTACGCCTCGGCCAAAGGCGGGCTGAAGATGCTGACGCGCAACATCTGCTCGGAGTACGGTCAGTACAACATCCAGTGTAACGGCCTCGGCCCGGGCTACATAGCCACCTCGCAGACCGCTCCCTTGCGCCAGCCGCAGGCCGACGGCAGCCGACACCCGTTCGACGCCTTCATCTGCGCCAAGACGCCTGCCGGCCGCTGGCTCGATGCCGAAGAGCTGACCGGCCCCGCCGTGTTCCTGGCCTCCGAGGCCTCGAATGCCGTGAACGGGCAGATACTCTATGTGGACGGGGGCATCCTGGCCTACATAGGCAAGCAACCCTGATAAATTAATGAAGAATGAAGAACGAAGAATTCTGCGTTGTCGGTATCTGTCATTTTGAGCGAAGCGAAAAATCTCCTAAAAAAGAGCCGAAATAGACAGGAGATCCTTCACGTTGTTCAGGATGACAGAACAAAGGGAATTCTTCATTCTTCGTTTTTCATTCTTCATTTATCTTTTATTATTCCTTTTATATGAAATTCTCCTTTATCCTTTTCTCCTTGGCGGCGTTCCTGCTCTCTTCGTGCGGCAAGCAGACCGATACCGTTACGCTTACCATTGTTAATCCCTTGGACGTGGACCGCCCGTATGAACTGGTAGAAGTGCCCCTTGCCGACATTACCCGCAGGCTGAACTTGCCGGACAGCGTGCAGTTGGTGGTGTACAGCGATGCAGGCAAGGAGGTGGAGTCGCAGCGGACGCATGACGGCAAGCTGCTGTTTCCCGCCACGGTGGCTGCCCTCGACACTGCCCGCTACACCGTGCAGCCGGGCACGCCTGCTCCCGTCCCCGTGAAGGTGTGCGGTCGCGTCTACCCCGAACGCCTCGACGACCTGGCCTGGGAGAACGACCGCGTGGCCTTCCGCGCCTACGGCCCTGCCCTGCAAGCCACCGGCGAACGCGGCTACGGCTACGACCTGCTGGCCAAGCGCGGCACCGACCTGCCCGTGCTGGAAGAACGCTATGCCCTGCACCTCACTCAAAACATCAGCTACCACGAAGACCACGGCAACGGCATGGATTGCTATGCCGTAGGCCCCACCTTGGGCGGGGGAACCACGGCACTCCTCAACAGCGAGGGCCGGATAGCCTACTCGTGGTGCTACCGCACGTGCGAGGTGCTGGACAACGGCCCCTTGCGCTTTGCCGCCCGCCTCACCTTTCCGCCCATGGCGCTGGACGGCGACACGGTGGTAGAGACGCGTCTCATCGCCCTCGACCTCGGCTCATACTTCAACTGCACGGAGGTGGCCTACCGGGGGCTGTCGCACGAAGCGCCCCTCGTCACCGGCATCGTGCTCCACGACGACACGGGCGAGGTGGCCCTGTCGGAAGACGGCTACATGGCCTACGCCGACCCCACGACCGGCAAGGGCAACGGCCGGCTCTTTGTCAGCGCTCTCTTTCCCGACTCCGTGCAGGAGATGAAGACCGCCTTCTTCCCCCCCCGCCGAGCAGAAGCAGCGCGCCGGAGCCTGCGGACACCTGCTGGCGCGCACCACCTACCGGCCCGGCACGCGCTACCTGTACTACTGGGGCTTCGCGTGGGACAAGGCCATCGGCACCAACTTCGATGCCTGGCAAGGGCGACTGGAGCAGGAGGCCGGCAAGCTGAAGCATCCGCTGGCGGTGGCGGTGGAGTGACGGACGCCCCTTTCCGGCAGGAAAAAAACATGCTTGCCCCCCTTTTGAAACATTTGATTCACCCACTTTGTTACCCTTTCGCTATCTTTGTACGGTCGGGCGGGCCAATGCCGTTTCGTCGCTCGCAACCGCCCTGTTGCGCTACTCGCAACCGCCTTGTTGCGTCACTCGCAACAGCGTTGTTGCGTCACTCGCAACAGTACTGTTGCGTCACTGCAAACAGTGCTGTTTGGCCTCCGCAAACAGTATTGTTTGGCCATCGCAAACAGTGCTGTTTGGCCACTGCAAACAACCGGTACATGGAATGCACTTTAAAACCATTATACGATGAAAACAAGATTCTTTACAGCCGCCCTGCTGCTCGCCCTGTCGGGCGGCGCATGGGCACAACCGCAGGCCATCGACGCATCGTCGCGCCTGCAAAGCCAGCCCGTGGACGTGAGCGCCGACTTCCACGATGCCACCAACAACTTCTTCTTTGCCGACCACCTCACCTCGTTCGACGTGCAGAAAGCCGAGGGACTGGTGAACTGGAGGCGGGGATACCTGCGTCCGCGCCAGGCGTTCAACCTCAACATGCTTTGGCCGCAGTACATGCAGATGCTCGACTTTCCCAAGACGGCCTACGACAACGACCCCGACCTCCGTCTGAAGCTCGACTTTGTGTCGCCCCGCACCGTGCGCATCCGCATGCTCACCACGCCCGTCGAGCCGAAACCCGAAGCCTCGCTGATGCTGGCAGGTGAGCCGGGCACCGACCACAGCTGGCAGGCCGAGGAGACGGACCAATACGTGCGCTACACCAGTGCCTACGGATGCATCCAGATAGACAAGAACCCGTGGCGCCTTGTACTGAAGGACAAAGACGGGCGTATCCTCAGCCAGACATCGGCCATGGTGGACAACGACTCCACCCAGGTAAAGCACTTGCCCTTCAACTTCATCAAGCGGGGCAGCGACAACGCCCGGCTCATCAACCCCGTCTTCACGCTGGCGCCGGGCGAAATGATATTCGGTTGCGGCGAGTCGAGCACCGGGCTGAACAAGGCCGGGCAGAAGCTCAACCTGTTTGTCACCGACCCGCAGGGGCCTGAGACCAACCACATGTACAAGCCCGTGCCCTTCTTCATGAGCAACCGTGGCTACGGCATGTTCATGCACACCTCGGCACCCGTGACGTGCGACTTCGGCGCCACCTACATCGGCCTGAACAAGCTGTTCATGGGCGACGAGAATCTGGACCTCTTTGTCTTTTTCGGCGGGCCGAAGGACATTCTCGACGAATATACCGACTTGGTGGGCAAGCCGCAGATGCCGCCCCTGTGGTCGTTTGGCACGTGGATGAGCCGCATCACCTACTTCACGGAAAAGGAAGGTTATGAGGTGGCCGCCAACTTGCGGAAGCATAAGTATCCGTGCGACGTGATTCACTTCGATACCGGTTGGTTCGACGTGGACTGGCAGTGCGACTACAAGTTCTCGGAAAACCGTTTCGACAATCCGGAGAAGATGCTGGCCGACTTGAAGGCTCAGGGTTTTCACGTCAGCCTGTGGCAACTGCCTTACTTCACGCCCAAAAACGCCTATTTCAAGGAGCTCATAGACAAGGGTATGTATGTGAAGAACGGCAACGGCAGCCTGCCTTACGAAGACGTGGTGCTCGACTTGTCGAATCCCGAGACCGTGAAGTGGTACCAGGAGAAACTGGGTGGCCTGCTGAGCCTCGGTGTCAGCGCCATCAAGGTGGACTTTGGCGAGGCCGCCCCGCTGAATGGCATCTATGCCTCGGGCAAGAGCGGGTGGTACGAGCACAACCTCTTCCCCTTGCGCTACAACAAGGCTGCGGCCGACATTACCCGGCAGTTGCACGGCGAGAACATCATTTGGGCACGCTCGGCTTGGGCAGGGTCGCAACGCTACCCGCTGCACTGGGGAGGCGATGCAGCCACCACCAACGCGGGCATGCTGGGCACACTGCGTGCGGGCTTGTCGTTCGGCCTCTCGGGCTTCTCGTTCTGGAGCCACGACATGGGCGGCTTCGTCACCTCCAGTCCCGACGAACTGTATTGCCGCTGGATACCCTTCGGCTTCCTCACATCACATACCCGCGCGCATGGCGCTCCTCCTACCGAGCCGTGGCTGTACGACAGCAAGCGCGTGCAAGACGTGTTCCGCCAAAGCGCCGAGATGAAATACCGGCTGATGCCCTATGTTTACGCCCAGGCCAAGGAGTGCACCGAGCGGGGCCTGCCCATGCTGCGTGCCTTGTTTGTGGAGTTTCCCGACGACCCGGGTGCCTGGCTGGTGGAAGACGAGTACCTCTTCGGCTCGCAAATCCTCGTGGCTCCCTTGCTCGAGACGTGCATGACCGAACGCAACGTCTACTTGCCCGGCGGCTGCAAGTGGATTGACTACCAGACCGGCGAGGTTTATAACCCCGGCTGGCAGACCATCAAGGCCGGCAAGCTGCCCATCATCATGCTGGTGCGCGACGGTGCGGCGCTGCCCCACATCAAGCTGGCGCAGTGCACGGCGGACATGGATTGGAGCCGCCTGACCCTGAAAGTCTTTGCTGCCGACGCCAAGCAGGCCGGTGGGCTCATCTGCCTGCCATCGGACGGCCGCCTGCAAAAGGTGGAAGTGGACTGCTCCAAGGGCAAGCCCCAACTGCTGAACCAAGTGGAAGGCACGAAAGTATCGTTCTGAATCGGTGCGTTGAGTGCAAGGTTACTTTATTAGGAATAAAGCATCGCTTTAATAGGAATAAAGCAACACTTTACTCCTAATAAAGTAACACTTTATTTTTAGTACGAAAAAAATAAAGTACTAAGCTGAAGAGATACAGTGACTTGCACCCGCCATGCAGACATGTGCCGGTACGGGTGCGGAAATCCGGTGTAAAAAGAGAAATGCCCCTCACCCCTCCGTGTGTGGATGGTGATGGTGCTCCCCAAGGACACGGTGTGGCAACGCGCCGTGTCCTAACAGTTCTATGGGGCATTGGAAGTTCCGCTCCAGCCATTCGGGCGTGATGCCCGTGTCGGGATGGTAGTCCAGCGTCTCGTTGACGCAGGCAATGGACTTGACCTGTTGCAGCACGGTGCCGATGTCGTGGCTCACGAGGATGATGGCACACTCGCGGTTGATTTCCGCCAGCAGTTCGTACAGGCGCGCCTCAAATTGCTTGTCGATGTACGTGCTGGGCTCGTCCAGGATGACGGCTTGCGGGTCCGAGATGATGGCACGCCCCAGCAGGGCACGTTGCAGTTGCCCGCCGCTCAGTGCGCCGATGGGGCGTTTCTCCAGGCCTTCCAGTCCCATGCGTGCCACTACGGCGCGTGCCTTTTCGCGGTCGGCGCGGGTGAGGCGTGCGGTAAGCGGTTTCTGTCCGTTCAGTCCCGACAGTACAACTTCTTCTACCGTGATGGGAAACTTGCGGTCGATGCGGGTGTATTGTGGCAGATAGCCCAGCGAGAGGTTGCCGGGGTGGTAGGCGATGGTGCCCGCCGTAGGCTTCAGCAGGCCGAGTATGCACTTGACGAGGGTGGTTTTCCCGCCGCCGTTGGGGCCGATGATGCCCAGGAAGTCGCGTTCGTACACCGTCAGGTCTACGTCGTGCAGCACGGTGCGGCCGTCGTATCCTGCGCTGAGGTTGCGTATTTCTATGATGGGGTTGGCAGGCATGGTTTCTTCTTAGGGTTAGCGTGTGTGATGTTTCCGCAGGACATCGGCGGCGTGCAGCATTTCCTTCTCCCAGTCGTAGGCCAGTGGATTGATGTCGGCTATCTGCGTGCCCGTTTGGTCGGCGATGAGCCGGGCATTGCGGCGGTCGAACTCTGGTTGCACGAATACCACGTGCACCGCTTCCTCCCGGCAGAGGTCAATGAGTTCTTGCAGGCGTGCAGGTGAGGGCTCTTTGCCTCCTTCCTCGATGGGAATCTGCCGCAGGCCGTAGTCGCGTGCGAAGTAGGAAAGGGCTGGGTGGTATATCATGAAGGCGCTGTCGGCAGTGGCCAGGGTGTGGCGTATGAGGCTGTCCGTGCGCTCTATGCGGCGGCTCAATGCCTTGTATCGTTCCATGTATAGGCTGTCGTTGGCCTTGTCGAGCACGTGCATGGCTTTCACGATGTTGGCGGCGATGATTTGTGCGTTGGCGGTAGAGCACCACACGTGCGGCTCCACCCCTTTGTCTTCTTCCTGGCTTGCTCCGTGGCGGTGAGCGTGGCTTTCGTCATAAATAAGGTCTATGCCTTCCGAAAGGTCGAAGAAGTGCAGGTGTGGGGCGTTCTCCGCGAGTTTGTCTGCCCACACTTGCTCGAAGCCTATGTAGCCTATGCGGAAGTAAGCCTTGCTTTGTGCCAGGTCGATGAGCTGGCGGGGGGAGGGGTCGTAAGTTTCGGGGCTGCTGCCTTTGGGCACGATGGAGGCCACCTCGAAGCGGTCGCCCACGATGGCCTCGGTGAAGTAGCGCAGGGGTTCGATGGTGACTATGATGCGTGGTTTCTCCGCGTTGCCCGCTGCCGTGCGGTTTTCTTTCCCTTTACAGGCGGTGAGGAGCAGCAAGGCCAGGAGAATGGGGACGATTGTTCTCATTTCGAAGCAGTGTTTAGGTAGTTTTGCGTTGCAAAGTTAATCACTTTCCGTTGAAAAGGCTGTGGCTTTCCCTCTCTTTTTCCGTTTGCCAAAAGAGTGCAAGGCCTGTTCAGGGTTTGGAGGCGCGCAAAATCTCGCGTTTGCCTCCGGGCGGGCCGGGCAGGCGTTCTACGTGGAAACCTACGGCTTGCAGCATCCGCCGGACGGCACCCTTGGCGCAGTAAGTGGTGAGTATTCCGCCCGTAGCCATCAGGTGAAACAGGGTCTGGAACAGGCTTTCGTCCCACATATTAGGTTGCTTTTCGGGGGCGAAAGCATCGAAATAGACCACATGGACGGGTGGGAGGGATTGCCGGCCCAGTAGGTGTGCGTCCAGTTGCATCTTGTGCAGGGTGAAGCGTGGCGTAAGGGGAACGTCCGCCTCCCAGGGTGCACGGTGCATGGCCTGGAACAGGGGATGGGTGCTGTAGTGCAAAGGAGCCACTTCTTCCCACGACAGGGGGTAGCGTTCGATGCCGGTGTAGTGCATGGTGCGGCCTGTGCGTTCGGCTTCTTCCAGTGTCAGCAAGGCATTCAGTCCGGTGCCGAAGCCTATCTCCAGGATGTGGGGAGCGGGAGCAGGGCATGCCTTCAGCCCCATGTCGACAAAGATGTGCTGCGACTCCGTGCGTGCACCTTTCACGGAGTGGTAATGCTCGTCCAGCCGGGGCACGTAGAGGGTGGCGCTGCCATCGGCAGTAGGTTCTATCAGTCGTTCCATAAGAATGCCGGTCAGGAGGTTACGGTTGAAATCACCCCTTGCAGGGCGGCCAGCATGGCCAGGTAGCGCAGCAGTTTTCCCGCCAGCATGGACAGGGTGGTGAGCAGCACGTTGCTCCGCATGAATCCCAAGGCTATGGCAATGGCTTCGCCCACAAAGGGCAGGAAGGTGAAGAAGGCCATCAGTGCCCCCTTGCCTTGCAGGAAGCGCCGGGTGCGTTCTATCTTTTCCCGTTTCACTTTGAAGTACTTCTCTATCCAGTCTATCCGGCCCAGGTGGCCCATGTAGTAGCACGTCATGCCGCCCACCGTGTTGCCCAGGGTGGCGGCCAGCACGCAAAGGGCGGGGCTGAGGCCCACGTTGACCAGCGCCACCATGACCAGCTCCGAACTGAAGGGCACAATGCTGCCGGCCAGCAAGGCCGAAAGGAACAGGCCAGGATAACCCCAGTCGATAAGTACTTGTATCAGGCTATCTGCCAAACCATCCATACGTTAAAGCCGAATAAGAGCAACAATAGCGCCAGCATTGTGATAAAAAACACGTTGGAGGCGCGGTTTGAAGAAAGGGCGAACAGGTGTCCGGCCAGGATGCTGTTGCCGGCCAGGAGCAGTGGAAGCAGGTCGGCCCCCGTGCCGGGTTGCCAGGCTATGTAGGCAAACAGGCAGAAGCACAGCAGGATGAGGAAGTGCAGGTAGCTGCGTGTGCGTATCTTGTCTTCGTAGCCCGTGGCCAGGCAGTGCGTGGTAGCCACGGCAAAGACAACAAACAGGCATCCCAGCGTGGCAAAGGCATGATAGTCCATGCTCCACGGGGCGAAGCAGGCCAGCTCGCGGAAGGGGCTGCAGAATAGTTCCATTTGCCCGTGGAAGTAGGCATGGCCCAGCAGGAACCAGTAGGGCAGCCACCACCCCAGCAGCGAGGCACAGAAGCTTTTGAACCGCAACGCGCGGAAGTTGTAGGCGCCTATCCAGAAGACGGGTGCCAGCAGTGTAAGTTGCGGCACGGCCAGGCTGCCCGTCCCCAGCAGGGCAAAGGCGTAGAACAGCATGCCTTCGGGCCGCCGGTGCCGGTAGCTGCCCAGCAGGAAGTAAAGGGCCGCCATGCAGGCCACTGCTCCTACGTTGCCGGCATGTAGCCGGTGGAGCAGGGGGCAGGCGGATACAAACAGCAGGTAGAACGCCGTCTGCACCGATGCCCTCATGCGGATGATGGCATAAGCGTTGTTCAGTTCTATCAGTATCCAGCCCGTCAGCCCGTGCAGCAGGAAGCTCGTGGCAAGCGACAGCCACAGGGGCAGGTTGTCTGTCCCCAAAGACTGCCAAAGCCCCGACCCTGAAGGTGCCTGGTGCACCTGCGGCGGCAACAGCAGGACGCCCAGTAGCCAGCACGCCATTGCCACGGCAATGACTGCGGGCAGGGTGAAGCGTCCCGTGGTGAAACGGTTCTGGAAGTTGCGGGTTCTCATAGGCGGGGTGGCGCGGAGGGTTTACAGGTCGAAGCCGATGTCGCGGCGGAAGTATTTCCCTTCGAACTGTACCAACTCGGCGGCACGGTAACTCTTTGCCAGGGCCTCTTCCTTGGTGGCGCCATACGAGCAGACGGCCATGACACGTCCGCCGTTGGTCACCAGTTGCCCGTCCTTCAAGGCGGTGCCGGCGTGGAACAGGATGCTGTCCGTGCCGGCGGCCAGGTCGAGGCCGCTGATGGGCTTGAACTTCTCGTAGGCTTCGGGATAACCGCCGCTCACCAGCATCACGCAGGCCGCCGTGCGGGGGTCTTCGCGCAGCTCCTTGGTGTCGAGGTTGCCGTCGCGCACGCCTTCCAGCAGTTCCACCAGGTCGTTCTCTATGCGCAGCATCACGCTTTCGGTTTCGGGGTCGCCCATGCGTACGTTGTATTCAATGACCATCGGGTCGCCGCCCACGTTGATGAGGCCCAGGAAGATGAAGCCTTTGTAGTCGATGCCTTCTGCCCGCAGGCCGTTGATGGTAGGCTCGATGATGCGTGTGCGCACCTTCTCCATGAACGCGTCGTCGGCAAAGGGAACGGGACTCACGCTGCCCATGCCGCCGGTGTTCAGGCCCTTGTCGCCCTCGCCGATGCGCTTGTAGTCCTTGGCCACGGGCAGCACTTTGTAGTGTTCGCCGTCGGTCAGCACGAAGACGCTGCACTCTATGCCGCTCAGGAATTCCTCGATGACCACCGTGGCGCTGGCCTGGCCGAACATGCCGCCCAGCATTTCGCGCAGCTCTCGCTTCGCCTCGTCGAGCGTGGGGACGATGAGCACGCCCTTGCCTGCGCACAGCCCGTCGGCCTTCAGCACGTAGGGGGCGGGCAGGGTTTCGAGGAAGGCGAGGCCTTCCTGCAGCGTGTCGGCGGTGATGCTCTTGTAGCGGGCGGTGGGGATGCCGTGGCGCATCATGAAGTGCTTGGCAAAGTCCTTGCTTCCCTCCAGCTGCGCGCCGGCCTTCGAGGGGCCGATGACGCAGATGTGGCGCGTCGCGGGGTCGGCCTGCAGGAAGTCGGCAATGCCGTGCACCAGCGGGTCTTCGGGGCCCACGACAATCATGTCGATGTCGTTGGTCAGCGCCACGCGGCGCACCGCTTCGAAGTCGGTGGGCTTGATGTTGACGTTGATGCCCGTAAAGATGGTGCCGGGGTTGCCCGGGGCGATGAAGAACTGGTTGACGCGGGGGCTTTGGGCTATTTTCCATGCCAGGGCGCTTTCGCGGCCGCCCGAACCTAAGAGTAGGATTCTCATAATGTAGGATGTTATGTTAATTCGCTATAAATCAGTAGCCTGGTAGCTTAGTATCGCCAGCTTGGTGGCTTAGTATCGCTACCGTGCTGGTGATACTAAGCTACCACGGCAGTGATGCTATGCCCGGTTGGTGGCAAACCGGTGCGAAGATACGAATAATAGGGGAAAAAGCGTTGCAAACCGGTATACTTTTCGTACCTTTGCAAAGGATAAACTTAAAAATGAAGGGGAACAGGCAGATGAAAGCAACCGTATCCGTGCAAGACCTCTGGAACCAGATACTCGCGCTTCCCTTTCGTTGTGTAAAAAAGCATCCCTTCCCGCCCGTTTCATCGGAGAAAATGCTAACTTCGTACACGTGACATAGGAACTTTAGAAACCGGAACAAAATATGGGTTCAATATTTGTCATTCAAGGCCTGCTGATATACATCTATGCTTTCGACCACAATCCGCCGACATCCATGTGCGCAGCGGAAGCGGCGACTTCACCATCACGCTGAAAGACCACATCGTAGAGGGCGGGCCAAGTCGAAAGTCATCTAAATCATCAATCAGTTCATAGACGAGCATGAGGCCGAACTGATGGAAATTTAGGGCAAGGCACAGCGTGGAGAGAAGATAGAGAAAGTAAAACGATAAACAAGAATGAGCTTATGTTATTGACTATTACAGATGTGGAATATTTGGGCGACTATACCCTGCTTTGCACCTTCAGCGATGGCGTAAGGAAGAAAGTGGACTTGTCGCTCCTGTTGCAATATCCGGCTTTCGAGGAATTGCGGGACAAGTGCCAGTTTATCCAGTTCGGCCTGCAAGACACCATTTT
This sequence comes from uncultured Bacteroides sp., assembly GCA_944320865.1. Classification (GTDB taxonomy): domain Bacteria; phylum Bacteroidota; class Bacteroidia; order Bacteroidales; family Bacteroidaceae; genus Bacteroides. The sequence continues at coordinate 68,917 of CALUJC010000009.1, read as the reverse complement.
CTGGGCCAACGGTGCCGATATCGCTCCGAAATATCTTTACGAAAACGGGGTGCCGGCATAAGTTTGCCGCATCCTGGCATAAGTCAGCCGCCTGCCCTGTGTGCACATTGCAAGCACACAGGGCAGGCGGTTCCTTTTAATTCTTCGTTCTTCATTCTTCATTTACAAGTAGTCCTCGAAGTAGCGCGTAATCTTCTCGTGCAGATGCACGCGGTCGCGGCCCAGGACGTTGTGGTCGTGCGTGGGGTAAATGAAGAGGTCGGGATAGGTGCGGGCATCCACGCAGGCCTTCAGGAAGGACAGCGTGTGCTGCGGCACGCAGGTGCGGTCGTGGTCGTCGTGGATGAGGAGCAGGTGTCCCTTCAGGCGCGGGGCCAGGTTGCGCAGGTTGCACTCCCGGTAGCCCTCGGGGTTCTGCTGCGGCGTGTCCATGTAGCGCTCGCCGTACATCACCTCGTAGAACTTCCAGTCGATGACCGGCCCTCCGGCCACGCCCACCTTGAACACGTCGGGGTAGCGCAGCATCAGTGCCGTGGTCATGTGCCCGCCGAAGCTCCAGCCGTGCACGCCGATGCGCTGGGCATCCACGTAGGGCAGCGACTTGAGGTATTCGATGCCCTTCACCTGGTCTTTGCCCTCCTCGATGCCCAGGTGGCGGAAGGTGCAGTTCTCAAACTCCAGGCCGCGGTTGGCGCTGCCCCGGTTGTCGAGGGTGAAGAGGATGTAGCCCCGGTTGGCCATGTAGAGGTCCCAGCCGCGGGCGGCGTACATCCAGTTGGCATTAATCATCTGCGCGTGCGGCCCGCCGTAGACGTAGACGATGACGGGGTATTTCTTCGCCGGGTCGAAGTCCGCGGGCTTCAGCATGCGCCAGTACAGGTCGGTCTTGCCGTCGGCAGCCTTCAGCGTGCCGGTCTCCACGGTGGGCATCACCAGCCCGCGGAAGGGGTCGGCGGCGGTGAGCAGGCGGGCCGTCTCCTTGCCGTTGGCCGTGGAGCGGATGTCGATGTTGCGCGGCACTTGGGGGCTGGACCAGTTGTCTATCACATACGTGCCCGAGGCGGAGAGCCGGGCCGAGTGCACGCCCTGGCCGTTGTCCAGCGGGGTGAGGCGGCCGTCTTTCACCCTTACCTTATATATATTGCTCTGCAGGGGCGACTCCTTGGTGGCGGCGATGATGACTTCCTTCTGTTTGGCGTTGAAGCCCAGGATGCTCTGCACCAGCCAGGGGCCGGAGGTGAGTTGACGAGGAGACGAGTTGTTAACTGACATGAGGTAGAGGTGGTTGTAGCCGTCGCGCTGGCTCTGGTAGATGAACTGCGTGTCGTCCCACGGCAGGAACACGATGGGCTGTTGCGGCTCCACGTACTTGGGGTGCGTCTCCTCGTAGAGCACGCCCATCAGCCGGCCCGACGCGGCATCGTATTGGCAGAGCTTGGAGTGGTTCTGGTCGCGGTTCAGCTCGATGAGGAAGAGGCTCCGCTCGTCCGGCGCCCAGGCGATGTTGGTGAAGTAGCGGTCGGTGGGGTCGCCGGTCTCCAGGTAAAGCGTATTGCCCGTCGTGGGGTTGTAGATGCCCACCTGCACCTTGTGGCTCGTCATGCCCGCCATGGGGTAGCGGATGGCGTCCACCGTGCCGATGCGCTGCGTGATGTCTACCAGCGGATAGGGCGTCACCATCGACTCGTTCATGCGGTAGAAGGCGAGCAGGTTGCCTTGCGGGCTCCAGAAGGTTCCCTTCGTGATGCCGAACTCGTTGCGGTGCACCGACTGGCCGCAGACGATGCCTTCGGGCTCGTTGGTCACCTTCTTGTTGTCCACGTAGAGGTTGTTCTTGACGGTGTAGGCGATGTGGCCGCTTTCGGCGTTATAGTCCATGTTGGCAGCGCCTTTCTCCACAGCTTGCTGGGCCACTACCTTTGCAGCCTTCCAGTCGTAGACAATGTATTTGCCGTGGAGCGCCAAGAGTAGCTGCGTCTTATCGGGCCAAGGCGTCTGCACGCTGTACAGTTGAGAGAGCTTGCCCAGCTGGGCGGCCTCCAGCACTTCGTTCAACTTGGCGCGGGTGGTGAGCAACGTCTCCTTCCCGTTCTTGGGGTTGATGGCAAAGAGGGAGTCTATCTCCGGCTTGATGCACCGGTCTCCCCACCACTGCAGGCCGTAAAGGTTCTCGGTGTAGCGGTAGGTCTCGCCTCCGGGGATAAGGTCTTCCAGGGTGGGCATTGTCAAAGGTTGCTGGTCTTGCGCCATGATGTTTGTCGGATATAGGGCAGCTGTAGCCACCATGGTGGCAAGCAGGCCGCAGGTCAGTTTCTTTATCATATCTTTACACGTTCTTATCGTTATTGTCTTTTATCTTGAAGCCTTCCACCACTGTGCGGTTCAGCGGTGTCTGGCGTGTTTGTATGGCCGCGCTCAGCTTGGCGAAGGCAGAAAACAGTTCATCGAACTGCTTCTCATAGCTGTCTCTGTCCGACGAGATGTCTTCTTCCAGATACTCGATGCGCTGTCTCAGTTCGTCCAGCTCTTGCTTCGGCGCATGTGTCAGCAGATACTGCCGCATACGGACAAAGGCCCGCATGATGTTGATGTTCACCTCAATGGCTTGCGGGCTCCTCAGCACGCCGGAGAGCATGGCTACTCCTTGCTCGGTGAAGGCGTATGGGGCGTAACGCGTACCGCCTATATTTGAGGTTCCATTTTGGAACCTCAAATTGTTTATCAGCACTTTAGCTTCAGTATTTGTTAATTGAAACATGAAATCGGAAGGAAAACGCTCAATGTTTCTTTTTACTGCTTTATTGAGATTCTTGGTCTCTATCCCATACATCTCCGCCAAGTCAAAGTCCAGCATCACGCGCTGGCCTCTGATTTCATATATCTTGTTCTCTATTACGGTCAGTTCGTCCATCACACCGATTGTTTATTCTCCCTTCCGTTGTTCTTCCCGCTCGCGGGCCTCGCGCCGTTTGCGTTCGGGATAAGATTCCTCGCGGCGGCGGTCGTTGCCACGGTTTGGACGTTCGTCTTTGTAGCGCGGACGGCGCTCGTCGGAATCGAAGCGACGGCCGCGGAAGGGCTTGGAGTCTTCGCGGAATTCCCGGCGCGGACGGCGGTCATCGTCCCGGCGGCCACGATTATCATCATCCCGGCGGGGGCGGCGGTCGTCCCGGCGGGCGGGTTTCCACTCCGGCTTGTCGAGCGCTTCACCGTCCTCGCGGAACTCTTTGTATTTTCCCTTGAACATCTCATACTCGCGGAATTCACACTCCAGCGCGCCGTTGTACAAGGGTATCCGCCGACTGGCTTTCAGCCCTATCTGGTCGAAGCATTCTTCGCGGTAGGACAGTATCCAAGCCGTGTTGCCGGTAAAGGCGTGTTTCAGCCGCTCGCCTATCATTTCGTACAGTCCCAGCAAGTCGTCGGTAGAGATGCGTTCGCCGTAAGGCGGGTTGGTAATGATGATTGATTTCTCTTTGGGTTGCTCGAACTGCTGGAAAGGCTGTAGTTTCAGCACCACGTCCTTGGTGACACCTGCCGCCTTGACGTTGCGCGTGGCTATGGCGTTGGCTCGCGGGCTGTTGTCGTAGCCGTATATCTTGTGGGTGAACTCCCGCTCCTGGCTGTCGTCGTTATAAATGGACTTAAAGAGGTCGGTGTCGAAGTCGTTCCATTTCTCGAAAGCATAACCTTGGCGGAATACACCCGGGGCAATGTTCCGGGCGATGAGTGCCGCCTCGATAGGGATAGTGCCCGAGCCGCACATGGGGTCTATCAGGTCACACTCGCCGTGCCAGCCTGTCAGCAGAATCATGCCGGCGGCCAATACTTCGTTGAGCGGTGCTTCTACAGCTTCCTGGCGGTAGCCCCGGCGGTGCAGGGATTCACCGCTGCTGTCGAGCGACAAGGTGCAGTCGGTCTGTGCGATGTGGATGTTGAGCAGCACGTCGGGATTATTGAGGCGCACGCTGGGCCGTTTGCCGGTCTTCTCTCGGAAGTAGTCGGCAATGGCATCCTTTACCCGGTAAGATACGAACTTGCTGTGGCGGAATTCTTCGCTGAACACCACGGCATCTATGGCAAACGATTTGTCGCAATCCAGGTAGTCTTCCCACCGGATGGCCTTGACGGCTTCATATACCTCGTCGGCGTCTTGTGCGGTGAAGTGCTTGATGGGTTTCAGGATGCGTATGGCCGTGCGCAGGCTGAAGTTGGCGCGATACAGCATTTCTTTGTCGCCGGTAAATGACACCATTCGGCGTCCTATCTGGATGTCGTTGGCTCCCAGTGTGGTAAGCTCTTGTGCCAGTACTTCTTCCAGTCCTTGGAAGGTTTTGGCAATCATTTCAAAGGAGGGTTGTTCGCTCATGAATGTGAATTAATATAGCTGACGTTTTTTACATTTGTTACGGGGTTATGCTTGTTGGGGAGGCATTTCTTTCCGGCTTCCTTGGACTATCTTGGCACCGGGAGGCACGTCTTTTGTCACCCAGATATTGCCGCCCACCACGGCGCCGCGTCCCACGGTGATGCGCCCCAAGATGGTGGCATTGCTGTAGACTATCACGTCGTCCTCCAGAATGGGGTGGCGCGGTATGCCCTTGATGGGTTTGCCTTCGGCATCGAGCGGGAAACTCTTTGCGCCGAGGGTGACGCCTTGATACAGTTTCACGTTGTTGCCGATGATGCACGTTTCGCCAATTACCACGCCCGTGCCGTGGTCTATCGTAAAGTAGCTTCCGATACGTGCACCAGGATGTATGTCGATGCCCGTCTCGCTGTGTGCCATCTCGGTGATGATGCGCGGGATGAGGGGCACGCCCAGCCTCAGCAGCTCGTGGGCAATGCGGTAATTACTGATGGCACGTATGGCCGGGTAGCAGCAGATGACTTCGCCGAAGGAGTGGGCGGCCGGGTCGCCGTTGTAGGCGGCCTCCACATCGGTGGCAAGCACGCGCCGCATTCCGGGCAGGGTGCTGATGAAGCGGGCGGCAAGCAGGGCGGCCTCTTCGCGTCGGTTGCCGTCGCACTCGCATTCGTCGCCGAAACACAAGCCCGCCAGGATTTGCTGGGTGAGCAGGTCGTACAACCGTTCTGCATTGACGCCGATGTGATATTTTACTGTATTGCTGTTTACCGTAGAGTTTCCGAAGTAACCGGGGAAAATGATGGCGCGCGCCAGTTCAACAATGTCGCGCAGCGCCTTGGCCGAAGGCAGCGGGTTGCCGTCCGTGTGCTGGTGGAACAGTCCTTTGTAAGACTCGCTTTCCGAGAGCTCGTCGACTGCCTGTATCAAGATGTGGGTAAAGTTGAAGGGACTCATTCGTGATATCCTTGTGTTACAGTTTGCAAAGTTAGTAAGTATTTGTCAGAAAACCTACAACTTGCGCATTAATAGCATCTGATTATGCCGTAAAAGGAGTATTAAAAATAGAATTATCCCATCAAACTGCCGTACTTCAGGTTTGTTTACCCGATACAGGCAGTTTGATGGGATTCTAACCGAAAAACATTATGTGACGTGCAGGAAATAGTCCATGTCTATCGTGTGGAGCTCATTACCCGTTAGTCTTGCATCTGACTGCGGCCTCCTCGATAGGCAACCCGGCTTTATAGCTTTCGATGTAGGCATTGAATCCTTTCACATCTTCGGGCACGGGTTTGATTTCCACTCCGGTGTTTCCGGCAAATACCTGTTTGTCCAGGAAGTCGGCAAGTGATAGCTGCTTGGCATTGTTCACCAGATAAGCCCCCAGCAAGGCAATGCCCCATGCGCCGCCTTCTCCGGCTGTTTCCATGACCGAAATAGGAGAGTTGAGCGCGGCGGCAAGGATGCGTTGCCCCACACCTTTCGTCTTGAACAATCCGCCATGTCCGGTGATGCGGTCTACTTTGATTTTCTCCTCCTTGAACAAGATGTCATTGCCCAGCTTGAGCACACCTACCGATGCATACAGGTGGGCGCGCATGAAGTTGGCCAGGCTGAACCTGTCGTTGGCGGAGCGCACAAACAAGGGGCGGCCTTCGGTTAATCCGGTAACCGGTTCGCCGGAGAAATAGTTGTAGGAGATAAGCCCGCCGCAATCGGCCTCTCCGTCCAGTGCATGGCTGTAGAGCTTGGCATAAAGCTCGTCCATGTCTACAGGAATGCCCATTAATTCCTGATACTCCTTAAAGATATTGACCCACGCATTGAGGTCGGAAGTACAATTGTTGCAATGCACCATGGCCACGGGGCTTCCGTCCGGCGTAGTCACCATGTCTATCACTTCGTAGGGCTTCGAGAGGTCTTTCTCCAGCACGATCATGGAGAAGGAAGATGTGCCGGCCGAGACGTTTCCCGTGCGTTGCTTCACTGCATTGGTGGCCACCATGCCCGTGCCGGCATCGCCTTCGGGCGGGCAGAAAGGAATTCCTGCCTTCAAGTGTCCGGACACGTCGAGGCGTTTGGCGCCTTCCGGCGTAAGGCTACCGGCATTGTCGCCCGCCAGCAATACCTGGGGCAGGATGTCCGGCAACTTCCAACGGTATTCACGGCCGGCAATGAGGCTATCAAACTTGGCGACCATCTCTGCCGAATAATCCTTGGTGGCAGGGTCGATGGGAAGCATGCCCGAAGCATCGCCGATGCCCAGCACGCGCCGGCCGGTCAGTTGCCAGTGGATGAAGCCTGCAAGGGTGGTGAGGAAGTCGATGGCTTGCACATGTTCCTCGTTGTCCAGGATGGCCTGATACAAGTGGGAGATGCTCCAACGCAAAGGAATGTTGTAGACGAACAGTTCGGACAAAGCCGTGGCGGCCTTTCCCGTATTGGTGTTGCGCCAGGTGCGGAAGGGCACAAGGATTTCTCCCTCCTTGTCGAAGGCCATATAGCCGTGCATCATGGCACTGATGCCTATGGCGGCCAGTGTCTCTATTTCGATGCCATACAGTTCTTTCACGTTCTTGCGGAGGTCGGCATAGCAATCTTGCAGGCCTTGCCAGATGTCCTCTATGCTATACGTCCACAGCCCGTCCACCAACTGGTTCTCCCAGCTGTGGCTGCCTTGGGCAATGGGGCTATTCTCTTGGTCAATCAAAACGGCCTTGATGCGGGTGGAGCCGAACTCGATGCCCAATATCGCCCGGCCCGTTTCGATGGTTTGTTTTGCGTCCATAGTATATATTATTTTAGCAGAGCGCCTTGTTCAGCATGTAGTACACTTCGTTCATGCGAAGCTCTTTCTTGAAGTCGCTGATGTTGGTGTCCTTGTTGATGTGTACCATTTCGATGCCTGCTATTTCGGCATAGTCTTCCCAATACTCGGCCGTCAGGTCGTAAGAGAAGCAAGAGTGGTGTGTGCCGCCGGCCAGTATCCAGGCACCTGCACCCACTTCGAAGCTGGGTTGCGGAATCCAAAGGGCGCTGGCGACGGGCAGTTTGGGCAGCGGCTTCGGCTCGATGCACTTCACGTCGTTCACAATCAGGCGGAAGCGGTTGCCCAGGTCTACCACCGTGGCCGTGCAGCCGGTGCCTACCTTCGAGGTGAACACCAGGCGTGCCGTCTGGCTCTTGCGGATGCCGATGCCCAGGAAGTGTACTTCCAAGCGGGGCTTCTTGGCGGCAATGAGCGGGCAGACTTCCAGCATGTGGGCTTGCAGGATGGCACTGTTCGCCCCGTCGAAGTTCAGCGTATAGTCTTCCAGGAAGGAGCAGCCGCCCGTCAGGCCTTGGTTCATCACCCACACCGTGCGGTAGAGGGCGGCCGACTTCCAGTCGCCTTCGGCTCCGAAACCATAACCTTCGGCCATCAGGCGCTGGCTGGCCAGGCCGGGGATTTGGTCGAAGTGGCTTCCGTCCGTCTGGCCCAGGTCGTCGAAGTTGGTGGTGAAGCCTTTGGCGCCCTTGGCTTTCAGGATGGCGCGCAGGGCAAGTTCGGCCTTGGCCGAGTTCCATACCTTCCGGTAGGCTTCGGTCGACTTGTCTTCCAGCTCTTTGTCGTGGTCATACTCCTGGAAGTAGGTGGCGACGAGGGCGTCTACGTCGGCATCCTTCACCCGGGCGTGGTATTCCATCAGCTCGCTGGCGGGGCAATAGTCTACGTGGTAGCCCATGCGCACTTCGGCCTCTACTTTGTCGCCGTCGGTCACGGCCACGTTGTTCATCTGGTCGCCGAAGCGGATGATGAGCATGTCCTGCGCATCGGCCCAGGCGGCGCATACGCGCATCCACACGGCAATCTTGCGCTGGGTTTCCCCGTCTTGCCAATAGCCTACCACTACCTTGCGGCGGATGCGCATGCGGGTGCAGATGTGCCCGAACTCGCGGTCGCCGTGTGCCGACTGGTTGAGGTTCATGAAGTCCATGTCCATGGTGTCCCAGGGAATTTCCTTGTTGTATTGGGTATGCAGGTGGAGCAACGGCTTCTTGAGTTGTTGCAGGCCGTGAATCCACATTTTGGCGGGCGAGAAGGTGTGCATCCAGGTGATGACGCCGATGCACTTGTCGTCGTTGTTGGCGGTCTTCATCACGGCCTCCACTTCTTTCGAGGAGTTGGCGGTGCCTTTATACACTACTTTTATGGGCAGACGGCCGCTATTGTTCAGCCCGGCTACCATTTCGTTACTGTGTGCGTCTACTGCAATGACTGCATCGCCTCCGTACAGGAGCTGTGCCCCTGTGATGAACCATACTTCGTATTGGTCAAATGTGTTCATAATGTTTATATTTTAAAACGTGTTTATAGGTCTTTGTATTCTTGTTTTACCGGATGTTTTTTGCTCCGCCGGCGTGTGCAGGATTTTTCCTGCGGCAGCATCGGCTGCCGTGCAAGTGGTTGTCCGATAGTGATATAGTACTTTATTTTTTCTTTATCAAAAATAAAGTGTTACTTTATTAGGAGTAAAGTGTTGCTTTATTACGGGTAAAGCATTGCTTTATTAGGGATAAAGCAGCGCTTTAATGCGGATAAAGCAAAGTTAAAGTAAGAGGGGCGTTCTCGTGGCGTCCCGCTGTTTACTTTTTTGCCTGCCCGTAGTAGGCGTTCGGGCCGTGCTTGCGGCTGAAGTGCTTTTCGATGAGCAGGGGGTTCATGGTGAGGTTGGGGTTCACGCCGTAGGCTATGAAGGCCATCTTGGCCACTTGCTCCATCACCACGGCGTTGTGCACGGCGTCGTGCGCGTCCTTGCCCCAGGCAAAGGGGCCGTGGTTCTTCACCAGTACGCCGGGCGTATGCACGGGGTTCATCCCCTGGAAGCGGCGCACGATGACGTTGCCCGTCTCCAGTTCGTATGCGCCCTTCACTTCGGCCTCGGTCATGTCGGCCGTGCAGGGGATGTCGTGGTGGAAGTAGTCGGCATGCGTGGTGCCGATGTTGGGGATGTCGCGTCCGGCTTGTGCCCAGGCCGTGGCGTAGGTGGAGTGGGTGTGTACCACCCCGCCTATTTCGGGGAAGGCTTTGTAGAGCACCACGTGCGTCGGTGTGTCCGATGAGGGGCGCAGGTTGCCCTCTACTACACGGCCGTCGAGGTCTACCACCACCATGTCGGCGGCCTTCATTTCGTCATAGCTTACACCGCTGGGCTTGATGACCACCAACCCGCTCTTGCGGTCGATGGCGGACACGTTTCCCCAGGTGAAGATGACCAGCCCATGCTTCACCAAGTCGAGGTTGGCATGGAATACTTGTTCTTTCAGTTCTTCTAACATAATCCTTATAGTCTGAATTTAGGGTCTTTCCGGTAGGCCTTGTCATTGAACTTGTAAAGGCTGGCTCCCCTTTTCGACCCTGTTTTGTCTATCTTGTCCGTTTTCTCTATAAAGCCCATGTAGGCAATGCGTTTCCTGAAATTGCGTTTGTCTATAGGCTCCCCGTAGATGGCTTCATACAGATTCTGGAGCTGGGTAAGCGTAAACAGCTCGGGCAGCAGGTTGAATCCTATCGGCGCGCTCGATGCTTTCTCTTTCATGGCTCTCCTGGCCTTTTCCACCATCTGGTTGTGGTCGAAAATCAAGTCGGGCAGCTCGTTGACGTTCACCCAGTGGGCATTGTGCTGTTGCACCAGTGCGCGGTCGTATTCATTGATGTTAATCAGCGCATAGTATGCCAGCGAGACGACCCGTTCGCCGGGGTCTCTGTCTATTTCGCCAAAAGCCCCGATGTGTTCCATATACACATCCTTCAATCCGGTCAGTTCATACAGTACTCGTTTGGCGGCATCGTCTGTGCTCTCATCGGCCTGCACGAATCCGCCCATCAGCGACCACTGGCCTTTGGCGGGTTCAAAGTTCCGTTTAAGCAACAACAGGTTCAGCTGGTTCTTTTCGAAGCCGAAGATGATGCAGTCGATGCCTACGTAAAACCTGGGGTTGGTGCTGTAATATGCAGTCATACGCGTGTGGGGGGCTATGGTTACTCTACACCAAATTGGAAAATGCAATGGCTGTGGTAGACGTTGCCCGGCTTCAGGATGACCGATGGCCATTGCGGATGGTTGGGGCTGTCCGGGTAGTGTTGTGTTTCCAGGCATACTGAAGCCCGTTTGGGGTAGGCAATGCCCTTCTTTCCCTTTACCGTCCCGTCCAGGAAGTTGCCGGTATAGACTTGGATGCCCGGCTCGTTGGTGTAGACGGTCAGCGTGATGCCTGTCAGCGGGCTGCTCAACCTGGCTGCCACTTGGTTGATGTCGCCTTTGGTTCTCAGCACCCAGTTATGGTCGAATCCGTCTCCGAACTTCACTTGTTCATTATTGAAGTCGGTTACATCCGGGGCAATTGGCTTGGGCGTGTTGAAGTCGAATGGCGTATCCTTCACGGCCATCATGGTGCCGTTGGTCATATAGGTGCTGTCTACCGGTGTGATGCTGTCGGCTGCTACATACAATACCTGGTCAGTCCCGGGTTTGGACGGGTCGCCATTCAGGTTGAAGTACGAATGGTTGGTCATGTTGATTACCGTGGTCTTGTCTGTCGTGGCCTCATACTTGATGTCGATGGCATTCCCGGCGGTCAGCGAGTAGGTTACCTGGGCGGTTACGTTGCCGGGAAAGTTGTTGTCGCCGTCCGGCGATTTCATGGTCAATGTCAAAGTGCTGTCATTGGTCTGGTTTGCTTCATAGACTTGATATTGCCATCCGGTAGGCCCCCCGTGCAGGCAATGCCCGAAGTTGTTGGTGGGCAGTTGTATATCCTTCCCGTCAATGGTCATGCGCCCTTGGTTGATGCGGTTGGCATAGCGTCCTACCGATGCGCCGAAGTCGCTTGGAATGTTCTGATAGTCTGCGATGTTGTCAAAGCCTAATACGACATCCGTCATTGTTCCGTTTTTGTCGGGCACCATCAATGAAACGATGCGTCCGCCAAAGTTGGTGATACACACCTCCATGCCGTTATGGTTGGTCAGCGTGTACAATCTGACGGCTTTTGTCCCGTCGACAATCGTTTCAAAGTTTGCGGGGTTCAATCCCGATTGGGTCAGTGCCGTTTTCTCTTTTTGTGTGGCGCAGCCGGCAAGTAGAAGCAGGGCTGTGCTTATTCCTAATATGGAGGTCTGAATACTTTTCATGATTATATGTTTATGGGTATTTTAATAGAATGCGATGTTACCAGAAATACCAGTAGAATGCAGCACAGCAGGCAATGACGCCTAATGCGGCAATGATATCCCATTTGTTCCAGCTTTCGCGAATCTCCTTTTTATATTCAGCGGTAAATGTTATGGCGTCTATCTGGGTTTGTGAAGGAGCGGGTGTAAAGAAGGAAACCACCACCATCAACAGTATGATAAAGACAAGCAGCCAGACCTCGAATACAAGCCAGTTCGTTTGCCAGAACCAGGCCGTGCTTTCCCAAAAGGCTCCGTCCATTACGGCATTTCCGTTCTTTGTGATGACATTGGTTATCAGGCGGAGCATGCCTACGAGGAATCCGCCTATCAACCCCCATTGTCCGGCCAACGGCGTAATTTTCTTTGAGAAAATGCCTAAAGCAAAAACTGCCACCATGGCCGGAGCCAGCAACGACTGGATGTTCTGCAAATAGCTGTAAAGCGTGTCCATGCTCATCATGACAGGCATCCAGGCTAAGCCAAGCAATACGACCACTACTGTTGCGATGCGGCCTACCAATACATAGTGGGCTTCGCTCATACCTTTTTTCATCGGTTTATAGAAATCCTCTGTAAAAAGGGTGGCGCATGAATTGAAGAACGCGGCCAATGACGCGACAAGGGCACAAATGAACCCAATGGTTACAATGCCTTTGACTCCTGCGGGCAAGATGAACTTCACCATTTGGGCAAAGGCCGCATCGAAGTCTGGGTCGGTCGTTCCGGCTTTTAGCGAAAATGCAAAACCACTGTTCGGGTCTTCTGCCAGTGCGGCGGCAATCATTCCCGGAATCAGGAACATGAATACCGGCAGCAACTTGAAGTAGCCGGCGGCAATCGTACCGCGACGTGCGCGTTTCATGACCTCCATGTTTGGCTCTCCTTTAGTTTGGCCCAATACGCGTTGTACAATGTGCTGGTCGGTGCACCAATACCAGAAACCGATGATGCTGGCGCCAATGAAGACTACAAAACCCGGATATTCCTTATACATCGGGTCGCCTTCGTCCCAGTGGAACATGTGGGTCGTGCCGTAGCCATCGTGCAGTTGTCCGCAAAAGTCCATCATGTTTGTCCAGCCGGTGCCTATATTGCCACCGCCCAAGGCTGCAAGTCCAAGGAAAAGCACTAAGAATGAGCCGATAATAAGAATAGGTGTCTGTATGGCAGAAAGAGTCATTACTCCTTTCATGCCGCCAAACACCGTAAAAATGGCGGTAATGCCAATCAGTCCGATAGCTCCCCACCAAAAAGGAATGCCCAACAGGTATTCGAAAAAGATGCCTCCGGTAAAAGCTGTCACGCTTACTTTGGTAAGCACGTAAGCCACCAGCGTAATAATAGACAGCCATGAACCTGTGGCCTTGGTATAGCGGAACTTCAAAAAGTCGGGCATAGTGATGATTTTGCCCAATTTATTGTTTAGCAGTTGATAGAAAGGAACAAAAAGCCAGCCGAGTATAAGAATCATCCAACCTTGCATTTCCCAGTGGGCCATGCCTACACCGTCTTTTGCACCTGTTCCGGCAAGCCCCACCAAATGTTCCGAACCGATATTTGCAGCAAAAATAGCCGCACCAATAATGTACCATGGTTCTCCTTTGCCAAACAGATAGTCTTCGCTGTCTGCTTCACGCTGCATGCGTTTGTCTTTTTGTACTGTCCGATAAACGGCCCAGGCCACAAGGGCACTTCCGATTACAATGATGGCCCAATCAAGCCATACAAATTGTTGTGAGTACCAATCCATAATTACTCGTTTTTTATGTTATGTTTTTATTAGATTTCTTAGGTTATACAGGTATATTGAGAGCCTGGATACAGCAAGTGTATTATCTACACTTATTTGATTGCAATATTACGAAATATGTATTGAGTTTCGCACGTAAGTTCATGTGTTTCACAACATGTTTTTGGAAATAGGCTTATATTTCTGATTGTGCAGCCGGGTTATATCGAATTTATATGGAATAAAAAAAGTCCTGGAACTCCAATACCCGGGAAAAGGTTAGAGTTTCAGGACTCTCTCAAAGAAAGATTATAAATGGATTTACATTACATCGAAACGGATACGCCAGATGTTGAAGTAATCGTCTTTGTTGGCACGCGTAGAGAGGAAATAAATGTATTTGCCGTCGTTCGACCATACCGGACAGCAGTCTTCTGCCGGGTGGTAAGTCAGTTGCACGAAGCCTGTTCCATCTACCTTTACAGCGAAGATATCCAGGTTATTCTTTTTGGTAATGGATGATTTGCTGTTTCCTTGACACAAAATCCATTGTCCGTCGGGCGAGAGCACCGGGTTGGTGAAGCCTCGGTTTTTGTCGGAGAGGATGAGTGTTTCTTTTCCTTCCACATAATTCACCATCCAGATTTCGCTAAGCCCGGCCGTAGAGTTGCGCACGCAGATGAATGAATCTGTGCGGTCGCCCACCAGTGTAGGGTTGTAGCCACGTGCGCACGAGGTCAAGGCTCCGTTTTCCAGGTCAAGCGACCAGATAAATGGACCCGACTTGTCGATACGGGTAAAGAACAGTAGTTTGCCGTCGGTGGTCACCACGGGGTTCTTGTCGATGCTGTTGTTGGTGAGCTGGCGCATGATGCTGCCCGCATGGGCGTTTGTCGAGCAGATTTGAACTTTCTGTATGTCCGAGCGGTCAGAGAAGTACAGATATCCGTTGTTCCCCCATGAAAAGTCGCTGATGTCCCTGAAGGTGCGTTGTGTGGAGGTGCCTTGCGTATTGCTGCTGCGTATCATCACGTTCCACTGTTTGTTGATGTTGCTGACGTAACCCAGTTCTGTCCCGTCGGGCGAGATGGCGAGCAGTCTGTCTGTCCCCCAGTATGTTTTGCTGTTCTTGCAGCCACCGACGGTGGTGTAGGCAAAATTTCCTTTCCCGATAAGATTTATTCTGATATTACCAATCACGGAGTTGGAAGACTCATCGGTGATTTTCATGACGTTCAAGCCGCTTTCTTCGGGTGCATACATGTCAAGGTATTTGCTTGAACCGCATGCGGAAAGTGAGGCTACACAGAGCATCATGATTCCATTTTTAAGAAGATGTCTTTTCATACGATGTATAATTAATAAAATGTAACAATCCGGTTTGTGTCTGTTTTCATATTCAGCAGGTTGGCAAGCCTATTGCACGGGCAAAGATAAGCATTGTTGCCGTATGCGCAAAACGTTGGTTCTGTTTTTCTTCCTTGCATAAAGGGTTATTCCACCAGTGCGAAGTCCAGTTGCTTCTTCTCCAGGTTGGCCCGTGCCACCTGTATGGTGATGGCGTCGCCCAGGCTGTACACGCGTTTCTTGCGCCGTCCGCGCAGGCAGTAGTTTTTCTCGTCGAATTCGTAATAATCGTCGTCCAAGTCGCGGATGGGTATCATGCCTTCACACTTGTTTTCATTCAGCTCCACATACAGACCCCACTCCGTGACGCCCGAGATGACGCCGTCGTACGTCTGTCCCACGTGTTCCTGCATGAATTCCACTTGCTTGTACTTCACCGAGGCTCGCTCGGCATTGGCAGCCAGTTGCTCCATGGCACTGCTGTGCTCGCACAGGGCTTCATATTTGTTTTCGCTTACGGTGCGTTTGTGCTCGTCCAGGTAGCGGGTAAGCAGACGGTGCACCATCATGTCCGGATAGCGGCGGATAGGCGAAGTGAAGTGCGTGTAGTAGTCGAAAGCCAGTCCGTAGTGACCGATGTTGTGCGTGGAGTAGCGTGCTTTTTGCATGGCACGGATGGATACGGTTTCAATGAGGTTCTCCTCCTTCTTGCCCTGGATGTCGTCCAGCAGGTGGTTGATGGACTTGGAAACGTCGGCTTTTGTGCCCGACGTGCGTAGCTTGTAGCCGAAGCGGGCGATGAACAGAGCTAGGTTGTCCAGCTTTTCAGGGTCGGGCAAATCGTGTATACGGTAGGGGAATACTTTGGCCTTCTTGCCTTCGGGCACATGGCCAATTTTCTCGGCCACGGTGCGGTTGGCCAGCAGCATGAACTCCTCCACCAGCTTGTTGGCATCCTTAGCCACCTTGAAATATACACTGACGGGCTTTCCCTTGTCGTCCAGCTCGAACTTCACCTCATAGCGGTCAAAGTTGATGGCTCCCGCCTGGAAGCGCTTTTCGCGCAGCACTTTGGCCAGCTTGTCCAGTTGCAGCAGTTCGTCCTTGAAGTCGCCCTGCCCGGTTTCTATGACCTGTTGTGCCTCCTCGTAGGTAAAGCGGCGGTTACTCTTGATGATGGTGTGCACCACGCGTGAATCCTTCACCACAGCCTGGTCGTCCATGTGGAAGATGACGCTGTAGGCCAGCTTCTCCTCGTCGGGACGCAGGGAGCAGAGGAAATTGCACAGGCGTTCGGGCAGCATGGGGATGGTGCGGTCTACCAGGTAGACGGAGGTGGCACGCTTCTCGGCCTCCTTGTCGATAACGGTGCCCTCCTTTACGTAGTAGGTTACGTCGGCAATGTGCACGCCTACTTCCCATAACCCGTCGGGCAGTCGGCGGATAGAAATAGCGTCGTCGAAGTCTTTGGCATCCTTGGGGTCTATGGTGAAAGTCGTTACCGGGCGGAAATCTTCCCGGCGGGCTATCTCTTCGGCAGGTATTTCGGCGGGAATGCGGTCGGCAGCATCCTCTACGTTCTTCGGATAGGTGTAGGGCAGCCCGAACTCTGCCAGTATGGCGTGCATCTCGGTGTTGTTCTCGCCCGCGCGGCCCAATATGTCTATCACTTGTCCGATGGGATTCTTTGCCTTGTCCGGCCACTCTACTACCTTCACAATGGCCTTGTCTCCCGTCCGTCCGCCTTTCAGTTTTTCTTTGGGGATAAATATGTCATTGGCCAGCGTGCGGTTTTCCGTCACGAGGAAGGCATAGCCCTTGGTCACCTCCAGCGTGCCCACAAAGGTGTCGTTGGCACGTTTCAGTATTTCTATTACCTCTCCTTCGGCGGTACGTCCGTGGCGTTTGGCATAGAAAGCAATCTTTACCCGGTCACCCGCCATGGCGTGTGCCGAGTTGCGTTCGGCAATAAAGATGGGGTCTCCGCCTCCGTCGGGGATAAACGAATTCTTGCCGTTGCTTTTGCGTTGGAAGGTGCCCGTCATCTCCACTCCGTGGTTGTTAAGTCGGTATTTATGCTTGTCGGTCTCGCAGATGTAATCGTCCTCCTTCAGTTCGTCCAGCACATCCATACACAGCATTTTTTGCGGGTGAGTGGTGAACTTCAACCGCTCGAAAATGTATTTCAGCGGCAATGTCTCGTTTTGGTTTACGTGGAAAAAGTCGAGCAGCACCTTCACGAGTTCTTTTTTCTTCATGCGCTTGCCTGCTTTCTTCTCCCGTTTTTCTTTCTTTTTAGCCATAAGTCGATGTCTCTGTTAATCAGCAGTGCAAAGTAAGCAAATTATTGCTTTCGATGGTACGGTTAGGGGGAGAAATATGGTGTGTGGGCATGATAATTGTGTAAAAGAGGTAATAGTAGGAAAGCATTCGCGCCCCTTCTATTACCTCCTATTCATTGATACGGTTTGCCGGGATTGCCAGTTTACCACAATAATATTGCTGCTACAAAGTATAGAAGTTTTTAAGATTGCCGTTTTTCCATTCCCTGATAGTCATTTGGGCATCAAGTGATCCAAATACTTTTTTTTGAGCAATTTCTTTTAAGACCTTTAAACTTTGTTTTTCATCAACAGGTAACATATAAGCAGCAGCTGTCAATCTAACATTCAGATTAGGGTGTGTATAAAATGCTGCTAACTGAGATAATTTGCTCTCTTTCCGGAGAAAAGATGCCAAACTCCGAATTTTGTCATAGCATCGGTTTGCTAACTTACTGTTTCCTTCATATAACGCATCTCCTCGTTTTATGCAGTTCTGTTCAAACAGAATTAATGCTTGTTCTATAGTCATTTCTTTTATGGTTCCCATCCGAATTCTTTTAATTTAGTTATTCCAAATTTATATTGTTCCTTAAAGTTTTGAGACCTAAGCCAATCTCTAACAGTCAATCCATTAGCAAAGTCAGGTTTTGACGAGTAATAACCCGAAATCTTTGCATGAATACTCCCTTTCCCATTAGGTAGCTTAATCAAGTTATTCGTGTTATGTATCCGTTCTGCACCAAACTTTGCAAGGTTGCTTGGATTCTGCTCCACGATGTGATGCCATGCCTGGCCTTCCCCTGCCGGTCCGTATGCTTTCTTGAATGCATTGAAAGAACTGAATCCCTTGCCGGAACTCTTTGCAAAAGACCCTATGATTTTGCCAGCAACTTTACCGACAGTTGAGCCGGCAATCATTCCCGAGCCGATCCCGACAACCTGCTCCATTGCCTGGTCTTCAACGGGATTGTACCGCTTTTTCTCTACAAGAACCTGCTTGCCTGCCGCCCTGTTGATAACCGAAGCAAAAAGGTTAGTCGTGTTCTTGTGATACAGCTGCCCGTTGATTTCTTCCAGCACATGGTAGGGATGCGTATCCTCAGGCAACGCGGTGCCGACATACGTCCAGCCACGACGCGTAGTTTCTTGGTTGGTGGCATTTGCATCCCACAGGAAAGAGCCATAACGGTCTTGAATCCAGTCTGTTCCGGTAGGATCTGTGCGGTTTACCGGATTACTTTCGCAATATGCATAAGGCGTTGAATAATAATAGTTCTCAGCTGAAGGATCAACCGTTGTGAACCTCCCTGTTGCCGCATCATAATGCCTTGCTCCGTAGTCATACCAATTCAACCCCTTCTTGTCATCATACTCCTTACCGTTGTACTTATAAGGCTGAACACTAGTACTTGCAAAAGTCCCGCCGAACGGATAGTAATGGTTTACCTCCTCCACCGTACCCGTAGCATCAACCACCACCCGGTTATTTCCCTGATGATCTTTCAGGAAGTAGTGATACTTCTTGTCCGCAAGTGTCACATACCCTTCTTCCGTCAGCAAGTATTTTGGCGTGCTGTTTTCATAGACCACATTCCCGCAGTAATCCGTCGTGGTGGTAGTGCTGCCTATTTTGTGCACAACCCTCAGCTTGGTGCCGTCGGCTGCATAAGTATAGGTGATGGTACTCCCGTCACTGAACGTGACTACCTGTGGCAAATTTAAACAATTGTATTGAATACTGCTAATATTCTTATTCAAATCTTTCGTCAAATTGCCGTTGGCATCGTAGGCATATTCGTTTGCCTGCTTCACCCCGTCCTTGAACTCGAAGCCGCCATTGTATGCAGCAGCCGTCGCACCGTCGTCTATGCGTGTCGGGCGGTTGCCGTCCAATGTGTAGGTGAGGTTGTCAATCAGTCCGTAGGCGGATGCCCCTGTCTGCCCATACCTTTGCAGAGAAAGAATGTTGCCGTTCTTGTCGTAACCTGTCACCTTCTCGGTAAAGTGGTCGTTGATCTCGATCAGATTTTCATGATAAGCCGCTGTAGTCAGTCGGTCCAGTCCGTCGTAGGAGAAGTTGTATCCCCGTATGGCCGTTTCGTCCCCCGCCTGCCACACCATGCTGCTGATGTTGCCGTTGTAAGCAGGCGTACCCAAGCTTGTCTCGTAAAGCAACGCCTGGCTCAACTTGTTTCCGGTGATTCCCGTCAGCCACCCGCGCAGGTTATACATATATTCCTGCTTGTTGGCAGCGCTGCCATGCAAATTCTTGCTTTTCAGCCTGCCGAAGTCATCGTAGGTATAGCTTGCCAAAGTCACCTTTGCGCCGTCCAGCGTATGCTCCACCTTCGTCAGCCGGTTGGCATGGTCGTAAGTGTAGGCATACACTTCCGTCAGGGAAACCGTGCCGCTGTTGGTGTGGGTGTGGGTCACTGTGAGCGGCATGCCGCTGAAGCTGTACGTGGTGGTTGTCACGTCGTAGCCGCCAAGCAAATTGCTTTGCACGGTCTTCATCTCCCGCCCCTTGTCGTCGTAATAGTAGGCTGCATACAGCTTGTTGCCGCTGCCAAGGACAGTCACCTCGCAGCCCGTCAGCTTCCCCTTGCCGTGTGTGGACGTGTCGTTGGCAAACTGTGAGGCCGGGAATCCCGTTCCGCCCGCAAAGCCGTAGCTGTCGTAGTAATTCTTCAGGTGCACCGTTTGGCCGGAAGACGCATCCTTCCCCGTGCACTCCCCCTGCTCAGTCAGCCTGCCGAACTTGTCGTAAAGGTAGTACGTCCAGGTATTCTTCGCGCGCTGGTTGCCGTCCTGCGAATAAGTCAGGCGGTCGGCGTCATCGTAGGTGTACTCCACATACTCGGCACCCGGCAAAGTTTTGCGCACGCAGCGGTTGCGGTGGTCGTACTGGTACTGGAAGGCATACTTCTCCAGGCTCTTCTCCGACTGATACATGGGCTGCAGCACGTAGCACAGGTTTCCGTAGATGTCGTACACGTAGTAGGTGTCGTGGGGCGTGGAGCCGTCCATTCGCCGCTCCAGCAGCAGCTGCCCCTGCTTGTCGGTGAAGGTGTAAGCCACGTTGCCGTCCTCGTCGGTGGACTTCTGCACGTACAGCTCCCCGGCGGCATAGTTGCCGTTCTCCACCAGTGCGCCGCCGGAGGTATTTACCTTGTAGTGCAGGCACGACAAGGGCAGGGCCGTGCCGTTGGCCATCCGTTCCGTCCGCACCGGGTGTCCGTTGTGCCAGGCTGCCCCGGGTCCGTACTGCTGGCTGACGCGGTTCAGCGGCGAAGCCTCGTACACCGTCTTGGCGTAGGGCAAGTTGTCGCCGTAGGCGCTCTTTGCGGCCGACTGTATGGCCGTCGCCGTCGGGCAGTCGTCTGCCAAGGCCACGGGCAGCCAGGTAGCCGACTCACGTCCCGCGTCGTCATACTCCTGCAGGGTCAGCAGGTTCTTTCCGTCGGGCGCTGCGCCCAGCCCCACGTGCAGGGAGGGGCGTCCCAGCCCGTCGTAATACGTCACATTGTCCATGCTGCCGGTGCCCGCCTCGTCGAGCATCGTGCGGCGGAGCACATAGTTTTGGGCGGCATCCTGCGCCCCGGCCGTTGCCAGGCAGGCAAACAGGCCTATACTGAATAATATTGTTCGTTTCATAATTCGATTCTTTGAAATTTTAGTTGCCATTGTTAAGTCTTGTTTTTAAAATGTTGAACATCGTGTTTGGGAATTTGTTTTCGGACGTTCCCGTCTGCGTCGTTTGTTTTTCATTAATGCTAATTTTGTTCATGGTTCATTTTTCGTTTAGTTTAAAATAATAGTTTGTTTCGTGTATTAAGCTTAATCACGCTGCAAATATAAAACTATATATTACGTTATGCAAATAAATTGGCTGGAATTTTATTATAAAAATCACAAATGCTTAATTATCAGTTTTCAAATAGAATCATATTGTTTTAGAATATCGGGATTTATACAATGGAATTAAAACAGATGCTGCCTCGGACTCTACCCGCCACCCTCCTTGTCCGTTCTTTTTCCGCTCCATAGGGCCGAAGCGCATCCGAAGGAGTACCGAATGGGGTACGACCCGGGTACGAATGGGGTAGGACGGAGGTTTGTACGGATTTTTGCTTTTCGGGGCTTGAGATGTGCATCTTCGCGCACTTTATGCCTGCCGGAGGGTGGCGATTCGGGGTAATGTGCTATCTTTGCACCGTTTTATCTTGATTGGGAGGATAAGTATATGGCTTCTACTGAAGTATCCGGTACTTCTGCCGCGCGCGAGAGGGAAATCTACCGCGTGACGATTGTGGGCAGCGTGGTGAACTTGCTGCTGCTGGCTTTTAAGTTTTTTGCGGGCATCGTGGGGCACAGTGCCGCCATGCTGGCGGATGCGGTGCACTCGTTGTCGGACTTCGTGACGGACATCATTGTGCTGGTGTTCGTCAAGCTGTCGTCGAAGCCCGAGGATGCCGACCACGACTACGGGCATGGCAAGTACGAGACGCTGGCCACGGCCATCATTGGCGTGTGCTTGTGCCTGGTGGGGCTGGGCATCTTGTGGAACGGGGCGCAGTCCATCTGGCACGTGGTGCAGGGGGGCACGTTGCCCGAGCCGGGCATGCTGGCACTGGTGGCTGCTGTTGTCTCCGTGGTGTCCAAGGAAGTGTTGTACCAGTATACGGCCTATAAGGGGCGGAAGCTCGATTCGCAGGCGGTGGTGGCCAATGCCTGGCATCATCGCAGCGACGCGTTCTCGTCCGTCGGCACGATGGTGGGCATCGGGGGCGCCATTCTGCTGGGCGATGCCTGGCGGGTGCTCGACCCGGTTGCTGCCGTGGTGGTGAGCTTTTTCATCATCAAGGTGTCGTTCAAGCTGCTGGTGCCCTCGATGAACGAGTTGCTGGAGAAGTCGCTGCCTGCCGAGGTGGAGGACAAGGTGACGGAAATAGCCTTGTCGTTTCCCGGCGTGTCGTCGCCCCATCATTTGCGCACCCGCCGCATCGGTACGCATTATTCCATTGACCTGCATGTGCGTATGGACGGCAACATCTCGCTGGAGGAGGCGCATCACACGGCTACCGCCATCGAGCAGAAGTTGCGCGAGACGTTCGGGCAGGGCACGTACATCAACATTCATGTGGAACCTAATAAATGAAGAATTAAGAATGAAGAACGGAGAATCCCTTTAAATGAAGAATTAAGCATGAAGAATCGCGCTTCGCGCAAAATGCAGAATGGCCTGCAGACATCCTTGAGAATTCTTCATTCTTCGTTCTTCATTCTTCATTAAAAAAAGGCAGTTTATGAAGAGTATTCTGATAACAGGCGCCAGCGGCTTTGTGGGCAGTTTCCTGATAGAGGAGGCCTTGAGGCAGGGCTTTGAGACGTGGGCGGGCGTGCGGGCCACGAGCAGCCGCAGGTATCTGCAGGAGCCGGGCACGCGCTTCCTGGAGCTGGACTTCGGCCACGCCGACGTGCTGCGCAGCCAGCTGGAAGCCCATAGGCGGGAGCACGGGGCCTTCGACTACATTGTGCATTGCGCAGGGGTGACGAAGTGTATCGACCCGGCAGAGTTCGACCGGGTGAACCACGGGCAGACGGCATTGTTTGCCGACACGTTGCGCGCGTTGGACATGGTGCCCCACCGCTTTATCTTTGTCAGCACGCTCAGCGTGTTTGGTGCCATCCATGAGCAGGATTTCCTGCCCATCTGCGAGACGGATACCCCGCAGCCCAATACGGCATACGGCCGCAGCAAGCTGGCGGCGGAGCGGTATTTGCAGGGATTGGAGGGTTTCCCGTGGGTGTTCTTGCGCCCTACGGGGGTATATGGGCCGCGCGAGCGCGACTACTTCCTCATGGTGCAGAGCATTGCGAAGCATGTGGACGTGGCCGCCGGGTGGAGCCGCCAGGACCTGACGTTTGTGTATGTGAAGGATGTGGCGCAGGCCGTGTTCCGGGTGATTGAGCGCGACGTGGTGCACCGGGCGTACTTCTTGAGCGACGGGCGGGTGTACAGCAGCCGCACGTTCTCCGACCTGGTGCGGCGCGAGCTGGGCAACCCGGCAGTGGTGCGCATCAAGTTCCCGCTGTGGATGCTCAAGGCCGTGTCCATCGTGGCCGAGGCGTGGGCCAAACGCCGGCATGCCACCAGCACCTTGAACCGCGACAAGTATAACATCATGAAGCAACGCAACTGGCAGTGCGACATCGCGCCCGCGCAGCAGGAGCTGGGCTATGCCCCGGCCTACGACCTGGCGCGCGGCGTGCCCGAGACCATTGCCTGGTACAAGGCGAACGGGTGGTTGTGACAGGGGGACTTCTTGACTTCTTGCTTCTTGACTTCTAAAATGATTAAAAAACAGCAGAATGGAGACTACAACTTCAATACGAAAATTATTCAAGCGGGTGGAAACGCACAAAGGGCTTTTTGCCGTGGAGAAGGCTACGCTGATTTACAGCGTGCTGACGTCGGTGTTGATTCTCATACTATACCCGCGCCTCGACCATCCGCTGGATATGTTGGCCGACCGCGTGCTGATTGTGGGCACTACCTTCCTGCTGATGTACCTCTACCGATTGGCGCCCAGCCGCTTTGCGGCATTCGTGCGGGTGGTGGTGCAGATGTCGCTGTTGTCCTACTGGTATCCGGACACGTTCGAGTTCAACCGGGTGTTTCCTAACCTTGACCATGTGTTTGCTTCCGTCGAGCAGTGGTTGTTTGGCAGTCAGCCCGCCGTGGGCTTTGCGCAGCGGTGGCCATACCTGTGGGTGAGCGAGGCGCTCAACATGGGTTATTTCTTCTACTACCCGATGATATTGCTGGTGGTGCTGTGGTACTTCTTGCGGCGGTTTGACCTGTTCGAGAAGGTGTCGTTTGTCATTGTAGCCTCGTTTTTCGTGTATTACCTGTTCTATATATTCGTGCCGGTGGCGGGGCCGCAGTTCTACTTTCCGGCCATCGGCTTCGACAGTGTGGAGGCGGGCGTGTTCCCCTCTATTGGCGACTACTTCAACCACAACCAGGAGCTGTTGCCCAAGCCCGACTTTGAAAAGGGATTCTTTTACAGCCTGGTAGAGGGCTCGCAGCAGGTGGGCGAACGGCCTACGGCGGCCTTCCCCAGCTCGCACGTGGGCATGTCCACCATCCTGATGATTATGGCGTGGCGCGGCAGCCGTAAGTTGTTCTGGTGCCTCATGCCGTTCTACCTGCTGCTCTGTGCGGCCACGGTGTATATCCAGGCGCATTACGTGATAGACATCATCGTGGGCTTTGTCTCGGCCTTCGGAGTGTATGTACTTACGACCCGGGTGTTCAAGCGGTGGTTTGTGAAGAAGTGATGCCCAGCAGCGGCTCTATCTGCCGGAAGATGGCGAACAGCTCTTCCTGCGTCTCGGCACGGAGCATGGCGATGCGCGTGTCGCGGAAGTTGGGGATGCCCTTGAACAGGGGGCTGGCGGCCAGGTGGCGGCGCACGTGTAGGATGCCCCGGCGCTCGTCCAGCAAGCGCACACTGTCTTCTACCTGGCGGCGCAGCACGTCGAGCTTCCAGGCGGGGCTGAGACCGGACAGCTCTTCGCCGGTCTCAAGGAAATGCTTTACTTCGCGGAATATCCAGGGGCGGCCGAAGCTGGCGCGGCCTATCATGATGGCATCCACGCCATAGCGGTCGAAGCACTCGCGGGCGCGCTGGGGGGTGGTGACGTCGCCGTTGCCTATGATGGGGATGTGCATGCGGGGATTCTGCTTCACGGCGCCTATCAGCGTCCAGTCGGCCTCGCCGGTGTACATCTGTGCGCGGGTGCGCCCGTGGATGGTGAGGGCCCGGATGCCGCAGTCCTGCAGCTGTTCGGCAAGGTCGACAATGATTTTATGTTCGGCATCCCAGCCTAAGCGGGTCTTCACGGTGACGGGGATGCGGACGGCCTGCACCACGGCACGGGTAATCGCCAGCATCAGCGGGATGTTCTGCAACATGCCTGCCCCGGCACCTTTGCCTGCCACGCGCTTCACCGGGCAACCGAAGTTCAAGTCGATGACATCGGGGCGGGCCTGCTCCACTATTTTGGCTGCCTCCACCATGGTGTCCACGTCGCGCCCGTATATCTGAATGGCTACGGGGCGTTCGGCATCGCTGATGGCCAGCTTCTGCTCCGTCTTGCTGACGGCGCGGATAAGGGCATCGGCCGATACGAATTCGGTGTACACCATGTCGGCGCCAAACTCTTTGCACATCAGGCGGAAAGCCGGGTCGGTCACGTCTTCCATCGGGGCGAGCAGCACGGGGCATGTCCCCAGGTCTATCGAGGCTATCTTCATGTGTTCTTGTTTTTTCCGGGGACAAAGGTACGGGAAAATCCGGAAAAGCCTTATCTTTGCCTGCATGAATGTAAGCGATTTTGAAATCATGGCTCCCGTCGGCTCGCGCGAGTCGCTGGCGGCAGCCATACAGGCCGGGGCAGATGCCATCTACTTCGGCATAGAGAACCTGAACATGCGTGCCCGCTCGGCCAGCACGTTCAGCATCGACGACCTGCGGGAGATAGCCCGCACGTGCGACAGTCACGGCATGAAGAGTTACCTCACTGTCAACACTATCATTTACGACCAAGACCTCCCGTTGATGCGC
Organism: uncultured Bacteroides sp.; assembly: GCA_944320865.1. Taxonomy (GTDB): domain Bacteria; phylum Bacteroidota; class Bacteroidia; order Bacteroidales; family Bacteroidaceae; genus Bacteroides. The sequence continues at coordinate 43,299 of CALUJC010000009.1, read as the reverse complement.
ACCATTGTGGACGCTGCCCACGAGGCCGGCATCAGCGCCATCATTGCCGCCGACGTGGCGGTGATGGACTACGCCCGCCGCATTGGCCAGGAGGTGCACCTCAGCACGCAGCTCAACATCAGCAACGTGGAGGCGCTGCGCTTCTACGCCCAGTTTGCCGACGTGGTGGTGCTGGCGCGCGAGCTCAACTTGGACCAGGTGGCGGAGATACATCGTGCCATCGTGGAAGAGAACATCTGCGGCCCCTCGGGCCAGCCGGTGCGCATCGAGATGTTCTGCCACGGCGCCCTGTGCATGGCCGTCAGCGGCAAGTGCTACTTATCCCTGCACCAGATGAACAGCTCGGCCAACCGTGGCGCGTGCATGCAGGTGTGCCGCCGCTCGTACATCGTGCGCGACAAGGAAACGGATGCCGAACTGGAGGTGGACAACCAGTACATCATGTCGCCCAAAGACCTGAAGACCATCCACTTCATGAACAAGATGATGGATGCCGGTGTGCGCGTGTTCAAGATAGAAGGCCGGGCGCGTGGCCCCGAATATGTGCGCACGGTGGTGGAGTGCTACAAGGAGGCTGTGCATGCCTATGTGGAAGGTACGTTTACCGACGACAAGGTGGAAGAGTGGAACCGGCGGCTGGCTACGGTGTTCAACCGGGGCTTCTGGGACGGCTACTATTTGGGTCAGCGGCTGGGCGAGTGGACCAAAAACTACGGCTCGGCGGCAACGGAGCGCAAGATATACGTGGGCAAAGGTATCCGCTACTTCTCGAAGATAGGCGTGGCGGAATTCCTGGTGGAGGCGGCCGAAGTGAGTGTGGGCGACAAGCTGCTCATCACCGGCCCGACGACCGGCGCTGAGTACGTCACGTTGGAGGAAGCGCGTGTCGACCTGAAGCCCGTGCCAACTGTGCACAAAGGCGAGCACTTCTCTATGAAGTGCGTGAAGATACGTCCCAGCGACAAGCTCTACAAGCTGGTGTCGCTCGACGAGTTGAAACGTTTCAAGGGGCTGGACGTGGAGCACCAGCGCGGATAAACCAACTACTTGTAGGATATGAAAACACGGAAGCTGATAACCTGCAACGACGACTTCCAGGCACGCCTCATACAGGGCGCGCTGGAGAACGAAGGCATCCCCTCGGCCCTTCATAACGAGAATACGTCCAACGTCTTGCGCGGCTTTGTGGCCAACGTGTCGGGCGTGGACATCTTTGTCTATGAGGACGACTACGAAGCGGCGATGGCCTTGCTGGAGCGGAACCAGATGGTGCCCGAGCAGCTGAAGTATTGCCCGCAGTGCGGTTCGGCCGACATCAGGCTGCGCCTGAAGCGCGGGAAGCGATGGCGCGCGGCGCTGGCCACAGTGATGACCATGCTCACGGCGGCCCCTCCGGGCACGGAGCATTGGGAATACGTGTGCAGCCGGTGTGGCGCCCGTTTCAATACGCCGGTGGCGCGTACGGAAGAATCATGTACAACCCTTAATACGGATACCGATAATGACCGATAAATACATCTACGAGCTGCCCATGAAGGTGCGCGACTACGAGTGCGACCTGCAGGGCATTGTGAACAACGCCAACTACCAGCACTACCTGGAACATACGCGGCATGAATTCCTGCTGTCCGTGGGTGTCAGCTTTGCCGAGCTGCATCGCCAGGGGGTAGACCCCGTGGTGGCGCGCATCAGCATGGCCTTCAAGACACCTTTGCGCAGCGGCGATGAATTCCTGTCCAAGCTTTACCTGAAGAAAGAGGGCATCAAGTACGTCTTTTACCAGGACATCTTCCGCAAGAGCGATGGCCGGGTGGCCGTGAAGTCGGTGGTGGAGACGGTGTGCGTGGTAGGCGGACGGCTGAGCGGCAGTGAGCTGTTCGACAAGCTTTTCGAGCCTTACTTCTGCTGACAGGCAGCATCCCTGTGTTCTAATCTTGTTTTAACCGATGAATATTTATACCGATGAACGGCTTTGCAGCCTGGTGTTGCCTCAGTGTGCGGGAGTAGGCGCTATATTGGCTCACCGGCTGGTGAAAGAATTGGGCAGTGCGACGGCTGTATTTAATCGCCGTGAAGAACTGCCGGTGTTGTTTCCCGGCTTGCCTAAGTCTGTGGCATCCGCTTTGGATAATCCTGAGGCTTTCCGGCGGGCAGAGCAGGAACTGGCTTTTGCCGAGAAAAACCACATAGCCTGCATTACACTGATGGATGAGGCTTATCCCTCCCGATTGCGGGGGTGTGATGATGCCCCGATTGCTTTGTTTTACAAGGGGAATGCCGACTTAAACCACCTGCATGTCATCAGTATCGTGGGAACCCGGCGTGCCACGGATTACGGAAGGCAGTTTTGTGCAGACTTGTTGCGCGAGCTTTCTGCCTTGTGTCCCGACGTTTTGGTGGTGAGCGGGCTTGCCTATGGCATTGACATCGCCGCCCATCGCGGGGCGCTTGCCAACGGGCTTTCCACAGTCGCTGTGTTGGGGCATGGGCTGGACCGTATCTATCCGTCTTCACATCGTCGCACGGCCATAGAGATGCTTGAAAACGGCGGTTTGCTGACGGAATACTTCACAGGTTCTCAACCCGACCGGCATAACTTTGTGCAGCGTAATCGCATTGTGGCCGGCATGAGCGATGCCACCATTGTTGTGGAATCGGCTGCCAAAGGCGGTTCGCTGATTACTGCCGACATTGCCAATTCTTACAATCGTGAGTGTTTTGCCGTGCCCGGTCGTGTGGGGGATGGCTGTTCCGAAGGCTGCAACCGGCTGATACACGATAACAAGGCGGCACTATTGCTTTCTGCCGACGATTTGATGAAGGCCATGATGTGGGAAGGCCGTGATGTGCAGACTGTCCCGGGAAATGTACAGCGAAGCCTCTTCCCCGAGTTGTCCGAAGAAGAGGCTTCCGTGGTGCGTATCCTCATGGAGCGAGGCGAACTGCACATCAATACCTTGGTCGTGGCATCCAACATTCCGGTGAACCGTATGAGTGCTTTATTGTTTGAACTCGAAATGAAGGGTGTGGTCAAGGCTTTGGCAGGCAGCATGTACCGTTTGGTTTAATCGTCGAGCTTTGCATCAAGGATGATGCCGTCCGGGTGGATGTATATCGTCCATTCATGGCGGTCTTTGTAGGCTTCTATTTCATACCACATTCCATCCGGGGTTTCCATGTAGGTGGCTTTGTCGTCATCCGGGCGATAACCGTTGTCGTTGAGGGCTTGCTTTACGGCATCAGGAAGTTCATTGATGCGTACATCCCATTCCGAGCTGAGCCACTCGTTGTGTCCGTTGAATCTGATTTCTTTTTCGCGGCCTTCATGACGGATTTCAACCTCCAGCAGTCCGTGGTCGTAATCCTTTTCCAGGATGATGGCACCGGGATAGTTTGTTTCAATGAATGTCTTGATATCGTTTTCCACAGGTATTCCGCCTTGTCCCTCGTTGCCATTGCCTATATCGGGGCGTTGGTCCAGCAGGTTGCCGTTTTCATCTATATAGATTTTCACATCGTCGTCAAAACGGTTTTCCAGTTCAATGCAGTAGAAGTTTTCCGACAAGCTGGTTTCATAGAAGTCAATATCTTCCAGCCTGGTGTATCCGTTTTGCCAGGCCTGGCTGGCCTGTATGGCGTTCAAGATGGTTTCAGGCACTTGGCTTTGGTTGCGGCGTTTGTATTCGGTTTTGGTATACACCCATTGCTGGTTGTGGTTGAATAATATTTCCACTTTCAGTCCGTTGTAGATGAGTTCTACTTCCGTACCTTCGTCTTCACGTTCAATGTCTATGATGCCGGCATCCTTGTACGGGCTGTTTTCCAGCCAGGTTTGGATGTCTCCGGCAGGCTGTTGGGGCAGGTAGTCTTCGTAGCGGTTGTAGTTGTCGCCGTCGGCCAGTTCCTTGACCAGTATGCCCGATGCTGTGAAGTACAGGTCTATTTCCGTTTCCTTACCGTTTTCCCGTTTCTGCACTTCAATGACATAGAGTGTCTCGTTGCCGTTGCGTTCCAGCACGTCCACTTCGTCGTCTACGCGCCAACCCGACCCGCTTTGTCCGTAATCACTGGCTTCGAAGGCTTCTTTTACTGCTTGTGGAACGGTCGTGAATGGAATTTCATAGTTTGTCATGTCCCAATACCCGTGTCCGTTGAACCAGGCCGTATTATGGCTTTGCGGGTTGTCATCTGTTGTGAAGCTGGCGGTGTAGTATCCGTCTGCTTGATTTTCCCATGTTACATTTTGGGCATCGGGAAACTGCTTTTTGAATTGTTCAAGTATAGCTTCCGGCACATTGCCGTTTCCCGGAAGGATGTCCGGCTGGTCGTCGTTGTTGCAAGAGGCTAAAGTGCACAACATGCCGGTCAATAACGCGCATAAAGGTAGTAATTTCTTCATAAGTCTTTTCTTTTGAGGTTAATTGCTGCTTTTATCATGGGCAAAGGAAAGACACGAATCTGGAAAGAAGTTGGAATAATGCATTTTTCAACAGATTTCCGCAAACAAGTAAAGTAAAGGGGTAAACGCCTTAAAATGAAAAAAGGGCTCCGCTGAGCCCTACCTTTGTTAACCTTAAATCTAATACTATGAAAAAAATCACGTTGCGAAGGTAGACTTTCTTCGGCTGAATTCCAAATGTTGCTTTTGATTGATTAAATCTTTTAAAATACTTTCACGAATTATAATCGTTTGCTTGCACGGCTTGTCTTTTTGTTAGGAAATGCCGCGTGTTAGCATGCAAATGGTAAAGTGATTCATCATGCCTCTCCATGGACGGATATAAATAGGACTCCCCTGCAAGCGAAAGGCCTGTAGGGGAGTCCCGGGTGTGATATTAATCAAATGTAGAAAGGCAGAATTTAGTCTTTCAGTTTAGCACGGATGAAGTCTCGGTTCAAGCGTGCGATATTGCTGATGGACACGTTCTTCGGGCACTCTGCCTCGCAGGCGCGGGTGTTGGTGCAGTTGCCGAAGCCCAGTTCATCCATTTTGGCCAGCATGGCCTTGGCGCGGCGCAGAGCTTCCGGCTTGCCTTGTGGCAGCAGGTTGAGCTGGCTGACCTTGGCCGAAACGAACAGCATGGCCGAACCGTTCTTGCAGGCAGCCACGCAGGCGCCGCAACCGATGCAGCTGGCTGCATCCATGGCCTCGTCGGCAATGGGTTTCGGGATAAGGATGGCGTTGGCATCCTGCGGGGCACCCGTGGGAACGCTTACATAACCACCGGCCTGCATAATCTTGTCGTAGGCTGTGCGGTCTACCATCAGGTCCTTGATGACGGGGAAGCCGGCCGAACGCCAGGGCTCCACGGTGATGGTGTCGCCATCGTGGAAGCGGCGCATGTAAATCTGGCAGGTAGTAGCACCTGTTGCCGGTCCGTGCGGATGTCCGTTGATGTAGAGCGAGCACATGCCGCAAATACCTTCACGGCAGTCGTGGTCGAATACTACGGGCTCCTTGCCTTCGCTGATAAGTTGCTCGTTCAAGATATCCAGCATTTCCAGGAAAGAAGTATCGCCGGGAATATCTTTCATCTGATAGGTCTCGAATGCGCCTTTGGCCTTCGGGCCTTTCTGACGCCATATTTTCAGAGTGAAACTTATATTTTTATCCATTGTCTTTAATTCTTTAATTGTTCAACTTCCCGATTAGCTCTTGTAGTTACGCGTCTGTACCTTGATGGCCTCATAAACCAGCGGCTCCTTCAGCAATACGGGTGCCTTGTCGTCGCTGCCCTGATATTCCCAGCAAGCTACGTAGAAGTAGTTCTCGTCGTCGCGCTTGGCTTCGCCTTCCTCCGTCTGGTATTCTTCGCGGAAGTGGCCGCCGCACGATTCGTTGCGGTTCAGTGCATCGTAAGCGATAAGCTCGCCCATGGTGATGAAGTCGTTCAGGCGGATGGCCTTGTCCAGCTCAACGTTCATGCCTTCCTTCTCGCCCGGGATGAACAGCTCGGTCTCAAACTCCTTGCGGATTTCCTTCAAGCGCTTCAGGCCTTCCTTCAAGCCGGCTTCCGTGCGGCCCATGCCCACGTATTCCCACATCACGTGGCCCAGCTCCTTGTGGATGGAGTCAACGGACTTCTTGCCCTTGATGTTCATCAGGTGGTCAATCTTGTCCTGTACGGCCTTCTCGGCTGCTGCAAACTCAGGCAGGTCGGTGGAGAAGCGGGGAACAGTGATTTGGTCGGCCAGGTAGTTCTGGATGGTGTAGGGCAGCACGAAGTAGCCGTCGGCCAAGCCCTGCATCAGTGCGGAAGCACCCAAGCGGTTGGCTCCGTGGTCGGAGAAGTTGCACTCGCCGATGGCGAAGAGGCCCTTGATGCTGGTCATCAGTTCGTAGTCTACCCAGATGCCGCCCATGGTGTAGTGGATGGCGGGGTAAATCATCATCGGGTTCTCGTAAGGGCTGACGTCGGTGATTTCCTCGTACATGTCGAACAGGTTGCCGTAGCGTTGTGCCACCACGTCCTTGCCCAGGCGGTTGATAGCCTCGGAGAAGTCCAGGAACACAGCCAAACCAGTATTGTTCACACCATAACCCTTGTCGCAACGCTCCTTGGCGGCACGGCTGGCCACGTCGCGCGGCACCAGGTTACCGAAGGCCGGGTAGCGGCGCTCCAAGTAGTAGTCGCGGTCTTCTTCGGGGATGTCCTTGCCTTGCAGCGTGCCTTCTTGCAGCTTCTTGGCGTCTTCCAGCTTCTTGGGCACCCAGATGCGGCCGTCGTTACGCAGGGACTCGGACATCAGCGTCAGCTTGGACTGCTTGTCGCCGTGTACGGGGATACACGTCGGGTGGATTTGTACATAAGCGGGATTGGCGAACCAGGCACCCTTGCGGTAGCAAGCCATAGCGGCCGAGCAGTTGCAGGCCATGGCGTTGGTGGAGAGGAAGTATGTGTTGCCGTAACCGCCGGTAGCGATAACCACAGCGTGTGCGGCGAAGCGCTCCAGCTTGCCGGTCACGAGGTTCTTGGCGATGATGCCGCGGGCGCGTCCGTCGATGATGACCACGTCCTGCATCTCATAGCGGGTGAAGAGCTTCACCGTGCCGGCAGCCACCTGGCGGCTCAGTGCGGAGTAGGCGCCCAGCAACAGCTGCTGGCCCGTCTGGCCCTTGGCGTAGAACGTGCGGGACACCTGTGCGCCACCGAAGGAACGGTTGGCCAGCGTGCCGCCGTATTCGCGGGCGAAGGGGACACCCTGTGCCACGCACTGGTCGATGATGTTGTTGCTGACTTCGGCCAGACGATATACGTTGGCTTCGCGGGCGCGGTAGTCGCCACCCTTCACTGTATCGTAGAACAAGCGGTAAACCGAGTCACCGTCGTTTTGGTAATTCTTGGCTGCGTTGATACCTCCCTGGGCGGCGATGGAGTGTGCGCGGCGCGGGGAGTCCTGAATGCAGAAGTTGAACACTTTGAAACCCATTTCGCCCAGCGAGGCGGCTGCGCTGGCACCTGCCAGACCCGTGCCCACCACGATGATGTCCAAGCGGCGCTTGTTGGCGGGGTTAACCAGTTTCTGATGAGCTTTATAGTTGGTCCATTTCTCGGCTACCGGACCTTCCGGTATTCTTGAATCTATCTTAGTCATAATGATTTTAGTTTTTTTAGTTCGATAGTTTATTAGTTTGTAAGTTCGTTTTTGGAGTTACCCGTTGGTTGGAGAAGCCAAGGCTTACGGCCTCAAAAGAAACGCTATAACTCAATAACTTAATAACTTATAAACTTACAACAGTGATTTGATGTAGAACACAACTACTACCAGGGCGAAGCAAGCCACTACGATGGTAGCGTAGATGTTGGAGATGCACTGCCAACGGTTGATCCAAACCTTGTTGTTCCAACCCAGCGTCTGCATGGCGCTCCAGAAGCCGTGGGTCAGGTGGAACCACAGGGCGGCCAGCCAGATGAGGTAGAGGACCACGAACACGGGGTTGGCGAAGGTCTTCTCAATGTGGTGGATGCCATCGGCGGCGTAGGCCAATGCCATCGTGTCGGCATGCATGCCCATGTCGTGCATCAGCTCGGGCAACATCATGTTGGACCAGAAGTTAACCAAGTGCAGAATCAGGCCCAGGATGACAATCAGACCCAGCACCAGCATGTTTTGGGAAGCCCATTCCACTTCCTTGCGGCGTTCGGTGACGGCATAGTGTTCGGCACCGCGCGCACGGCGGTTCTGCATCGTCAGCCAGAAGGCGTAGATGAGGTGGATGACGAACAGCACGGCCAGCGCCAGGGTGCCGGCCACGGCATACCAGTTAGCTCCCAAGAACTCACACACGGCGTTGTACCCGCTTGCAGAAACGAGGGCAACCAGATTCATCGCCATGTGAAACGTCAGAAACAGGACGAGGGCGATGCCGGTAACGCTCATCACCACTTTCCTTCCTACAGATGAATTACTTAACCACATAAATGATTGAATTAAAGTTATTTAATAGTTAGAAATTGTTTTTTCTGAACGGTATTCCTCCATTTTCCTGCAAAGGTAGGGAAAAACCTTGAGAAACCAAGCGATTAAGGAAATAATTCCGTAATGCTTGTGCGGCTCTTTCATCTGAATATTGTGCAAGGGCCTTCTTGCGCATACATTGCGTTTATGCCGGGGGGAACAGGAAAAGTGAACTGCCAATGCCTTTCGGCCGGCCCGGAAACTGCGCCCTGCTTTGTACGGTCTTTTTCCGCTCCATAGGGCCGAAGCCGGAGCGAAGGAGTACCGAATGGGGTACGAATGGGGTACGACTGAGGTCGGTGTCGGGTGGATGGCGGATGTGTAAGGATTTTGGAATGTTCGGGGGCCGGGCGGGCGGAGCGTGTGACAAAAAATCCGGGCCGGGGAGAACAACCTATGCTTTTATTGCCTATTTTTGAGGGTGAATAACCTATTAAAATAATGACGTTATGAAAAAGTACATTGCAGAAATGGTGGGGACGATGGTGCTCGTCCTCATGGGATGCGGCAGCGCGGTCTTTGCCGGCAGCGTGGCAGGGACGGTGGGCGCAGGTGTCGGTACGCTGGGCGTGGCGTTGGCCTTCGGCTTGGCGGTGGTGGCCATGGCTTATACCATCGGGGGCATTTCGGGGTGCCACATCAACCCGGCCATTACGCTGGGCGTGTACCTGTCCGGCCGGATGAGCGGCAAGGATGCGGGCATGTACATGCTGTTCCAGGTCATCGGGGCCATCATTGGGTCGGCCATTCTGTTCTTGCTGGTTTCGACGGGCGCGCATGGCGGGCCTACGGAGACGGGCAGCAACAGCTACCAGGACGGCATGATGGTGCAGGCTTTCATTGCCGAGGCGGTCTTTACGTTTATCTTCGTGCTGGTGGTGCTGGGCACTACGGATGAGAAGCGGGGGGCAGGCCAGCTGGCCGGACTGGCCATAGGGCTGTCGCTGGTGCTCATCCACATTGTGTGCATCCCCATCACGGGTACGTCGGTCAACCCGGCACGCAGCATAGGTCCGGCTCTCTTCGACGGCGGCGTGGCCCTGTCGCAGTTGTGGCTGTTCATCGTTGCCCCGTTTGTGGGCGCTGCCCTCAGCGCGCTGGTGTGGAAGGGCATTGCCGGGGAAAAGTAAGGTAAATGAAGAATGAAGAACGAAGAATGAAGAATTCTTTTAAATGAAGAATGAAGAATTGCGCTTTGCGCAAAATGAAGAATTCTCAGGGATGCCTGCATGACAATTCTTCATTCTTCATTTTTAGTTCTTCATTTATTTGGGATTATCCTTTCATACATGCCCTCGCGCAGCACCTTTAGGGCTTGCTGCACGGTGTGGTCGGTGGCGTTCATCACCTGGAAGTACTCGCTCATGTCCCACAGGTCGCGGGCTATGAGGGCCTTCAGCTGTGTCTTGATGAGGGGCAGGGAGCGGGCGTATTGGGCTTCGTGGAACTCTACCTTTTCCTTGTCGACCAGGGCGCGCATATGGGCCAGGAAGGCATCGTCTATCTGGAAGTCCCGGTTGAAGGTGTCGAAGTCCGGGTAGCGTTGTTTCAGCTCCTGGCGGTGTTGCTCTATGTAGCCCGTGGTGCTGCGGATGATGATGCCGCGCGCTGCCAGCTGGCGGTGGTAGTCGGTGTATTGGGCAGTGTCGATGGGCACGAAGATGTCGGGCATGATGCCCCCTCCGCCGTAGACTGTGCGGGCAAGGCGCAGGGTGTGGTACTTCAGCGAGTCGGGGAAGTGTATGCTGTCGGCGTGCATCAGTTCGCCGTGGTTGAAGCGTTCCAGCAGGTCGCGGTGGTATTGCTCCAGCATGTCCTGGCCTTCAGCGGCGTCATAGGGCTTCTGTATGCAGCGTCCGGCAGGGGTGTAGTAGCGTGCCACGGTGAGGCGTATCATGGAGCCGTCGGGCAGGGGTATGGGGCGTTGCACCAGCCCTTTGCCAAAGGTGCGCCGGCCTACGACGACGCCGCGGTCGTGGTCTTGTATGGCTCCGGTGACGATTTCGCTGGCCGAGGCCGAGTATTCGTCGACCAGCACCACGAGGCGCCCTTGCTTAAAGCGTCCGGAGCCTTTGGCGTGGAAGTTGTTCTGGCGTTCGGCACGGCCTTGGGTGTAGACTATCAGGTCTTTTTGCTCCAGAAATTCGTTGGCCAGGTCGATGGCGGCGTTGAGGTAGCCGCCTCCGTTGCCCTGCAGGTCGAGGATGAGGTCGCGCATGCCTTGCTGTTGCAAGCGTTTCAGGGCGTCGGCAAACTCGTCGGGGGTAGTGGCGCCGAAGCGGTTGATGCGTATGTAGCCCGTGCGGGGCTCAATGAGGTAAGCGGCGTCGAGGCTGTAGATGGGTATCTTGTCGCGCTTCACGGTGAAGGGCAGGGGCTGGCCTACGCCGCGGCGCACGATGGTGAGGTTCACCTCCGAGCCCTTGGGGCCGCGCAGGCGGCTCATGATGTCTTCCGTGCTCATCTTTACGCCGGCTATGGCGGTGTCGTTGACGGCGGTGATGCGGTCGCCGGCCAGTATGCCCGCCTTCTCCGACGGTCCCCCACTGACTGGTTGGATGACGAGCAGCGTGTCTTCTATCATCTGGAACTGGATGCCGATGCCTTCAAAGTTGCCTTCCAGGGGCTGGCTCATGGCCCGGGTCTCCTCGGGGTCGGTGTAGGTGGAGTGGGGGTCAAGGTGTTCAAGCATGCCGATAATGGCGTGCTCTACAAGCTGGTTTTCATTGACTGTGTCAACGTACAGGCGGTTGATGGCAAACTCGGCCATTTGCAGCTTGCGCAGGGGCAGGTTGCCTTGGCTTTTGGCGGGGCAGGCCGCGAGGCCCAGCAGCGCGGCCAGGGCGAGTGTCTTGGTTGCGGTAATTATCTTCATGCGGTTATATTGTTTTACATTTTGGATGCCTTGCTTGGAGGGTTCCGACACTTAGCACAAGTGTCCGTGACACTTAGCACAGGTGTCAGTGACACTTAGCACAAGTGTCGGCGACACTTAGCACAGGTGTCAACGCCCCGCAAGGAAAGTATCGCTATCGGCCTCACAGGGGGGCGTGGCAGGGGTATCGTCCAGCTTCATGCCCTCCGGGAGGAACTGGGTGATGTCTTTCTTGAAACTCAACAATTCGCGCACTATGGTGGAGCTGACACAGGTCAGTTCGGGCTCCGTGAAGAGCAGGATGGTTTCAATGCCCGTCAGCTTACGGTTGATGTCGGCAATGGTCTCTTCGTACTCAAAGTCTTTGACGGTGCGTATGCCTCGGATGATAAGGTTGGCATTCACCTTGCGGGCGAAGTCGATGGTGAGGCTGTCGTAGGCATCGACGCGGACGCGGGGATTGTCTTTGTAGTAGTCGGCAATCATGCGTTTGCGCTTTTCCACGGGGAAGTGGGTGTTCTTGTTTTCATTGACCCCGATGGCGATGACGATTTCGTCGATAAACGTCAAGGCACGCTTCACCACCGACGCATGGCCAGCGGTGAAGGGGTCGAAAGTACCGGGGAATATGGCTCGTGTCATAACACTGTTTCGTTTTGGTTACAAGCGGCAAAGATACAGGTTATTCCCGAGAGTGAAAGGCGGATACCTACTTTTTTAGTTTGTTTGCAGGACATTCCCTTTGTTGTCCAGGCTCTAAAATGCCTCTTCCTTCACCAAATCCTCTTCCACCACCAGGTTCTGGATGATGAAGTTCTGCCGCTCCATGGTGTTCTTGCCCATGTAGAATTCCAGCAGTTCTTTCACGAGGTCGGTCTTGCGCAGGGTGACTTGCTCCAGGCGCATGTCCTTGCCGATGAAGTGGCGGAACTCGTCAGGGGAGATTTCACCTAAGCCCTTGAAGCGGGTAATTTCCGGATTGGGTCCCAGCGAGCTGATGGCTGCGAGGCGTTCTTCTTCGGTGTAACAATAGGCGGTTTTCTTCTTGTTGCGCACGCGGAACAGGGGCGTCTGCAAGATGTAGACGTGCCCCTTCTTGATGAGGTCGGGGAAGAATTGCAGGAAGAAGGTAATCATGAGCAGGCGGATGTGCATGCCGTCCACATCTGCATCGGTGGCCACGATGACCTTGTTGTAGCGCAAGCCTTCCATGCCGTCCTCAATGTTGAGGGCTGCTTGCAGGAGGTTGAACTCCTCATTGTCGTAGACTACTTTCTTGGTAAGCCCGTAGCAGTTGAGGGGCTTTCCGCGCAAGGAGAAGACGGCTTGCGTATTGACGTCGCGGCTCTTGGTGATGGAGCCGCTGGCGGAGTCGCCCTCGGTGATGAAGATGCACGATTCCGCTTCCTGCTCTTTGCCTTTGCCGTCGTTCAGGTGATAGCGGCAATCGCGCAGCTTGCGGTTGTGCAGGTTGGCCTTCTTGGCGCGCTCGCGGGCCAGCTTGGTGACCCCGGCAATGGCTTTGCGCTCTTTTTCGGAATCCTGTATTTTTTGCAGCATCACCTCGGCCATCAGCGGGTTCTTGTGCAGGTAGTTGTCGACCTCGGTCTTGATGAAGTCGCCCACGTACTTGTTGATGGTGGGGCCTGCCGCCTTGCCTTCCTGGGGCACGGCGGGCCACATGTTGTTGCTGCCCAGCTTCGTCTTGGTCTGGCTCTCGAACATGGGTTCTTCCACGTTGATGGCAATGGCGGCCACCAGTCCGTTGCGGATGTCGGCATACTCGAAGTTCTTGTTGTAGAACTCCTTGATGGTGCGCGCCAGGTGTTCTTTCAGGGCCGTCTGGTGGGTGCCGCCCTGTGTGGTGTGCTGCCCGTTGACAAAGGAGTAGTACTCCTCGCCATATTGGTTGGTGTGGGTAAAGGCAATCTCGATGTCCTCGCCCTTGAGGTGTACGATGTCATACAGGCCCTCGCTGGTCATGTTGTCCTTCAGCAAGTCTTCCAGGCCGTGGCGCGAGAGGATGCGCTGCCCGTTGTAGACGAAGGTCAGCCCCGTGTTGAGGTAGGTGTAGTTGCGCAGCAAGGTTTCTACGAATTGGGGCTGGAAGCTGTAGTTCAGGAACAGGGTATCGTCCGGCTCGAAGAAGATGTAGGTGCCGGTTTCCTCCGTGCTGTCTTCCGTCACGTCGCTTTGCAGCACCCCGCGCTCGAAGATAGCCGTGCGCACCTTGCCGTCGCGATAGCTGCGCACCTCAAATCGGCTGCTCAGGGCGTTTACCGCCTTGATGCCCACGCCGTTCAGGCCGACGCTTTTCTTGAAAGCCTTCGAATCATATTTGCCGCCGGTGTTCAGCTTGCTCACCGCCTCGATGAGCTTGCCCTGGGGGATGCCCCGCCCGTAGTCGCGTACACTGACGCGCAGGTTGCCTTCTATGTTCACCTCTATCCGCTTCCCGGCGCCCATCTTGAACTCGTCGATAGAGTTGTCCATCACTTCCTTCAGCAGCACGTAGATGCCATCGTCGCTTTGCGAGCCGTCGCCCAGGCGGCCTATGTACATGCCCGAGCGGACACGGATATGCTCCATGTCGTCCAAGTGGCGTATGTTTTCGTCGGTATAGTCCACGGCAGGAGCGGCCTCCTGCTGCGGGTCTGTTCCCTCTTCCAAGGGTAAGGTCATATTTTTGTAGCTGTCGTCCATAATATCTGTTGCCTGCCCGCCTGTTTTGGGGGCTTCGTTGGCAAAGTTACGCAAAAAAAGGCAAACTGCAATACTTTGCCCCCGCCTTGGCCAAACAATGGGGTTACTTGGGCAAAGGGCTTGTCTTGTGGAAACATATACAATATTCTTTACGCCCTGTATCACACATCCTTACACTGAAAAGTGCTCTGTTTACTCGAAATGACAATATCTCTGTCTGTGCTCCATGCTGGTTGTCAGCGTAATGCGTGGTTTGTCTCTATCGAAAATTTATCACCTTCGTACCTTCTACCTACCCCAGTCGTACCCCATTCGGTACTGGTTCGGTCAAGATAGGTCGCTATAGACCGAAGCGGGAGCGGCGGAAATCCGTACAGGGTAGGTAATAAAACTTGAGGAGGAAGTAAACGGTTAGCTAATCTCCTTGACAAACGCGCGGCGGCGCTTGTGCTGCTCCGTCTTGAAGTATCCCCATTGGGCCTGCACCTTGCCGTTCAGTTCCAGTTCGGGGTTGCTTTCGGCGTACTCGAAGCCCAGCTTCTGGTAGACGGGGATGAGGTCGGAGAAGAGCAGGGCGTTGACTCCCTTGTTCTGGTACTCCGGTTTCACGGCCACCAGCAGCAGGTCGAGGATGTGCGAGCGGCGCTTGAAGAACAGGGCCTTGAGCAGGTAGTACCACCCGAAGGGCAGCAGCCGCCCGTGGGACTTCTGCAGGGCGCGTGCCAGCGAGGGCATGGAGATGCCCACGGCCACCAGGCGGTCGTCCTGGTCGGTGATGAGCGTCACCATGCGCAGGTCGAGGATGGGCAGGTACATCTTGACGTACTGGTCAATCTGCCTCTGCGTCAGGGCGGAGTAGCCGTACAGGGGGGTGTAGGCTTCGTTGACCAGCTCGAAGATGGCTTGGCCGTATTCTTGGGCGATTTTCTTGCCGGAGGTGTATTTCTTTATCTTGAGGTTGTACTTGCGCTGGATGAGGTCGGAGATGCGCTGGTGCTTTTCCGGTATGGCGTCGGGCACGTATATCTTGTATTCCACCCAGTCGGCGTCTTTCACGAAGCCCAGGCGCTCCATGTGGGCGGGGTAGTAGGGGTAGTTGTAGATGGTGGCCATGGTGCCCAGCTGGTCGAAACCCTCTACCAGCATGCCTTCGGCATCCATGTCGGTAAAGCCCAGCGGGCCTTGTATGTGTGTCATGCCGCGCTCCCGTCCCCACTGCTCCACGGTGTGGATAAGGGCTTCGGACACCTCGGTATCGTCCACAAAGTCTATCCAGCCGAAGCGCACCTCCTTCTTGTTCCACGTCTGGTTGGCCTTATGGTTGATGATGGCCGCCACGCGCCCCACCAGCCGGCCGTCGCGGTAGGCCAAAAAGTAGTCGGCCTCGCAAAACTCAAAGGCGGCGTTCTTCTTGGGGTTGAAGGTGTTGAGCATGTCGTCGTAGAGGTCGGGCACGGAGTAGGGGTTGCCCTTGTACAGTTCGTAGTTGAAGCGGATGAAGCGCTTCAGGTCGCGCTTCGAGTTGACTTTGCGGATGGTGATTGCCATAGCTGTATCTGTTGTTTGGTGGGGGCAAAGATAGTGCATTTCTATGAAGAATGAAGAACGAAGAATGAAGAATTACGCTGAAACCTCCCTTCATTAGGCATAAAAAGTAAGGGAAACACCTTTACAAAGATGCTTCCCTTTCAAAACTCGGCTTATGTGGAGGCGCGGTATTTACTTCGTCCGCGTCACCGTATGCAGCACCTGCCCGTGCTTGTCAATCATGCGCAGCTCCAGCGTGGTGGGCGTGGCGGAGAGGATGGAGAAGCCCGGCTCGGGGCTGCAGAAGACGGTGCCTTCCACGGGCTGCACCTTGCGGCTGAGGGAGCCGGAGGAGTTGGTGATGTAGTCTATCGGGCTGCCCGCCATGCGGATGTGCTGGAAGTTGTGGATGTGGCCGTTGATGTACATGGCCACGTTGCTGTGGCGGCGCAGGATGCTGTCCACGCGGCGTTGCATGTCCTGGCGCTCGATGTCGTCCTTCGACGTCTCGGCGTAGATGGGGTGATGGCCCACGACTACGACCCAGTCTTCCTTGGCCGAGGCAAGCACGCTGTCCAGCCAGCGCAGTTGTTCGTCGATGTCCTGCTGGCAGGCATCGGGATACTTGGTGAACTCCTGGCGGTACTTGTCGATGAGGGGCGTGGTGTCGATGAAGACGATGCGCACGGTGGTGCCTTCCTCGCTGAACGACTTGGTGTAGTAGCGGGCGGGCATCTCCCAGCGGCGGCTCACGCGGCTGTAGTCCACGACTGCCTGTGTGTTGCCCCGGTATTCGTGGTTGCCGCAGATGGGGAACCAGTCAATCATCAGTTCGGGGTGCGCGTAGATAAGCTCGAAGTTGGTCATCCACAGGGGGTCTTCCGTGGAGCGCACGCCCTCGAAGTGGTGGACGTCGCCGGCGGCGATGACGCATTCGGGGCCGACTTCCTCGGCCATCACGCCCATCAGTTCGGCGATGGGCTTCTGGTCGTAGTAGCCGTTGCGGCCCAGGTCGTTGGCGATGTAGAAGTTGCACTTGTCGTCGTAGACGCTGTAGTCTATCTTCGGTTCTTGGGCCGATGCCCACTGGCCCAGCAGGGCGACGGTGAGTAAAAGGAATAGTTTCTTCATTTCTTTGTTTTATTTTGATTTAGTTGGATATTCTTGTTTTTGCCTGCAAAACTATCCCTTGATTTGGGATAGTTTTGGGAAAACACAATAATGGGTTGCCGAAAAGACGAGTTGGCCAGGCTTTGGGTATCCCTATCCAGCTGTATGGAGCCTTACCAACTCGTCGACTGATGATATGCCTGTTGCTTCCTGTTTTAGAAGCTAACCTTTACGCCGGCATTGAAGCGCGTGCCGTAGTATTCCACCTGTGCGGTGCGGTCCTTGGTGCCTTGGTAATAGCGCAAGGGCTGGTTCAGCAGGTTGGTTACGTCGGCATAGATAGTCGTCTTGACACGTTTGCCGAAGGTATAGGTGGCGTTCAGGTCGAGGTAGTTCACCTTGTCGTAGTAGCGGTCCAGTTGGGCCACTTCGCCCATTTCGTCTACGAAAGCCGAAGCGAAGTTGTAGGACAGGCGGAGGTTGAAGCCCCATTTCTCGAAGAACAGAGAGGCGTTGGCGGTGTGCTCGGGCGAACCGATCATGTCGATTTCTTCACCTTCGCCTACTACGCGGTGTTCGAACTTGTAGTTCTTGGTGTCGTTGGCGGTGTAGGTGTAGTTCCCGTAGAAGCCGATGCATTTCAGGGCGGGAGTTATGAAGCTGAAGTCGCGTTGGTAAGCCACTTCCACGCCGTAGAGGTTGGCATCGTAAGCGTTGATGGGCTTGGAGATTTCGTACTCATACTCTCCTGTGATGGGGATTGCAGGATCCATGCCTTGCCATACTTCGTCTACAATCACATTGTTCACGCTCTTGTAGAACAGCCCTACGCTGACCAGGCCGACAGATTTGAAGTAGTATTCGGCGCTGAGGTCGAAGTTGTAGGAAGTAGTCGGTTTCAAGTCGGGATTTCCGATGGTGGCTTCCTCGTCGGCGCGGTTGTAGTTGATGCTCGGTATCAAGGCAGAGTATTTGGGACGGGAGAGTGTTTCGGTAAACGAGGCGCGGAGCTTGAAGTCGTCGTTCACGTCATATTTCAGCAACACGCTGGGCAACCAGTTGGTGTAGTTGTTCTTGCGGTTGCCGGTCGATTGCAGGGTTTCGTTTTCATCTTCGTCTACCACCCAGTTCAAGCCGCGATAGTCCAGTGCGGTGTGTTCCATGCGCAGACCCAGCATAAGGTTGAGCTTGCGGCCCAGCTTCTGGTCGAAGCGCAGGTAGGCGCTGCTGATTTGCTCGTTGGCGTGGTAGTTGCCGGACATTTCCTCGTAGTCGGGTTCGCCTTGCATGGTGCTGAAGTCGATGCCGCCCAGGTACTTGTTGCTTACGAAGTGCGTGCCTTCGGGATAGTGGTCGCCTACCATGAAGCCGTTACGGATTTGTGATGTGCCGTGGCTGCGCCATGCGTCGCCGTCGTCAAATACTTTGTCGTATTTGTACATTTCCGTTTCGCGGTCTTTGGTCTTGTTGGTGTATTTCCCGCCGAAGCGCAGCGTGTTGCCGAACAAGCCTTTGGCGAGGGGCACCTCGAAGTTGAGGCGGAATTTCCATTCGTTTTCATAGATGCTTTGGTCGCTGTTGGTCAGCTCGTCCAGTTCCCAGTCGGTGTTGTCCAGCCCCGGGATGGCGAGGGTGGAGTAGGGAGTGCGTCCGCCTACGCCTTGGAAGGTGCCGAGCAGGTTGCTGCCTGTGTTGTTATCCATTTTCAGGCCGAAGTAACGTTCGTTGGGGCGGTCTTCGCTGGCGCGGGAGTAAGAAGCTGCCCAGTCCATGATGACGCGTCCGCCCAGGTTGTGGTCACCGTCCAAGGTGAAGTCCATGGTTTGCTGGCGTTCCAGGCGTGCATTCTTCGTGTCGTTTGCACCACCCTTTGTCTGCAGTTCGAGCGATTGTTCGGCGGGGTCGCTTTCGTCCAGGTCTTTATAAACGGCGCGGTAGCGGTTTTCCCAGTCGTTGCGGCGGTTATAGATGCCTTTGAACGAAATCTTGTGGTCGGTGTTGAATTCGTAGTCGAGGGCGAGCGAGTAGCTTTGGCGTTCGCGCGTCACGTAGTATTGGCGCACCTGGGCTTCTTTCATTACTACCTGGTCGTCATCTACGTCATATTCGAACTCTGCGTTGTCCGAGCCGCCGGGGGCATATTGGTAAGAGCCCGAAATCATCAGGCCCAGCTTGTCGTTGAAGAAGCGGTCGCCGTAAGTCAGGCCCAGGTTTACTTGCGCCTTTTTGCTGACAGCGTTGTAACCGCTACCGGCCGTGGCGTTGAAGATGCGGCTGTACGGTGTGTTCTTGGTGACGAGGTTGATGCTGCCGCCGATGGCATCGCCGTCCATATCGGCAGTTACCACCTTGTTCACCTCGATGGTCTGCACCATGTCGGCAGGAATAAGGTCGAGTTGCACGTTGCGGGTGTCGCCTTCGGCCGAGGGCACGCGGTTGCCGTTGATGGTGACCGAGCTGAGGTCGGCGCTCGTGCCGCGTACCTGTCCGAAGCGTGCCTCGCCCTGGTCGTACTGCACGTTGATGCCGCTGATGCGCTTCAGTGCGTCGCCGATGTTCGAGTCGGGGAACTTGCCCACCTGGTCGGCGGATACGACGTTCGTAATGCCCAAGTTGCTCTTCTGCGAAGACAGGGCACGGCGTTGGCCGGTGAAGGCGCCGCCTACCACGACTTCCTGCAACTCAAGGCCTTCGTTCATCACCACGTCCTTCTCCACGGTCTTGCCTTGCGGGATGGTGATGGTCATTTCCACGGGCGAGTAGCCCACGTAAGTCACTTTCACTCTGTATGTGCCCGGCTCCAGGTTGGCGAAGGTGTAAAATCCGTTCACGTCGCTCGTCACGCCGGTGTGCAGTTTCTCGATGTAAATGGATGCGCCCGGCAGGATTTGCTTGGTGTTGTCCACGATGCGGCCTCGGATGGCTCCCTGCTTGGACTCGTCGTTAATCTCATCGGCCCACAGCATAGGGCTGATGGTCAAGGCGCTAAACAATAACAGAAATGCTTTTGCAATAATTTTTTTCATACGTTATGAATTGTTGGTTTTGCGCTGCAAAAGTAGAGCTGCCATGTTATGCAAAGTTTGCAAACTGTTGAAGAAGGGGTAACAAAACGGTTACAGAATGGTTACAAAACGAGCCTTCCAACGCCAGCGCGGTGGGCTTTAAAGGCTGGCTCGGTAGGCTTTAAAGGCCAGCATGGTAGGGTTGGAAGGCTACGAAAGGCTTGCAGCACGGCAGTCGATGAGCACCTTGCTCCCGTCGGCCAGGGTGGTGGCAAAGAGGTAACGGTCGCCCCCATCGGCCAGGTGGAGGCGCTTGCGCAGTTCGGCCACGGTGGCGGGGAAGTTGCGCACG
The DNA here is from genome assembly GCA_944320865.1 of uncultured Bacteroides sp. Lineage (GTDB taxonomy): Bacteria > Bacteroidota > Bacteroidia > Bacteroidales > Bacteroidaceae > Bacteroides. Next base: position 23,267 of record CALUJC010000009.1, on the reverse strand, counting down.
GTGAGGTTGGCCTTCGCATCCGTGCCGAGCAGCCGGGCCACCTCTTTCTTCGCAAAACCGCAACAGCCTTCCACGCGGAACTTGCGCCCGGGGAAGTGGGGCACTGGCTCGTCTGCCGTGTACAGGTGGCTGTTGGCGTGCAGCTTCTTTACCTTATATATATAGGTAAGGCTGCGGAAGGCGCCCGCCTTCAGGATGGAGGCATTGGGCTCGTACAGATAGGCACCTACGGCTTGGGACAGGGGGCAGGGCGATTGCTGTTCTTGCCTGCGCGTGAAGCAGAAGTCCGGCTGGCCGCTCTGCAGGTTGGTGCAGTGCAGGGGTACGTCGTCGGCGGGCAGGGGCTCGCCCCGGCCCAGCACCAGCAGCAATTCCTTGCACTCGCCGGCCACCGACACGATGTGCACCGCTCGCACGTGCTTCAGCTCCGTCAGCGCCCGGGCAATGTCGAGCATGGGCGACAGCTTCACCAGCACCCGGGGGGCCTTCTGTAGCAGCAGCGGCTCCAGTGCGGCCACGTCGGGTTCGCAGTCGGCAATGGGCACTGTCTTGCCCCCGTGGCTGTCCCGCCGTGCCGGGTCGATGAATATCAGGCTGGCCATGGGCATCTGTTTCAGATAGGCTGTGCTGTCTGCATTGTGCACTTCGATGGCCGGTAGGCCGAGTAGCGGGAAGTTGTGGCGCGCCGCCTTGCAGAGGGCCTCCTGCCGTTCCACGTAGACGGTCTTGTCGAACAGTGTGCTGAGAAAGGCGCAGTCCACGCCGAATCCGCCCGTAAGGTCCACCAGCATGTGCCTTTCGCCGCCCGCCTGCTCCACTATGTCCGCCTTGTGGCGTGCCGCCTCCTCCGACGAACACTGTTCCAGCGGCAAATGCGGGGGATACACCAGTCCCTCCCTGGCGGCCCACGAAGGCACTTTGGCCTTCATGCGTTGCCGCCCGGCTATCTGTGCCAGTGCGGCGGGCATGTCCACGCCGGGGTACTTGCCTGCCTGTAGGGCCAGGAGGGACACGTCGTCGCCGGCATGTCGGCGGATAAAGTCGAGGGTTGCTTCGTTGAAGTCCATAGGCCGTGTTGGTTATACTTCGCTGGGCGGCACGCCGAACTGCCGCTTGAAGCTGCGTGAGAAGTTGGCCAGCGACGATGCTCCTACCTTGTAGCACACTTCGCTCACGGTGTATTTGCCCGTCTGCAGCAGTTGCATGGCCGTGTTCATGCGGTAGGTGATGAGGAAGTTCTGCGGTGTCTGCCCCGTCAGCGACTTGATGCGCGCATACAGGCTGCTGTAGCTCATGTTCATTTCCTTTGCCAGCGAGGCGATGCCGAAGTCCTCGTCGTCCAAGTGCCGGTCGAGCAGCGCGTGCAGGTTTTCCAGGAACTGGCGGTCCTGCTCGTTGAGCATGGCTTCGCGCGCCTTGCCTTTCGACAGGTTGCCCGAAGTGAAGTTCTGCACCATCTGCTGCATCCGCCTGCGGTTCTCCAGCAGGTTGGCTATGGCAGCTTTCAGGTAGAAGGGGTCGAACGGCTTGCCCACGTAGGCGTCGGCGCCGCAGTCCAGTCCCTTGATGCTGCTGTCCGTGTCGTTCTTTGCCGTGAGCAGGATGACGGGGATGTGCCCCCAGTCGGCGCTTGTCTTGACGGTCTTGCACAGTTCGTAGCCGTCTTTCAGGGGCATCACCACGTCGCTCACTATCAGGTCGGGCAGGTTCATGCCCAACCCGTCTATGGCTTCTTCCCCGTTCTCCACGGCAATGATGTTGTAGTCGGCCGACAGCAGTGCGCGCAGGTACTCGCGCACCTCCTGGTCGTCTTCCGCAATGAGCAGCGTGTATTCCTTCGGGGTATCTTTCTCGGTGGAAGCCGTGTCGTTTACTGTTACGGGCATTTTGTATTCGTTGTCCTGTGCCCGTTCTTCGGGGCTGTATGCCGTCAGCGACTGCGGTATGCTGAGGGTGAAGCAAGCCCCCTTCGGGTGGTTGGGTGTATACTCTATGTTTCCCTTATGCAGGTGTGCCAGGTATTGCGCATAGTTCAGGCCGATGCCTTTCCCGTTGACATTAGGATATTTTTTGTCGGCTCCCAACCGTTCGAAGCGCCCGAACAAGTGTTTCTGCTTTTCCGGCGGAATGCCCTGGCCTGTATCGGTCACCCGTATCCGTGCGTTCTTCCCGTCACTTTCCACAGTAACGTCAATACATCCCCCCTCTGGCGTATACTTGATGGCATTGGTAAACAGGTTATAGAATATCTTTTCCACCTTCTCCGCGTCAAAGCAGGCCAGCGTATCTTGGTCGGCATGCAAGTTCACCGTCAACCCTTTTTCATGGATGATGAAACGGAAGTTGGCCACCAGTGCACGCACCAAGGCTGCCAGGTCTGCCATAGCGGTTCGGAGTTGCTTTTCATCTTTTTCGCTCTTCCCGGAGTCCAGCAATTGCTTGACAAGCCGCATCAGTCGGTCGGCATTGCGCAGCATGATGTCCACCAGGCCACGCTCATGCTCGTTCAGGTTGTTCTCCTTTGCCAGTTCTTTCAGGGGGGCATAGACCATGGCCAGCGGTGTGCGCACTTCATGCGAAATGTTGGTCACAAAGTCTATATGTTCCTGGTTTATCTCCTTTTGCCGCTCGGTCAGTGTCAGCCTCTCCTCTTGTGTCCGCCAGCGTATAATCATCCAGATGGCCAGTATCACCAAGCCGATGCCTGCCAGCCAATAGAGCGCGATGGCCCAAGGTGCGGCCCATGGTGCCGGGTGGATGACGACCTCCTGCTCCAATTCATTTTCACACCACTTCCCGCTCAACATGCGTGCCTTCACCTTGAACGTATATTTCCCCGCAGGCAAGTTGGAGTAGACAACCCGCTTGTTGGTGCCGGCATCAATCCAGTCCTTGTCGAAACCTTCCAGCATATAGGCATAGTTCAGCAAGGAACCTGCTTCGAACTTCAGCGCCGAGTAATAAAAGGTTACCATATTCTCCCGGTAAGATAAAGAAAGGCCTTCTTCCTCAGTGCCGTTATGTACGGTCCCGTTTACCAGCACCATGTCCAGGTTCAGCGGAATGTCCGGGCTGTCTTCAATGGGCACATTCGGATAAATGGCCGTGATGCCGCCCGAGCCGCCGAAAAACAACGTGCCGTCCGGCGCCACCGCCGCGCAGTTCAAGGCATACAGCTTGCCCTTGCTGAAATAGCTGTCATACAAGTAAGAGAATGTCTTCTCCTGCACGTCATACTTCCCTATGTGTGTGGACGAACTGAACCAGATGTTCCCATCCTTGTCCTCTACCACTGCCTTCAGGCTGTTGTCCACCAGTCCCGACGAGGTGTCAAACCGCTCCATCCGTTGCGCGCGTGGGTCGTAGTGTACCAATCCGGTGTTGTAGGTGCCTATCCAGTACGTGTTGTTCCGGTCGATGATGAGCGAATTCGGGTTGGGCAGGTAGAGGGAGTCCAGCGGGATGAACTGCTGGTCTTCGCCAAACTTGTAGAGGCCGTTGGCCACCGTGTAGAGTATCATGGTGCCCGACGGGCGCAGCGTCTGTAGTTGTGAGAAAGAGATGCCGTTTGGGGCATACCGGTAAGTGAATTTCCCGTCGGCCGACAGCGTGGCAAACCTGTCAGACAATGTCGCCCAGATGCGTCCGTCCTGGTCTTCGCTGATGGAGAATACATTGGAAGGAAACACATAGCGCTTCTCCTCCCTCACGATTTTCCCTTTGCTGATGGCATACAGCCGAAGTTCCTGCCGGTTCCGGATGACCCACAGCCTGTTTTTCGAGTCGATGAAGATATGCCCGTAAATGCTGCCGTCCGCCTGGTGGAACGTTATCCTGTCCGCCTGCGTGTCGTAGCTGGCAATGTCGTATGAGGAGCGCATCCACAGGTAGCCTTCGTTGTCGAACAGAAGGTTCTTCACAAAGGGGTCTTCCAGATGCTCGAAGATAGACGACAGGTTGTTGAAGGCCGTCCGTTCGGGATAATACTGGAAGTCATTCTCCTGGTCGGACAACCAAATCCCGTTGTGCGAGTCGATGAAGCAGATGTATTTTTCCTCCTTCAGCCGTTGCTGGGCATGGATGCGTGTCAGTATCTGCCGTGCCACGTCGTAGCGGAACATTCCCTCGCCCGCAATGCCCAGCAGCAGGAAGTCTTGCCGGTAGGGCATCACGAAGTGCAGCCGCTTGCCCCGCGTGGCCTTCACGAGGGAGACGGGCACGGGCAGTTCCTCCCACGTCTTGGCGTCGTAGCACAGCAACCCTCCGGTGGTCACCACCCACATCCTCTGCCGGGAGTCTTCCACAATGTCGTCGATGTAGGCATCCTTGGGGCAGTGCAGCGTGCGCAGCAGGTTCAGCTCCTCGTCCAGTATGTAGATGCCGGTGGCATGGCTCGAAGCGTTGGCTGTCCAAATCTGTTTCTGGCTGGACACGGTGATGGCCGTCACGTTGCTTATGCCGGGTTGCGGATAGTATTTCTCCTCCTTCAGCGTCTGCTTGTCCACCTTGGCAATACCTATGCGGTCGGTAATGATGAGCCACCGGCTGTCCAGGTCCAGCACGCGCCCTATGGGATTGAACCCCATGTTGGGCAGATGCCTGAAGACGCCGTCCTCCCGCACACACAGCCCGCATTCGTTCGACATCCACAGGCGGCCGTCATCGTCCAGCATCAGGTTAGACACATAGTCGCTGTTGAGCGCCGTCGCCTCCTTCTGCGCATAGTACACGGTGTAGTTCGAGCCGCTGAAGCGGTTCAGCCCGTGGTTGGTGCCAATCCAGATGTATCCCTTGGGGTCTTCGGCAAACGAGGTGATGAAGTTGCTCGATATCTGCTCCACCAGCGGCAGCTGTGCGGCAAGAGCCGCCGGGCACAGCGTCAGCAGCACGGCGAGCAGGGCTTTCCAGTGCAATATGGGGTTTTCCATGCAGGTAGTGTGTCGTTTAAGGTACGCGTAAAGCATCAGTGTCTGTTTTTTCCAGCGCAAAGTTATACAAAACGGTCGATAAACAAAACTAAATGCTGAGAGAACCTATCTTTCTGCTGATGTCCTGCAAAGCGAAGCGCAATGTCTTCAGCTCATCTTCGTTGAACCGGCACACCTTGCCATGCACCACGTTGCCGTTCAGCCGCTGCGAGAACCATGCCTTTGATTTCTTGAAATACGTTTCGGCAATGTACTTGAACGAGATCATGTCCGAAATTCCCTTTATGGCCTGTATGGTATCCAGTTCCTTGTCGACTTCCTGCAATTCGCCGCCTATATTGTCCAGCATTTGCAGCACATAGTCGTCAATGAGCGCCTTGTCCTCATCCGATGTATGGCGTCCTTGCAGTTTGTCCAGTCGCTCGTCGAATGCAGGAGTACCCAATTCTTGCTTTAGCAATTCCAGTTCTTGTTTCAATTCCTTTTTCATATTCTATTTAGGTTTTAGTGATGAAAAGTGAAAGTGTTCCTTGCCTTTTCATTTCTTCTTTAGTTCTTCAATTCTTTTCTTGGCCTCTAAAATGCCGTCTAGGTATTCATCGATTTTCCTATCGATTTTTTCATTGTCCAGACCCATTTGCCTCAGTCGTTGCACCTGCCTGATGGCTTGCTCCAGCCGCACGACGTGCAGCTCCAGCTTTTCAATCTCTTTGTCCATATTCATTTTGCTTATCAGTAAGGCAAAGATAGGTAAACTTTCGTTTATCTGCAAATATTTCCGCTTTTGTTACACTCGAAATCCGTAATTTTAACACCCTCAATCTCCGCATTTCCCCCTTTTGGCTACTTATGCGCGATTCTACAGTTCTGTCTATCAGACTGCTACCCTATCTGCTTATAGGAAAAACTTACCCTCCTCCATTCTTCTTCGTACCCCATTCGTACCTCCTTCGGTATTGCTTCGCTCCCGGTTCGGCTCTATGGAGCGAAGGTGGAGCGTAGGAAATAGATACAGGGTGGGTAATGGAACTTGACATAGTGGAATTTCACACGGACGGAAGTGCCGTGTGGGTGATATTCCGTTACAATAGGGAAATGGCAGGGCAAGTACCACCCAAGCACCCGACAAGCACCCGACAAGTATCCGACAAGTACCCCACAAGTACCCCACAAGTACCCCACAAGTAGAGGCGCTTGTCGGCATTATTGGCATAAGACTATGTTCTGTAAAAGAATTGATGGAGCAAATGCAATTAAATGACAGAAAAAATTTCTTGAATAGCTATCTTAATCCTGCCTTGGAAGCAGGGCTGGTAGAACCGCTTTACCCGAATCAGCCGAATCATCCTAAACAGAAATATCGGCTTACCGGGCGAGGCAAATCATTGTTGCAAGACGACGGGAAGACAAATTAGAAAATGCCCTATTTCACCCCCTATATACCAAGCCATTTGCCGGTAAGTTCACACCGCCTGCATGCCCGGCGGCTTTAGCTGTCACTCGGGCTTATCTCTATGTTCAAAACACGCGTTTTAGGCTACTTTAAGCAGATTTTGATAAGTGCTTTAAAGATTTTGATAACTGAATATAAGCTATTTTTCTCACATTTGCGTCAACAAAAGACCAAATGCTATGAGAATAATTAAATCTGGTATCATGAAACTGAAGGCGGCTTCCTTGCTGTGCATGGGGGGCGTCTTGCTGTGCGGCATGATGGCTTGCTCCAATCAGGCCAAGCAAAGCACAGAAGTGAACAACGATGAACAGCAATTGTTCATTGGCGACGACATTGCCGTGGCACAGACTCAATACGGCAAAGTAAAAGGTTTTATATTAAGAGGTATCTACAACTTCCGTGGCGTGCCCTATGGTGCAAGCACGGCGGGCGAGAACCGCTTTATGCCTCCCCGCGAACCCGAACCTTGGGAGGGCGTACGCCCGGCAGTGTTCTGGGGCGACACGGCTCCGCAGAAGACCAAGGGCAAATATCGCAACACTTACAGCACGTTTGTCGACCACTGGAACTATTATGATGTCAGCGAGGATTGCCTCATGCTGAACGTCTGGACACCGGGCCTGGCCGATGGCAAGAAGCGCCCTGTGCTGGTGTGGCTGCATGGCGGCGGCTTTACCAACGGCAGCGGCATCGAGCAGGACGGCTATAATGGCGAAAACATCAGCCGTTATGGCGACATCGTGTTCGTGTCCATGAACCACCGCTTGGGACCTATCGGCTTCTCCGACCTGTCGGCAGCCGGCAAGGAGTTCGAGTCGTCGGGCAATGTGGGCATTCTCGACCTGGTGGCCGGCCTGAAATGGGTGCACAATAACATTGAGCAGTTTGGCGGAGACCCGGGCAATGTCACCATTATCGGCCAGTCGGGCGGTGGCTCCAAGGTGTGCACGCTGGTGGCCATGCCCGAGACGCAAGGACTTATTCACAAGGCCGTTGCCTTGAGCGGAAACTCTACCGACGCCATCGACAAGGGGCGCAGCGCTGCCATTGGCAAGGCCATTTTGGCCGAAGCAGGCTTGCAGCCTTCGCAGGCGCACAAGTTGCAGGAAATGCCGTGGATGGATTACATCGACCTGGCAAACCGTGCTGTGGCCAATTATAACAAGCAGCAGGGCATCACTGGGCGCGGTTTCGGCTTTGGCCCTGTGGCCGACGGCACGCACATCCCTACGGGCGGATTCTTCACTAATCCCTCAGCCCCCTCGGCCAATGTGCCCATGATATTCTGCACCACCAACTGCGAGTTCTCCTTGAGCCGCGACAATGCCGCCTTGGAACAGATGGACAAGAAACAATTGGTTGAAATGGTGACCCAAATGAAGGGTGGCAACGGCGAGAAGATTGTCGACGCTTATGCCAAGGCCTTCCCGGACAAGAAGCCTATCGAGTTGCTGGGCCTGATATTGAGTTCCCGCGAAAGGGTGATTGCTACGGCCAACCAGAAGCTGACGCAAAAGGCTCCCGTTTACCTGGCATGGTTTGGCTGGAATCCTCCCTTGTTCGACGCACGCATGCGCGCCTTCCACTGCCTGGACATCTGCTTCTGGCTGAAGAACACCGACTTGATGCTGACCCACACGGGCGGCGGCAAGCGTCCGCGCGACCTTTCCGCCAAGATGACCGATGCTTTGTTGAGTTTCATGCGCACCGGCAACCCCAACTGCGCAAGCCTGCCCGAATGGCCGCAATACACAGCCGAGAAGGGGGCTACCATGGTGCTCAACGATGCCTGTGAGGTGGTTTACGACCCCGACAGGGAGGCACGCGCATCCTTGCAATAAGGCTCTTCATTATTTAACTCAAATACTGTTGCTCTGCAAGGCAGGGGGGAGGTGTCTCAATGGGGATACACATTCCATTTGCTTTGTCATTCTGAACGAAGTGAAGAATCTCCTATATTCTTGTGCAATCGGGAGATGCTTCACATGCGTTCAGCATGACAGAATGAGGGGTTTATTTTATTGCGGCACACCCACCGGCCCGTAGCGCAAAGGGCGTACATTATCCTTATAATTAACCTTATTATTAACTTTAAAAATGCGAGAAACACGTATGAAGAAAAATGTGGTTTTACGTTTTTACAACGTAGTTTTGTCATTCGTGCTGGCACTGGCTTGTATGCAGGCGGTTCCGGTACAAGCAGCTTCCCAGCAATCAAAGACGATTACGGGAGTAGTAACATCGGGTACAGACGGTTCTCCCTTGATTGGAGTGAGTGTCCAGGTGCAGGAAACCTCTACCGGTGGCATTACCGACCTCGATGGCCGGTACTCTGTGCAGGCCAGCGAAGGCCAGACTTTAATCTTCTCTTACATTGGCTTTAAGTCGCAGACCATCAAGGTGGGGGCTTCCTCTACCATTGACGTGGTGCTGGTGGAAGACAATGAGTTGCTGGACGAAGTGGTTGTTGTAGGTTACGGTGTCCAGAAAAAGAAATTGGTGACGGGTGCCACTGTTCAGGTGAAGGGTGACCAAATTGCCGAACTGAACACCACCAATCCCTTGCAGGCCATGCAGGGCCAGACGCCGGGTGTAAACATCACTTCTACTTCCGGTCAGCCGGGTGAAAGCTTGAAAGTGAGCATCCGTGGTTTGGGTACCGTGGGCAATGCCGAGCCGCTGTATTTGATTGACGGCGTGCGTGGCGATATCTCCGACCTAAACCCCGCCGACATCGAGAGCATCGACATCTTGAAGGATGCCGCTTCCGCTGCCATCTACGGTGCGCAGGCTGCCAATGGCGTAGTGCTGGTGACCACTAAGAGTGGTAGGGAAGGCAAGGCTACCGTTTCGTTCGACGGTTACTTTGGCGTGCAGAACGTGGCTAAGAAGGCAGATTTGCTGAACACCGAGCAGTACATGATGATAATGGACGAGTCGCATCGCAATTCTACAGGTTCCGGTTACGACTGGAGCAGTTATACCTCCATTTATGATGCTAACGGTAATCTTTATGATGTTGACTGGTTGGATCAGATGTTTGAGGACAATGCCCAACTGCAGAGCTATACCTTGGGTGTTACCGGCGGATCGGCTACTTCTACCTATGCCATTTCGTTGGGTTACATGTCGCAGGAAGGTATTGTCGGCGGTAAGGACGTGTCCAATTTCTCCCGTTACAATTTCCGTGCTAATTCCGAACATAAGTTGTTTAAAGACTTACTGACTGTGGGTGAGCAAGTGAGCTTTGTTTACCGCGACAAGACAGGCTTGGGCGTAGGCGGTCAGTACGACAACTCGTTGCGTGGTGCTTATGAAATTGCTCCGTTCGTGCCTGTCTACAGCGACAACAACATTTATGACATGCCTTACAACGATACTTCTTATTCCGATTGGAATGTGGAGGACGGCAACCCTTACGGCTCCATGATGATTCGTAACAATCAGATTAAGAACATTACCTTCTCAGGCAATGTATATGCCGAGTTGCAACCTATTAAGAACTTGAAAATCCGTACTGTATTTGGTGCCAATTACAACACCAACGAGTATCGCAATTTTACGCCGGAGTACCAATTCAGTTCGACAGCCCGCAATGTGCGTAACAGTGTTTCGCAAAATATGCAGCACAGGCTGGAACTTACGTGGACCAATACGGCCACTTACGATTGGAAGGTAGACGATCATGCTTTCAATGCCTTGATCGGTATGGAATCTTATCAATACAGTGGTTCTTATTTAGGCGGTAGCAATTCTTCTTTGAAGTATATCTTTGCCGATTGGGATCATGCTTACATCAATAACGGTACGGCTTCGTCTACTGCCGATGGTTTGAGTGTCCAAGGCTATCCGTTGGATGAAACCCGTACGGTTTCTTACTTTGCCCGGTTTGGCTGGAACTGGAAGGAAACTTACATGTTGAACGCCACGGTACGTGCCGATGGTTCTTCTAAATTTGCACGCGGTCACCGTTACGGTGTATTTCCCTCCATTTCCGCAGGTTGGATTATGACCAATGAGAAGTTTATGGAAAGCACCCGCAGCTGGCTGGATTACTTCAAACTGCGTGTCAGCTGGGGACAGGTAGGTAACCAGAACATTGACAATTATCAATACTTGGCTCCCATCACTACCTCGTACATTCGCTACTACTTCGGTAACTCTCACCAAAGTTCGTCAGCTGAGGCTGCAGCCTTGGGTAACAACTGGGGTGCATATCCCAGCCGTTTTGCCAATGAGGAACTGACATGGGAAACTTCCGAGCAGACCAACGTCGGTTTTGATGCCCGTTTCTTCGACAGCCGTTTCGGTGTGAACTTCGATTTCTATGTAAAGACCACGAAGGACTGGTTGCTGACCGCTCCTATTCTGGCTACTGCCGGTACAGGCGCTCCTTACATCAACGGTGGTGACGTGAAGAACACCGGTGTGGAATTGGCACTGACTTGGAACGATACAGTAGGAAAGGACTTCAACTACAACGTTACGCTCAATGGTTCTTTCAATAAGAACAAGGTAGGTAGCATTCCTACGGAAGACGGCATTATCCACGGTGCAGGTAATGAGCTGTACAACAATGCTACGGAATTCTACCGTGCAGAAAATGGCCAGCCTATTGGTTACTTCTGGGGCTGGGAGACAGCCGGTATATTCCAGAACCAGCAGGAAATCGATGAATGGCGTGCGGCAGGCAACGGAATCCAGCAGAGTAATGTGCAGCCAGGTGATGTGCGCTATGTAGACCAGAATCATGATGGTCGAATTGACGATGACGATAAGGTGAACTTAGGTAACGGTATTCCCGACTTTACGTTGGGCTTGAACCTGGGTTTTAACTGGAAGGGACTTGACTTCTCTATCGTGGCAAACGGTGCCTTTGGCCAGCAGATTGTACAGTCTTATCGTAACTATACCCGTCCTTTGCCGAACTATACCACGGCTATTCTTGACCGTTGGCACGGTGAGGGCACGAGCAACCGCATTCCGCGCGTGACGGATGGCAATATCAATTACCAATTCTCCGACTTGTTTATCCAGAATGGTGACTATCTGCGTCTGAGCACCTTGACGTTGGGTTACGACTTTGCCAAGCTGTTCAAGAGCAAGGCTGTCAGCCAGGCCCGTCTGTACTTCCAGGTACAAAACCTGTTCACCATTACCGGTTACGACGGTATGGATCCGGAAATCGGTTTTGGTTCTGCCGACAATTCTTGGGTATCGGGCGTAGACTATGGTTACTATCCGCGTCCCCGTACCATTCTTGTGGGTGTAAATCTTAAATTCTAATTGTAAAAATGCGTACGAATATGAAAAATAGCAAGTTTAACATTATAGTAGCAGGCATTCTTTGCCTGGGCTTGGGCACGACTTCTTGTACCAAGGACTTCTTGGATGTGGAGTCTAAAGTAGAATTGCCTACCGAAAACTTTTATAAAACGGAACAAGACGCCTACCGTGCGCTACTGGGCTGTTACGATGGCTTCCGGCGTGCCATGTCGGGTGGTGCAGTCAACTTCTTGGTGAACTCTTGCGTTATGGGTGATGACTGCTTTGGCGGGTCGGGTGCTTCCGACGGTCCCGGCATGCGTATGACTGACCGCTTTGATTTGTCAGAAAATCCTTCTTCTACGGGTTCCGGCTGGAGCGGTTATTACAGCGGCATTTACCGTTGCAACGAGCTGATTACGCGCGAAGATGGCATTCAGTGGAATGAAACCGGCAGCTTGCGCAACCAGTATATGGCTGAGTGCCGCGCCATCCGTGCTTTCTTGTACTTCGATGTAGTACGCCAGTTCAACCGCGTGCCCTTGCTCACTACGCCTACCGATGAGAATATACCGCAGTCGGAACCGGCCGAGGTGTACAAGCTCATCTTTGACGACCTGAAGTTTGCCATCGAGAATATTCCGGCCAATGCTTATCCTAAAGCTCAATCAGAGTCCAATGATGGTAAGATTACCAAGTATGCTTGCGAGGCCATCCTGGCACGTGCCTATTTGTTCTACACCGGTTACTATGGCCAGGAGCCTGAGGGCGTGACCAAGGCCGATGCGTTGGCTGCCGTGGAAGACATCATCAGCTCGGGCGAATTCGACCTGGTGCCTGAATTCCGTCGTTTATGGCCGGCCGCCTGTGCCCAGATTGCCGATGTAGGCGAGGTAGAAAAACTGTATGGCGATTACATCGGTGACGGCAACGTGGAGACCGTATTGACGGTAAAGGCCACCGCTACGACCGACTGGGGAAGCGCCGACGGTAACCGCTGGCAGGTGAACATCGCTTTCCGTGGAGGTAGAGGTGTGGCTCCCTACGGGCAAGGTTGGGGATATGCCCCGGTTAACCCGAAATACAAGGATTTGTACGGGCCGGGTGACACCCGCTTCGCGGCTTCGGCTATCGATGTGGAAGGCGAAGGCCTGACAGAGAAGTTTAATGCACAGGGTGCTATCAGCAGTATGCAGGAATACACCGGTTACTTCATCAAGAAGTATGCCCCGCTGGCTTTTGCAGACGGCACGCACGCCAGTATGGAAAATGGTACGGGTAACCTCATGATCTCCAACCACCAGGACTACATCTTGGTGCGCTATGCCGACGTGTTGCTGATGGCCGCCGAGCTGGGTAGCCCCAACGCACAGCTGTATTTCAACAAGGTACGTGAGCGTGCTTACACGGATGCGGATGGATTATCTCCCGAATACACGGAAGTGGCCGCTACGCAGGAGAACATCATGAAGGAGCGCAAGCTGGAGTTTGCCTTCGAGGGCATCAACTACTACGACCTGTTACGCCAGGGCGTTGAGTATGCCGGCCAGGTATTGGAAGACATGCAGAACGGCGTAGAAGTGTTGACTGGCGGTGGCGCTGCTACCATTGAGTTCGACAAAAACAACTTCATCCCCAAGAAGGGCATGATGATGATTGACGAAAACCAGATCCGTCTGTCCAACGGCGTGCTGACGCAGAACCCGGGCTGGGATTTATAACATGAAGTTTTGTGAGGGCGTGTCATAATAGGATGACTATCACTCTGTCATTCTGAGCGTAAGCGAAGAATCTCCTAAAAACATAAGTAAGTGAGAGATCCTTCATACCCCCTTAGGCTCCCCCGTTATCGGGGGGAGAACAATGTTCAGGATGACAGAGCAAAACGATAATAAAACCCTATTCTGACATCCCCCTCATCAAAACAAACCGTTTTCCGCACATCCTTTTTTGAATGGAAATAGCTAACTTTGTACATAGGATTTGCGAACTAAATTTATATAACCATGGAAATGAAATCTTTATTTGTCGTGTCGTGTCTCACGATGGCTTGCCTGTCCGTCGGAGCGCAGGAAACTTACAAGTTTCAGAACACGAAGTTGTCTGACGAGAAGCGTGTAGAGGCCTTGCTGGAGGAACTTACGCTGGATGAAAAAATCACTTTGCTGGGCAGTGATCTGGCTGTGCCCCGTCTGGGCATTCTGCCGTGCCGTCATCATGAAGGTCTGCACGGGTTGGCTTTGGGTGGTCCTGCCGCTTGGGGTGGACGTGAAAAAGGCGAGGATGGTAAAATCATTCCTACCGACCGGCCTACCACTATTTTCCCGCAATCGTATGGATTGGGTGCCACGTGGGATGTAGACCTGCTGCACAAAGTAGGCGAACAGGCCTCCATAGAAGCGCGCTACTACATGCAGCGTCCTGACGACAAGCGCACGGCTTTGGTGATGCGTGCCCCGAATGCAGACTTGGCGCGCGACCCGCGCTGGGGACGTACGGAAGAAAGCTTTGGCGAAGATGCTTTTCTGACTGCCCGGTTGACGGTAGCCAATATCGAGGGTCTGCAAGGTGACGACCCGCGCTACTGGCGTACAGCTGCCTTGATGAAGCACTTCCTGGCCAACAGCAATGAAGACCGGCGCGACAGTACATCGAGCAATTTCGACATGCGCCTGTTCTATGAATACTATGCTTATCCGTTCTATAAAGGTATTACAGAAGGTGGTAGCCGCGCCTTCATGGCCGCCTACAACGGTTGGAACGGCCCGGCCATGTGCGTGCATCCCTGCCTGAAGGAGATTACCCGCGACAAGTGGGGCAACAACGGTATCATTTGTACGGATGGTGGTGCATTGAAGTTGCTGGTCAATTCCCACCACGCTTATCCCACTATGGCCGAAGGTGCGGCTGCGGTGGTAAAGGCTACTACCGGACAATTCCTGGATGCTTATAAGCCTTATATTGAGGAGGCTCTGGAAAAAGGCCTGCTCACCGAGGCGGAAATAGACGAGGCCATCCGTGGCAACCTGTTTGTGGCTTTGAAACTCGGTCTGCTGGACGGTAAGGATTCGGCCGACCCCTATCGCCATATTGGTACCGACCCCAACGAAGTGCCTCCTTACGAGCGTGAGGAAGCCAAGCAACTGGCCCGCGAGGTGACGGCCAAGTCGGTGGTGCTGCTGAAGAACAGCAAGAACCTGCTGCCCCTCGATGCTTCCAAGTTGAAGAAGATTGCCGTGATTGGCCCTTATGCCGACAAGATTGTGCAAGACTGGTACAGCGGCACGCCGGCCTATGAGGTGACCATTCTGAATGGCATCCGCAACGCCGTGAAGGGCGGACAGACGGAAGTGCTCTATGCTGCCAACAATGCCATAGACGAGGCGGTAAATGCCGCCCGCGAGGCCGATGTGGCCGTGGTATGCGTGGGCAACCACCCCTATGGCACGCGCCCCGACTGGTTCTTCTGCCCCGTGCCGAGCGACGGCCGCGAGGCTGTGGACCGCAAGTCGCTGATGCTGCCCGATGAAGACTTGGTGAAGCAGGTGTACAAGGCCAATCCCAACACCATTCTGGTGCTGGTGAGCAGCTTCCCCTACACCATCAACTGGAGCCAGGAGAACTTGCCCGCCATTCTGCACATCACGCACTGCAGCCAAGAGCAGGGCAATGGCTTGGCCGACGTGCTGTTTGGCAAGGTGAATCCGTCGGGACACCTCACCCAGACTTGGGTGAAGGACATCACCGACCTGCCTGACATGATGGATTATGACATCCGTCACGGACGTACTTACATGTACTACAAGGGCGATGTGCTTTATCCTTTCGGTTATGGCTTGAGCTATACCACATTCGACTACCAGCAAATCAAGTCTGTTAAGCAGAGCAAGGATAAGGTTACTGTAACCGTATTGGTGAAGAATTCGGGCAGCCGCGACGGCGAAGAAGTTGTACAGTTGTATGCCAGCTATCCGGAGTCGAAGGTTGAACGTCCCATGAAGCAATTGCGTGCCTTCAGTAAGGTGCCCATTGCTGCCGGTGAGACGAAAGAAGTAGTGCTCGACATTCCCAAAGAAGATTTCGCTTATTGGGATGAAGCCCAAGAGAAGTTCGTAGTAGAGCCCGGTAAGGTGAAACTGCTTATCGGTGCCTCTTCAGCAGATATCCGCCTGGAAGGTGAAGTTAAGTTGTAAGACAGTTATTAGGGTTGAGTAAAAAGATTGTGGCGGATGATGTGGAATCCGCACGCGGTTTTATCCTTTCATGGCCGTGTGTGGATTCCTTTTTTTTGAATATACTGACAACCGGAATGAAGAAACTGACAAGCGCCTGATAAGGCATTGACAAGCGCAAAACGGCTGGTGAAAAGCGATTTTCTCCGTAAAGGCTTACTTTTGTAACGACAAATAAAAAACGACAATTAAAAGTCTAAGCGTATGAAACCATTTAAGAAATCGAAAGTCATGAAAGGCCTCTCCCTGGTATGCACGGGTGTTTTTGTTTATGCCCTTTCCGCTTGTTCCGTCGCTAAGTCTGAGCAGCAGACGGATAGTGTCTCACAAGATGAACAGCAGCTGTACATCGGAGATTCCATTGCCGTGGCACAGACCCAGTATGGCAAAGTGCGTGGCTATATATTAAGAGGCATCTACACCTTCTGCGGCATTCCGTATGGGGCAAGCACGGCGGGAGAGAACCGCTTCATGCCTCCCCGCGAGCCCGAGCCTTGGGAAGGCATCCGTCCGGCAGTCTTTTGGGGCGACACGGCTCCGCAGATTACGGAGGGTAAATACCGCAACAGTTACAGTACATTTACCGACCACTGGAACTACTATGACGTAAGTGAGGACTGCCTGATGCTGAACGTCTGGACGCCGGGAGTGGCCGACGGTAAGAAGCGCCCCGTGCTGGTGTGGATTCACGGCGGCGGTTTTACCAACGGCAACGGCATTGAGCAGGACAGCTATCGGGGCGAAAACCTCAGCCGCTATGGCGACATTGTGTTTGTCTCGTTGAACCATCGCTTAGGTCCCATCGGTTTCAGCGACTTTTCGGGAGTGGACGATAAGAAGTTTGCCGAGTCGGGCAACGCGGGTATCCTCGACCTGGTGGCCGGCTTGAAGTGGGTGCACAACAACATCGCACAGTTTGGCGGCGACCCGGGTAATGTCACCATCATGGGACAGTCGGGCGGCGGTGCCAAGGTCTGCACGCTGGTGGCCATGGCCGAGACGAAAGGCTTGCTGCACAAGGCGGTAGCCCTGAGTGGAAACATCACGGGTGCCATAGACAACAATTACAGCGCTGAGCTGGGCAAGGCCATCTTGAAGGAAGCCGGCTTGCAGCCTTCGCAGATGAACAAGCTGCAGGAGATGCCTTGGCTGGACTATATAGCTCTTGCCAACAAGGCTGCGGCTAAGTATGACAAGCAGCATGGCGGCAACGGCATGATGCGTGGTGCCTTTGGCCCGGTGGGCGACGGCTTCCACATCCCGATGGACACTTTCTACTCCGACCCCGAAGCGCCTTCTGCCAATGTCCCCATGATATTCAGTACCACCACGTGCGAGTTCTCCATGAGCCGCGACAACGCTGCCCTCGAAAAGATGGATAGGGCACAACTGGTGGAAACCGTAGGTAAGATGAAAGGCAAAGATGGCGAGAAGATTGTGGCAGCTTATGAAAAAGCTTTCCCCGGCAAGAAACCCATTGAATTGATGGGCCTGATAATGAGCTCGCGTGAAAAGGTGATGGCGGCCGTCAATGCCAAGGTGCAGCAAAGTGCACCCGTCTACCTGGCATGGTTTGGCTGGGAGCCGCCTTTGTTCGACGGGCGTATGCGTGCTTTCCACTGCCTGGACATCAGCTTTTGGCTGAAGAACACCGATGTGATGCTGACCCACACGGGCGGCGGCAAGCGTCCGCGTGACCTCTCTACGAAAATGACCGACGCCCTGTTGAGCTTCATGCGTACGGGCAACCCCAACTGCGCAAGCTTGCCCGAATGGCCGCAGTACACTCCGGACGAGGGTGCCACGATGATGCTGAACGACCAGTGCGAAGTGGTCTATGCCCCCGACCGCGAGGCACTCAAGGTTTGGGCTGAGTAAGTGAACAGCCCCTCCCCAGCCCTCCCCGGTAGGGAGGGAGTCCATGCTACTCACCTGATTAATTAAGTATGTGTCCCCTCCCTACCGGGGAGGGTTAGGGAGGGGCTAATATTATTTAAAAAAAGAATTCCAATGAAAACGAAGTATCTCTTGATGGCAGCCCTGTGTGGCTGCAGCATGCTGCCTGCGGCTGCGCAATGGCAGCGCACGCCTACGCCTAACGATACGTTACAGTCTGTCCGCGTGCTGGACGATGGCCGGGTGGCCTTGAGCATTTACGCGCCCCAGGCCAAGGAAGTCGGTATAGGCGGAGACATTGTGCCCTGGGGGCAGAAGCTGGATGTGACGAAGTCCGAGGCCGGTGTATGGACGGTGACCGTGCCTGCGGTGAAGGATGGTGCCTACCGCTACCACTTCGTGGTGGACGGCGTAAAGGTATTCGACCCGAAATCGCCCGAGGCATCCGAAGCTACCGCCATATTGAAGGTGGAGGCCAAGGACGGTGATTTCTTCTCCATGAAGGAGGGCGTGCCCCACGGCGCCATAGCCCAGCGCTATTATTACTCTAAAACGCTGAAAACCACCCGCCGCCTGCACGTATGGACACCCGCCGGCTACGAGAAAAGCACGGAACAGCTGCCCGTGCTCTACCTCATCCACGGCGGGGGCGACACCGACCTGGCCTGGCCTACCGTGGGCTGCGCGGGCAACATACTGGACAACCTGCTGGCCGAGGGCAAGATGGAGCCCATGATTGTGGTGATGCCCAACGGCTCCATTGCCACGGAAAACCTGATGGACGAAGTGCCCCTCTTTGCCGAAGACCTGATGACGGACATCATCCCCTACATCGAGGCCAACTACCGCGTGCTGGCCGACAAGGACCACCGCGCCCTGGCCGGTCTCTCCATGGGCGGCATGGAGACGCTGGAGGCGGGCCTGAACCACTACAAGGAGTTCGGCTACCTGTGGGTGCTGAGTTCCGGCTGGTTTGAGACGGACAAGGAGATGTACGCCGAGCGTGGTGCCTACCTCAAGAAGATAGCGGGCGATTTCAACAACACGGTGCGTGCCTTGCACTTCACCCAGGGCGGCCCCGAGGACATTGCCTACAACAACTGCAAGGCCATGTTGAAGTTGTTCGACGCGGCAGGCATCCGCTACAAGTACAGCGAAGCCCCCGGCGGACACACGTGGTACACCTGGCGCAACGACCTCTACAACCTGGCGCAACACCTGTTCAAACATTAAAGAGAAAATGTACAGGCTCTTATTAAAAGGTGAAATAAAACAAAGGTTGTAATCAAAGTACTGATAGTGGTGAAATGGAAAAAGGAAAGCTGCATTTGACATTCTTTCCGAATATGCTTTTATAGGGTTGAGGCCGGAGAATCAAGTCAGCTTTCCTTTTGTTATAAAGCCCGCCGGGTAGCGTAGTATCGCCACCACAGTAGCTTAGTATCGCCCGCTCGCTAGCGTTCCAACGCTACCGGGCGTTTCGCGGATAGTTGGGTATCAGTGTTTTAAGCGGGCATTGCCCGTGCCTGCACGCAGATGTTTTTATCGGCGTGCTTTTGTGTGAAAAGATTTTATTGTGTAACTTAAAAGTGATAAGACAAATGAAAAATGTAATCAAAGCAATGGGCATCGGCTTGGCCGCATGCTGCTTGTCGGTCTCGGCCGTGCAGGCACAGCCTAAACTGAATGCCGACAACATTGATGAGGTCATCCAGGCGATGACGCTGGAAGAAAAAGTGCGCATGTGCATAGGCTGCGGCATGGCCATAGGCGACGACGCCAAGTTTCCCGGTACTGCCGGGCGGACGTACGACATACCCCGCTTGGGCATCCCGTCCGTGTATCTGGCCGACGGGCCGCACCGCCTGGCTATGACTACGAAGCGCGATTTCGACAGCCGCTTCTACTACACCACCGAGTTCCCGTCCGGGACAACGGTGGCAGCAACCTTCAATCCTGAAGCTGCCTTCAAGGTAGGCGCCGCGTTGGGAGAGGAAGTGAAAGACTACGGTCTGGACGTGTTGCTGGCACCGGGGGCCAACCTCATCCGCAACGTGCTGTGCGGACGCAACCATGAGTATTACTCCGAAGACCCGGTAGTGACGGGCAAGATGGCCGCCGCCTACATCAACGGCGTGCAGAGTCAGGGAACGGGTACTTGCCTGAAACACTTTGCCGTGAACAACCAGGAGACCAACCGCAACAACAACGATTCGCGCCTCACTCAGCGTCCCTTGCGCGAACTCTACCTCAAGGGCTTTGAAATAGCCGTGAAGGAGTCGCAGCCGTGGGCCATCATGACCGCCTACAACAAGGTGAACGGCAAGTATACCTGCGAAGACAAAGACCTGACGGAAGACATTCTGCGCGGCGACTGGGGCTTCCGGGGCATGGTGATGTCCGACTGGAATGCCGGAACGGACGCCGTTACCTCCATGATAGCCGGCAACGACATGATGCAGCCTGGGCAAGACCGTCAGTACAAGGCCATCCTCGAAGCTGCGCAAAACGGTACGCTGGACACCGCCATTCTGGACCGCAACGTGAAGCGCATCCTCGAGCTGGTGGTGAAGTGCCACAGCTTTGCAGGCTACAAGTATGCCAATGAGACCGACCTCAAGGCCCACTCGGCCGTAGACCGCGAAGTGGGTGCCGAAGGCATCGTGCTGCTGGACAACCGCGCCACCTTGCCTCTGGCCGCCGGCATCAAGAACGTCGCCCTCTACGGCACCACCTCCTACGACATGGTGCCCGCAGGCATGGGCTTCGGCAGCACGGGCCGTGGTTACTACACCGTCTCCCTGGTAGAGGGCATGCGCAATGCCGGCTACACGGTAGATGCCGACTTAATCAAGCAATACAAGAAGCACCTGGCCGATGAAGAGAAGCGCCTCTTCCCTAACGGCCGTCCGCCCTTCTCGCTCACTCCGCCCGAGCGTGCCGCCGAGTTTGTGCCTACTGCCGAGGAACTGGCCCAGCAAGTGAAGGCCAACGACGTGGCCATACTGACGCTGGGACGCACCAGTGGCGAGGCTTCCGACCGCCGTGTGGCCGAATTCTACCTCAAGAATAACGAAGAAGCGCTGATCGATGCCGTGGCCCAGGCATACCATGCCGCCGGCAAGAAGGTCATCGTCATCCTCAACGTGTGCAGCGCCATGGAGACTGCTTCGTGGAAGAACAAGGTAGACGCCGTGCTCTGCGCCTTCCAGCCGGGAGCCGAGGTGGGCAATTGCGTGGCCGATGTGCTGACCGGCAAGGTGAACCCCTCCGGCCGCCTGCCCATGACCTTCGCCGTGAAGTATGGCGATGCTCCGTCGGACGCCAACTTCCCCTACGACTACGAGTTCAAGATGCCCGACTTCGCCATGGGCAGTGGCATGAACTTCAAGTCGGACAAGAAGGAAGAGAAGCCCAAGGCTCCGGAAGAAAACGTGGATTACACCAACTATGAGGAAGGCATCTACGTGGGTTACCGTTATTTCGACACCTTCGGTAAGGAGGTTTCTTATCCCTTCGGCCACGGCTTGTCGTACACCACGTTCAGCTTCGAGGTCGTTGGCTCGTCGATGGACGACCAGACTTGCGAGCTTCAGGTTTCCGTAAAGAACACCGGCAAGGTGGCCGGCAAAGAGTCCGTGCAGCTGTATGTCAAGGCTCCGAAAGGTGGCCTGGAGAAGCCTGCCAAGGAGCTGAAGGCCTTTGCCAAGACCAAACTGCTGCAACCGGGCGAAAGCGAAGTCGTTACCTTGAAGTGGAACGTGATGGACATGGCCTCCTTCAACGAGAAGAACAGCTCGTGGCAGTTGGCCAAAGGCAATTACCAATGGCTGGTAGCCGCCTCGTCGGCCGACGTGCGCTGCACGGTAGACCAGAAGGTAAGCAAAGCACAGAAGGTAAAGGTGAGCGACTCCATGGCTTCCGAAGTGAAAATTGCGGAAAATCCCATGGTGAAACGATAAGGTTGGCCGGAAAAATGCCTAACTTTGGGTGTTTCTAAAGGATTTAATCAGTACACTATGATGAAAGCATTAAAACTTACAGTATGCGCCCTCTTGCTGGGAGGCCTCCTCCCGGTAGGGGCGCAGACCCCTGTGCTCACCGTAGACGGCGGGCGCATTGAGGGAGTGATGGACGAGGAAGGCGTGGCCGTGTACAAGGGCATCCCTTACGCGGCGCCTCCGGTAGGCGACCTCCGTTGGAAAAAGCCGCAACCCGTGCAGCCGTGGCAAGGCGTGCGCCGGTGCGACAAGTGGGGCGATGCTTCCCTGCAAGGCGGCCAGGAGAAAGGCTCCTTCTATTGGAAAGAATTCTACCAGGACGGCAACCCGCCCATGAGCGAAGATTGTCTTTATCTGAATGTGTGGACTCCCGCCGCAGGGCAACAAGACGCCGACCTGCCGGTGATGCTGTGGATTCATGGCGGAGCTTTCCAGAATGGTTTCGGGCATGAGATAGAGTTTGACGGCGATGCCATGGCCAAGAAAGGCGTAGTGCTGGTCACCATTAACTACCGCCTGGGCATGTGCGGCTTCCTGGCACACCCTTTGCTCACGGCAGAGAACGACGGCAAAGGCTCCGGAAACTATGGCCTGTTCGACCAGCTGGCTGCCTTGAAGTGGGTGAAGAAGAACATCGCCTCTTTTGGCGGCAACCCGGACAATGTGACGGTCTTCGGGCAAAGCGCCGGGGCTGGCAGCGTGCAGGCATTGATATCTTCGCCCCTGGCCAAGGGCTACATCCAGCGCGCCATCATACAGAGTGGCGGCGGACTGGGGGGTATCATTTCCACCAAGTCGCTGGCCGATGTCGAGAAGCCGGGTAAAGCCATGTGGGACGCCTCGGGCATGACCACGCTGGAGCAGATGCGCGCCTGTCCGGCCAACCGCTTCCAAGAGGTGATGATGAGCTACATGAAGCAGCAGAAGACCTTCAACGGCATGCCCTATTCTCCCTGCGTGGATGGCGAGCTGCTCACGGCTACGGTTTATGAAGCCGCTGTCAACGGGCAGGAACTGGACATTCCCTACATGATAGGCTACACCTCGGGCGACATGGCCCCCGACCGCATGCAGAAGGCTGCCGTGGACTGGAGTCTGCTGCTCGAAAGGCAGGGGCGCAAGCCGGCATACGTCTATTGCTTCAGCCGCGACCTCCCCGGTGAAGACCTGAAGGCGCCCGACGGCAGCGCCATCATGCCGGGTGCTTTCCATTCGTCGGAGCTGTGGTATGTGTTCGGCACGCTGGACAAGTGCTGGCGCCCCATGGAGCAGGCCGACTACGAGTTGAGCGACCGCATGGTAAGCTATTGGACCAACTTTGCCAAGACCGGCAATCCCAATGGCCAAGGCGTGCCCCAGTGGGATCCCTGCACCCGGGCGGACAATCATATCCAGACGTTGGATGTAGAGTAATGTGCACTTTTTCTTTCGCTTGTCCGAAAGAAAAAGATGCCAAAAAGAAAGGACCCCGGCTGTGCCCGTCGGGCTA
>CALUJC010000008.1 GCA_944320865.1 uncultured Bacteroides sp. | reverse complement strand
ATGGGTATCACAGAGACGCGGCACGCCACGTCTCTACATAAAGCATCCCCGCTAAATTCATTTATCATAAATATGATTAGTTATGTAATTACTTACTGTAGAGTGGCAGCAGGAATGTATTTGTCCGCAAAAATACTACAAAATGCCATACGGCCTCCGTTTAGTGAAAACTTTTTCGTTATTTTGCACTCCAAACGAATTAATACTACAGCTTATGGACTGGTTTGACTTCAGCCTGGAACTGCCTATCACCGACCCTACGTGGATATTCCTCCTGGTGCTGCTCATCATACTTTTTGCCCCGCTGCTGCTCACCAAGCTGCGCATCCCCCACATCATCGGCATGATTCTGGCCGGGCTTGCCGTGGGCGAGCATGGCTTCAACATCCTGGTGCGCGACAGCAGCTTCGAGCTGTTCAGCCAGGTGGGGCTGTTCTACATCATGTTCTTGGCCGGGCTGGAGATGAATATGGCCGACTTCAAGAAGAACCGTGGCAAGGCCATCGCCCTGGGTCTGCTGGCCTTCATCATCCCCATAGGCATAGGTATGGTGACCAACATGATGCTGCTGAAGTACAGCCTGCTCACCTCCATCCTGCTGGCCAGTATGTATGCCTCGCACACGCTGGTGGCTTACCCTATCGTCATCCGCTACGGCATCTCGCGCCAGCGCAGTGTCAGCATCGCGGTGGGCGGCACGGCGGTGACCGACACGCTGACGCTGCTGGTGCTGGCCGTCATCAGCGGCCTGTTCAAGGGGGAGTCGGGCAGCCTGTTCTGGGTGTGGCTCATCCTGAAGTTCGTGGTGCTGGGCGGACTGATGATGTGGCTGTTCCCGCGCATCGGGCGCTGGTTCTTCCGCCGGTATGACGACGGGGTGATGCAGTTCATCTTCGTGCTGGCCCTGGTGTTCCTGGGTGCCGGGCTGATGGAGCTGATAGGCATGGAGGGCATTCTGGGCGCCTTCCTGGTGGGGCTGTTGCTCAACCGCCTCATTCCGCACGTCTCCCCCTTGATGAATCACCTGGAGTTTGTGGGCAACGCGCTCTTCATCCCCTACTTCCTGATAAGTGTGGGCATGCTGATAGACTTGCATGTCATCTTTGGCGAGGGCGATGCCTTGAAGGTGGCCGCCGTGATGATTGTGGTGGCCCTGGTGGGTAAGTGGATTGCCTCGTGGGTGACCCAAAAGATATATGGCATGAGCGTGCTGGAGCGCGAACTGATGTTCGGCCTGAGCAATGCCCAGGCAGCCGCCACGCTGGCCGCCGTGCTGGTGGGCTACAACATCATCCTGCCTTCGGGCGAACGGCTGCTCAACGAAGATGTGCTCAACGGCACGGTGCTGCTCATCCTGGTCACCTGCATTGTCAGCTCGTTTACCACCGAGCGTGCCGCCCGCAAGATAGCCATGGGCGAGGCGCACCCCGAGGAAGAAGACCGCTCGCGCGAACCCGAAAAAATATTGATTCCCATTGCCAACCCCGCCACGATAGACTACCTGATGAACCTCTCGCTGGTGATACGCGACCCCAAGCAGAAAGACAACCTCGTAGCCCTGAACGTGCTGAACGACAGCATGGACTCCGACCGCCTGGAGCTACAGGGAAAACGTTACTTGGAGCGCGCCGCCAAGATTGCCGCCGCCGCCGGGGTAGACCTGAAGTGCATCAGCCGCTACGACCTGAACATTGCTTCGGGCATCATCCATTCGGCCAAGGAGCATGGGGCTACCGACGTTATCATAGGCCTGCACTACAAGGTGAACATCGTGGACTCTTTCTTCGGCACGCTCACCGAGAGCCTGCTGAAGGGCTTGCACCGCGAGGTGCTGGTGGCGCGTTTCCTGATGCCCATCAACACCCTGCGGCGCATTATCGTGGCTGTGCCGCCCAAGGCAGAGTATGAGGCCGGCTTCCAGAAGTGGGTGGAACACTTCTGCCGCATGGGCAATACCTTGGGCTGCCGGGTGCACTTCTTTGCCAACGAGAAGACGGGCAACCTGCTGCAAGCCCTGGTGCGCAAGAAGTACAGCGAAACCATGACCGAGTTCTCCCGCCTGGACGATTGGGACGACCTGCTGCTGCTGACCGGGCAGGTGAACTACGACCATCTGCTGGTGGTCATCAGCGCCCGCAAAGGCTCCATCTCCTACGACAGTTCGTTTGAAAAGCTGCCCGGCCAGTTGGGTAAGTATTTTACGAACAACAGCCTGATCGTGCTCTATCCCGACCAACTGGGCGACCCGCAAGAGGCGTTGTCCTTCTCCAACCCCCAGGGCAGCAACGAGCACTATGAGAAGGTGGGCCGCTGGTTCTACAAATGGTTTAAGAAGAATTGAACGAATACACCATGGACGAGATGAATATGCTTTGCCCCGACTGGCAACAGCGCACCCGTCTGTTGCTGGGCGACGAGAAGATGCAACGCCTGTACTGGTCGCATGTACTGGTGGTGGGCCTGGGCGGCGTGGGCGCCTATGCCGCCGAGATGCTGTGCCGCGCAGGGGTAGGCCGCCTGACGCTGGTAGACGCCGACACGGTGCAGCCCACCAACCTGAATCGCCAGCTCCCCGCCCTGCACTCTACCCTGGGCCGGCGGAAAGCCGATGTGCTGGCCGAGCGTTTTCGCGACATCAACCCTGCCGTGCAACTCACGGTGCTGCCTGTCTTCCTGGATGAAGGGCAGATACCGGCCTTGCTCGACGCCGCCACTTACGACTTCATTGTGGATGCCATCGATACTCTTGCCCCCAAGTGCTGCCTGATAGCCGAAGCCCTGAAACGCCGCATCAAGATAGTGTGCAGCATGGGCGCCGGCGCCAAGAGCGACATTACGCAGGTGCGCTTTGCCGACCTGTGGGACACCTACCATTGCGGCCTGAGCAAGGCGGTACGCAAGCGGCTGCAGAAGATGGGCATCCGCCACCGGGTGCCCGTGGTGTTCAGCACCGAGCAAGCCAATCTCTCCGCCGTGTGCCAGGTGGACGACGAGCGCAACAAGAAGTCGACCTGCGGAACCATCAGCTACCTGCCGGCCGTGTTCGGCTGCTATCTGGCAGAATATGTAATAAAGAGATTATGATACACTTAGAAAATATCCGGAAAAGCTTTGGCAGCCTGCAAGTGCTGCGCGGCATCAGCATGGATGTGGCCAAAGGCGAGATTGTGAGCATCGTGGGTCCCAGCGGCGCAGGGAAGACCACCCTGCTGCAGGTTATGGGCACGCTGGACAAGCCCGACAGCGGACTGGTGGTGATAGACGGCACACCCGTAGGCGGGCTGAAGGAACGCCAGCTGTCCGACTTTCGCAACCGCCGCATTGGCTTTGTGTTTCAGTTCCATCAGCTGTTGCCCGAGTTTACGGCGCTGGAGAACGTCATGATTCCCGCCCTCATTGCCGGGTTCAGCCGTGCGGAGGCAAAGGCTTCGGCGCTGGACATGCTGCAGTTCATGAGCCTGGCCGACCGTGCCTCGCACAAGCCCAACGAACTGTCGGGAGGCGAGAAGCAGCGGGTGGCCGTGGCGCGCGCCCTTATCAATCGCCCGGCCGTGGTGCTGGCCGATGAACCCTCAGGCAGCCTCGACACGCACAACAAGGAAGAGCTGCACCGGCTGTTCTTCGACTTGCGCGAGCGCTTCGGGCAGACGTTCGTCATTGTGACCCACGACGAAGGCCTGGCCCGGATAACCGACCGCACCATTCACCTGCTGGATGGGGAAGTGGATTATTCAAAGCACACGTAGTGACTTATCCGCTCCAGGTCGTCGGCGGTAAAGTCTTCGTGCAGGGCAAAGACCTTCAGGTTTCTCAGTTCCCCGTATTTCCAGCGGTATTCCACAAACGCCTTGGCCTGGTAGAAGTTGATGTAGGGATGCCGGCGCAGCCTGTCTATGCCTGCCCTGTTCAGGTTGATGCGCCGTATGCTGTCTACCCGTATGCTGAACCATGGGCGCAGTTTTTCGTAGTCCAAGTTGATTTCTGCCAGCTGCTCTATGCGGTAGAAGCCGCCCAGCCGCTGGCGGTAGCCTGCTATCATGCGGGCAATGCCGCTGCCTATGCCGGGTATTTTCTTCAGTTCGGTAGTGTCGGCGCTGTTCAGGTCAACCACCGTGCCTGCGGGATATTTGAAGGGGCGCTCCGTGCTGTCCGCCTTGGCGGGCGGCAAGTAGAGTTGCGCGGTCACCCGCACGGTGTCTTCGGGGGCAATGCGCAGGTAGGGGCGCAGTGTCTCGTATTGCCCGGCGGTCAGCCCGTATATCTTCTTGAAGTCTTCCGCCCGGCGGAACCGGCCTCCCTTCTCGCGGTAGCGCACCACGTTGCGCGCCATCCAGCCGGGCAGTCCCAACCGGCGCAAGGCAGCCGAATCTGCTGTATTGGGGTCGAACGGTGCCAACTGCACCGGGGGCTGCGGTATGCGGTCGTAGGCCGATGTCCGCCGTATCCACTCCTGTTCCTTCTTCTGCAAAGAGGCGGCAAAGGCTGCATACTCTTGCCGGGCCGCGACACCCTCTTCCCCGCCGGCTGTGTCGGTTGCCCGGCCGTTGCGATGCCGCAGGTATGCCTCGCTACCTCCGGCAATGGCAAAGATGAGCACCAGCAGCAACAGTATGCCCCGCCTTTCCCATCGGGAGAAGTAGAAGAAGTCCTTCATGCCGTATTCGCCTTACAGCCAGCCCAGTTCGTTGATGAAGATGAAGGCAATGCCGATGGGGGCAATGAACTTCAGCAGGAAGATGAGCAGCCTGTACAGCCCCACCTTCAGCGTGCCCCGATTGCTGAACTCTTCCCACACGATGCGCTTGTCCAGGTACCAGCCCGTGAAGATGGCTATGAAGAAGCCCCCCAGCGGCAGCATAATCTTGGCTGTCACGAAGTCGAAGAGGTCGAACAGCGTCAGCCCCGCGATGGTGTACTCCTTGCCTATGCCCAATGACAGCGAGCAGAACACGCCCAGGATGGTGCACCCTATGGTCACTATCCAGGCAGCCTTGTTGCGGGTGAGGTTGAACTCCTCGTGCAGATAGGCGGTGGCCACTTCGTGCAGCGAGATGGTGGAGGTGAGGGCCGCCAGCGCCAGCAGAATGTAGAACATGACGGACAAAATGACAGCCAGCCAGGGCAGGCTGCCGAATGCCTGCTGAAACACGTTGGGCAGGGTGACAAACAGCAGGCTGGGCCCCATGTCGGGCTGTATGCCTACCGAGAAGGCGGCCGGGAAGATGATGATGCCCGCCAGCACAGCCACCGAGGTGTCGATAACGGCCACCGAGAAGGCCGTCTTGGGCAGGTTGGTGTCGTCCTTGAAGTAAGAGGCATACGTGCACAGGCACCCCATGCCTATGCTCAGCGAGAAGAAAGCCTGCCCCATGGCACCCAGCAGCACGCTGCCGTTCACCTTGCTGAAGTCGGGTTTCAGCAAGAACTCCAGCCCCGCGCCGGCATTGGGCAAGGCCACGGCGCAGCCGGCCAGCACCAGCAGCAGGATAAACAGCATGGGCATCATGATTTTGGCCGACTTCTCAATGCCCTTCTCCACGCCTTTCACCACAATGAAGTGGGTGGCCAGCATGAACACCACCGCCCACACGATGGGCCGCCAAGGGTTGGCGGTGAACTGGCTGAAGGATGCGATGAACTCGTCGGCCGACTTGCCGGCAAAGCTGTTGGTGGCGGCCTCCATGATGAACTCCAGCGTCCAGCCCGACACCACGACATAGTAGCCCAGTATCAGGAATCCCGTCAGCACGCCCATGCGGCCCACCCAGCGCCACGGGGTGCTGGGGGCCAATATCTGGTAGGCCCTGGCCGTGTTGGCGCGCGAGCGCCGGCCTATGGAAAACTCGGCTATCATGATGGGCACGCCGAACAGCAGCACGCAGCCTATGTAGACCAGTATGAAGGCCGCTCCGCCATGTTCACCCGTCTCGTAGGGGAAACGCCAGATGTTGCCCAGCCCCACGGCTGAGCCTGCTGCGGCCAGTATGGCTCCCAGCTTGCTGCCAAAGTTTGCTCTGTTGTTTGGTGTCATAAGAATGTCTGCTTTTGCTTACAATATGTTAGTAATCTTTCGCTGAAAGTGCAAAAGTATAAAATGTTTTGAAGTTTCGGGTGTGAATTGTTATTTTTTTGTTCCTTTGCCCGGAATTTCTTCCTGCTTGTATGGTTTTATTACCTATCTTGTCCGTATTTCCTTCGCTTCCTGTTCGCTTCTATAGCGACGGGCAAAGAGCGAACTTGGAACGAACATGGTACGAACTTGGTACGAAGGAGGTAGGTGGAAGGGGCGAAATTGGTATGAATTCAGACCGTAAGAGATTGGTAATCAGCGTGTTGAAAATGCTAAAATGGTCGGATTCCGGCTCTTTTCCGGTTTTCTCGTTGTAAATATTTATAAACTATAATGTTTGCATTTATTACTTTATGGAAATTTTGGGGAACTTGCACAGGATTTTTTAGGCCGGTGTCAGAATGTGGCGGGTTTGTGCCGCGCGATGGGATTTTCTTTGTACATTTGGGGCATGAAACAGAAAGGATTCGGGTCGTTATGCTTTATTTTCTGAAGAAATATCCGCTGTCGCTTGCCGTTATCGTGGCGGTGATATACTTGTCGTTTGCCAACATGTCGTCCACGGGGGTGAGCAGCATCCCCCATTTGGACAAGGTGGCGCACGTGTGCATGTACTTCGGCATGGGGGGCATGTTGTGGCTGGAGTTCCACCGGGCACACCGCAGGCACCCCGCGCCGCGCTGGCATGCGTGGGTGGGGGCGGTGGTGTGTCCTATTGTGTTCAGCGGGGCGGTGGAGCTGCTGCAGGCCTACTGCACCACGTCGCGCAGCGGCGATTGGCTGGACTTTGCCGCCAACGTGGGCGGGGTGCTCTTGGCATGGCTTGTGGCCGGCAGGCCTTGGTGGAGGCGCTGGGGACTATAGGTAGTCGGCCACGGAGGCCAGCTTCAGGCTGTTCGAGCCTTTTATCAGGATGGTCTGCCCGGCGGGCTTGGCGGTTTTCAGTTCGGCTATCAGCGCCTGCGCGTCGGGGTAGCAGGGGTAGGCGGTGCCTGTGGCGGTGAACTCGGTGCCCACGAGGCGCACGTTCCGGAATCCGCACTCTTTCAGGTAGTCCGCAATGCGGCAGTGCTCTGCGTGGCTGTCCGCGCCCAGTTCGCGCATGTCTCCCAGTATCAGCATTTTGTTGTCGGCCTGCATGGCGCGGAAGTTGTCCAAGGCTGCCTTCATGCTGGTGGGGTTGGCGTTGTAGGCGTCTATGATGAGGGTGTTGGCGGCGGTGCGCTTCAGCTGCGAGCGGTTGTTGCGGGGCGTGTAGCTCTCGAGCGCGTGGTTGATGCGTGCCGGCCCGATGCCGAAGTAGCGGCCTATGGTGATGGCGGCCAGCGCATTGGGCAGGTTGTAGGCGCCTATCAGCTGTGTCTGTACCTTTTGGGCGGTGGCTTGCCCGGCTGCCTGCCACTCCAGCGCCAGGAAGGGCGAGCATCCGGTGGCGTGCCCGCTGACGTAGAGGCCCGGCCGGCTGCCGTAGCCCACGGTCTGCAGTCCGGCGGCCAGGGCTTTCAGGTGCGGGTCGTCGTCGTTCAGGAAGACGGTGCAGCCGCCTTTCTGCCGCAGGTAGTCGTACAGTTCTCCCTTGGTGCGCACCACTCCCTCGAAAGAGCCGAAGCCTTGCAGGTGGGCTTTGCCCACGTTGGTAATGAGGCCGTAGTCGGGTTCGGCTATTTCCACGAGTTCGCGTATGTCACCCGGGTGGCTGGCTCCCATCTCCACCACGGCCAGTTGGTGTTCGGGCTTCAGGCCCAGCAAGGTGAGGGGCACGCCGATGTGGTTGTTCAGGTTGCCTTGGGTGTAGTGCACGTTGAGGTGCTCGGACAGCACGGCGGCTATCAGCTCTTTGGTGGTGGTTTTCCCATTGGTCCCGGTGATGCCTATGACGGGCAGGCCCAGGGTGCGGCGGTGGTGGCGTGCCAGTTGCTGCAGGGTTTGCAGACAGTTGTCTACAAGGAGGTAATGGTTGTCGCCTTCAGGCATGCATTCGGGGTTGTCGACCACGGCGTATGCGCAGCCTGCCTCCAGCGCCTTGGCGGCAAAGGCGTTGCCGTCGAATGTTTCGCCTTTCAGGGCTATGAACAGCGAGCCTGCGGGGCAGTTGCGGCTGTCGGTTGTCACCCCTTTGCAGGAACGGAATATGCGGTAGAGTGTTTCGATGTTTGTTGTCATTGTGCAAAATGTTGATTTGTCTGCGTACTTTTCTTTTTGCCTTGACGCAAAAAGAAAAGGTATCAAAAGAAAAAAGTCAAGCACTGAAGCTGCGGGGCTACTCTGTTTAGGCGCGGCCATGCGGCATCAAGCTGTGCTGTGTAGAGACGTAGCGTGCCGCGTCTCTCAAGTCAGGAAGAAAAATGCATGTTATTTCTCAATGTTAAAGTCCTTTTGCTGCCAGGCCTGGAAGCCCTTGTCCAGCTCGTAGACCTTGTAGCCTTTGTCGCTGAGCAGGCGGGCGG
The DNA here is from genome assembly GCA_944320865.1 of uncultured Bacteroides sp. Taxonomy (GTDB): domain Bacteria; phylum Bacteroidota; class Bacteroidia; order Bacteroidales; family Bacteroidaceae; genus Bacteroides. Next base: position 73,502 of record CALUJC010000008.1, on the reverse strand, counting down.
CTTTCTTGCTGCGCTTGCCGCTGCGGCAGTACAGGGCCACGGGGCGGCCTTTCTGTAGGAGTGAGTCGGCTACGGCTTCAAACTGCTTGTCGAGCACGTTGATGTTGAGGCTGCCGGGGATGTGGCCTTCGGAATACTCGGCCAGGGTGCGCACGTCCACGCGTTGCACTTCGGGCGAGGCGATGAATGAGGCGAACTCTTCGGCAGAAACCGTCCGGAAGTCGCCCGCCTTTTGCTGGCAGGAGAACAGTAGACTGATGGCCAGGCAGATGCCTGCATAGATTGTTTTCATTGCTTATGATAAAATTATAGTAATAGCGTTCAGGGGTGGGGAATGTAGTCGAAATCGTAGGTTTCTGTGGTTCCCGCATACGTCTGCAGGGAGAAGTGTATGCCTGTCGGCCCTCCGTCGGGGCGGGCATATTGCTGCAACGGGACGGAGAGGTAGGCGCGGCTGGTGTAGGCCGGCACGTCGCCCCCCGCGTCGTGATACAGGCGCAGGTAGACGTCGGTGCGGCCGGCACCTTCTTCTACGTTGTCTTCAATGAAGTGGAACAGGTGGGTGCCGTCTTGCCGCTTGATGTTCAGCACGATGTTCAGGTAGTCCCAGCCCATCCATATGGACAGCACGTCGGCGGCATCGGTCTTTACGCCGTCGGTGAACTTGTCTTCTGCGAGCGGGACGGGAGCCACGGCGGCTACTGCGGCATACAGGGTGGCGCCTTCTTCCGTGACCTCATAGTTGGTGACCATGCGTATCAGTGAGTCAGGCGTAAGGGATAACCCTGTGCCGTCGCGCCACACGGGCAGTTGTTCCCCTTCGTCTGTCCGGATGGACTGCAGGGCGGCGTTGCTGTCGCTGTATCCTGTCAGGTATTCCAGCTTGACGGAGGGGTAGTGGTATTCGTCTTCGCCACAGGCTGCCAGCAGGGCCAGCATCAGCAGGAAGAGGCACTTTTTCATGCTTCTTGTCTCCTTTCCTTGTTCTTCAGCGGGTTGGCATACATCAGCAGAATCTTTTCGCGGAGGAAGGGGAGGTCCTTTTGCGGCAGGTCGATGCGTGCTAGCTGCTTTTCCACGTAGCTGTCGAAGCGGTTGCGGTCGGCCTCTGTGTAGTGTGCGGCGTGGCGCGGATTGCCTTCCAGCATGTCCAGGGCAATGTAGTTGTTGGGGTAGATGCGGTAGTTGGCGTGTATGCCTTCATCTATAAGGGCGGCAATGCGGGTGAACAGTTCTTGCTTGGGCAGCGAGTGGTCCAGTTGCGCCAGTTTGTCGTTGATGCAGGGGGCGGGCTGGAAGTGCACGTGGCCTTTGTAGCCTAGCAGTCCGGTCTGCATGTTCAGCAGGTCGTCGGCCGTAGTTTTGTGGTAGTCGGGCATGTCCCGCTTCAGTTGGAATTCCTTGGCCTTGAGGAAGTCACAGGGGTCATATTCGTAGGATATGGACAGGGGGACGATGTTCATCTCCGTCAGGCTGTCTATGATGTCTCTTTCCCCGCCCATAGCCAGCATTTTCAGCACACTTTCTTGCGTGCGGTCGTCCGAGTCTTTGGCACGTCCTTCGCGCTGGGCAATCCAGATGGACTGGTGCTTCTCGCCGATGGTGTAGTGCATGTAGCGCGACATGCGGGCCGACGATTCCAGCATTTGCCTCATGGTGAGGGCGCGCTGCACAATGAACGACTTGTTTACCCGCACCAGCTTCTTAATCCAGGGGTAGATGAGCAGGTTGTCGCCGATGGCTATTTCCACCGTGTCCAGCCCGCGCTCCACCAGCAGCATGGACAGCAGGGCGGAGTCCAATACAATGTCGCGGTGGTTGGATATGTAGGTATAGGCCCGGTCGGGGGCGGCTTCCAGGGCGCTGTAGTCCATGGAGAGGCCCTCGGTAGCCTCGTGTATTATCTTCTTCAATATGTTGTAGCAGAAAGCCTTTTGAAATTCCAGCTTGGTTTTGCAGGCGCGCATTTGTTGTGCCCATACCTCTACGGGCACGCCCGGAATGGCGATGGCGGCTACTTGCCTGAAGGCAGGGTCGGCAATCAGTTCCTCAAACACTTGGGGAAGCTCCTCATCGTAGTAAGGGCGAATTTCATCAAATTCCGTATTCATAATCTACAGGTATTAAATGTTTAGGCAAAAGCGTTCTCTATAATGTCCGTCATCACCTGCTGCATGGTCATGCCGGCGGCGCGCACCTGCTGGGGGATGAAGCTGGTGGCCGTCATGCCCGGTGTGGTGTTTACTTCCAGCAAGTTTATTTTGGAGCCTTCGGTAATGATGTAGTCCACGCGGATGATGCCCGTTGCCCCCAGAATGTCGTAGATGGCCGACGTGAGCTGCTTTACGCGACCGGCCAGTTCGTCGGGGATGCGTGCAGGGGTGATTTCGTCAGAGTCGCCGCAATACTTGGCGTCGTAGTCAAAGTATTCGTGATGCGAAACCACCTCGGTGATGGGCAGCACCACGCTGTGTTGCCGCGTCTTGTAGCAGCCGCAGGTAATCTCAATGCCGTTCATGAAGGCTTCGATGACGGTTTCGGGCGATTCTTCCCTTGCTTTGGCAATGGCGGGCTGAATCTCTCCGGGAGTCTTTACCTTGGTAACGCCGAAGCTGGAGCCGCCCAGGTTGGGCTTGATGAAGCAGGGCAGGCCTATCTTCTGCACCACCTCGTCGTCGGTCACCGTTTGCCCCCGGCGCAGCAGCAGGGAGTCGGCAATGCGCACCCCGAAGGCGTGCAGGTACTGGTTGCAGGCAAACTTGTTGTAGGTGAGCGATGCCGGCAGCACCCCGCAGCACGAGTAGGGCAGGTGCAGCATGTCTAGGTAGCCTTGCAGCAGCCCGTCTTCGCCGGGCGTGCCGTGTATGGTGATGTACACAAAGTCGAAGTTGACTTTACTCCCGTCCGGCAGGCGGAAGCTGAAGTCGTTGCGGTCTATCGGGGCCAGCCCGCCGTCTTCCAGCTGCACGTGCCAGTCGGTGCCCCGCATCTGCACGATGTAGGGCGTGTATCGCTCTTTGTCCAGGAAAGAGTAGATGCCTTGTGCGCTGCGCAGGGAGACTTCATATTCGGAGGTGTCACCTCCGGCTGCTATGGCAATAATGCGTTTCATTGTAGTTCTCTGTTACTGATGTAGCCCCGCCACTTGTCCAGCAGTTGTGCCATGTCGTCGGGCAGGGGAGAGGTGAAGTACATCTCCTCGCCGCTGACGGGGTGCACAAAGCCCAGCGTCATGGCATGCAGTGCCTGGCGCGGACAGATGTCGAAGCAGTTGTTTATGAATTGTTTGTATTTTGCAAAATGAGTTCCTTTCAGTATCTCGTGTCCGCCGTAGCGCTCGTCGTTGAAGAGCACGTGCCCTATGTGCTTCATGTGCACGCGTATCTGGTGCGTGCGCCCTGTCTCCAGCACGCACTCCACGAGGGTGACGTAGCCGAAGCGTTCCAGCACGCGGTAGTGGGTGACGGCATGCTTGCCTTCGCCCTCGGGCAGCACGGTCATCTGCATGCGGTCGCGCGGATTGCGGCCTATGTTGCCCGTGATGGTGCCCTCGTCCTGCTCCACGTTGCCCCACACCAGGGCCCGGTAACGGCGCTTGGTGGTCTTGTGGAAAAACTGATTGCCCAGGTTGGTCTTGGCATCGGGCGTTTTGGCCACCACCAGCAGGCCCGAGGTGTCTTTGTCTATACGGTGCACCAGTCCCACGTGCGGGTCGTTGGCGTCATAGTCGGGCACATCCTTCATGTGCCAGGCCAGGGCGTTGACCAGCGTGCCCCGGTAGTTGCCGTGTCCCGGGTGCACCACCAGTCCGGCGGGCTTGTTCACCACCATGAGGTAAGGGTCTTCGTACACGATGTCCAGGGGGATGTCTTCCGGAATGACCTCGTTCTCATAGCGCGGGCGGTCCATCATGACGGTGATGACGTCCAGCGGCTTCACCTTGTAGCTGCTCTTCACCGGCTTGCCGTTGGCCATGACGAAGCCCGCTTCGGCCGCCTTCTGTATGCGGTTGCGCGAGGCATTGGTGAGGCGGTCAAACAGGTATTTGTCCACGCGCACCATTTCCTGCCCCCGGTCCACCACCACGCGGAAGTGCTCGTAGAGTTGCGCGTCGTCGCCTACCGGCTCAATGTCGTCCAGCACGTCGTCGGTTAGTTCGTTGATGTCTTCCGGTAAATTGTTTATCATTGTAGGATAGGTTGCAGGGTGAATGTCTATTGCGTTGTCAGAACCACGATTCATCTTCAGGCAGGTCGGTGACGATGCTGTCGCGCATCAGCCCGAGGGAATCGGTGGCAAGTGAGTCTGTAGGCACGGGTATGGGCTCGCCGTTGCCTATTATCAAGGTCAGCGTGGCGCCCGTGGGCACTTGGTCGTCCACAGCGAGGGTATCTTCCCCGTGGCGCACGTAGTACACCCAGTCTTGTTCGCCCGGCACCGAGTCGTTGGGCGTCAGCTTGAAGCCGGCGGCCAACAGCCGGGCCTGTGCCTCGCGCACGGAGCTGTTGTCCGCCACGTCGGGCACGTTACACAAGGGCACGTTCAGGGTGTTGATGGTGAGGTACACGGTGCGCCCCTTCTTCACCCGTTGCCCCATCGTGGGCGTATAGTCCAGTATGCTGCCTGCGGGAAGCGTCTTCACGTAAGTAGAGTCGGACACTGTGCACTCCAGTCCTTTGCCTTCAAATATCTTTTGCGCTTCAGCCACTCTCATGCCCTTTACGTCGGGCACCACCACGGCCTCGCCATGATGCGTGTAGGCATCCAGCCACTTCAGCGTGCCCATCACCAACGCCACCACCACTACAATCATGGCGATGATGTTTCCCCAGAACAGCTTGTTCCGTTTCAGTGAGAAGAACTCCTTGAATGTCATAAACTACGTCTTTTATTGGGGGCAAAGATACGATTTTTGAATGAAATAAGGGCAAAGGGAAGATTTTTTAGGTTTTCCATCCTGTTTGTTCCGCTTCACCTCCGCTATTTGTTCGCTTCCATATATAAGAGCGGAAGAGAAGCGAAGGTGGATGGTGCCTGGCAGGGAGGAAACAGCGGCTCAAAAGCAACCGGATTAAACTGCCTTCGGGCCATAAAAAAACCGCCAACACTGCTTTACCAGTGCTTGCGGTTCTCTTATTTCCTCTATACTTGGCGGCAGCTTATGCCTTCACGCCATTGTATTCATCAGAGATGGTCAGCTTCTTGCGGCCTTTGGCGCGGCGGGCAGCCAATACTCTGCGGCCGTTTTTCGTGGCCATTCTCTCACGGAAACCGTGTTTGTTTCTTCTCTTTCTGTTGGAGGGTTGGAATGTTCTTTTCATTGCTATATCTTTTTTATGTTATTATTCTCGCGAATTCGGGCTGCAAAATTAGGCACTTTTATCCAATAAACCAAGAGATAAGTCATTTTATCACAAAACTTTTTGCGATTTTTGCTGAATTCCATTACTTTTGCACCCGCAAAGAAGGTTTATTCAACTTAATATTATACGAATATGATTAATGCCCAAGACATTAAAATCGGAACTTGCATCCGCATGGATGGCAAGCTGTACTTTTGCATCGACTTCCTGCATGTAAAGCCGGGAAAAGGCAACACCTTTATGCGCACCAAGCTGAAAGACGTGGTGAACGGCTACGTGCTGGAGCGTCGTTTCAACATCGGCGAGAAGCTGGAAGACGTGCGTGTGGAACGTCGTCCCTACCAATACCTGTATCAGGAGGGTGACGACTATATATTCATGAACCAGGAGACTTTTGAGCAAATCCCTATTGCCCACGACCTCATCAACGGTGTGGACTTCCTGCTGGAAGGCCAGGTGGTAGATGTGGTTTCCGATGCTTCTACCGAAACGGTGCTCTATGCTGACATGCCTATCAAGGTTCAGCAGAAAGTTACCTATACAGAACCGGGCCTGAAGGGCGATACTGCCACCAACACCTTGAAGCCTGCTACGGTAGAATCGGGTGCCACGGTGCGCGTGCCCCTCTTCATCAACGAAGGCGAGACTATCGAAATCGATACGCGCGACGGCTCTTATGTAGGCCGCGTGAAAGCATAATCCTATTGTTGCTCAGTAGGGAAAATCCCCGAAGCCATCTGCTTCGGGGATTTTTTTGTACATTTGCGCAGAAAACGTAATACAGCATCACATGGAACTCATAGCAGCAGTCATTTTGGGCATAGCCGTCGGCGTGGCGATAGGCATATTGGCCGTGCGCGGCAAGCAGCAGGCATTGGCAACGAAAAACGAAGTACTCTTGTCGCAGCTGGACAATGCAAAGGCGCAGGCCGAGGCGCAGCGAGCCGAAGCCCAGCATGCACTCAAGGAAGCCAAAGAAGAATGGAACGGGCAAATGTCACAAGCCAAGCAAGAAGCCGAAAACCATACCCGGCAGGCTTTGCAAGAAAAGGAGAAGGCTTGCCAGGCAGCTTTGGAAGCCAAGGAAACCGCATGCCGGGAAGCACTGGCAGCACAAGAGAAACGGCACGCCGAGGCAATGGCAGCACAACAGCAACGCTTTGATGAAATCATGGCAAAGGTTGCCGCCCAGGTAAAGTCGGCCACCGACGACATGCTGAAGCAGCGCCAGAAGGAGTTTGCCGAGACCAGCAACACCAATCTGGGCCAGATAGTCAACCCCTTGCGCGAAACCATTGAGAAAATGAAGCAGGCCATGAACGAGAACACCCTGAAGCAAACCTCCATGAGCACCGAGATGCGCACCAACATCGAGCACATGATGCGCCAAAGCGCCGCCGCACAGCGCAGTGCCGAAGAACTGACCCGCGTGTTCAAGCACGGCACCAAGGTGCAGGGCGACTGGGGAGAAACGGTGCTCGACGAGCTGCTGGAGGCACAAGGCCTTACCCGTGGCATCCATTACGACACGCAGGCCGTCATCCGCGATGCGGGTGGACAGGTGATAAAGACAGAAGAAGGCAGCCTGATGCGCCCCGACGTCATTCTGCACCTCGACCAGCGGCGGGAGGTAATCATCGACTCCAAAGTATCGCTCACGGCATTCATCGACTACGTCAACGCCGAGACCGAGGACGTGCGCCAGCAATACCTGAAGGCACACATAGACAGCTTGCAGAAGCACGTCAAGGAGCTGTCGGTGAAAGACTACTCCTCCTACATCCAGCCCCCGAAGGTGCGGATGGACTACGTCATCATGTTCGTGCCCCACACGGGCGCCCTGTGGACGGCTTTGAACGCCCAGCCCGACCTGTGGCGGCGGGCCATGGACAAGAACGTGTTTATTGCCGACGAGCAGACCCTCTTTGCTGCCCTGCGCATCATCAACCTCACCTGGACACAGATAGCCCAGGCACAGAACCATGAAAAAGTGTATGCTCTTGCCAACGAGATGATAGACCGCGTGGGCCAGTTCATGAAGAAATACCAGGCCATAGGCAAAGCCCTGGACAGCGCCGCCAAGGCCTACGAGGATGGCGAAAAGAAACTCCTGCCGGGCGGACAAAGCATTTTGCAGACCTGTGGCAAGCTGGTAAAGCTGGGCGCTAAGCAAAGCGACAAAAATCCCTTGCCCCAGTTGGTGGATGTGGACGAGGTGCCTGCCATCGGCGATGCTGCCCCGGAACAATGAGCCTTACCTCCCCACGCTGCTTCCGACCCACACGGCGGCAATGCCCAGCCCCACGCTGAGGCAGGCATACAGCACAAACGGCGCATAGTAGCCTTGCCGCACCATCTGCAGGCAGTCATTACTGAAGGTAGAGAAGGTGGTAAAGCCCCCGCACAGCCCCGTGGTGAGCAGCAGGCGCACCTCGGGCGAAAGGTTGAAGCGTGCCGACCAGGCATAGAACAGCCCTATCAGGAAACTGCCCGCAAGGTTCACCGCCAGCGTGGCCCAAGGGAAGGAATACGGGTGTATGCGCTCGTGCAGTGCCATCTGCACAAGGTAGCGCAGCAGGCTGCCTGCGCCTCCGCCCAGAAATACGGCTATCACTTCTTTCATTGTCGTCTTAGCAAGGAATTGTTGGGGATTAAGAGCCTGTTTAAATTTTCCTCTTTTAAGTTTTTATCAGCCCCTTTTTGAGCCTCTTTCCGGTCTCTTTTCCTGTTGTTATTCGTCACGTAGCCCGCTACGCTCCTTACGACAACAGAAAAATATCCCCGAAAACAGCCCTCAAAATGAGGCTGAGCAAAATTTAAACAGGCTCTAAGCCGCGCAAAGGTACGGCTTTCCGGGCAAAATACCGTCCTGTCCTTCGCTTATTACGATGCTTTTCCTTACATTTGCCGGAGTAACGTTAAAATAACAGTCCTTGCTCCCATGCGATACTCCCTGATTATCCCTGTGTTCAACCGCCCGGGTGAGGTGGATGAACTTTTGCAAAGCCTCACTGTGCAGACGTTCCGCGACTTTGAGGTGATTGTGGTGGAAGACGGCTCCACCTTGCCCTGCCGCGAGGTGGTGGCGCGCTATGCCGGCGCGCTTGATGCGCATTACTTCTGCAAACCCAACTCCGGCCCCGGGCAGACGCGCAACTATGGCGCAGAGCGCAGCCGGGGCGAATACCTTATCATATTGGATTCGGACTGCATCCTGCCCCCTGCCTACCTGGAGGCGGTGGAGCAGGAGTTGCAACGCTGTCCCGCCGATGCCTTCGGCGGGCCCGACCGTGCACACCCCTCGTTCACACCGTTGCAGAAGGCCATCAACTACTCCATGACGTCGTTCTTCACCACGGGCGGCATCCGTGGCGGGCGGAAGAAGATGGACAAATTCTATCCCCGCAGTTTCAACATGGGCATCCGGCGCGAGGTGTACCGGGCGCTGGGCGGATTTTCCGCCATGCGTTTCGGGGAAGACATCGACTTGAGCATCCGCATCTTCAAGGGTGGCTATGCATGCCGCCTGTTTCCCGACGCGTGGGTGTGGCACAAGCGCCGCACGGATTTCCGCAAGTTTTTCAAGCAGGTGCACAACTCGGGCATCGCGCGCATCAACCTCTATAAAAAATATCCCGAGTCGCTGAAAATCGTCCATCTGCTCCCGGCGGCCTTCACCGTAGGCGTGGCCGTGCTGCTGCTGGCGGCGCCGTTCTGCCCCTACAGCCTGCTGCCCCTGGCGCTTTATGCCCTGCTGGTGTGCCTGGACTCTGCCGTGCAGAACCGCAGCCTGCGCATCGGCCTTTACTCCGTCGGCGCGGCCTTCATCCAACTGGTGGGCTACGGCACGGGCTTCCTGCGCGCCTGGTGGAGTCGCTGCGTGCGTGGCCGGGGGGAGATGGAGGCGTTCCGGAAGACGTTCTACAAGTAAACGTCATCCGTTCCGCAAGAGTATTGAGACATACTTTGTCCGCTATTTTTTCGGTCTATAGCGCCGAAGCGCGACCGAACGAGTACCGAATGGGGTACGAATCGGGTACGACTGAGGTACGAACCGGGCAAGACGGAAGGATGTAAGGATTGTTGATTAAGGAATGCTTTTGTAGAGAAGTGGCGTGCCGCGTCTCTACATCCGATAGATTATCATTTATTATGCAAGATATATGGATACATTAGATAAAGAAACTCCTGCCCGTCTCACCATCCCCCAATGGTCGGAAGCGGACCGCCCACGGGAGAAGATGATGCTGAAAGGGGCGGAAGCCTTGAGCGATGCCGAACTGCTGGGCATACTGATAGGTTCGGGCAACACGGAGGAGAGCGCCGTGGCCTTGATGCAAAGGATATTGGCAGCGGCAGGCAATGACTTGAACGCGCTGGGCAAGTGGGAGGTGCGCGACTTTGCCCGCTTCAAGGGCATGGGGCCGGCCAAGAGCATTACGGTGATGGCAGCGCTGGAGCTGGGCAAGCGCCGGAAGTTGCAGGAGCGGCGGGAGCGTGCCGTCATCCGCTCGTCGCAGGACATTTACGAGTTGTTTCACCCCTTGCTTTGCGACCTGCCTACCGAGGAGTTCTGGGTGTTGCTGCTCAATCAGGCGGCGCGTGTCATCGACAAGGTGCGCATCAGCCGAGGGGGCATCGACCAGACTACGGCTGATGTGCGTGCCATCTTGCGTGAGGCATTGCTTCAACGTGCCACGCAGATTGCTCTGGTGCACAACCATCCCTCGGGCAACGTGCAGCCCAGCCAGGAAGACCGCCGCCTGACGCTGCAGGTGCAACGGGCTGCCAAGGTGATGAACATCCGGGTGCTGGACCACTTGGTGGTGACGGATGGGCGGTATTATAGCTTTAATGACGAAGGGGGGCTATAGACGGCCCAGACCATATAATGGAAAATAGTTCACGCCGGATATGAATGATTTAGAGCCTGTTTAAATTTTGCTCAGCCTCATTTTGAGGGCTGTTTTCGAGGATATTTTCCTGTTGTCATGAGGAGCGTAGCGGGCTACGTGACGAATAACAACAGGAAAAGAGACCGGAAAGAGGCTCAAAAAGGGGCTGATAAAAACTTAAAAGAGGAAAATTTAAACAGACTCTTAGTATTCTAATTTGAAAGAGAAATGGGCTAATCTGTTATTGAAAAATGTAGAATGACATTTTTGAAATGCTTTTGGCTGTTTCGCTGATTTTTTTTAGCTTTGCCCTACAATTTAAAGTGTTCTTTTTTTATGACGAAATATGATATAGAAGAAAAAGTGGTGGCCATGCTCAAGACGGTGTACGACCCGGAGATTCCGGTAAACGTGTACGACTTGGGGTTGATATACAAAATAGATGTATCGGACGGGGGAGAGGTGGCCATCGACATGACGCTGACCGCGCCCAATTGTCCGGCGGCGGAGTTCATTATGGAAGACGTGCGTCAAAAGGTGGAATCGATAGAGGGCGTGAAGTCGGCTGTGGTGAACCTTGTGTTTGAGCCGGAGTGGGACAAGGACATGATGAGCGAGGAGGCAAAGCTGGAGCTGGGCTTCCTCTGAAATAGATGGATTGGGATTTATGCGCGCGTAAGTGCGCTTTAATGAAGAATTAAGAATAATGAATGAAGAATTCTCAGGGATGCAGATGCAGCGGTAACTGAATTCTTCATTTTTAGTTCTTCATTTCGGGGCTTCGCCCGATAAATTGTCATTTGATTTTGTACATTTACAGAAAAAGCAAGCATTATGAAAAGAATGAAACTGAACTTGTGGGTGGCATTGGCCGTGGCAACATTGGGTTGCGCAGGCGGTATGGAGGCGTATGCTTCATCGCCCGTGGCTGGTAGTCAGGAGGTAAAAGTGGTGAGCCAAAACATTGCCGAAGGGCAGATGGCTCCGGACTTTACGTTGAAAGATTTGCAGGGCAACGACCTGGCACTATCGTCGTTGCGGGGCAAGTATGTGGTATTGGACTTTTGGGGCAGCTGGTGCGGCTGGTGCATCAAGGGCATTCCCGACATGAAGAAGTATTATGCCAAATATGAGGACCGGATGGAAATTTTGGGCATTGATTGCCGTGATACGGAGGCCAAATGGAAGGCTGCCGTGGAGAAGTATGCTTTGCCTTGGCTGCATGTGCGCAATGCGGGCAATCCGGATGTAAGCAAGCTGTATGGCGTGCCCGGTTATCCTACGAAGATTGTGGTAGATCCCGAGGGGAAGATTGCCAAAATTGTAGTGGGCGAAGATCCTGCTTTCTATACGTACTTGGATGAACTGTTTAAGTAAGTGATTAATGATTAGGTATTAGTGATTAATGATTAATACGTGCTGAACACTACTCCCTAATACCTAATCACTAACCCTTAATCGCTAATCACTAATCCCTAATCCCAAACACTTAATCGCTAATGAAGAATGTCTATTTCCTTTCGGATGCCCACTTGGGTTGCCGTGCCATTGCACATGGGCGGACACAGGAGCGGCGCTTGGTGAACTTCTTGGACAGCATCAAGCACAAGGCGGCAGCCGTGTACCTGCTGGGCGATATGTTCGACTTCTGGTATGAGTTCCGCACGGTGGTTCCCCGGGGCTTTACTCGTTTTTTGGGCAAATTGTCCGAATTGACAGACATGGGTGTGGAAGTACATTTCTTTACGGGTAACCACGATATCTGGTGCGGTGATTACTTGACCACGGAGTGCGGTGTCATCTTGCACCGTGAACCTCTTACCACGGAGATTTATGGCCGGGAGTTCTACCTGGCGCATGGTGACGGATTGGGTGATGCGGACGTGAACTTCAAACTTCTGCGTGCCATGTTTCATAGCCATACCTTGCAAAGGTTGTTCTCGGCCTTGCACCCCCGTTGGAGTGTGGAGTTGGGCTTGCGCTGGGCTAAGCATAGCCGTCTGAAGCGGGAGGGAGGCAAAGACCCCGACTATATGGGCGAGGACAAGGAGAATCTGGTGACTTACTCAAAGGAATACCTGAAGGGACATCCCGACATCAACTATTTCATTTACGGGCATCGCCACATAGAGCTTGACTTGATGCTGAGTGCTTCGGCGCGTGTTGTGATTTTGGGCGATTGGATTAATTTCTTCTCGTATGCCGTGTTTGACGGGGAACATCTTTTCCTGGAGAACTATATCGAGGGGGAGACAAGGCCATAAAGGGGTCATGGAGGTAAAGTCAAAATGCATTGACATCTACTTATAATTAATATATAGTTGGACATGAAAAACTATTTTTCTATTTTGACCGGATGCCTGCTGGTGGCAGGCTCGGTTTCTGCATGGGGGCAGGATACTCCCCCGGAACTGGTGATACGCATTGACGACATGGGTGCCTTCCACTCGGTGAACGAGGCTTGTGTGGAGACTTACCGCCAGGGCATTGCCAAAAGTGTGGAGGTGATGCCGGTGGCTGCATGGTTCCCGGAGGCGGTGAAGATGCTGAAGGAGAACCCGGGGCTGGATGTAGGCCTGCACCTGACGCTGACCAGCGAGTGGGAAAACGTGAAATGGCGTCCGCTGACACATTGCCCCAGTCTGACGGACAAGGACGGTTACTTTTATCCTATGATTAAGCCCAATCCCAATTATCCGGGGCAGGCGCTTACCGAGCATGAGTGGGACATCCGCGAGATTGAACAGGAATTCCGTGCGCAAATAGAGGTGGCTTTGCAAAACATTCCCCAACTGAGTCACTTGACGGGGCACATGGCTTCTACTGCTTTTACGAAAGAGGTGAACGAGCTGACACTCAGATTGGCTAAGGAGTACAATCTGTCTTGCATAGACCGTATGGATTCCGATAAGGACTATAATTTCCAGTACATTGGTTATGCAGGCCCCAGCAAGACCCCGCAAGAGAAAGAGGCGAGCTTTCTTGCCGCATTGGAGAAACTGGAGCCAGGCAAACGCTATCTTTTCCTCGACCATCCGGCTTATGACAACGATGAGATGAAGACCGTTTTCCACATCGGCTATGAAAACGTGGCTACCGACCGCCAGGGCGTGACCGACCTGTTGACCAGTCCCCGTGTGAAGCAAGCCATTGAGGAACGTGGCATCCGCCTGATGGATATCAACCAGCTGACCAAGAGCCTGCCACGGGGCGAAGCCTCCAAGAAGTTGGACAAGGCCGTGCAGAAGTATCTGGCTGCCGCCCAAAAGGAAAAGCAAGACCTGCATAGCCTGATGATTGTGCAGCATGGCCAGGTGCTCTCTGCCAACTGGATGAGTGAAGGGCGCGAGAACGAGCCGCACATCTTGAACTCCGTGAGCAAGACTTTCACTTCTACCGCCGTGGGCTTTGCCATTGCCGAGGGTAAGCTGAAGCTGGACGACAAAGTTATCTCCTTCTTCCCCGACAAACTGCCTGCCGAGGTGAGCGATAACTTGAAGGAGATGACTGTGCGCCATCTGCTCACCATGAACTGCGGGCATGATACAGACCCTACGCGCGACGTGCGTGGCAAGCAAGATGCCGATTGGGTGAAAGGATTCCTGGCTTGGCCGGTAGAGCATAAGCCGGGTACGTTCTTCTGCTACAACAGCGTGGGAACTTACATGCTTTCGGCCATTGTGCAGAAGGTGACGGGACAGAAGATTGTAGACTACCTGTGGCCGCGCCTGTTCCGCCCGCTGGGCATTGTGAATGTGCGTTGGGAAGAAAGTCCGCAGGGTGTCAACACCGGCGGCTGGGGCTTGTACCTCAAGACGGAAGACCTTGCCAAGATGGGCCTGCTGCTGTTGCAGGATGGCAAGTGGCAGGGCAAGCAGGTGTTGCCCGAAGGTTGGGTGAAAGAGGCTTCGGCTGCCCAAGTGCCTTCATTGCCTGCAGGGGTTAGGCCTGAATGGCTCAAAAAAATGAAGATGACGCCCAAGAACAGCGATTGGCTGCAAGGCTATGGCTACCAGATGTGGCGTTGTCGTCATAATGCCTTCCGTGCCGATGGAGCCAACGGGCAGTACATCTTGGTATTGCCGGATAAGGATGCCGTCATTGTGGTTACCGCCCACCTGCCGGATATGCAGGCCGAGCTGAACCTTATATGGAAGTACCTGCTGCCTGCGCTGTAAGCATAGGATTAAAAGTAGTTAGGGGTTAGTGATTAGCGGTTAATAATGCTATGCCAGCATGTATTAAACACTAATCACTAACCCCTAATCGTTAATCGCTGTTTCCCTATTACCACTTGTATCCGGCAGCCTTGGCAATGCGTTTGGGGATGTCGGTATTATCCATTTTCCCACTGAACAGCTGTGCCCCTGCGCCGATGGCAAATACCGGGACATATTCTGCGCTATGGTCACCGGTTGTCCAGCCGGCCTTGGCTATTTGGTTCATGACTTTGCGGGCTGCCACGGCCACGGGCTCAGTCCTGGAATAAAGGCTTTCGGTAAAGACCACGTGGCGCTTGGTGAACGATTCGTCGAAAGCATCGTGCAGCATTCTTTCTTGTTCCCACGTCAAGGGTAGCTTTTCCCAGAAACCCATATGTTCTGCAAGCAAGGCCTTCATGTCTTCCCATGTAGTCTTTTCTGTTTTACGCAGGTCGGTGATGATGCGTGACAAGGCTTCGGCCGATTGTTTTTGGCATGCCAAGGCTTTCAGGTTTAGCGTGTAGCCCTGGTAGCCCAGGCCAAGGCCTCCCGTCTCGTGGTCGGCGGTGATTACAATCAGTGTTTCCTTGGGGTGTTGCAGGTAGAATTCGTAGGCTTCCTTGACGGCGTTGTCCAAGTCGATGACTTCATTGAGCACGGTGGCGGCATCGTTGTCGTGGCAGGCCCAGTCAATCTTTCCGCCTTCTACCATCAGGAAAAAGCCTTTGCGGTTGTCTTTGCTCAAGAAGTCGATGGCGCTTTCCGTAATCTGCTCCAGGGTCATGTCGTCTTCATCGCGGTCTATGGCGTAGGGCAGGCACCAGGGCAAGCCGTCTTCTTCTTGAATAAGGAGCATCTTGCTGGCATCAGTTGCCTTGTCTTGATATTCGTCGATGCCACGGGCTACGGTGTATCCGGCTTGCTCGATGGCGGGGATGGCCTTGGCGCCGCCGTCTTTGGCGTTGAATCCGCTGCCGGCGTAAAAGTCAAAGCCTGCTTCTATGAGGTCGATGGCTATGTCATCATAAGTGCCACGGTCTGCCTGGTGGGCGTAGAAGGCAGCCGGGGTGGCGTGGTCCACGCCCACGCTGGTGGTAATACCCACCCGTCGGCCTGCCTTTTGTGCGCGGACGGCAATGCTGTACACGTTGTTTTTGTCGGCATCTACGCCCAGGGCGCCGTTGTATGTTTTGTGCCCGGTGGCCAACGCCGTGCCTCCTGCAGCAGAGTCGGTAATGGAGTTGGAGGCGGAGAATGTGGTGGCCATGCCTGCCACGGGGAATGAGGCGAATTGCAGGGGCTTGGTGCCGATGCGTCCTTCCAGTTCGGCAAGGTACATTTCGGTGGTGTTCACTTGGTTCAGGCCCATTCCGTCGCCGATGAAGTAGAATACATACTTGGCGCGTTGTGCCTGTGCGGCTGCTATGATAAACAGTGCCAGGAGGAGAAAACTTGTCAGTCGTTTCATGTCTTATGTGTATTTTAATGAATTTAGGTAGGGAGTATGTTTGAAAATCTCAGGGCAAAGATACTCCTTTCCTTTTATTTTGTTTGTTACATTTTTGATAATAAATCCATATCCTATCAAGAATTTAAAAAGGAATGTAGCTCTTTTAGGACTTCTTCGGTTGTTTGATTGGATTTTATGAATCCTTTGATGGTAAATTTTGATAAGAGCTCATTTAGTTTAATTAGTTTTTTCGTGTTTCCAGATTTCTTGTATTCTTTTGTAAGTAAATGTATTTTTTCACATGCTTGCAAACCTTCCATCAACTTCTCAAACCTAATACTACTTCTAGGACCTGGATATATGCAATAAGTATCTCCTGCCGCCCATGTCCTAAACCTGGAGTCTCTTAATGGATCATTTGGCCAGCTATTCACCGCCCATCTAAGAAAACCATCGTAGCCTTCTGCTAAGGCATGAAGTACCGTCCAAGCGGCTTCAGCAGGAGGGGAAAATGTGAAAATATTGGGAAATGGTTCCACGCAACAAGTGTAAACGCAACTTATTTGCTTATTATTTTCTCTTCTTGATTTAATGTCCTCCGGTAGTGTATTCCCATAAGGTATCGTTAAATAATATAGATCACGTTCTATCTCTTTATGATAATTGCCAGCTAAACTTATTTTATAGTCAGGATCGGCTTTTTTTATTACTTTTATTGCTTCTATCATGTCATTCAACGCGCGCTCATCCATGGATATGGATGTTTTTTCAAACCATCCTTTTTTTCGTAAATGAGCCGAGAAATCTTTAAGGAATGGTAACCAATAGTCTGAAAATGAAGTTTCGTGAGGTTTGGTTTTTATAAATTGTACTCTATTAGTTGCTTCATCATAATAGTCAAATGACAAATTCCATGGAATAATCGTGTAGCAAGAAATTAAACTGTCAATTCCAATATCTGACATCATGAAATTTACCCATATATCAAATACTGCATAGTCATATTTCCATGAGCCATCTATCTTTTTTATTTTAGTGACCATGCTGTCATAATGGTCTTCTGTTTGTCCGTCCCATGGTTTATGCATGATGCTGGCTGTTATGACATGTTGGCCTGCATCGGCTAGCATTTTCATAATTGGACGCATCGCGTCAAAATGTGCCTTACTCCATAATGGAACTTGATAATAGCGTGCTACTGCATAGGGGTTTTGCCATAAATCTAAAAAAAAGTTCCACTCTGAAGGCTTTGTCAATACTTTGTTAATAACCTCTATCTCAATAGAAAGTGCCGTCTGCTTTGTTTGGTCACTTTTTATAATTAGAGAACCACTATATGTGCCATGCTGAATATCATGTGGAATATCTATATTTATCCATATAGGTCGTGTTGTATAGGCTTGCACATCTATTCTGTCAATTATGTCCAAAGCATCTGCTACTAATAGGGAGTCCCATTCAGCTTTGTTCTCTCGATTTCCACAGCCGCTTTTTCTGTCTTTATTAAGTTCGTCAGTCATGACATATCTTACAAAATGCGGATGGATATTTTTAGTTGGGATGATTGATTTACCACATCGTAGCTCTTTTAGACTTACACTAACATTATGCAAATCTTTTTTAGTCCATAAGACAGCTTGACAACTTATATGCTCCCCTTTCCATGATTTAATTTTTAGTTTCTTTTTTTTCAAATCTTGGGGGATATTGTATTTGGAATAGCGCACATCTGTACTCCCCCAGTATAATTGGACTGCAGGGTTAATTCTATTCCATTTATATAGATCATCATGAGGTTTGGTATCGGATAATTCCTCATAATGCAATAAAGGATATTTATTGTCTTGGGACATTACAAACGTAGGGCAGATTAGCCATGGTATTATTCCTAAAAATATTTTTATACTTTTCATAATTATAATAGGTACTGTAGAGGTATTTGATGAAAAAGATCTATGAAAATGGGCATACATTTTTTGTGCTAAACCATAAAAATACGAAATGTATGCCTATTTTTATAGACCTTTTGTTGTGACTGCAGTTATTTATTGCTTTTCTATTATTAAAATGCTATTGGTTACTTCACGGGGGCCATTATCGTCTGTAGGTGTATTTAATATGGGGAACTTTAAACCTCCATCTTCACTTTCTTTCCGTACTATTAAGGTTGTAGAGCCACCGCCGTCAAGGTTTATTGCGTTGTAGCAGCCAACCGCTTCCATTAGTATGGCTAATTGCTCTAATGTCAGTCCTTTAGAATAATATGAATCCTTCATTCTTCCATCGACGACGAACAGATAAAGGGTTTTACGATCTTTAGAGATTCCAATGCTTGTGCGGGGGTGGGTGTCTGTGGCAATATCACCTATATTCCCGTATTCTATGTTGATTTTCCCATCGTCTACTAAAGTCCCATATCCACCAACGGCATGTAATAGTTGGTCGCCATAAGCTAATGCTTCTTCAGCTAGGCCGACATATGATTCTCCATTCTTTAGTTGATAAACTACTGCTTCGTGTCCTTCAACAGGTTTGTCATTAATGCAAACTCCATCTTTGAAGAAGATGCCCATAACTTCATATGTGCCAGTGTAAAAATCCCCATTTACACCAAGCCATACTTTTTTCCCATTCTTTTCTGCTGCATATGCATGATAAGGAAGAATGGCATCAGACTCCGCTCCAGTGGCCGGGACGTTTAAGTCATCTTTAGTTCCTGGGGTAAAAGTCACTTTTGTTAAGTCAACTTCTGCTACAAATATGTGTTGAAAATCAACTCCCGTTTTAAAGTAAGTTTCTGTAACAGTCACTCCATCTCTTAGTTCAAAAATGCGGTCCCAAAACATTTCTGAGACGATTGAGGTAGTAGCAATGTCTTTTCCAAAAGGTGTCTGTGGTTCATATCCTTCCGCTTTGTTGTCTGAGCAAGAGGTTACAATCAGCATAAAAAGAATCAGCCGGTACATGATTTGTCTTTCGAAATTCTGTTTCATAGTTTATATTTTTAATTGTTTTTTAAAAGGAGGAGGGGGTGCATAACGCAACACCCCTCCTATCTGTTGTGTTAAGTTAAATGGGTTATTCCACTTTAGAGAATTGATATTCATAAGCTCCTATATCGACAGCATTGCCATCAATACGTGAATTACCTATAATATCTTTACTGATTTCTAGTGATTTGATGATAGAGCTCTTTCCACGGTCTATTAAAAGAGAAGACTCCTGAAGTTGATAATTCCCGTTTGTCGGATCAATGAATAGAGGTCCGCTATTGTTATCGGTGCTTAGATTGATAATGCAATTATTTGCCTGCGGAGTATATGCTGATGCGGAGTTCAGATTGACCACAGCGCAATTATATAAACTGCATGCACTTGCATCAGCTAAATGGTATTGATTATTTTTTGAGTTGCTGGTATTTCCCCAAATGATGGAATTGTAAATTTTGAGGTTATTAGCGGCACGGATAACATAAGCGTCGTCCCATTGTGACAAGACAGTATTGTTCACAATGTTGGAGTTGTAAACTGTTGTCCCATTCAAGAAATAAATGGCACCGGATGTTTGCGTAGTAGTATTGTTGTAGAATATGCAATTTATTATTTTGCAATTGTCATAATACCCGCAAGCTGCTCTATAGAAATTGTTCCCCTGTACAATATTATTGCTGAATACTCGGTTTGTCATTCTCAGCACACCACCCCATTCGGCTTGTGAGGTTGTGTTTGTGCCAGTAAGGATAAATCCATCAAAAACATATTGCATATCACTCGCGCCTTCTGACCTTAGCAAGAAGAAATCTCCACCTATAATCGTCGATTTTTTGTTAAGGTTGCGTTCTTTCAGTTTTGTTTCATTGCCAGTAAATCCGCCATAAATATTGACGCTTCTAAATGCAATCGTTCCGGTTAATTGGTAATCACCTTCTGCAACCCAAAGTTCCAAGTCGTCATTATCACCACAAGCATTGTTTCCCGATTCAATATCGCCAAATGCATTTTCCCAGCTTGTCCCATCGCCATTTGAACCGGCTTTTACATATACTCGTCTGCTTTTAGCCATTTGTGATATGTAATAGATGTCTGATATTTCGGATTCTTTGTCTCTAATTTTTATGTATCCGTTTCTTTCAACGCCAGAGGTATTAGCTGATACCGAAATTTTGATAGGAATATCTTCGGCAATATCACCACCACTGAATTGTGGGGCAGACGTTACACTAATCCAAGAACTTCCACTGATTTCTAAGTCATATTCAAGGTTGGTTATAACAGGAATCTCTATTTCGTTTGTACCTTTAGGCAATAATACATCCTTACTCTCTGGTGTCAGAGTGATGTTCAGCATTTTCTCCTCATTTGTTTGTATTACAGTTAAAATTGCAGATTTATCTCCACCCTTTTCTTTTAACGTAACAGCTATTTCACGTTGACTTCCCGTATTGTTGGGGGATACCGTAACTTTTAGCTTGTTTTTGTCTATTTTTTCAAATGTAAAGCCATTCTCTGATTTGATATCTGTATCCCAGTCAAGATTTGTTAAAACAGAAAGTTCTGCTTCACCGCCATTTACGTTGAAGTATACAATATCTTTGGGTAAAGTTATTAATGTTCCACGGCCGTTTTGTATGACAGCAATCCTTTTTGACATTTGGTCCATCAACCGGACTTCTATCCATCCTTCACGAGCTTCCATTTGGGTGTTTTCTGCAACAATTGCGACAATAGAATCCGGAAGTTGCATTTGGCCACGATACCTTGTCAGTTGTATCCATGAATCAGAGGCCTCGGCAAACCAAGGGTAAGAAGATTTTAGTTTAATAACTTCTCTTGAGCCTTCTGGTTCTATTGTCACTTCTTCTTGTACATCTATTTTGGGTTCAATCCGACTTTCCAATGTGTCATCGCATGAGATTGAACAAGTGAGGCCTATTAGGATGAATAATCCAATAGCGATAGTATGGATGGTTTTGTAATATTTTTCCATAATTTGTCATTTTAATTGTTTTTCACTATAACTTGCAATCCATTGGCGACAGGAATTTCTGTACCACTGGAGGGCTTGTTCATTAATAAAAAATCATCTCCTTCTGTTTTGCACACTATGGTAGAAGCTTCATTTCCTTCTAAATC
Organism: uncultured Bacteroides sp.; assembly: GCA_944320865.1. Taxonomy (GTDB): domain Bacteria; phylum Bacteroidota; class Bacteroidia; order Bacteroidales; family Bacteroidaceae; genus Bacteroides. Next base: position 52,460 of record CALUJC010000008.1, on the reverse strand, counting down.
CATTGCTTGGTAGCATCCGGCACTTTGGCACACCAGCATAATGTCTTCAAGCCGCATGCCGTTGGAGTATTCATCTTGTCCTCCATCGACAATAAAGAAATATACTTTATCATGCTCTTTTGTTACTCCTACAAAGGTACGTGGAGAAAAACTCATTGCGCCATCATCTACAATGAACTGACCAACTTCTCCATCAATCAGTAAAGAGTGACTACCGCTGATGGCATTGGCTACACGATTTCTATGCAGGTTGAATTCTGGAACTGTAGTGATATACGCTTTCCCGTCATCTAAAAGATAAAATACCTGTTCTGAATCGCGCCCGAATGTGCTTTTAAGTTCTTGGGCATTTTTATAACAGATCCCCCCTGAATGGCCATTTATTCCCAATAATACATTGACCCCATCTGCTGCGGCTTTTTCTATTTGTTCTGTTACAGTTTGTTTTAAGTTGCCCATTGACATCTGGTTATCAGGTGTAGAAGTCACAATTGTAACATTTTGGGTTAAATTTATTTCTGCTATAAACATGTGCGTTTGTTTTGTACAATAGGTGAATGACACTTCTGTAATATTTACACCGTCACTTATTTTATGTATTTTCTCATTCAATACCTCTTGTATGTATGGGACATGATCGGCAATGTTTTGCATGAGCTGTGTCGTTGCCCCTTTATGCTGCGGCATAGCTTCGTCGTCATTGGAACATCCTCCAAAAGCAAGTATGGCCATAAGCATTATGCAGTAGACATTTGTTGCGTTTAATGTTAATTTCATAATTCAATTATTTATAAGTTAATTCAACATGTTATTATTCCCATCCCGGATTCTGAGGTAATAAATTGGGATTCAGAGAAATTTCGTTTAATGGGATATTGTATAAATAATATTTGTTTGTAAAATTCATATTGAAAGATACTCTTTTTGCATATGGCGTGATGAACCCATTTGGGTCGATTCCTATTTCATCCTCTATTGTTTGTCTTTCATCTTCGGAATAGAGTGTCGGGTCGAGTTTGGCTCCTCTTCGTTCCCTGTTATAAACGATTTCTCCTACATTGTATCGGCATACATCGTCCCATCGGTAGCCTTCAGCAAACAGTTCGATGCGCCTTTCTCTTCTTATTTCTCGGATTAAATTGGCATTTGGTCCTGTGACATTGGGATATTTTGCCACTAAATCCGGGTCTTCGACAGGATTCATGGTTAAATCATGAGTAAATCCGGCACGTTTGCGAAGTGCATTAACCGTTTTATCCAGTTCCGGATCTTTCCCTAATTCTGCACCTGCTTCTGCACGTATTAATAAAGCTTCTGCGTAACGCATAACAGGCGCATCAATACTTCCTTTATGGTTGCCTTTCAAGTGTTCCGAGGCTTTGTAGTATTTTGCTATTGCGTAACCTGTAGAGGTTGATGCGTAGAATGTTCTGTCGTCATTCCCTTGTAATATTCCCATAATGTTAGGAGCACCACCTTTTAATACTCCGTTATCATCGCTGAACAAATAACGGGCGTATTCACTGCCTGCTTCTGGTAGGCATAGGGTCTGCAACAATCGTCCGTCTCTATTCTTCATTTCATTAATGTATCCCATGTCAGGAGTATGACATCCGCAGAGCGAAATGGGTTTACCGGTTGTTGCACAAAGATATTCTTCAAAACAGTCTCTGCTCATTCCCATAACGGCACCTGGAATACTATTGGAGACGTTATTCCCCATATTAATAGAAGCATCATATTCGCGGGATAGTATTACTTCGGGGTTATTGTTATAGTTATCTTGTATGAATAGATCAAAATAGCTGGAATTAGGATCTCCAGAGTTGTATAGAGAATGCCCCATTGTCATTAGTCTGCCGGCTGCTTCATAAGCCAATTCGAGATATTCTTCATCGCCTTCCATATCGCGATAACGTCTATAAGTACCTTCATATAAACATATTCTGGCTTTCAACAATAAGGCTGCATTACGGCTAACGCGATATACATTTGTCTTGATAGGTAAATATTCTATTGCACGGTCTATAGTGTTAACTATATTTTCCATAACGAGCACTCTTGAATCACGCCCTTTAAAAAGCTCCGGATCATCTTTATTTAGTGCACTGTCATACCAAGGTACATCACCAAAAAGTCGTACTTTGTTATAGTAATCGAATGCTTTAAAGAACAAAATTTCACCGGCATATTTCCTTTTGTCGGTTTCCGATGCTGGAGAACGATCATAATTGTTAAGGAATTCATTACAGCCTCTTATTACAGACCAATTCCAATGAGAAGATGTAATTTGTACTGTGCTCTGTCCAAATGTTATAAGATTAGCAGAAGCACCTAGAAGATTATCTGATTGATATTCAGACTCTATCATATTTCCTAAACTCCATGCAAGTGGATCTCCATGCCCTAGAATGAGTTTTGGATAGTAAGTATTGCAATATTGTTCCAAAGCTGCAGAGTTGGCTGTTTCCCAAAAACGGTCACTTGAGATTACATCGCCAGGTTCTGTTTCTAAGTAATTGCATCCAGCAATTGAGAAACATAACGATAAAAGATAGATATAGATGTTTTTTTTCATATTGATTACTGTATTAAAATGTAACATTCATTCCAAAAGAGAAACTTCTCATAAATGCATATTCCTTGCCACTATTGACGGAATTGGCATCATTTATATTTCCAGTTCCTGTAATTTGGTCAACAATATCAGGCACCATAAATGGTGGTAGTCCGGTTTTTTCCCATAAGTTCAATCCACTGACATATATATGCGCATTTTCTAATCCCATTGTTTTCAGCCATTTCTTTGGAAGATTATAGCTTATAGTTAAATCTTTCAGACGGATATAGGCTGCATTCTGTAGGTATTTGGTTTGTATCTGTTTGTTTTTGGAATTTCCGCTCGCGCTGGGTCTTGGATAATATGCGTCAGGGGTTTCATAAGTCCATGTATTGTCTATGTGGTATTGGAACACATTGGAATTGTATATGCCTCGTGAAAAGCCCCAAAAAGTATCACTTCCTGTCCATAAATCTCTTTTGGCTACTCCTTCGAAAATAGCTCTTATGCCGAAGCCATGCCAATTGATACTGCCTTGCAGGTTAAACCGGTAGCGGGGAGTGGAATTACCTATGACTTTTCTGTCTCCTGGGTCTGAAAGGGTATTGCTTCCTTGGTCAATGACGCCGTCACCATTTAGGTCTTTATATCGTATGTCACCTGGATACCATGTCCCGTTTATAAATTTCTGTATATAATTCATGCGGTTTGCTTCAAAGTCATCTTGTATGAAGCCGTCGGTAACATAGCCCCATATTTCTCCTAGTTTTTGCCCTTTGTAGTACATTCCAGAGGCAATCGAACCATTTGGGTTATCATATTTTGTAATTTCTGCTTGATAATCAGAGAGCCCTAATGTGACAGAATAGTCTAATGCACTACCTAACACGTTATTGATTTTGTCTCGCCATGTAAGTTCTAATTCCCATCCGGTAGTACGCATGTCGGCAATATTCTCTTTGCCTCCACTGGTACCCAAAACGGCTGGAAGAGTGACTGAGCGGACCATGTCTTTGGTGTCACGTATGTAAAAGTCAAATGTACCATATAGGCGGTTGTTAAACAATGTCCAATCAAGTCCAAGATCTTTCGTAATGACCTTCTCCCATGTTACAAGGCTTGGCAGGGTTGGCACATCCAATCCATTGATGATGGCTCCATTCATCATATATGACGTTAAAACCCGTCCGGAAAGATAGGACATATAATCATGGTATCCTGAGGTGACTTGATTTCCTAATGCTCCGAAGGAAGCTCTAAGTTTCAGGTTGTCCACATATTTTTTTAATGGTTGGAAAAAGTTTTCTTCCGATATTCTCCAGCCGATAGAAGCAGAAGGGAAAAATGCCCAACGATCTCCTTTTGCATATTTGGAGGAACCATCATAGCGACCGTTTATTTCTACTAAATATTTTGATTTGTAATCATAATTGAGTCTAAAAAAAGCTCCTTGAACTCTCCATATATCCTTCGTTTCACTATTCTCTAAGTAGTTGATTGCCAAATCTGAAATGGGTAACTCGTTGTCATAAAGATTCGTCATCTTGTATGATGTTGAGGCGAAGGTCTTTTGCTCTTGGTTATATCCTGCCATTAAAACGATATTATGAGCCTCGTTGAAAGACTTTTCGTATTCAGCCCATACGTTCAATACTTGATAGATATCGTTAGAATTTGAGTTTTGGACAAAATTAGGGGTCTCTACAGTCCATTCTGCCGCACCTTCAGGAAAAGTCTGGGTCATTTCTTTTCGATGTACCTTTTGGGTTGAAGAATATCGGTTCCAAGAATAGTCTCCTTGTACAGTTAAGCCCTTAAACGGTTTGATGGTAAACCGTCCCGTATACCATTGATCCCATATGTCTTTCTTATTACGTCCTGCTAACGCCATTTTGCCAATCCAATTGAAATTTCCACTATTGAGATATAAACCTGCAAAGTCTCCATTGGGCAAAAAGACCGATAGGGTTGGGAACATGCGGTATACCTCATAAAACCATGTGGCTTCATCTACCCCATTATTATACATGTAAGGTTCATCATTTTTGATGTAGTTCATGCGAGTAGAAAATCCTAAATCAAGCCATTCTGTTATTTGGGTTTCAAAGTTGAATGACATATTCATTCTTTTATAACTGTCATTGCCATATCTAAAAATACCTGATTGGTCTTTGTATCCGATAGAAGCGTAGTAGTTATTACGCTCAGTGCCACCAGATAAGCTGATGTTATGTTGCTGCATAAAAGCCGCGTTTTTATAAAATGCTTCTAACCAATCTGTGTTTCCTACATACGCCCAGCCAGGATTGCTTGGGGTATAATTGGGGTTCTGTATCCCTTCTGTGTCTACCAGTATTGCAGGATTGTTCACAGGATCTGCAATATGGGCTTCGAGCGCCGCTATAAATTTGTCATTAAAATAAAAACTTCCAGGATTCTCATAATCATATACTTTGTTCCACATCTTTGCCCATATATCAGATCTGGGCATTTCCGGTAATCGGGCAGGTGTACTCCATGATAAGTTATTGGAATAAGAAATTCTGGTTTTTTGGTTTCGAGCGCCTTTCTTAGTGGTAATAAGCATGACACCAAATGCTGCGCGTGCACCGTAAACTGCGGCAGCAGAAGCATCCTTCAAGACTGAAATATTCTCTACGTCTTGCGGATTAATCAATGATAAATCTGATATTTCTACACCGTCCAAGAGGATTAAAGCATCGCCTCCATTCAATGATGTGTTGCCGCGAATATTAACTTTAGCCTCTTCATTTGGCTGTCCGCTATTGAAAGTAATGTTGAGGTTAGGTACAAGTCCTTGCAGACCTTGCGCTATATTGGCAATAGGTCTGTTTTCTAATAACTCTTTTGAAGCTGTAGTTACAGCTCCCGTCAAGTTAACCTTTTTCTGTGTTCCATATCCTATTACAACGACTTCATCAAGGAGTTGCCTATCTTCTTTCATTACAATGTTTAAGTCCATTGCTTTATTTATATGGAAATATTGATTTTTAAAACCTATTGAAGATACTTTTAAGGAAGAACCAAGAGGTACGGCTATTGCGAAATAGCCGTCAATATCAGACACTGTTCCAATAGATGAATTTTCTATAAGAATAGTTACCCCTGGCATTGGCTCATTGTTCTCGTCTAAAATGCGTCCTTTTACGTTAACTTTCTTTTTACCTGGCTTTGCTGTATATTTCAATATAATTTGATTTCCTGATATTGTATATTGTACATTGGTACCAGCAAATATTTTATTTAATATCTCATTTATACTTTCGTTGTTAACAGTTATGGATATTCTTCTATTTATATCTACTTGTTCCTTGTTATAAGAGAATCTATATTCGGTTCGGCTTTCTATTTGTTGTAAGATAGTCTCTATTTTGGCATTCTTCATGGCAAGAGACAGTTTCGCATTTTGTCCCCATGTGGGGATAATTAAAAATGCACTGAGCAAATATGCTATTAGATATTTTTTATTCATACAATTTGTTCTTTAGATGAATTATGGAAAAATGGAGCAAGAACTGTTTCTATTAGGACTGTCCAATTTTGTATCCGTAAAAAATGAGGGACTTCGTATTGGAGAACGCTGATTCCTTAGTTCAACAAAACGATTGCAAGAAGCTGCATAAGCTTTTTCAGCGCAGATGTTCTGATATGTTCTCATGGGTATACTGCTTAGAATTGGATGGGGAAGCAGCCGATAGATATGATATTCGTGTTTTTTTAGTCAGATGCTTAACCTTCTAAATTCCGAGTGCAAAATAAATATAGCTACCCGTCAATATTGTTTTTCAGATTTAATTTTATCATTTTCATACTCGTAACTGATTTGAGTTAAACAAAAAACATTGCAATGTATTAATATGACGATTTAAGGAATTCAACCCACAACTCGAAAAGGAAAAATGAAAATTTTATTTTTGCGTTTCCTTTTTGATGTAAGACAGATTGTAGAGTTTTATTGTTGTGTAGTTGTTCTTTATACTAAATATATCGAATGTATGTGTTGGTTAATAAATTAGTTGTCTCTATATTTGTGCCCGTCGAAGTTTTCGAATGTTTAATGTTATATATGAATAGAATGATGCAATATGATAATGAGGCAGGGCTCATTGCTGCTCTTAAAAAAGGAGAGCACAGCGCATATTCCTATTTATTTTCAAAGTATTACAAAGACCTTGTACTGTATGGGGGAACTATAATACCGAATCAAGAAGTATGCGAAGATATTGTTCAAGATATCTTTCTCTATATGTGGGATAATAGAGAAAGACTTAAGATAGAATCACTCAAGTCGTATCTTATAAAATCAGTCAAGAACAACTGTCTGGATGAACTAAAACATGGTAAAATAGTTAACGAACATATTGAGTTTATTATCAAGCAGAATTTATTAGAAAATAATGATACAGAAGAATATATCCTATTTTCGGAGCTTAATGCAAGCCTTCAACAAGCAATAGAGAAGTTGCCAGAAGATGAAAAGATAACCTTTAAAATGAGTAAGGAGAAAGGGATGAAATATCAACAGATTGCGGGTGAATTAGGCGTTTCGGTTAGAACAGTTGAAGTTAGGATTGCAAAATCTATTGTGCGACTTAAAACTCTGTTGAAGGATTTTTTTGTTATGTTATTATTTATTTTCGCAAAATGGTTGTGGGTCGGTTTAAGTTAATCGTCATTATTACGCAATAAATGTTACATGCGTGTTCAGTGTTATTGTTACTTGGATTTCATGTGTGTAATTCAGGTATTAGCTTTTAAATAAAATAGAATATGAAAGATGAAGATGTTATAAATAAAATTCTCTTGGGTAATACCGGGTCAGATCCTAAGGCTTGCAATGAATGGAGCAATAGGAATGGGGAAGATGAGGCTGATATCCGGAAAATGAAAAATATTTGGGATGTTGCCAATCCTGCTTTCCGGCCTGAGTGTATTGATTCAGAAAAGGCTGAGAGGCTTTTTTTTAGCAGGATAAGTAAAAGATGTAAGAAAAGGAGGATAGCTTCGTTTACGTCATTAATTTATAGGGCGGCAGCGGTATTATTTATTCCTCTACTCGTGTCAACTATTTATTTATATATTCAAGTGGATAAGGATGAGTTTGGAACGGTGGCTAAAACAGCCTATCAGACTATAACTGTACCTTTTGGGATGACTTCTTCTGTGGAATTGACTGATGGCTCCATTGTCCGACTTAATGCTGGGACAACCGTGAGATATCCGGTTCGATTTGATAAGAAAGTAAGAGAAATAGAGTTAAAACAAGGTGAAGCGTTTTTCGAAGTAAATGCCAATCCTGAATATCCATTTATTGTTAAAGCTGGTGATGTCAATATTGTAGCTACGGGTACACGATTTAATGTGAATGCCTATAAAAATGAAGCTAATGTATGTGTCTCTTTGGATAAGGGTAGAATAAGTATATCAGGCATGAACTCGAGTTGTAGTGTGGAAATGGCTCCAGGAGAGGTCTTTAGCTATAGCAAAGTTGATAGTACATATTCTATTACACAGGGCAATGTTTACAACAACTATGCTTGGATAGATGGATTGACCGTTTTCAGGGATGTTAAATTGAAGGACGTTTTTAATAAACTCGAGCAAAAATATAATGTCCATTTCGTTATTGTGGATGAAGAAATTAAAGATTATCCATATCATGCGACATTTGAGAATGAGTCACTTAGTGAGATATTGGATATCTTGGAGGAGGGCAATAATATTAAATGTGAAAATATTGTTAAACCGAATAACGAAGTAAAAGGTAAAAAGGAGTATAGAGTCTCAGTCATAAAATAGCAGAATGGATGTAAATCCAAATCAATTACTGAATATCCCTAAAAATATGGAGAGGTTCCATACGCCCGTATGGAGGGTCTCCATATTGCCCTGTGTGTATACGAAAGACCCCCATGCGGTGGCATGAGGGTCGTAGGGATAAACAGGTCTAAGATAGAAGGCAGGTCACGCCTCGCCGTGTTGCAAGATGGCCAGCGTGTCGGTGGCAATCATCAGTTCCTCGTCGGTGGGGATGACTACGACTTTCACCTTGGAGTCGTCGGTGGAGATGACCATCTCCTCGCCGCGCACCTTGTTTTTCTCGGCATCCAGCTTCACGCCCATGAACTCCAGTCCCTGGCAGGCACCCCAGCGGGCAGTGGCCTGGTTTTCGCCCACACCGCCGGTGAAGACGATGATATCCACGCCGCCCAAGGCAGCCGCGTAGGCTCCGATGTACTTCTTGATGCGGTAGAAGTACATGTTTTCGGCCAGAATGGCTTTGGGATTGCCGGCTGCCACGGCAGCTTCCAGGTCGCGCATGTCGCTCGATTCGCCGAAGATGCCCAGCACGCCGCTCTTCTTGTTCAGCAGGTTCGATATGCCGGCTGCATCCAGCCCTTCCTTCTCCATGATGTAGGTCACGGCGCCGGCGTCGATGTCACCGCTGCGGGTACCCATCATCAGCCCCTCCAGCGGGGTAAGGCCCATGCTGGTGTCCATGCACTTGCCGTCTTTGATGGCGCTGATGGAGCCGCCGTTACCGATGTGGCAGGTGATGATGCGTTGGCCTTCGGGCTTCACGCCGAGGAAGTCGCACACTCTTTGCGATACATAGCGGTGCGATGTGCCGTGGAAGCCGTAGCGGCGCACTCCGTACTTCTTGTACAGTTCGTAGGGCACGGCATACATGTAGGCATAGTCGGGCATCGTCTGGTGGAAAGCCGTGTCGAATACGCCGATTTGCGGCACGTCGGGCAGAATGGCCTTGATGGCATTTACGCCTTTCAGGTTGGCAGGGTTGTGCAGTGGTGCCAGGTCGTTGCAGGCGGTGAAGGCTTCGAGTACTTCGGGGGTGAGCAGGACAGACTTGCTGAACTTCTCTCCGGCATGCACCATGCGGTGGCCTACGGCATTGATTTCCGTGAGCGAGCTGATGGCTCCGTATTCAGGACTGGTCAGCGTCTGGAGAATGAACTCTACGCCTACGGTGTGTTCGGGAATGTCTTTCTCCAGGATTTTTTTTTCGCCATTAGGCAAAGTGATTTTCAGGAAGGAATCCTTCAGGCCGATTTTCTCTACGCCGCCTTGGGCAATGACTTGTTTGTGTTCCATGTCGAACAGCTTGTACTTGATGGACGAGCTGCCGCAGTTCAATACTAATATTTTCATATCTTCTTGTTGTTTATATGGTTTTAGACTCAGGTATTCTTAAGCGTTGTTCTTGGCAGCAATGGCTTGGTTGGCCGTGATGGCAATCATGCGGTAGACATCTTCCACGGAGCATCCGCGCGACAAGTCGTTTACCGGGCGGGCAATGCCTTGCAGGATGGGGCCGATGGCATCGGCATGTCCCAGGCGTTGTACCAGTTTGTAGGAAATGTTGCCTACCTCCAGATTGGGTACGACCAGCACGTTTGCATGTCCTGCGATGGCCGAACCGGGAGCCTTGCTGGCACCTACTTCGGGCACCAGGGCGGCATCGGCTTGCAGTTCGCCGTCGATGGCAATGTCCGGTGCCATTTCCTTGGCCAGCTTCAAGGCTTCCACTACCTTGTCTACCACATCATGTTTTGCAGAGCCTTTAGTCGAGAAGCTGAGTAGGGCTACTTTGGGGTCAAGGCCGGCTACGGCGTTTGCGGTACGTGCCGTGCAGACGGCTATTTGTGCCAATTGGGAAGCATCGGGAACGGGGGTAACGGCCACATCGCCCATCACCACGATGCCGTTCGTGCCATATTCGGGTGCGTGCGTCAGCAGCAGCATGGCGCCCGACACGCACGTAATGCCCGGTGCGGTCTTAATGATTTGCAAGGCGGGGCGCAGCACGTTGCCTGTGGTGTTGCGTGCACCGGCCAGTTGCCCGTCGGCATCACCGTTCTTTATCATGAGGCAACCCAGGTAGAGCGGGTCGGTCACTTTCTTTTCGGCTTCCTCAAGGGTCATGCCTTTGCTTTTGCGCAGTTCATAAAGCAGTTGCGCATATTCTTCTTTTCGTGGATTGTTTTCGGGGGCGATAATGGTAGCTTTTCCAATGTTTCCCAGCCCCCATTTCTTGGCACATTCGTTGATTTCATCAGGGTTGCCCAATAGGATGAGGTCAGCCGTCTCATCGGTCAGGGCTTGGTTGGCAGCTTTCAAAGTGCGTTCTTCCGTGCCTTCGGGAAGGACAATGCGTTGGCGGTTGGCTTTGGCGCGCTCAACGATTTGGTTGATTAATCTTTGCATGATGATATATTTGTGTGTTGGATTCATACTTCTTTAAGTCACTCGCAAAAATACACAATTTTGCAATATCTATATAGCAATTGGATGCGTAAAAATGTATAGGGTAGGAATTATTGGATTATTTAACATAACGTCCCTATAGGTCGTGTCAGTAATGTTTCCGGAAGCAGAAGATTCATTAACTTTGCGCCCGTTTTCAATAGGTATTAATTTATATAAGTTATGATTCGTCAATGTGCCATCCTTTTCGGATGCCTTGCCTTGGGCGAGCTGGTTGTTTATCTTACGGGCATTAAATTGCCTTCCAGCATTATAGGCATGCTGTTGCTGACGTTGTTCTTGAAGTTGGGCTGGATTAAATTGCACTGGGTGCAGGGCATGTCCGACTTCCTGGTTGCCAATCTTGGTTTCTTTTTTGTGCCGCCCGGTGTGGCTTTGATACTGTATTTTGATGTCATTGCTGCCGAGTTCTGGCCTATTGTCGTTTCTTTTTTAGTCAGTACCTTGCTGGTGCTTGTCGTTACCGGCTGGGTTCACCAATTAACCCGTAAGTTGAAATGAATTTCCTGGAGAACGAGTTTTTCTTGCTTGCCGTTACTTTCGGCGTGTTTTTCCTGGCCAAATTGCTGCAAAAACGCACAGGCCTGATGTTACTCAACCCCATTTTGCTGACGATTGCCATACTTATCATTTTCCTGAAAATGGCGCACATTAGCTATGATACCTACAATGAGGGTGGACACCTGATAGAGTTCTGGTTAAAGCCTGCGGTGGTGGCTTTGGGTGTCCCCCTTTATTTGCAATTGGAGACCATCAAGAAACAACTGCTTCCTATCATCTTGTCCCAATTGGCCGGTTGCATTGTCGGGGTAGTCTCCGTGGTGCTGATAGCCAAATGGATGGGGGCTTCCGATGAAATCATTTATTCCTTGGCACCCAAGTCGGTCACTACACCTATAGCTATGGAGGTGGCAGGTTCGCTTGGCGGCATTCCGTCGCTTACGGCAGCTGTGGTGGTGTGCGTAGGTCTACTTGGCGGAATGCTTGGCTTCAAGGCATTAAAGGTTGGACATGTGCATAGCCCCATGGCACAAGGGTTGTCCATGGGTACTGCAGCACATGCTGTAGGCACTTCCGCCGCTATGGATGTCAGTCGTAAGTATGGAGCTTTTGCCAGCTTGGGGCTTACGCTGAACGGCATCTTTACGGCATTGCTTACACCGAGCATACTGAGATTGTTGGGGGTGTTGTAGTGCTAAAAAGCGACAGGCTCTTACTGTTGTAATGCATTCAAGGTCAGTTTCCCGGTTTTCACCCCTTTCGCCTTTGCTTCCAGGGTAATTTCGCCTTCCGTTTCACCGGCCTGTACAATGGCTGTCAGCTGCCCACTGAATGCAGGCATCTTGTTCTTATGGAAAACATAGAGGCAGGTGGCATCGCCATTGGCAGCAGCGCGATAAGTACCTGCTCCTTTTACGGTAAATTGCACTATGCGGGTGTCTGTCGGGCACAGGTTGCCATCTTTGTCCACAATGCGTACTGTGACGTAGGCCAAGTCCTTGCCATTGGCGGTGAGGCTTGTACGGTCGGTTATCAATTCTATATGATGAGGTTTGCCAGCTGTGCGCATTATCTTCTCTTCGGCGGCTTTCCCATTGGCATCATAAGCCACAACTCTTACTTCTCCCGGCTCGTAAGGCACATCCAGCCACATTAGGCGATACCGGCGTTGCAGCCAGAGGGAATCTTTACCTTGCAAGGCTTGGCTTTCCTCACGGGTAAGTTTACGCTGTTTGCCATAGCTCTTGCCGTTGACAAAAAGCTCCGCTTCAGGATAACTGGTGTAGACAAAGACGGGGGTGTTTTTCCCTTCCCTTCCGGGCCAGGTCCAATGGGGTAGTACGTGCAGCGTGGGGGATTTCTTGTTCCAAACACTGCGATAGAGGTAGTAGCGGTCTTTAGGCAGGCTCGCCAAGTCTATAATACCGAAAAGGGAGCTGTGGCTGGGCCAGGCGTCCGTATGGTAAGGCGTAGGTTCGCCCAAATAGTCGAAACCAGTCCATACAAACTGGCCGATAGTCCATGGATAATCTTCGGCTAAAGCAAAGTCGTCATCGGGCAGGTTGCTCCATGGGCAATACTCCACATCATATCCTGTTGACTGATGGTCATCGTACATGGCGTTGGCACGTTTCTCTACCGGGAATTTGTAAATGCCGCGCGAACTGACAGTAGAAGCTGTTTCTGAACCTAATACGATGTTCTGTGGCAAGCGGTTGTAAGCCTCCACATAGCGGTGGGCACGGTAATTGAGGCCGGGCACATCCAGCAATGCGGCAAATCCATTATCCAATACACTCGATACTTGGTCCATTCCGCAAGTTACGGGGCGTGTGGGGTCTTCCCTATGGCAGATGTTTTGTAAAAACGATGCAACTTTATAGCCTTCCGGATTCACTTGGGTGGGCACTTCGTTGCCGATGCTCCACATCACTACGCTCGGGTTATTGCGATAATGGTGGAGCATGTTCACCATGTCTCTTTCGGCCCATTCGTCGAAGAAGCGATGATAACCGTTGTCGCATTTGGCAATGTCCCATTCGTCAAAGGGCTCAATCATCATCATGAACCCCATCTCGTCACACAGCTCCACCAATTCGGGCGCAGGCATGTTGTGGCTGGTGCGGATAGCATCACACCCCATGTCTTTCAATAAAGTAAGCTGGCGGCGCAAGGCAGCTATATTGATTGCTGCCCCCAATGGCCCTAAATCATGGTGGTTACATACTCCTTGAAATTTACGATGCTTGCCGTTCAGAAAGAATCCTTTGTCTGCCACAATCTCTATGCTGCGTATGCCAAAGCGGGTGGTGTATTCGTCTACCAGTGTGCCGTTTGCATAAATTTTTGAAACCGCTTTGTATAAAGAAGGACTTTCGGGCGACCACAGCATAGGTGCATTTACCAGGAAGTTCTGCTCAAACGGTTCTCCGTAATGTATTTTCCGGATGTTATCTTTTGTAGCAACTATCTTGCCGTCGGGCGAAATGATGTCGGTTACAATGCGGATATCGTTGTCATCTGCTCCGGATAAGGTAGTTTGTAATTTTATTGATGCATAGTCGGCTTCTACATGCGGAGTGGTAAGTTGGGTGCCCCATACCGGTACGTGTATCTTTTCTGTCACTATCAAATGTACGTTGCGGTACAATCCTGCCCCTGGATACCAGCGGGAAGATTGCGGGCGGTTCTCCAGCCGTACAGCCAACGTGTTTGCCCGTCCGTCTTTATGAATATAGGGAGTGACATCAAGGTGGAATGAGTTATATCCCAAAGGCCAGAATCCGGCTTTCTGTCCGTTCACGTACACGCAAGCCTCACTCATAGCACCGTCAAACACCAAAGTCACCTGTTTGTCGGCCGGCGCATTAAAAGTGGTGCGATACCAGCCTATACCCACGTAAGGCAGTCCGCCTGTGCGTCCGGTCTTTACTGAAGCTTTCTTTTCAAAATTTTGTGTGACGGCAACCTCCTGCAGGTCATTATTGCGGTCGAAAGGTCCATAGATGGCCCAATCGTGTGGTATGGAGACTTGCTCCCAATTCTTGTCATCGTAGGCTTCCCGCATAGCTTCGGGTACATCCCCTTTCGTGAATTTCCAATTCTTTTCCAATACGGATTCCGTACGTTGCGCCGATACTGCGATAGAGAAAAGGCTGCATAAACAAAACAATAAGCTCTTTTTCATGGCTTTGCTTGAATTTATAGTTGAAAAACATTTTAATCAAAATAAAAGGGGCAAACCGTGTGTAACAACGATTCGTCCCTTAGGGTACCCGGAGCGGGACTTGAACCCGCACAGCCATTACTGGCCAAAGGATTTTAAGTCCTTCGTGTCTACCATTCCACCATCCGGGCGACCTGAGTATATGAGCGGCAAACGAGACTCGAACTCGCGACCCCGACCTTGGCAAGGTCGTGCTCTACCAACTGAGCTATTGCCGCAGGCTTTTGCGAAAGACGGTTGCAAAGATAGGGAGTTTCCCCATTATCGCAAAATAAACCCGAATAAAAATTATCAGGGACATCTTGAAAAAAGCAGAATGAAGCGAGTAAAAACCTCCTGCAAAGCCTATTTCAATTTGCATTTCATTAAAATAGGATTTGCCTGCTCATCCAAGCCATACTGCTTTATCAGTTCCTGCATGTCAGGAGCCTTGGCATATTCTCGGCACCATTCCATAAACTGCTCTGCCGGGAGAAAACCATACAGGTAGTCTTCACCCATTACAAAGGGGATGCTTTCGGAAGACAATTCAAAGGCCTTTGTAAAGTGAAAGTCATCGTGTACGTAATGAGCTGCATGTATTTCCTTCTCTGATAGATAGCTGAAACTCCAGTAGAGATTTTCCTTCCATATGAATGCCGCCATGACGGCATCTTTGTTCAGCGAGAAGTTTGCCATGGAGTAAACGTAGTCGCGGCTGTTTGCCTTGGTCACGAAGTCCATGATGTCTGCATAGTTCGCCTGCCAAAACGAATCCGGCACTTTATAGTTGTCCAACCCTAAAGCATAGGCCGGGGTAACGTCGCTGCCTAACCGGTATATGGTGTCGGAAGGGGAGGCCATGTAATATATCCCCTCCTTTGTCGCTGCAAAGTTGTTGGCATCCATAATGTAAAAGTAATCGGCCAAGTGTGGGTCTATCGGGAAGTATTCACCCAATACCTTTCCCGATGTTACGTTGTAATGCACCACCTTGCTTCGTGAAAAGTCTGTCATCTGGTTGTTGTTGTAAAACCAATAAGTGCCTTTCTCATCCTTGGCAAAAGCAAAAGGCATGGAAGGCAGGGGCAAGGTATGAAGAAAGTTCCCCACCGAGTCGTACACAAGAATCTGCTTCCGGTTGTTGTCCAACAACTCCACATGGCCGGAATGTGCGTCTATCCATGCGTCAGCCAATGATCGGTATTCTTCCGGCCCGTTCCCCTGGCGAGCTATTTTTAATAGGCCTTTCCCCGTGTCCAGGTCATACAGGTAAAGCGATCTGTTCGATATGAAATAAATGCCCCGGCTTGTCAGTTTAGGATGCTCTACATAGCCCAGCAGAAGCGTGTCATTCGTCTCCAGCGGGATATAGGTTATGGTATCAAACAGCTCAGAGGCGATAAGTTGCGACGTTTCATTCAGCGAAATGGGTTCCCCTCCCAGCAGAAGTGTCTGTCCGGTTTCCTGCTTGGTGCTGCTACATGCTGCCAGTAGCAATAAGAATAGTACGATGAATAATTTTTGCATTTGTAAAGCGTTAAATAAATAGTCCCTTACCGTTTATTCCACCTGATGTCGTTACGGAAAACGTCCTCTAAAACTTTTGATGAACGTATAATCCAGTATTTGAATCCCAAAAATTCCTGCTCTATCCTAAGTCCGTCTCTTACAGCTTGTTCATTATCGGGTGTCGGTTGTGCCAGATATTGGTTCACTGTCCGCTGAAATTGGTTGATGGCGCTGACTACTTCATCAAAGAAAATTTTTTCTCTTTCTGTTCTGGGTTTTCCATCCTCCCCGTTGTAGATACGTCCGAGCAATTCTACAGTTTTTGCATGTGCCTCGTCTTCTGTTGAACTGAAAACGGCACGATTTTTCCGGAAATCAATTTTCTGGCAGATTTCTTCTTCCACATTGCAAGTGATAGGGTTGACCAAGTTGTCGAAAGTGCTCGATTTCCGCCCATTGCAATAACTGCAAGAGAACAATAGGTTCAACCATTCCCTGATGAGTTCCGGATGTTTCTTTTGACATTTGAAGTGGTCGATAACGTAATCGGTAGTGCATAAACGTTCGCACAGATAGCACTTGTCGTGTTGGTCTTCTCCAAGTGCCTCCTGTACGTCTTCTCCGTCATACGCTTTTGTAGTATTCAGCGTTTTCGGTTCTTCCTCCCTTTTAAATACCCTTATCATGTTGCCAGAATGTTTTTCAGCTTGTCTGCATACTGGCATTTCAGTTGAAGGAATTCCCCCACAATATTAGGTGAAGCCACTTCGGGCAGTTCCTCAAAATCTTTGGTCAGCAGTCTGATGGCTTGTTTGTCTGCTTCGCTCAGCCTTTCTTTCTCCAGCAGTCGGTGCAGTTTGTCCAGTTGCATGTCCATGTAGCTGGAGCCGGTACTGACACCGAAATACCCTTCCGCTAAAGCATCGTATGAATAATCGGTCAAGTCATCCAGTATCTTTTGGTGCTCCAAGTCAAATGCAATGGCATTGTTCATGGAGTTGAGCACAAAAGGCGAGTGCGTAGTAACGATGAACTGAATATTGGGAAATATTTGTGTCAGCAGCGGCATAATGATGCGTTGCAGTTCCAAGTGCAGGTGAGTCTCTATCTCGTCTATCAAGACAATGCCTTTTTTAGTATAGCTGTGCGCCAACCTGCCTTGCGGTTGCATTTTTAAGATAAGGTCGATTACAATGTCGAGCACGGCAGAAAAGCCGTCGGATGTTTCGGTAAACTTGAAAGATTTGCCTTCTGTATTTATCCGGAAACTGTAGTCGCGGTAATCGAATGATAGCGTCAGTTGCTCGTCCTGGTAAATGTGCCGCAACAGCTGTTCAAAGCCAATGAACCACCGGTGTATATTGTCGGCATCGGCAGTCTGCTGTTCGTTGCGTGCCAAGGCTTCTTGAATCTTCAAGTCTGCCAGGAAGTTCAGAAATTGGTCTGTGGCAGTTTGCTTGACATCTCCTTTTATATTATATCGGGGCTTTGTCGGGCTCTGCGGCTCTGTAATGTTGTTTTTGCTTTTGCTGCGGTCGGCTTCGTAAAATGTGATGATAAATTGTTCCTGCTGGTAGGTTTCAATTAGCTCGGCTGTATCATTGAATGACAATTCTACCTGGCCAAATAGTTCATTTATTTCTTTATCAAGATATTCAATCCTGTTTTTTGCGCTTAGCCTTTCCTGTTCATCGGTAGCGCTGTTGAGGTGCTTTATCCAATTTTCGCGGTATTCCCTAAAGTGGGAAAACTGCATCTCTTTGTCTTCTTTTATCAGATTCAGGTATGAAGCAATGGCATTCAGCAGCACCGTCTTTCCGCTACCATTTTTGCCGGTGATGAGCAAGTGAGGACTTCCCGCCTGTCCGCAAGGTATGTTGAAGTCGTGCAAATGGTACAAACGATTGACCTTGATGTTTGTTATATATTGGTCCATATGGCTGTGTGTCTTTGTCGTTTCGGAAAGATGCTTCCTGCCGTCAGAACTTACCGTCCCAATAACGCCTTCTCCGCCTCCTCCATCGTGCGGAAGTCAAAGCCGTCCACTACCTTCTGCATCAGGGCGCAGATTTGGTCGTTGCACAGGTTGCCTATGCTGCCTTCGTGGGTGTGATGCACCTCTTTGCGGGGCACGAAGCGTCCTGCCTCAATGTCCAGCCCCACCTTCTTGTAGGCGTCGCGGAAAGGCATGCCCTCCCGTGCCAGGCGGTTCACCTCCTCCACGCTGAAGATAAGCGCGTAGCGGTCGTCGTCCAGAATATGCTCGTTCACCTTTATCTCGTTCATGATGTAGGTGGCCATTTGCAGGCAGTCTTTCAGTTCCTGGAAGGCGGGGAGGAAAACCTCCTTGATGATTTGCAAGTCGCGGAAGTAGCCCGACGGCAGATTGTTGGCTATCATCATAATCTGCTGGGGCAGCGATTGTATCTTGTTGCACTTGGCGCGTGTCAGCTCAAACACGTCGGGGTTCTTCTTGTGGGGCATGATGCTCGACCCTGTGGTGCACTCGTCAGGCAACTTCACAAAGTTGAAGTTCTGGCTGTTGAACAGGCAGGCATCGAATGCCAGTTTGGAAAGTGTGCCTGCTATGCTGGCCAGGGCAAAGGCCACATTGCGCTCCATTTTGCCCCGTCCCATCTGTGCATATACCACATTATAATTCAGGGAGTCAAATCCCAACAAGCGTGTAGTAAGTGTGCGATTCAAGGGGAACGATGAACCATAGCCTGCTGCCGAACCCAGTGGATTGCGGTTGCACATTTTGTAGGCAGCCTGTAGGAACATCATATCGTCTACCAGGCTCTCGGCATACGCCCCGAACCATAGGCCGAAGGATGAAGGCATGGCTATCTGCAAATGCGTGTAGCCGGGCATCAGCACGTCTTTGTAGTGCTCGCTCTGCCGGATGAGTACGTGGAAAAGTTGTTCCGTGGCCTCGGCTATTTCGCGTATCTCGGCGCGGGTGAACAGCTTCAAGTCGAGCAGCACCTGGTCGTTGCGCGAGCGTCCGCTGTGTATCTTCTTGCCTACGTCGCCCAACCGACGGGTCAGCATCAGTTCCACCTGCGAGTGCACGTCCTCCACCCCGTCTTCAATGACAAACTCGCCCCGCTCGGCCAAGGCATAGATGTCTTTCAACTCGGCAAGTAGTTGTTGCAATTCGTCGGCAGTGAGCAGGCCGATGGTCTCCAGCATGGTGATGTGTGCCATCGAGCCCAACACGTCGTACTTGGCCAGGTAGAGGTCCATTTCGCGGTCGCGCCCCACGGTGAAGCGTTCAATGTCTTTGTTTATCTGGACGGATTTCTCCCACAGTTTCTGAGCCACGGTGATAAGTTTTTTTAGGTTGGTCCGGTTATTAATAAGGTATAGCCGCCAAGGCAGTTGCCATACGCTCCACCCCGTCTTGCAAGGGCTTTTGCACCATGGCTTTCATGAAGGAGTTCAGTTCCAAGCCGATGGTCAGCTTCATTTTGCACTCGTTCGCACTTACGGGCAGCAGTTGTATCCATAAGTTGAACGGGAGGGGCGACACCACGGTGCCGAACTTGATGCACGTGCAAGGCTCTTTCTCCACAATGCGTAGCGTTATCCGGCCTACGGGCGCCACGTCTATGCTGAGGCTTTCGGCATCAAAGCTCAGGTTCTTCACTTTGTCGGCGGGTATGCGGTCTTTTATCCGCTCCAGGTTGTTCAAGTCCGACAGTTTGGCATAGACCGTCTCTTGCGGGGCTTGCACCTGCTTTACGCTGCTTTCAAATTTCATCATGGGGTCAGTGCGTTATTTGCCGGCATCCCAATGTGCAGGGTCTTTACGCCATTCGTTCAGTGTCTCTATGTCAGATTCCTCAATGTAGCCGGTGCGCAAGGCTACGTCCAATACGGCTTCGTAGTTGGTCAGCGTCACCAAGGGCACTTTGGCTTCCTTGAAAGCGGCTTCGGCCACGGGGAATCCGTAAGTGTAGGCGGCTACCATGCCGATAACCTCGCAACCGTCTCTGCGGATGGCTTCCACGGCCTTCAGGCTGCTTCCGCCTGTCGAGATGAGGTCTTCCACCACTACCACCTTCATGCCCGGGCGCAGTTCGCCTTCAATCAAGTTTTCCAACCCGTGGTCTTTCGGGGTAGAACGTACGTATACAAAGGGCAGGTTCAGCGCATCGGCCACCAGTGCGCCTTGCGGGATGGCTCCTGTGGCCACGCCGGCTATGGCATCTACTTGTGGGTAACGCTCCAAAATCAGGCGTGTGATTTCCGTCTTCACGAACGTGCGCAGTGAAGGGTAAGAAAGGGTTTTGCGGTTGTCGCAATAGAACGGTGATTTCCAGCCCGATGCCCAAGTGAACGGGTTTGCCGGTTGCAGCTTGATTGCTTTGATTTTCAGTAATTTTTCTGCAAACAATCTTTCTAAGGTTTTCATAGCCTACTAACTGTTTTGTATTTCCTTTGCAAAGGTAGGGATTCGGAATGACATTTGAAAAGGGAAGGCCAAGTTTTTCATGCTTCCCATTCATTTTCTTCTTCGGGCACCTCCATGCAGCGGCGGATGTCTTTCATTTCAAATCCCCGGCTCAGTGCGAAGCGTACCAGCTTGCCGTTTTGCTCGTAGGGGGTAGCGGCACGCACGCTTTTGCGTTTGGCGTCGAGCAGTTTGCGCAGGATGCCCAAGTATTCCTCCTCGTCTATGTTGTTCAGCATGAGGTTGTACACGTAGGGAGGTATTTTTTTTAGTTTAAGTGCTTGGGCAATTTTTACTTTCCCCCATTTGGCAAACTTGTATTTGTCGTTAATGAAGGCGCGGCAATAGCGTTCCTCGTCAACGAATTTTTCGTCTTCCAAGCGGTCTGCTATACGGTTCATGGCATCGTAGGCCAGTCCCCAGCGCTGCATTTTTTCGGTTAGTTCGGCACGGCAATGTTCAGCGTTGGCACAATAGGCCATCAACTTGCTCAGTGCTTCGGTTTCAGTCATTTCTGTCATTTTTCTGCTATAATAAATCGGTCGTTGCCGGATAAGTCTTTTCGTAGGCGGACGTGGTTGTAGCCCATCAGTTCCAGCATTTGGGCCGTGGCCTGCCCGAAGGCGCGGTTTATCTCGAAATACAGCCTGCCGCCGGGTGTAAGGGCTGTGCGTCCCAGCCGGGCAATGGCGCGGTAGAAGCGCAGCGGGTCGTCGTCGGGCACAAACAGAGCCAGTGCCGGTTCCCGTTCCAGCACGCCGGGAGCCATGTCGGCCTTCTCGGCCTCCGTCACGTAGGGCGGGTTGCTCACTATCAGGTCGTATGGCCGGCCGGGCAGGGGGGTGTCTTGCAAGACGTCGCGCAGGGCAAAGTCCACCTCGGCCTCCAGGCGGCGGCTGTTGCGCCGCGCCACTTCGAGCGCCGGGGCCGACACGTCCCAGGCTTCCACGCGGGTGTGCCAGGCTTTGGACAAGCTGATGGCAATGCATCCGCTACCCGTGCCCACGTCCAGGGCATGGCGGGCGGGGGGCATTTCGTCCAGTATAAGTTCTACCAGTTCTTCTGTCTCGGGGCGCGGGATGAGCACGTCGGGCGTCACCTCGAAGTCCCGTCCCAGGAAGTGCGCGTAGCCCTGTATGTATTGTATCGGTTCGTAGGCGCGCAGTCGTGCCAATATATCTTCCAGCCTCCTGGCTTCGGCCTCCGTCAAGTCGATATCCCTGTCCAGATAGTAGTCCGTCGTGCTTCCGCCCAGCATCTCGCCATACACAATGCGTGCCAGGGCGGCGGCTTCCCCTTGGGGG
This sequence comes from uncultured Bacteroides sp., assembly GCA_944320865.1. GTDB lineage: Bacteria > Bacteroidota > Bacteroidia > Bacteroidales > Bacteroidaceae > Bacteroides. The sequence continues at coordinate 30,612 of CALUJC010000008.1, read as the reverse complement.
TAGTGGCCGTGCAGGGCTTGGCGTATGTAGGAAGCGGTGATTTGCATCGGGTGCCGACGTTTTCGGGCTGCAAAAGTAGAAAAATGTTTTGAATTACGCTGCATTTGGGCGTCGCAATGTGGCATGCCTCCTGCAGCTCTTTCATTTACGCTTTGAGGTGGCATTCCCTTCATAGAGATTAATGTGATGAAAGAAATGCTTACAGAAACGTCTGTTTCCGGGGCTGTTATCCCCTTGTCTCCTTCTGTACATGTCCGTATTTTCTACGGTCCACCTCCGATCCTATACGCCGAAGGATTATCGAACTTGTATCGGACTTGTATCGGAGGAGAGTCGGAGGTGGTATGTGGTTGGGGCGTGTTTGTTGCGGCAATGTATTGGTTTTGAATACGATATGAGTGATGCGGGAAGCTGTTTTTGTAAGGGAAAATAAATAATCGAAATTTTTCATGTAAGCATTTATGGATTTTGAGGCAGAGAATGCGGAAATTTTAATATGTTTACATCTTCTTTTTGTATGGCTTGTCGTTTGGGGGGCTGTACTAACTGCGTCATCCGCAGCTGAGGAATTTTTCTTGGGCAACAGCCTACCCCCTTTGCCAAGAATTTGGGTGCCCGTGGCGCGCGGTCAGAAAAAAGGCCTGAATATTTTGCCATCCGGTAAACTTGCCCTACTTTTGCGGTAGCGAAACGGCTGTTTCGGAAAGGGCTGTTTCGGAAGTGAAGTAGTCTTGTCTGCTTAGAAATGTAACTGAAAAGTGAATGGTTGAGAGTGAAATAGGTAATAAAGTCAGAGAAATTGACGACGAAAAATACATGCGCCGCTGCATAGAGCTGGCGCGGAATGGCTTGTGCAACACGGCGCCCAATCCTATGGTGGGGGCGGTTATCGTGTGCGACGGGCGTATCATTGGCGAGGGCTACCACGTGCGTTGCGGCGAGGGGCATGCCGAGGTCAATGCCGTCCGTAGTGTCAAAGACCCTGCATTGCTTGCACGTTCCACCATTTATGTCAGTCTGGAGCCGTGCGCGCACTACGGCAAGACGCCGCCTTGTGCCGACATGCTGGTGGAAGTGGGTATCCCGCGCATCGTCATCGGGTGCCAGGACCCTTTTGCCAAAGTGGCCGGCAGGGGCATCCGAAAGCTGCGGGAAGCCGGGCGAGAGGTGGTGGTGGGCGTGCTGGAGAAGGAGTGTAGGCACCTGATACGCAGGTTCCTTACTTTCCATACCTGCCAGCGGCCTTACGTCACGTTGAAGTGGGCACAGTCGGCCGACGGCTACATAGACCGTTGCCGCACGGAAGGCAGTCCGGTAGTGTTGTCCAGCCCCGAGACGGCCATGCTGGTGCATAAGATGCGGGCCGAGCATAGTGCCATCATGGTGGGCAGGCGCACGGCTTTGCTCGACAATCCGTCGCTTACCGTGCGCAGCTGGTATGGGAAGTCGCCGGTGCGGGTGGTGCTCGACCGTCGGCTTGCGCTTCCGGAAACATTGCGCCTGTTCGATGGAACGGTGCCGACGCTGGTGTTTACCGAGTGCCGGCATGAGCCGGTGCCCGGTGTGGAGTATGTGCCGGCCGACTTTTCACGCGACGTGTTGCCGCAAGTGCTTTCCGGACTGCATGCACGGGGACTCCAATCGCTGCTGGTGGAGGGGGGGAGTCGCCTGCTCCAGTCGTTCCTTGATGCGGGACTGTGGGATGAGGTGATGGTGGAGGAGGCGCCTGCCTTGTTGGGGTCGGGGGTGCCCGCTCCCCGGATAGACGGACATCTTCCCTGTGAACATCGGTATGTGTTCGGGCGCAATTTCCGGCATTATGAGGTGCGGCATTATTGAGTGTAAAAACCGCTATTCCCATCCTTTGTTCTTCTTTCCTTTGGCTTGTTCGTCGAGAAAAGAGTGGATATTATCTATAATTTTATATAAAACTTCCCTGAGAAGCGTTTTATAGAGAAAATTGTTCCTATTTTTGCAACTTGTAAAATAATAAGCAGTATACAATGAGAGTAAAATCGCCATCGATAATCTTAAGTATTCTTATGGTTTCAATAGCTATGAGCTCCTGTCTTAATACGGATGAAACGACCGAGTTCAGCTCTAATGCTTCCATAACGGCTTTCGGCATTGACACCATATACGGCGTAGAATATGATTTTGAAATAGACCAGATAAGGAACCTTATTTATAACCGCGACTCGCTGCCGGTAAGTGCGGATACTATCATCGACAAGACGCTGATTACCACGTTGTCCACGGCCGGAATGGCTGTCATGTCGGGCGACACGCTGTTTAATGCGGAGGATTCGGTGAACCTGTTGCCGGCCATGAACAAGAGCGGTTCGGAAGGCATGAAGTTCAAGGTGTATGCTGCCGATGGCATCACAACCCGTACATATACTTTGCAGGTGCGCGTGCATAGGCAAGACCCTGATTCGCTGGTGTGGAAGAATATGGCGCCTTTCAGCCGGGATGTGGTTTCGGGTGAGCAGAAAGCCATGGCATTCAAGGGTGATATATTGGTTTATACTTCCTATCAGTCCTTGTATCGTACACCTGCTGAGGCCGACCCTTGTACTTGGACGCCTGTCATGGTTTCCGGTTTGCCTGCTGATGTGCGTTTGGGCACTTTGGTGTCTTATGACGGTGTCCTTTATGTAGTGAGCGGCAGCCGTGAAGTGTATCGCTCGGCCGATGGGGAAGTTTGGGAGGTTGTACCGGGTTTGGGCAATCGTGTCGTGACACTGATAGCTGAAGCCGGAGGCAAGCTGTCCGGCATTGTGGAAGGAGAAACGGATGGAAAATATTATTTCAATACCTGCGACGGTATGGCATGGGACAATGATGGCGTGCTGCAGGAGGTGCCGTCAGACTTTCCGCTGGAAGGCCTGTACGCCACCCGTTCTACCAATGGCAATGGCATAGTGAAAACCGTAGTCGTGGGCGAACCGTATGACGGACAGCAGTCTACGGTGCCTTGGAGCACGGAAGACGGCAGGTTGTGGGTAGATTATGCCACGACTGAGGCTGCTTGCCCGGTGATGAAGCGTCCGTTTATAGCCTATTATGGCGGTAACTTCTATGTGTGGGGTGGTAATATGGATGCTATTTACACATCGGTGAATGGTATCGCGTGGTTCAAAACGGAAGAGAAATTCTTGTTTCCGGAAGCATTTGCAGGGAAAACGAATTATTCCGTGGCCATTGACCCTACAGTAGATGCAAACGATAAACGTGATTTCATTTGGGTTGTATTCGGAGGCTTTGGTACCGGGAACGATGTGTGGAAAGGCCGTCTTAATAAACTCGGGTTCAATGAATTTTAAATAAAGATGCTATATAAAGAACAAATAGATTTGGAGCGGATACCCCGGCATGTCGCCATCATTATGGATGGCAACGGGCGGTGGGCGAAGCAACGCGGGCGCGAGCGCAGTTATGGGCATCAAAAGGGTGCCGAGACGGTGCACCTCATTGCGGAAGCAGCGGCAAGGCTGGGCATCGGCTACCTTACTTTATATACTTTTTCGACGGAAAACTGGAATCGTCCTTCGGATGAAGTGGCAGCTTTGATGGGGCTGTTGTTCGAGTCCATTGAAGAGGAAACTTTTATGAAGAATAACATCAGTTTCCGCATTATAGGCGATATGACAAAGTTGCCCGCCAACGTGCAGCAGCGTTTGAACGATTGCATAGCCCATACGGCGCATAACACGGGTATGTGCCTGGTGTTGGCGCTGAGCTATTCGTCGCACTTGGAAATAACGGCAGCCACCCGCCAGATTGCCACACTGGTAAAGGACGGGGTGCTTAAACCGGAAGACATAGACAGCAAGGTGGTTGCAGAACACCTGATGACAAACTTTATGCCCGACCCCGATTTGCTGATACGCACAGGGGGAGAACTCCGGCTAAGTAACTATCTGCTATGGCAGTGTGCTTATACGGAGTTGTATTTTTGTGATACTTACTGGCCGGACTTCCATGAAGAAGATTTTTTCAAAGCTATCTGCGATTATCAGAAGCGTGAACGTAGGTTTGGCAAGACCAGTGAACAGATAGGTTGAGACGGGCATTATGAAAAACTGAATAAAAACGATTAAGGACTAACATATATAACTATAATTCACAGCAATGCATTATCGTATTTTCTCTATAGTCATTACACTTATCTGCATGTCTCTTGGTATATTGCCGGGCATGGCGCAAGAAACGGTCAGTACGGGGAGTGACGAAAAGCCTGTGATTCTGTATTCCACCCCGCAAAAATATGAGATTGCCGACATTAAGGTGGAAGGTGCGGACAATTATGAGGATTATGCCATTATAGGATTGTCCGGATTAAGCAAAGGACAAGTGATTACCATCCCCGGTGACGAAGTGACCCAGGCATGCAAGCGGTATTGGCGGCATGGCTTGTTCTCGGACGTGAGCATTACGGCCGACAAAATAGAAGGTGATAAGGTGTGGCTGACCATTCACTTGACCATGAGTCCGCGTGTTTCCGACATACAGTATCATGGCGTGAAGAAGTCGGAACGCGAGGATTTGGAGGCGAAAATAGGCATGATTAAAGGCAGCCAAATCAATACAAACGCTATTGACCGTGCCAAAACATTGATTAAACGCTACTTTGATGACAAGGGCTTTAAGAATGCAGAAGTCATCATCGACCAAAAGAAAGACCCGGAGAAGGAGAACCAGGTGATTGTGTCTGTCAATATCGACAAGAAAGAGAAAATCAAGGTACACCACATTGAAATTGTGGGAAACAAAGCGCTGACTACCAAGAAGCTGAAGCGTGTGATGAAGAAGACGAACGAGAAGGGGAAATTGATCAACTTGTTCCGTACCAAGAAGTTTGTGGAAGAAAACTATGAAGCCGACAAGCAGCTTATCATTGACAAATACAACGAATTGGGCTACCGCGATGCCATGATAGTGCGCGACAGCATCAGCCAGTATGACGACCGCACGGTAGACGTTTATATGGAGATTGAGGAAGGGCAGAAGTACTACTTGCGCAATATCACTTGGGTAGGAAATACGCTTTACCCCTCGGAGCAGTTGAACTATCTGCTTCAGATGAAAAAGGGAGATGTGTACAACCAGAAGTTGCTGGAAGAGCGCACTACAACGGATGATGACGCCATCGGCAACTTGTATTATAATAATGGCTACTTGTTTTACAGCCTTGAGCCGGTGGAAGTGAATATTGTAGGTGACTCCATCGACTTGGAAATGCGTATTTATGAGGGTAACCAGGCTACTATCAATAAGGTAATGATTAGCGGTAACGACCGTTTGTATGAAAATGTGGTGCGGCGTGAGTTGCGTACCCGTCCTGGACAGTTGTTCAGCCGCGAAGACCTGATGCGTTCTTATCGTGAAATTGCCCAGATGGGACACTTCGACCCTGAACAAATTAATCCGGATATTCAGCCGCGCCCCGAAGATGGTACGGTGGATATAGACTATCAGTTGGTTTCCAAGGCAAACGACCAAGTTGAGTTTTCAGCAGGTTGGGGACAGACGGGTGTCATCGGTAAGTTGAGCTTGAAGTTCACCAACTTCTCGTTGGCCAACCTGTTGCATCCGGGTGAAAACTACAGGGGCATCTTGCCGCAGGGCGATGGACAAACGCTGACTTTGAGCGGACAGACCAATGCCCGCTACTACCAGCAGTACAGCATTTCGTTCTACGACCCGTGGTTTGGCGGTAAGAGGCCTAACGCTTTCTCTATCTCGGCATTCTATTCCAGGCAGACAGATATCAGTAGCCAGTATTATAATGATGCCTATTATAACAATTTCTACAATAGTTATTATAGCGGTTTGTATGGTTATGGCATGTATAACTACGGCAACTATACCAGCTATGAGAATTATTATGACCCGGATAAGTCGGTGCAGATGTTCGGTTTTGCCGTAATGTTTGGTAAACGTCTGAATTGGCCGGACGACTATTTCCAGTTTACCGCCGAGTTGTCTTATCAGCGTTACATCTTGAGCGATTGGCAATATTTCCCGGTAACGGATGGCAGTTGCAACGACTTCAGCATCAACCTTACGTTGTCGCGCAGCTCTATCGACAATCCCATTTATCCGCGTCAGGGTTCTGAGTTCTCTTTGTCGGCGCAGTTGACTCCGCCTTATTCTTTGTTCGACGGGGTGGACTACAGCAAGTACAACACCAACAATCAGGACGACATGAACAAAATGCACAAATGGGTAGAGTATCACAAATGGAAATTCCGCTCGAAAGTATATATCCCCTTGATGGACCCTTACACTGTGAAGCATACCCCTGTACTTATGGGACGGGTGGAGTTCGGTTTGCTGGGGCATTACAACAAGCATAAGCGTTCGCCTTTCGGGACCTTTGAAATGGGTGGTGACGGCATGACCGGCTATTCCAGCTACGCTACGGAAACTATTGCCCTGCGTGGTTATGAAAACGGCTCGTTGTCTTCCTATGGTTATGAAGGTTATGCTTATACGCGCCTTGCCATGGAGTTGCGCTATCCATTGATGTTGGAGACGAGCACCAGCATTTACGCCCTGGCCTTTGTGGAAGCCGGTAACGCCTGGCAGGATGTAGGCGACTTCAATCCCTTCGACCTGAAGCGTTCGGCAGGTGTGGGTGTGCGCATCTTCCTTCCGATGATTGGTATGATGGGTATCGACTGGGCTTACGGATTCGATAATGTACGTGGCTCCAGCCAGTATAGCGGCAGCCAGTTCCACTTCATACTGGGACAGGAATTCTGATGAATGAAGAATGAAGCATTAAAACTGACGAATCCCCTTTTTCTTTTTGTCAACACATAAAAAAGACGCTGTTATGAAAAAGAATCTTTTACTACTGTTCCTGTTGCTTACCGTAGGTATGACGACAGCCCGTGCGCAGAAGTTTGCGCTGATAGACATGGAGTACATCTTGAATAATATTCCTGCCTACGAGAGTGCCATGAGCCAGTTGGAGCAAGATACCAAGAAGTGGCAGGCGGAAGTGGAAAAACTTGGCGAAGAAGCCAAGAATATGTATAAAGACTATCAGGCAAAGGTGTCGACCTATACCGATGCACAGCGCAGCAGGCAAGAGGAGGCTGTCATTGCCAAAGAGAAAGAAGCTGCCGACTTGCGCATGAAGTATTTCGGTCCGGAAGGCGAGCTTGCCAAGAAGCGTGAGGAATTGATGCGCCCTATTCAAGATGCCATATACAATGCTGTCAAAGCCATTGCCACACGCGAGGGTTATGCTTTGGTGGAAGACCGTGCTTCGGCTGCCAGCATTATCTTTGCCTCGCCTGCCATCGACATCAGTGATGATGTGCTTGCCCGCATGGGGTATGCCAACTGATGCCCGACAGTTTGCAAAAAGGTTAAAATAGGGCGGCTTATTTGGTGATACTCAAGGTTTACGTTATCTTTGCACCGTGCTAATGAATAATCATTCAAAAAATTAAATATTATGCTTAAAAAAATTGTACTTGCAGCCATCTTGGCTCTTCCGCTGAGTGTGATGGCACAAACTAAATTCGGGCACATGAATTCCCAAGACGTGATTACGGCTATGCCGGAATACACAAAAGCACAGACTGACTTGGATGCCATGGCCAAACAATACCAAGAGGAAATGCAGCGGACACAGGAGGAGTTCAACAAGAAGTACCAGGAATTCCTGGCACAAGCTGACTCTCTGCCGAGAAATATTGCCGAAAGACGCCAAAAAGAACTGCAGGATATGGATCAACGCCAACAACAATTCCAACAGGAAGTATACCAGTCCATGCAGAAAGCACAGCAGGATGCCTTGACGCCTATCTATCAGAAACTGGAAACCGCCATACAGGCAGTGGGCAAGGCTGAGGGCGTGATTTACATCTTTGACATTGCCCGCACGCCGGTGGCTTATATCGGTGCCGAGAGTGTTGACCTCACGGCTAAGGTAAAGGCCCAATTGGGCATCAAATAAGAAAATACACAAGTTTTTTTCTTCCATAACTTAAAGAAAGGGGTTGCTTGATTCTTGTCGGGCAGCCCCTTTCTGATTTTTTTTCTTACATTTGTGCCATGTATGCTAACCTGTGCGTGTATGAAACAACTATTTCCTGCCACTCCCGGCCCCATAGGCATTTTTGATTCCGGCTATGGAGGCTTGACCATCTTGGGTAAAATAAGGGATACGCTGCCCGGCTACGATTATATCTATCTGGGTGACAATGCCCGTACTCCTTATGGTACACGCTCGTTTGAGATAGTTTATGAGTTCACTTTGCAGGCGGTGACCCGTCTTTTCGAAATGGGCTGCCCACTGGTCATCCTGGCCTGCAACACCGCCTCGGCAAAAGCCTTGCGCAGCATACAGGTCAACGACTTACCCCGTCTCGACCCTTCGCGTCGCGTGCTGGGTGTCATTCGTCCCACAGTGGAGTGCATAGGAGGCATCACGCTGAGCCGCCACGTCGGGGTGCTGGCCACGTCGGGCACCATACGCTCGGAGTCATACCCGCTGGAAATCCGCAAACTGTATCCCGACATCCGGGTCACGGGCCAGGCCTGCCCCATGTGGGTGCCTTTGGTGGAGAACAATGAGGCACAAAGCCCCGGTGCCGATTATTTTGTGCGTAAGTATGTCGATAGCCTGTTGGCGGCCGATCCGCAGATAGATACCGTCATCCTTGGCTGTACGCATTATCCCTTGCTGTTGCCCAAGATAAAGCAGTACATGCCTGCCGGCATCAGCATCGTGGCGCAAGGCGAACTGGTGGCTGCCAGCTTGAAAAACTACCTGTGCCGCCATCCGGAAATGGATGCCCGCTGCACCCGTGGGGGACAGTGCTGCTATTACACTACAGAGGCCGAAGAAAAGTTCTGCGAGTCGGCCTCCACTTTCCTGAATGAGGATATCTCTGTCCGGCAGATTGAGCTTTGAAGTATTGTGTCAGGACTGCCACGATAAGGTAAAATGTATTTACTCAATGGCGTACCATCTTCGTGCCATGTTCGCTTCTATAGCGGGAGACTTGGAACGAACATGGTACGAACTTGGTACGAGTATGGTACGAGCTTGGTCTGTCTGTCCTTAGTATTAAGCGTGAAGTAAAAATAGTTTATATTCTGTTTTTCGGGGATTAGATTCTGGCATGGGGCTTCAGGCATAAAAAGCGGGTAGTTTTTTGGCATTGCAAATAGTTTCATTATCTTTGCGAATAGAAAAGATATGCAGCTATGGGCAGTTGGGAAAGACAGCAGGAGGCGAAGACAGAGGCGCGGGAGAAAGAAAGGCTAAGCCGGGAAGTGCTTGGAAAGTTCTTTTACGACCTTGCTAAGTTGACGTTTACTGCAATGGCATTAGTGGGAGGCATATCATTGATAGTAGATGAGCCTCAATTGAAACAAGGAGTATTGATGGGAATAGGCATTTGCCTGACATTCCTGTTCTCTTATATCGGATATAACATCTTAAAGCGGTAGTATATGGATTTTCTGATTATGTTCTTTTCCATTTGCTTGGTAATAGCGATAGGAATAGCTATTTGGATTAATACCAAGTCCGGCAAGAAGTGGCTTGCCGGGCTTTAACATAAAGATGAATGAATTATGAAAGCAGAAGACAAAAGCAAACTCGTTGAGGTGTTCCACGGCTCGCTGTGGGAAGCCGAATTGGTAAAGGGTCTATTGACGGACCGGGGTATTGACGCGGCCATTCAGAACGGGCTGCTGGTGAACAACACGCTGCCGGAAAGTGCATTGGCCGTGGTGGTAGTGGTGAATGAGGCGGACTTTGAAGCGGCCATGGAGGTGATACGCGAGCGCGAGAACGCTAATGGCGCAGCGGATTGATGGTTGTGGATATCGGATAGAGCATGAAACAATATTTTTCCAGAATAACTGTCAAGGTGGGCAGCAATGTGCTGACGCGGCCGGACGGTAGGCTGGACGTGACGCGTATGTCCGCCCTTGTAGACCAGATTGCGGCGTTGCACAGGGCGGGGGTGGAGGTTATCCTCGTGTCGTCGGGGGCGGTGGCCGCCGGGCGCAACGAGGTGTGCCCGCAGCATAAACTGGACAGCGTAGACCAGCGGCAACTGTTTTCGGCCGTGGGGCAGGTGAAACTGATTAACCGTTATTACGAGTTGTTTCGCGAACACGGCATCCCCGTAGGGCAGGTGCTCACGATGAAGGAGAGTTTCAGTACCCGCAGGCATTACCTTAACCAGAAGAACTGCATGACGGTGATGCTGGAAAACGGGGTTATCCCCATCGTGAATGAGAATGATACGGTGTCGGTAAGCGAACTGATGTTTACTGACAATGATGAGTTGTCGGGCTTGATAGCCTCGATGATGAATGCGCGCATGTTGATTTTGCTGACCAATGTGGACGGCATTTATAATGGTTCGCCCGCCGACCCGGCTTCGCAGGTTATCCGGGAGATAGGGCGTGAACAGGTGCTGGATGACTTTATCCAGACTTCCCGCTCCAGCTTTGGGCGCGGGGGCATGCTGACGAAAACAAGCATTGCACGCAAGGTGGCCGACGAAGGCATTGCGGTGATTATAGCCAATGGCAAGCGTGAGCATGTGCTGACCGACATCTTGCAGGCGGAAGAGGGCAGGCAGGCGGGCGAGGTTGTAGCAGGGGCGTTGCCATACACGCGCTTCATCCCGTCGGCTTCTCCGGCTTCCAGCATCAAGAAGTGGATAGCCCACAGCGAGGGCTTTGCCAAGGGCGAGTTGCACATCAACCGGCAGGCGGTGGAGATGCTGGAGTCGGACAAGGCGGTGAGCATCTTGCCCATAGGCATCACGGCTGTGGAGGGTGAGTTCGAGAAGGACGACCTGGTGCGCATAGTAGGCTCCGACGGGCAGGCTGTGGGTGTCGGGAAGGCCAATTGCACTTCTGCTCAGGCCCGCGAGGACATGGGGCTGCACGGCAAGAAGCCTGTGGTGCATTACGATTATTTGTATATAGAAAACTGATAGCATTGTTTCTCATCAATGAATTCCCGTATGATGAATTTGGATACTACATTTGCAGAGGTGCGCAAGGCAAGTCGTACGCTGCTCAGGCTGCCGCGTAAGGCTACGGACAACATGCTGCGTATGTTGGCCGACGCCACGTTACGGCAGGCTGATTCCATATTGGAGGCCAACCGGAAGGACTTGGCACGGATGAATCCTGAAGACCCTAAATATGACCGCCTGAAGCTGACGGAAGCCCGCTTGCAGGACATTGCCGAGGGGCTGCGCCAGGTGGCCGGCTTGCCTTCACCCTTGGGGCGGACATTGAAACGGCGTACTTTGCCAAATGGGCTGCGCATTAGGCGGGTCAGCGTGCCTTTTGGGGTAATTGGCATTATTTATGAGGCGCGTCCAAACGTTAGTTTTGATGTGTTTGCCCTTTGCATCAAGGCGGGCAGTGCCTGTGTGTTGAAGGGGGGCAGTGATGCAGAGTACTCCAATCTGGCTATCGTAGGGCTGATACGACAGGTGCTTGAGCAGTGTGGCATGGACCGTCATCTGGTGGAACTGTTGCCTGTGGGGCACGAGGCGGCCGACTGCCTGCTGCATGCGCGCGGTCTGGTGGACTTGATTATTCCGCGCGGTGGCCGTGGGCTGATAGACTTTGTAAGGCAGAATGCCACAGTGCCTGTCATTGAGACGGGGGCGGGGGTGTGCCACGCTTACTTCGACTGTTATGCCGACCTGGAGAAGGGGAAAGCCATTGTCTTGAATGCCAAGACACGGCGCGTCAGTGTGTGCAATGCGTTGGATTGCCTGATTGTCGATGCCGCCCGGCTGGCAGACCTGCCGGCATTGTGTGCTCCCCTACAGGATAAACATGTAATGATTTACGCCGATGCCGCTTCTTATAACGCCTTGAAAGGTGTTTATCCCGATGCGTTGCTGCAAGAGGCCGGGGCTGATGCTTACGGCAAGGAGTTCCTGGACTACAAGATGGCAGTGAAGACTACCGGGTCTTTGGCAGATGCCATCGACCATGTGTCTCGCTATGGCTCGGGGCATAGTGAGTGCATCATTACGGAGAACAAGCAACGTGCCGGCCGCTTTTGCAGGGAGATAGACGCAGCTTGCGTGTATGTCAATGCGCCGACCTCATTTACTGATGGCGCGCAGTTTGGCCTGGGGGCGGAGATAGGTATCAGCACCCAGAAGCTTCATGCCCGTGGTCCCATGGGCTTGGAAGAAATCACCACGTACAAATGGCTTATAGAAGGCGAAGGGCAGGTAAGGGAATAAATGCAGTGGTTTGTTGATGTCATACTGCCCTTGCCTCTGAACAGCTGCTTCACTTATGCTTTGCCGGAAACGCTGGCGGGCAATGTGCAAGTGGGTTGCCGCGTAGTGGTGCCTTTTGGCAAAAAGAAATTTTATACGGGTATTGTCCAAGACATCCATTGCCGGGAACCCGAGGGCTATGAGGTGAAAGACGTGGCTGATGTGCTGGACGCCCGCCCTGTCTTGTTGGCTTCCCAGTTTAAGTTATGGGATTGGGTGGCCGATTATTATCTGTGTACGCGTGGCGATGTGTATAAGGCTGCGCTTCCGTCAGGCCTGAAATTGGAAAGTGAGACCATTGTGGCGTTTAATCCCGATTTTGAGCCGTCCGGGCGCTTGTCTGAGCGCGAACAGAAGGTGCTCTCGCAACTGGAGTCGGAAGGCGAAACATCGGTCACCTGCCTGGAAAAAAGTTGTGGTGTGAAAAACATGCTGACGTTGGTCAAGTCCTTGCTGGATAAGGAAGCTATCATGGTCAAGGAAGAACTGAAGCGTACTTATAAGCCTCGCACCGAAGTACGTGTCCGCCTTACAGCAGCTGCCCGCAATGAACACCGTCTGCATTTTTTCTTTGATGAGTTGCAACGCCGTGCCCCCAAGCAGTTGGATTTGCTGATGAGGTACTTGGAATTGTCCGGAAGCTTGGGCGGGAGTAGCGTGCGCGAGGTGTCGAAAGCCGAATTGTTGCAGCGTGCCCAGGCAACTCCCGCAGTGTTCAATGGGCTGGTGGAGAAAGGCATCCTGGAGATATATAAGCAAGAGGTGGGGCGGCTGGACAACAGTGCGGTGGTCGACTTGCAACCGCTGAACCCCTTGAATGTGCATCAAGAAAAAGCCTATCATGCCATTATCAATGTCTTTCATCAGAAAAATGTCTGCCTGCTCTATGGCGTGACAGCCAGCGGCAAGACCGAAATCTACATCCATCTCATTGCCGAAACCATCCGCCGCGGCAGGCAGGTGCTCTACCTGCTGCCCGAAATAGCCTTGACCACGCAAATCACTGCCCGCCTCCGCCGGGTATTCGGCGCACGGTTGGGCATCTACCACTCCAAGTTTCCCGATGCCGAGCGGGTTGAAATCTGGCAAAAACAACTTTCCGGGCAAGATTATGACATCATCCTTGGTGTGCGTTCATCCGTATTCCTGCCTTTCCGCCGGCTTGGCCTAGTCATCGTGGACGAGGAGCACGAGAATACCTACAAGCAACAAGACCCTGCCCCGCGCTACCATGCCCGCAATGCGGCCATCATGCTGGCTTCTTACTACGGTGCCAAGACTTTGCTGGGTACGGCCACTCCTTCGCTGGAAAGTTGGTACAACGCCGGCACAGGTAAATACGGCCTGGTGGAACTGAAAGAACGCTACACGCAGATACAATTGCCCGAAATCCTTCCCGTCGACATCAAGGAGTTGCAGCACAAGAAGCGCATGAACGGTCCTTTCTCGCCCCTCCTGCTGCAACACATCCGCGAAGCACTGGAGCAGCATGCGCAGGTCATCCTCTTCCAGAACAGGAGGGGTTTTGCCCCCATGGTGGAGTGCCACACGTGCGGCTGGGTGCCCCGGTGCAAGAATTGCGACGTCAGCCTCACCTACCACAAGGGCTTGCGCCAGCTCACTTGCCACTACTGCGGCTACACGATGCCCGTGCCCCGTCGCTGCCCCGCTTGCGAAGGTACGGACTTGCGCAGTCGTGGCTTCGGCACCGAGAAGATAGAAGATGACATCCGTGCCTTCTTCCCCGAGGCCCGGGTGGCGCGCATGGACCTCGACACAACGCGCACCCGCGCCGCCTACGAGCGCATCTTGGCCGATTTTGAGCAGGGACGGACGGACATCCTGATAGGTACGCAGATGGTGTCCAAGGGGCTGGACTTTGAGCACGTCAACGTGGTGGGCATACTCAATGCCGACACCATGCTCAACTATCCCGACTTCCGCGCCTACGAGCGCGCCTTCCAGCTCATGGCGCAGGTGGCAGGCCGTGCGGGGCGAAAGGACAAGCGCGGGCGTGTGGTATTGCAGACCAAGAGCATCGACCACCCCATCATTGCCCAGGTCATGGCCAACGACTTCGAGGGCATGGCATCCGGCCAGCTGGCCGAGCGGCAGATGTTCCGCTATCCGCCCTATTACCGCTTGGTATACGTCTACCTGAAGCACCGCGACGAGGCCTTGCTCGACGTGATGGCCCACGCCATGGCCGAGCGCCTTCGTGCCGTCTTTGCCGACCGTGTGCTGGGCCCCGACAAGCCCCCCGTGGCCCGCGTGCAGACCTTGTTTATCCGCAAAATCGTGGTCAAGATAGAAACCACGGCCTCCCTGTCCCGCGTGCGCCAGTGGCTGGTAGAGGTGCAGCGTGAAGTACAGTCCGATGAGCGCTTCCGCTCGCTCCTCGTTTACTATGACGTAGACCCTATGTGAGCCGTGTCTGTCTCGATTCTTCTTCGCTCCATAGCGCCGCATCGCATTCGAACGAGTACCGAATGAGGTACGACTCGGGTACGACTGGGGTCCTTGTCGGAAATGGCGGCGATTTGTAAAGGTTTATTTAGCGAGGGATTCCCCTTTGCGTGCAGGGATATTTTTTCTCAGTCAGAAAAAAATAAATTCCCTGTTGGGAAGGAATTATTCCCTAACTGGAGAGATATTTGGGGCGGAAGACTTATCTTTGTAGCTAAATATTTTATAAAATCAGTATGGCTATAAAAAACGACATATCGACAGCTTCTGCTGAGTATCTCCATTTCCGGGATGAGATAACCAGACGCATCAGGTCTGCCCAATATGAAGCGTTGAAAGCAGTCAACAAGGAAATGATTGCGCTTTATTGGGAGATAGGACGACGAATCACGGAACAGCAAGCGGCCTTAGGCTGGGGAAAATCTGTGGTTGAAACACTTTCGCGGGACATTCAGAAGGAGTTTCCGGGCATAAAAGGATTCGGAGTGCGTAACATGTGGGACATGGCGCGATTTTATGCCGAATACCAGTCGGATGAAATTCTGCAACCATTAGTTGCAGAAATAAGCTGGTCGAAGCATATCGTTATCCTCACTAAATGCAAGGATACCCGCCAGCGGCAGTTCTACATATTGGCAACCAAGCGATATGGCTGGACTAAGGATGTCTTAATTAACAAGATAGAAGCCAAGGCTTATGAGAATTACTTGCTCGGGCAAAGTAATTTTGAAACAACTCTGCCTGACAAGATGAAGAATCAGGCTATGCTTGCTTTGAAAGATGAATATACTTTGAGCTTAGCCGGATTTCCGGATGAACATTCTGAGTACGAGCTGGAGCAGGCTATTGTGAAAAATATCCGGGCGTTTTTGATGGAGTTTGGTACGGACTTCTCATTCATTGGCAATCAATATAGGATAGAAGTGGATGGGTGGGAGTATTTTATAGATTTGCTTTTGTATAGCAGGCGTTTGCAGGCTTTGATTGCTGTTGAGTTGAAAATAGGTGAATTTCAGCCGGAGTATAAGGGCAAAATGGAATTCTATCTGAATGTGCTGAACGATACTGTAAAATTGCCGCATGAAAATCCGGCTATTGGCATCATTATATGTAAGTCCAAGAGCCGTACAATAGTGGAGTATGCGTTGAAAAGTTCCAATATGCCTATTGGCGTGGCTACATACAGGCTTTCGCCGGAATTGCCTGAGGCATATAGGGAGCTGCTGCCGACATCGGAGGAGATAATCAAGAAAATAGAATTGCTGATAGAATAATCATGAAAACAAGAATCTTATTTGTCTGCCTTGGCAATATCTGCCGTTCGTCGTGTGCGGAGGGGGTGATGAGGAAGCTGGTGGAGGAGGCCGGACTGGAAGACCGGTTTGTGATTGATTCGGCAGGTATCCTGTCTTATCACCAGGGGGAGATGCCCGACCCGCGCATGCGTGCCCATGCGGCACGGCGGGGGTATGAGTTGTTGCACCGTTCGCGTCCGGTGCGGGCTCACGATTTTGAGGATTTCGACGTGGTCATCGGCATGGACGACCGTAATGTGGACGACTTGCGCGAACTGGCGCCTTCGCCTGAGGCTGTGGGGAAGATACACCGCATGGCGGAATATTTCACCAACCATCCGTGCGATGACTATGTGCCCGACCCTTACTATGGCGGGGCCGAGGGCTTTGAGCATGTGCTCGACTTGCTGGAAGACGGGTGCCGCAACCTTATGACTTCTTTAGCTCGGGATAACTGATGCGCGTGTGATACATCGTCTTGAGCTTTTCCTTGAACACGGCTTTCACGGTGGCAATGTCCTTAAAGGTGATGGGGCATTCCTTGAAGAATCCGTCTGCCACTTGTGAGTCGATGATTTTGTCCACCAGCGTGCCGATGCTCTCTTCCGTGTATTCGGGCAGGCTGCGCGAGGCGGCCTCTACGGCGTCGGCCATCATGAGGATGGCCTGCTCTTTGGTGAAGGGGTTGGGCCCCGGATAGGTGAAGAGGGCATCGTTGGGCTGTTCGCCGGGATGCTCGTTTTTCCAGGAAATGTAGAAGTACTTGGTCTTTCCCTGTCCGTGGTGGGTGGAGATGAAGTCTTTGATGACGGTGGGCAGGTTGTTCTTTTCGGCCAGTTTCAGGCCTTCCGTCACATGGCTGATGACTACCTGGGCGCTTTGCTCGTAGCTGAGGTTTTTGTGCGGATTGACGCCGCTTTGCTGGTTTTCGGTAAAGAACACGGGGTTTACCATTTTGCCGATGTCGTGATACAAGGCGCCGGTACGCACCAGTTGGCTCTTGGCGCCGATGCGGTTGGCGGCTTCCGAGGCCAGGTTGGCCACTTGCATGGAGTGCTGGAAGGTGCCGGGCACGGTTTCGGACATGCGCCTCAGAAGCGGGGTGTTGATGTTGGACAGTTCTACCAGTGTGACGTTGGATGTGAAGCCGAAGACTTTTTCCACCAGGAACATCAGCGGGTAGGTAAAGAGCAAGAGGATGCCGTTGATGATGAAGTTGGTGTACATGCCCCAGTTTATTTTGGACAAGTCGTTTTCTGTAATCAGCTCGTAGGCGAAGTAGATAATGGCATAGCTCAGCATGACCAGGATGGCCGATTGGAACAGTTGCGAGCGCTGGGACAGTTCCCGCAGGCTATAGATGGCCACCAGGCCTGCCACCAGCTGCAGCAAGATGAACTCGTAGGGGTATTGCAGGCAGATGGAGCAGATGAGGACGGTGGTGACTTGCGCAATGAAGGCCGTGCGCGAGTCGAGGAACACGCGGATAATGATGGGCAGCATGGCGTAGGGCAGCATGTACACGCTGAGCAGGTTGTTGGTGACCATCAGGGCTGTAACCACGCAATATATCATGATGACGGCAAAGAGCAGGGAGAGGCTTCCTTTTTTATTGTAGTAGTCTTTGCGGAACAAATCCAGGTAGAGCATGAAGCAAAGCATGAAGATGCTGACGTACAGGATTTGCCCGGCCAGCATAATCCGCTTTTGCCCGACGGATTCGCTGCGCTCGATGGACTCTTTGCGTAGGCTTTCCAGGATGTTATACGTTTCCAGGGTTACAATTTCTCCCCGGTCGATGATTTTTTGCCCGCTTACCACCATGCCGTTTGCCCACGAGTAATCATCGAGGACTTCCTTGCGGGCGGCCTCGGTGCGCGCGGGGTCGAAGGTCAGGTTGGGTTGCAGGTACTCGTTCAGTGCGCATCGCTTGAGCACGTAGGAGTTGTAGTTCAGGCTATCGGCCTTGCTGAGGATGTGTTGATAGGCTTCTTTGACCGAATACAGGTGGCTTGTGCTTTGCGGGTTGGCCATTTTATCGGCAATGACCATGATGCCCTGTGTGCTGTCTTTGTGCAGTTTATCCAAATCTTCCGTTGAAAGGATTCCTGCTTTGTAGATGTCCGACAATTCCGTCTCCAGGTATTGCATGTAGCGGGAGTTGGGAAGCAGTTGTTTCAGGTGGCCCTGATAATCTTGGCGCAATTTTTCCAAAGCGTTTTTTCCGGCTTCGCGGTTCAAAGTGAAGTAGGGCTGAAATTGGGAGAGCAGGCTGTCTTGTTCCCGCTGCACCACTTCGTCACTTTTGTAGATGGGGAAGTCGAAGGTGGCTATCAGTTGTCCATACCTCCAGGGCTTATCAATGTCGAACTGATAATTGAACTTGCCATCGCGTGGCAGGAAGTAAACGATAGTCCCTACCGTGGCGACAAAAATCAAGACTTTATAGAGCAAATCTTTGTAAAGCCAATTCTTCTTTTTATTGAAATCAATCATCTATCTGTCTAATTTTTGGCGAAAAGTACGAAAAAAAACATTAGTGTGAAAAAAAAGGCGTAATTTTGCTGCTCAATTTGACAATAAAAAGTAGATTATGACAGAAAGACGCGTCAGGGTTCGTTTTGCACCCAGCCCTACGGGGCCTCTTCACATTGGCGGCGTGCGTACCGCTTTGTATAATTATCTTTTTGCCCGCCAGCATGGGGGCGACTTGATTTTCCGTATAGAAGACACGGATAGTAACCGCTTTGTGCCGGGTGCTGAAGCCTATATCTTGGAGTCGTTCAAGTGGCTGGGCATCAAGTTTGACGAAGGTGTAAGCTTCGGGGGCGAGCATGGACCTTACCGCCAGTCGGAACGCCGGGACATATACAAAAAGTATGTAAAAGTGTTGCTGGATGCCGGGAAGGCGTACATCGCTTTTGATACTCCCGAAGAGCTGGATGCCAAGCGCAAAGAAGTGCCCAACTTCCAGTATGATGCTTCTACCCGTATGCAGATGCGCAACTCGCTGACGCTTGTCAAGGAGGAAGTGGATGCGCTGATTGCCGAAGGCAAGCAATACGTGGTGCGCTTCAAGATTGAGCCCAATGAAGATGTGCATGTCAACGACTTGATTCGGGGGGATGTCGTCATCAATTCCTCGATTCTCGACGACAAGGTGCTCTACAAGTCGGCCGACGAATTGCCCACTTATCACTTGGCCAACATTGTGGACGACCACCTGATGGAAGTTTCCC
This sequence comes from uncultured Bacteroides sp., assembly GCA_944320865.1. Lineage (GTDB taxonomy): Bacteria > Bacteroidota > Bacteroidia > Bacteroidales > Bacteroidaceae > Bacteroides. Next base: position 11,304 of record CALUJC010000008.1, on the reverse strand, counting down.
ACGTCATCCGTGGCGAAGAGTGGCTGCCTTCCGCCCCCTTGCACGTGTTGCTCTATCGCGCGTTTGGCTGGGAGGACACGATGCCGGCCTTTGCCCACCTGCCCCTGCTCTTGAAGCCCGAGGGCAATGGAAAACTGAGCAAGCGCGATGGCGACCGTCTGGGTTTCCCCGTGTTCCCCTTGGAGTGGCACGACCCCAAGTCGGGCGAAGTGTCTTCCGGTTATCGCGAAGCCGGTTATCTGCCCGAGGCGGTCATCAACTTCCTGGCTCTGCTGGGGTGGAATCCGGGCAACGACCAGGAACTGATGTCGATGGATGAGCTGGTGCGTCTGTTCAGCTTGGAGCATTGCAGCAAGGCGGGCGCCAAGTTCGACTACAAGAAAGGCATTTGGTTCAACCACGAATATATTCTACATAAACCCGATGCCGAGATAGCCGAGTTGTTCAAGCCGGTACTCGAGGCTCACGGGGTAGATGCCTCTGCCTATAGCGACGCCTATCTGTCGAGGGTGGTTTCGCTGGTAAAGGGGCGTGTAAACTTCGTGAAGGAACTTTGGGAACAAGCACGGTTCTTCTTCGTGGCCCCCACCACGTATGCCGAGAAGGATGTGAAGAAACGTTGGTCGGAAGATACGCCACGGATTATGCAGGAATTGACGGCGCTTTTGCAAAACATTGACGACTTCTCCTCCAAACATTGTGAAGACATTGTAATAGGCTGGATTACGGAGAAGGGCTACCACATGGGCAACGTGATGAATGCCTTCCGCCTGGCCGTGGTAGGCGAGTGCAAAGGCCCCCACATGTTTGACATCACCGAGCTGATAGGCAAGGAGGAAACCTTGGCGCGGATAAACAGGGCAATCCAGACGATATGATGTACCAGTTGCTTCGTCTTTTCCTGAAGTTGTTGGCATGCATCCCCTTCCGTGTGCTGTACTTTTTTTCCGACGGCATGTTTTACGTGTTGTATTATCTGATACGCTATCGCCGGAAGATTGTGCGTAAAAACCTGACCGAGTCTTTTCCGGAGAAAAGCCTGTCGGAAATCAAGCATGTGGAGAAGAAGTTCTACCATTTCTTCATGGACATGCTTATGGAAAGTTGCAAGCTGGCAACTTTGTCTCCCGATGGCATACGCCGGCGGATGAAGTTCAGGAATGTCGAAGCAGTCAATGCCCTGGTGAGGCAGGGGAAATCCGTAGCCATCTATCTGGGGCATTACGGCAATTGGGAGTGGGTATCCTCCATGCCCTTGTGGCTGGAGAAGAACGTGACAGGCGCGCAGATATACCGCAAGCTGAGCAATAAGAACGTCGACCGGCTGATGCTGCACATACGCGAACGCATGGGGGCCGTCTGTGTGGACATGCACAAGACGGCGCGCTACATTAACGAGCAGATAGGCGTGGGCAAGGTCTGCGTCATAGGGTTCATTGCCGACCAGTCGCCCCGGAAAAGGGAGTCGCGCCACTTCCTGCACTTCCTTCATCACAATGCCCCTGTGCTGACCGGGACGGAAAAGATAGTGAAGCACTACGGCTTTGAAGTCTTTTTTCTTGATGTGAGGAGAATCAAGAGGGGATATTATGAAGCAGAATTTGTCCGTCTTCACGAATCTCCTCAATCTTTGCCTGATTTCGAACTGACAGCTCTTTATTTCAAGCATTTGGAACAGACCATAATGAGGCAACCAGAGTTGTACTTGTGGACGCACAAGCGCTTTCGAAATGCGGAGGTGCTGGGCACGTAGGGCTTGCTCCCCCGAGAGTGGCAGTTAATATATAGTTTTAAGAAGCTTACATAACGTTATGGACATAGATTTTGTAATCACGTGGGTCGACATGAACGACCCGGAGTGGCAAGCCGACTTCATGAAGTACTCCGGCCGTGAGGAGAATACCAAAAACGGTGTTTCCGAAGCCCGTTTCCGCGATTACGGCTTCTTGAAATACTGGTTTCGCGGTGTGGAGAGGTTTGCCCCCTGGGTGCGCAAGATACACTTTGTGACCAGCGGGCAGAAGCCGGAGTGGCTCGACGAGAGCAACCCGAAACTTCACCTGGTGAGTCATAAGGATTATATCCCTGAGCAGTTCTTGCCTACCTTCAATTCGGTGGTGATAGAATACTATATGCATAAAATCCCCGGCCTGGCAGAGCATTTTGTTTATTTCAATGATGATTTCTATATTATAAATGCGATAAAGGCTGAACGCTTTTTTAAGAACGGATTGCCCTGCGATATCGCCGCATTTCTCTACAACCCTTCCTGGTCGCAATGGTACAGGACGTTGAAGAACAGCATCAACATCATCAACCGCCATTTCGATAAAAAAGAAGTGATGGCCCGTTATCATGACAAGTGGTTCGATAAAAGCTATGGTTCAAAAGCCCGCTGGAACTATATACTGAAGCCATACGGGAAATTCATCCCGCTCCGCACGCCCCACAATGCCCAGCCTTACTTGAAGACTACTTTCGAGGAAGTGTGGGCGGTGGCCGGGAAGGAGCTGGCGGAGGCTTCGGTCAACAAGTTCCGTGCCGTGAGCGACTATACGCCGGAGCTTTTCCGCACCTGGCAAATCTGCCGGGGGAACTTTGAACCGTACAACACCTACCGCGACACGAAGATGTTCCCGCTCATGATTCGCCCCAAGCAGGCGGTCAGGGCCATTTACGAGCAAGCTTACTCGCTGGTGTGCCTCAATGACAACGTGCACATCCGCAACTACGCGCAGGTGATGGAAAATATCCGCAATGCTTTCGAGCACATCTTGCCCGAGAAGTCGAGCTTTGAGCGTTGAGGCCTTCTGCATAGTAAGGTTGAAGCGTTTCAGATAGTAATCTTAAAGTGTTTCAGATAGTAATCTTAAAGCGTTTAAGGTAGTAATCTTAAAGCGTTTAAGGTAGTAATCTTAAAGCGTTTAAGGTAGTAATCTTAAAGCATTGAACGTGGTAAGGTTGAAGTGTTTCTATATATGAAAAAGGTATATGCAGAAATCATAGCAGGAATAATCCCCTGCAAAATGACCCGGAACCGTTGGCGCGGCCTGTTGCGCTACGGTGTTTTCAAAGCCCTGAAGCTGAGGTGGCGGCTATGGCGCGACCACACGCCGCCCCGCTATTACCTGGCCGTGTGCGCCATAGCCAAGAATGAAGGACCTTATTTAAAGGAGTGGATAGAGTGGCACCGGCAGCAAGGCGTCGAGAAGTTTTATGTCTACGACAACGAGAGTACGGACTGTACTAAGGCAGCGTTGGAGCCTTATATCGCTTCCGGGCTGGTGGAGTATCGTTACTGGCCGGGGCAGAAACAACAACTTGCTGCCTATGACGACTGCTTTGAACGCCATCGGCTGGAAACGCGTTGGCTGGCTGTCATCGACTTGGACGAGTTCATTGTGCCGGTGAAAGACCGCACCATCCCCGACTTCCTGCGGCGCATGGAGAAGTTCGCCGTGGTAGAAGTGAACTGGTTGGTGTATGGCAGCAGTGGCGCAAAGACGCGCGAGCCGGGCGGGGTGATGGCAAGGTTCAGGCGGCACTCCCTGCCTACGCACTACCTGAACACGCACGTCAAGAGTATTGCCGACCCAAGGCGCGTCTGTACGATGACGGGGTGCCATGAAGCGGCGCGCCTGTCCGGCCGTGCTGCCGATTCCCATGGCATGCGGTTGAAGAAAAATTTCCGCGACCGCACGCCACAGCAAGACGTTATCCGCATCAACCATTATGCCATTAAGTCGTACGAAGAGTTCTTGGCCAAGCGTGCCCGGGGCCGTGCCCGCAAAGACACTTTGCGCGATTTAAGTTACTTTGAGCAGTATGATTTGAATGACATAGAAGAATAGTTCCTTTATTCATTGCCTGCAGCACGTTAGCTTACCTCGAATTGAGACTTCTTAGGAAAGCGTTTGGCAAGGAAGGCGGTTACTTTATTCCTGTCATTATCATTGGCATATTCCGAGTCGTTCATGCAGAAGAACAGCGGATTATACTCCTCTAACTTGCGGTAATGGTCATCCCTATGAATTTGCAGCCTGAATGAGGTCTTTTGCGTGACATGTTGCAGGTGTGCCCGCTTTTCGGCCAAGGCAACGTAGGAATGCAGGTTCCGTTGGATGTCGTTGTCGCTGCGGACGTGGTTGGTTATGGTTGCACTGATTTCTTGCTCGAACATTTCTTCCGCATGCCGGTAACTGCTTTTCAGATAGGCATCGATGTTGTGGTGGGTTTTCCATTTATAGTAGATGCCGTATTTTTGTTTAACCAACAGTGCTGCGTTTTGTATGATTCGCACGTAGTTCTTCATGGGTATGCCAAATACTTTTTCCTTGAAAGCCAGGAATTTTGTCCTTAGCCAGTTGGGATTAACCCGTATGATGGGAAGGCCGTCGGGAGCAAAGAATGTGTCGGGGGTGACGGGGCGGTTGATAAACATGTCGTCATTGGCAAACAAGAAATGCTCTTCCAATCCGGGAATCCGGTATAGAAAATGTTCTATCACGCTGGCATTGAAGCATGGCAAGCTGGCAGGCGGCATTATTTCAGTGTGGTCTACAATTCGCACTTTAGGGTTGTTGGTATCCAGCCAGGCAGGCACTTGGCTGTCCGTCACAATGAAGATGCGGTGTATCCATGGCGCATACATTTCTACCGAGCGCAGGCTGTACTTCAGCTCATCGTTGTCGGCGTAGCGGCCTTCGCAGTTTACGGTCGATTTCTCTTCTGTTTTTCCTATGCAGGCATTGTGCTTGGCTCGCCATGCCGGGTCGCTGCCGTCTACCCAAAGGTATATTAAGTCAATGTCCATACCTATTTCCTGTTGAGTGTGATGTATTCATTATCCTTGGAGATGAAATCTTTGCAAGTTTCAGCCAATTTAGAGGCATATTCTTTCCATGAATCTTTATTTATGGAAACTGTTGAAATGGATAGCTTTTTGCTTTTATAAAACGGGAAGTTGGTCTCGAAGCCGTTTTTGCGGAAACTTATGATGTGAAAGAAATCATGAATGCCGCCCATCCTGCATGCTTTCCTTTCAGATTGTTCGTAGTCTTCCGTCAATATTACAGGCGTTTCCAATCCTAAACAAGGCAATGCGCAGTGAATTCTGGATGTTACGACCATTCTCGCTTTAGCATATTTGTTCACAAGCCGCATAGCTTCGTCAAGCCTTTCTTTATCCGTTTTGAAATTGGTTCGATAACCTTTGTTTCTTTGGGATAGGTATTCTGCTTCAATAAGAGTCTTTTTTGTGAATATCTTTATGTATACCCGATAGAAACGGCAGGCATACAGGCTCTTCTTGACGGTGCTTTTGTAGGGTAATTTCTTTGCGATTTTCCCGATGGCATTCCAAGCGTTGGGATGCGTCAGGAACCATAAGACTTGGTATATCTCATCAACTACCATAGCCTTTTTAGGAAGGAAGGGGTCTACAAAATAGCATTTGTCTTCTCTTTCATTTGATTGGTATGACATGCCCAGTGTTAGCGTCAGGCAGGCAGAAAAATAAGCATCTACTCCTTTGGATATCAGCAAATCCCGGGTATAGTAATCTCTGCAGCCTATGGGTTGGAACCTTTTCAAGTAATTGATGCTATCTTCTGAGAGGAATGTGTCTTTGGCCGATACATTGATGTGCAATGACACAAACAAAGGATTTATTTTTTCCGACGGAGGCCATTGTTCCGGATGGTGCATATACCATCCGTTCATGATAACTTTACATTCTTCATCGTCATAATCCTTTAGCCTTTCCCGCTGGATGAATCCATCTATATGGGGGAGAAACTGCGCTGCTGCTAACGCTTGGATGTAGTCTCCGATGTTTACTTGGCGTAGTGTGCTGACGGCTAATAACTTATAATTCATTCTTCATCGTTTTTAACTCAAGATAGACTAATTATATTACTGGTCAATCATGGCTGATTCTTTTGATGAACAAAAGTAATACAAAAAAGTGAGATATAAAGTAAATTAGAAAAAGTAATTGAAAGTTATAACCTTATGCCATCCTGTCATTTATACCATTCTGAGTACATCAGGTAGTTGTGCGCAATCTTCTGGTTCAATTCCTTTGCCTGCTCGGGGTCTACTTTCTTGACGAACTTGGCAGGAACACCAGCCCATACGGTGCCCGGCTCAATGACCGTGTGGCTCAGCACCAGCGCGCCGGCTGCCACGATGGCGCCTTCGCCCACTACAGCATGGTCGAGCACGGTGGCCCCCATGCCGATGAGGGCATAGTCTTTGACGGTAGCCCCATGGATGGTGACATTGTGCCCGATGGATACGTGGTCGCCTATTTCAATGGTCGATTTCTCGTAGAGTGTATGCAGCACGCTTCCGTCCTGAATATTGACGCCATTGCCTATGCGGATGGAGTTGACATCTCCCCGCAGCACGGTGTTGAACCACACGCTGCAGTCGCGGCCCATCTTTACATCGCCTATCACTGTGGCATTGTCTGCCAAAAAACAATTCTCTCCTATTTCCGGGGTAAATCCCCTTACTGATTTAATAAGTGCCATATTTTTTTCATTTTGTCGGGAATCAAGTAATCAAGAAGTTAAGTAGTCAAGAAGAATAGCGTGCAGATATATCTCTTCTCTACTTCTTGACTCCTGGCTTCTTGACTTCTAAATTTAAATAGCTCGTGTCGCCTGTGCCAGCCAGTTGCGTTCTTCTTCGTTGAGGCCGGGTGAAAGCTTCTCATACACCATCTGGTGGTAGCTGTTCAGCCAGGCTATTTCGTCGGCAGTCAGCATTTCTGTGATGATGCCACGCGTGCAGATGGGGCAAAGGGTCAGCGTCTCGAAGCGCAGGTAGCGGCCAAACATGCCCTCGCCCGCAGGTACGGTGAGCAGCAGGTTCTCGGTGCGCACGCCGTGGCAGCCCGCACGATAGATGCCCGGCTCGTTGCTGGTGACCATGCCCGGCAGCAAGGCCACGGGATTCTCCTGCATGCGGATGCTTTGCGGCCCTTCGTGCACGTTGAGGAAATGCCCCACGCCGTGTCCCGTGCCATGCAGGTAGTTGGCATGGTGTTGCCACAAGGGCATGCGTGCCAGCACGTCGAGTTGCGCGCCGCGCGTGCCTTCGGGGAATACGGCAGAGGCCAGTGCAATGTGCCCCTTCAGCACCAAGGTGTAATCCAGACGTTCATCGTCGGTCAGCGGGCCGAGGGCAATGGTGCGCGTTATGTCCGTCGTGCCGTCCAAGTATTGCGCGCCCGAGTCGAGCAGCAAGAAGCCCCGGGGAAGCAAGGGAGCATCGGTCTCCGGCGTAGCCTCGTAGTGCACGATGGCCCCGTGTGCGCCGTATCCGGCTATGGTGTCAAAGCTTTCACCCTTGTATAGCGGTTGTGCGGCACGCAGTTCGTGCAGCTTGCGGTCAATGCTCATTTCCGTTTCCCCGCCTTGCGGCACAGCCTGCTCCAACCACATCAGGAAGCGCACCAAGGCCACGCCGTCGCGTTGCATGGCGGCACGGATGCCCTCTATCTCCAGCTCGTTGCGCACAGCCTTCAGCAGGGCGACCGGCGAGGGCATCTCCCGCACGCTGCATGTGGTGGAACTGAGTGCCATGCTGAGGGCATAGTTGGTTTGCCCGGGTTGCAGGCCTACGGTCAGTCCCTGCATTCGGGACAGGAAGCCGGTGATGTCTTCGTAGGGATGCACGGTGACGCTGCAATCGTCCAAGTACTCCATTGTCTCGCGGGAAAGTTTCTTCGGGTTTATGAAGTAGTGCGCCTCGCTTCCGGTTATCACCAGATAGCTCACGACTACGGGGTTGCAATGCACGTCGGTTCCCCGCAGGTTCAGTGTCCAGGCTATCTCGTCCAAGGCAGAAAGCAGTAAGACTTGCACCCCGCTCTCCTGCATCTTTTGGCGGATATCGGCCAGTTTGTCAGCGCAACTTCTGCCGGCATAATGCAATGGGTACTGCATGACGGGCGCTTCCGGCATGGCGGGTCGGTCGTGCCAGATGCGGGCAAAAGGGTCGGCCATGCACTTCACGCCAATGCCCGCCCCGGCCAGTTCTTCCGTCAAAGCCTCTGCCTCACGGGTGGAGAAAACGGTGGCGTCTATGCCCACCGTTCCGCCCGGTTGTAATTCTTTGGACAAGAAGGCGGGAATGTTTGGCGTTTCGGGCAACATCTCCTTGAAAAGGCCGATGCCTGTTCCTTCCAATTGTTCGGCGGCCTGCAGGAAGTAGCGTGAGTCGGTCCACAGCCCCGCCTTGTCTGTAGTTACCGCTACGGTGCCTGCCGAGCCGGTAAAGCCCGAAATCCACTCGCGGGCTTGCCAGTGGGGCGCCACATATTCGCTCATGTGCGGGTCGGTGCTGGGCACAATGAAGGCCTGTACGCCTTCTTCTGCCATTACTTTCCGCAAGTCTTCAATGCGTTGCTTTATTGTCTGTTTCATAGCCTGTTATGCTTACGTTGATGACCAATGTCGTTTTCACTCCCCAAAGTTACGTTTTTTTCGGATTACTCTCCCAATATCTTCTTCACATGCTGGTGCAAGATGTGGAACGCCGGCTCGGCCATGGCGCCGTGGTCATACCCGCCTATCTCGTACAGATACGTTTCCTGGTGTCCCGTCAGTTTCATCATCCGCCACATGTAGGCATTCTCCTCGTAGCGGCCAAAGAGCTCCTGCTCGCGGTCGCCCGTGATGAGCACCAAGGGCGGGGCATCCTTCCGCACGTGGAACAGCGGGGCATACTCGTCAATGGTTGGCTGCAGGTTGCCTATGCCGTTCATGTCCCGGTAGGCAAAGTGGCTTATCATCTGCCCGCTGAAGGGGATCAGCCCGGCAATGGAGTCGGCGTCTATACCATATTTATTAAGCCACTTCTTGTCCAGCCCCAGCATGGTGATGAGGTAGCCGCCGGCCGAGTGTCCCGACAGGAAGATTTTCCGTGTGCTGCCGCCATACTTGGCAATCTCCTTGAATGTCCAGGCCACGGCCTCCGCCGCATCGTCCAGGCAGGCGTTGATGTCCACGCGGGGCAGCAGCCGGTAGTTCACGGCCACCACCGCCATGCCGTGCTCCTTCAGCTTGGCAGGGATAGCTTTTTGTCCGGCCGTAAGCCCTCCGCCGTGAAACCACACCACTACGGGGCAGTCCTTCGCGTCGGTAGGATAATACACGTCCACCTTGCACCGTGCCTGTGCATAGGCGTCGGTCGAGGTGGTGTAAGTCAAGTTCCGCTTGGTGGCATAGTGTGCCTCTTGGGCGGAAAGCTGGAGGCATGCCAACATGCCCAGAATGAAAAATGCAATTCTCATAAGGTTGATAACGTGTTTGTTGTAAATGCTAATATCTGATTTAACCGGATACAAAAATACGAAGAAATGCCGGAATATGCGAGCACGTCGGTCGGAATTTGCGGATGGTAACCAACATTTACAATCCCGCAACAGGCCTCATTCGTACCCTATTCGTACCCCATTCGGTACTGGTTCGGTCGGCCTTCGGCACTATGGAGCGAAAAAAGAGCGGACAAAATAAGACTGAATTGGGTAGGGGACAGCACTTTTTGGGCGGAATGTTTTGTGAATAAATAAACTATGTGTAATTTTGCGGCTCGAATCGTATGGACGGTTCTTGTTTTTATTAACCATTTTAAATTTTTAAAGCTAAAAAAATGATTGTAGTACCTGTAAAAGAAGGCGAGAACATCGAGAAAGCGCTGAAGAAGTTCAAACGCAAATTTGAAAAAACCGGTGTCGTAAAAGAATTGCGCAATCGTCAGCAGTTTGACAAACCCTCTGTAATCAAGAGACTTAAAAAGGAACACGCTGTTTACGTACAGAAACTTCATCAACAGGAAGATTAATAATTCGTAAAATCGCTTGAATTATTGAATTCTTTTTCATACATTCGTTGCACGAATTATTAGTAGGAGTGCGACGATATGTTGGCGACAGACTCTTTTCTTGAGTATCTGCAGTTCGAGCGGAATTATGCTTCGGGTACGGTTGCGTATTACCAGGCTGATGTCCGTGAGTTGCAGGAGTTCGGCAAAAAGTTGCGTGGCGATTTGAAGCCTGCGGATGTGGATGCGGAGCTGGTTCGTGAATGGATTACTTCATTGATGGACAAAGGTATGGCTCCCAATACCATCAACCGGAAACTGAGTTCACTTCGCGCCTATTTTAAGTTTCTTCTGAAACGTGGAGAAGTGGCAAGCGACCCGTTGCAAAAAGTGACGGGGCCAAAAAAGAAAAAGCCGCTGCCCGCTTTCGTGAAAGAAACGGAAATGAACAGGCTGCTGGATGATATGGATTTCGGGGAAGGCTTTGAAGGGTGCCGGGACCGCATGATTATTGAAATGTTTTACGAAACAGGCATGAGGCGTGCGGAACTGATTGGATTGAATGACGCGGACGTTGATTTTTCGGATTCGGTCATTAAGGTGACGGGGAAACGGAATAAGCAACGGCTGATTCCTTTCGACGAGGAGTTGAGGCATTCGATGCAGGAATACCTGAAGGCGCGCAATGAGGCAATCCCGGTGAGGTCGGGGGCATTTTTTGTCGGGAAAACGGGGAAACGGCTTTCGCAAAATGTCGTGGCACAGGTAGTGAGACAAAATCTCTCGAAAGTAGTTACGATAAAGAAACGGAGCCCGCACGTGTTGCGGCATACCTTTGCAACAGTAATGTTGAATAATGGCGCCGACTTGGATGCCATAAAGGAACTGCTGGGGCACGAAAGTTTGGCAACCACCGAGGTCTATACGCATACTACGTTCGAGGAACTAAAAAAAGTGTATAACCAAGCTCACCCTCGAGCTTAAAGAAAAGGAGGTAAGTATGGACGTAAGAATTCAATCGATTCACTTTGATGCATCAGAGCAATTGCAGGCTTTTATCCAAAAAAAGACTGCCAAACTGGAAAGGTTTTACGATGATATAAGGAAAGTAGAGGTGTCATTGAAGGTTGTGAAGCCTGAGACTGCTGAAAACAAGGAAGCCGGCGTGAAGGTATTGGTAGCGAACGGCGAGTTTTATGCCAACAAGGTATGCGATACGTTTGAAGAAGCCGTAGATTTGTGCCTGGAAGCGTTGGAAAAGCAGCTGGTGAAGTACAAAGAGAAGCAAAGAAGCAAATAATTTCCGCTAAAATTTTGCGGGTAAAAAAATAATGTATAACTTTGCAGCCGTTTCGCTCACACTACAGAACGTGACGGCTGTATTTTTGAGCAATCCGCCTCTTTAGCTCAGTTGGCCAGAGCACGTGATTTGTAATCTCGGGGTCGTTGGTTCGAATCCGACAAGAGGCT
>CALUJC010000007.1 GCA_944320865.1 uncultured Bacteroides sp. | reverse complement strand
CTGAAGCACTGCAAGGGTACACAATCCAGCAATCAAAACAACTGACTTTGTTTTAATTTTATCCCGAACTCACGTAAGAATTAATGATGTAACTGAATTCCCCTCCCCGGAGGAGGGGAATCTGTTACCACTGCATAATCACCTGCAAATTCTTCATTCTTCATTCTTCATTCTCAATTCTTCATTAAAGCGCGCTTGCGCGCGTTAAATCTTCAGCTTGATATGCAGCCTCTCCAGGCACCACGTCACCCCGATGACCACGAAGGCGAAGCCCAGGCAGTTGACGATGCTCATGAAACCGTGGGTCAGCCAGTCGGGCAGCACCACGCCCGTCACGTCGGCAAAGCCATAGAACACGTAGGGCACCAGGTAGGTGGTCAGCGTGGCCGTTCCGGCCGGACGTATGGCCTTGAACCAACCCGTCAGCCCGTGGTCGGCCAAGGCGGTCAGCACCGTGTAGCCGGCAATGGAGATGGCAATGACGTAGAACACCCAAGGAGGGGTGGCCCCAATCTTCGCCACAATCCAGTAGTGGTGCAGGGCAATGCCTATCAGCAGGGATACAGCGGCAGCCAGCAGCCCGCTACGCAGTTTCCACAACGTGCCCATGTGGGCAAACCGTGCGCTGACAATGGAAAGGATTAGTCCACCCATAGTAAACGCCGGCAGGGCGCCGTTGCCTATGTGCACGATGCTCAGCATGCCGTCGTAGAAGTTGCTCCGGGGGAAGTCCAGCAAAGCCGTGCCGCCAAACTCCTCGCGCAGCGGCGTGCCCGTCAGGCAAATCAAGATGAAAATGACCCAAATGGGGATAAGATACCTCAGACGGTCGCGGCTGAAGAAGTATATCACGGCACACACCAGATACGTCCAGCCGATGGAACCCAGAATGCCCCAGTAAGCTCCGAACACACCCCCTTCGGGGTTGATGAACGTAAGGGCCAGGTAGAACAACGCCAATACGCCCAGTACCTTCAGCACGCGGAACACGTTGGCTTGCGCTGCCGACGAGGGCTTGGGGTACTTGTTCCACACGGTCACGAAGCCGAAGGCCATGATGAACCAATACACTCCGATGGGATAAGGAGCCTCCGGCGAAAGCCTGAACTCCGAGTTGGTAATGAATGCACCCATTACCAGCAAGGCGAACGTGCGCGACAGGATGTGTCCCAACGTCGATTCTGCCGTCATGCCCTTGGCATAGCGCCGCTCAATGGCATAAGGTATGGACATGCCCACGGCAAAGAGGAAGCAGGGGAACACGATGTCCGCCAGCCCCATGAAGTCTTCGCCATACTTGGCATGCTCCAGCCAGTGGGGAATGTCGTGCACCTTCCAGAAGTCGTTGACGAATATCATGATGAACATCGTCAGGCCTCGCAGCATGTCGATAGCCAGGTTGCGCCTTGCGTAGATTGATTTATCGCTCATAAGACTTAAGTTTTAATGAAGAATGAAGAATGGAGTTGGCACTGCACGCAACATCCTTGAGAATTCTTAATTCTTCATTCCTCATTCTTCATTTAGTTTAGAATTCCGAAATCAGCATCAGCCAGCGGGCAGCCGACGAACCCCACACTTCCTTGTAGGTAGCGGTGTTGAACTGCGGCCAGTAGGGGGCATCTTCGTTGAAGTAGGACTGCATGCCTACGGGGATTTCGCCCACCGTCTCACCCGGCAGTGCCGTGTAGAGCTGCGGGTAATTGCTGCCCTCGCCGTAGATGAGCGACTGTCCGAAGGGGTTCTTGCCCACTACCCAGAACAACTGCTGCTCGGCAATGTCCTTCAGCTCCTTGTCTTTCAGGATGCGTGCGCAGATGGCTGCCGCCTTGCCCGTAGACAGGTTGACGGCCGTGTTGCCCTTGAAGGAGAACCATACGGGGAAGATGCGCAGATAGTGCTCCTTGTCCAGCTTGATGCCGTTTTCCAGTTGCTCCTTGAAGTCCTTCTCGGCACCGCTGCGGATGCCCACCTGCACGGCGTAGAAGTTCACGGAGTCTTTCACCTCATCCTTGTGGTAGATGCCGCTGGGCACCATGCCGTAAGGCTGCACGTACTGCATGATGCTCTTCAGGTAGTCGCCGTAAAGCTGCATGGAGGCAATCCACTTGCTGTAGTCGGCATGGTCGGGCTGCGTCTCGCACAGGGCTGCCAAGGCCTCCATGTAGGCATAGTCGCGCGACTGATGCGTGTAGTGTACGATGGACTTCTTGGCCAGGTCGCGGTAGAAGAAGCCGCACGTCTTGTTCTTATCCTTCAGCGGCTCGGTGCGCTGGCATTGCAATACGTATTGGATGGCCTTCACCGCCTCGTCGGCATACTGCTGGTCGCCCGTCAGCTTGTACAGCATGCTGGCCGCCCACGAAATGTTGGCATGGTACTGGCTCTCGGAAGCCATAGCCGCATGGCCACCACCCTCTTTCACCAACTCGGCAAAACCCAGCTTGTTGAAGCGCTCCATGGCATAGCCGAAGTCTTCTTGCGCAATCTCTTTCAGGTGGCCCTTCAGGCCCGGGTCGTTCTCAATCATCATGGAAGCATAGGCCTCGATGCCGGACAGCAGGAAGTTCTCCAACGCGCCGTTGTGCACAAACATCTCGCGGCGGCCGGAGTCGTCGTCCGTACCTATCTTATGGTCGGTCCACAGGTTAGTGCCCCAAGTCTGCGCGCGGTAGCCGTCGCCCAAGCGGGTCTTCAAGATGTAGTCCATGCCCCACAGAGCCTCTTCCATCAGGCGGTTATACAGGTTTACGTTGCCATTCTTCTTGGCGCGGGCAGCCGTCTGGAACAACGAGTAAGCTATCTCGCCCGTCTGGAGTGTCTGCTGCGACATGTCGGCAGCATCGTGCCAGCCGCCATTGATGGGGATGATGTGTCCCTGCCAGTTGGCGTGCAGGTCGTTGTGGCAAGCACCATGTTTGCCCGGCACGGGGTAGCCGCAACGCTCGCAGAACAGGAAGTTCACCATGCGCCAAGCCGAGTCTTCCCACACGTTCTTGTCGATGTAGAAAGGCAGCGTGGCCACGTTGCCCACTTGGATGAAGTATTGTCCTTGCGTCTGGAAGTCGGAGAAATCGATGGTCTCAAACTCGCCCAGCCCGGTCTTTACTTTCTGTACGTCGCCCGTGTACACCACAGCCTGGGTCTTGGCATCCTTCAACTGGAACTTGCCGTCGTGGTTCTCCACGTTCACAATGGCCGTCTTGCGGCTGTCGGGGCTGTAGCCCGTGGTCGAGAAGATGATGCGGTCTCTTGCAGGCGTCCACCCTCTTACTGTCTCAGGATTGTCCACCACCTGCAGTTCCACGGCATCCACGTCGAAGCACAGGTTCTCAGGCATCGTGCTTTCCGTGCCAAACACCTCGATGGCAAACGACAGCTTGGTTATCTTGTCACGCGCCAGTCCTGTCATCTCCAGGTAGCATTCGTTCCACTGGTTGTTTTTTAGGTTGATTTCGTGGTAACCTTCGCGTCCGTAGATGTCGGGCACCTTGATTTCCCCGTCGTTTTCGAGGTAGAGGTTCAGGTAAATGCTGCGGGCATTGCCGCACGAAGGATAGATGTAGAACTTCAGGCGGTTATAGCCTTCCCAGTTCACACCGCCTACGTTGTACGAGGCCAGGCACGTGCCACGTCCCAAGCCCCAGCCCAGCATCTTCTCGGGATGCGTGGGGGCCTCTAAGCGCAGGCTGTGCTTGCCCGACTTGCAACGCTCATCAGTAATGCTTATGGAGCCTACGCCCTTGTGTTCCCACACGGAAGCATCCTCCATGTCGCACAGCATTTCCGATTTCAGTACTTTCTTAATGGCAAACGTCTTGTCGAACGACTTGCTCTCGTCCAACGGCAGCGGACTGTGCACATACCCCGTGCTGATGATGTCCGCCTTGAGCTTCTCGTCCACTTGCGCCTGCACCGCTACGCCCGAAGCGCACGCCAAGGCAGCCAGCAGACCTACAGTTTTCATTCCTTGTTTCATGATATCAAAAAAGTTTGTTTCTTTTAAAAAGGGGGTGTATCTCAATGTCTGTCCTGCAAAGGAACAACATTTATCGATACACCCCCCGGTGTGTTAAGTTAAAATAGTGTCAATAAGATGTTAGAAGTTGGGGGCATCCACATCCCAAAAGATACGGGTGGCACCGTTGTCGGGGCCGCCAAGCAATTCTACAGCTTGCGCGTAACCTTCGGGGTTGTTGTTCACCTCATCCTGAATAAATGGAATACGGCGTACGCCAAGCTCGGTAGGAATCACGCCGGCACTATTGTTCTGACGAATCAAAAACAGCTTAGGATAGCCTGTACGGCGCCATTCTGCCCATGCATTTTTGCCTTCGGGGAAACCGGCAATCCATTTTTGAGTAATGATTTTCTCCAAACGCCCTTCATCTGTCGTCGCATCGTCCCAACAAGGCGTTACCGTAGAAGCTGCTACAGTATTGTTTTCGGCTGCCAATGCTGTGATTTCTGCATCGGAAGATGCAACAAGTGTCAAGGGGTCAACAAAATCTGCCGGAACAGCATGGCTAGCAAGATAATCGTCTACTCCACTTACACCCCATTCGCTAAACGAAGCACGTACGCCGTCTTCATAATATCCTTTAGCCGTTCCGCCAGTATTCCAACCACGTAAAGCTGCCTCGGCCAATAAGAAATAGGGCTCAGCAGAAGACATAATTACACCTGGCGTATTGGATTCTACATTGATGTTGGCTATAACTGCCTTATATCTATCGGTCAGTATATCCAAATCAGGAATACCGGAACGTACCCCCAATATCTCATTAGAAACCGTGCCGTCTTTCAATTCCAACTTTTTGGCTGAACCAAACATATCCAGACGAGGATCATTATACCCACCCAATATAGACTTCACATTCGCATTGATAAACATGTCGTTGTATTCAATTGAACACGTATAAAGCGGGTGCATCCATTCAAAGCCAGAGATAATAAATCCCTCGCCACTTTGTAATAAACCACCGGGAGCAGCAATAGCAGCCTCACCTTCCGTCTTTGCCCAAGTAGCATCATACTTTACTACACGGAGTGCTAAACGCAGGCGCAATGTATTGCACAACTTCAACCATTTAGTCAAATCGCCTCCATATGCCATGTCAAAATTGGCAAATGATGCAAGTCCTTCTTTCGAAGAATAATCATAAAGCACCTCGCTAGCCTCTTTCAATTCTTCGAAAAATAGCTTATAAACATCCTGCGCAGCATCATATATACCGCCCGTCATTGTCTCACCATAATGAGAATAAATTATCGGGCCATACTCATCCACCACGCGCGACATGCCAAATACCCGTAGAATGGTATTAATGGCATTGAAATGTGCATAAGTTTCCATACCCATTTCCTCGCATTTGTCCTTCACCTTTAACTGGTTTATCATGATGGCATTATACGTATAACTCCAAAAGGTATCTGTCCAGCTACTTGGTAGCACATAAGACTGTGTATCTTGCCCACCCATGTTAAACGTACTGGAAGTTGCCATATACCCCGACCAAATATCAGAGGTCAAGTTCTGAATTGTCTGGAAATCCCAACCCCAACCGTCTTTATTGTAATAAATGGACTTCTCCATACTGGGAAAATGAGCACCAATATAATTGTTGTCTTGCAACAACTCTTCATCTGTCACGCCATACGGATCTGTATTCATATCCTCAAATGCGCCGGTACAACCGGAAAACAAAGCAGCCACAGATAAAGTCGAAGCAATATAAGATATAATTCTTTTCTTCATAGCTTTACACAATATTAGAAATTAACTTTAACGTTGAAACCAAATGAACGAGTGCTGGGCATGCCATATACGTCTACACCTTGCAAACTGTTACCCATAGACAATGCGCCATCAGGATCAAAAGGTGCATTGTTCATAAAGAAGAACAGATTTCTACCTATCAAAGACAAATCAATACCCTTGATAACCGGAGTATTTTCAAACCACTTCTTCGGCAAGCTATAGCTCAACGACAATTCACGTAAACGAATATTCGTAGCACTATACATATAGTATTCCGTAGCACCTTGACGTCCACCTACACGATTATAAAAACCTGCGACATCAGTTATCCGACGACCGCCAAAATCAACATACCCTCTATCACGTGCTTCTCCCGTAGCTTTGCTTACGCCTGCCAAATCCAACTCAGCCTGAGTCAACGACATGACATCGCCACCAAAACGTCCATCAATCAAGAAGTAAAGTGAGAAACCTTTGTAAGTAAAAGTATTCGACCAACCCAAATTGAAATCAGGAGACGTATTACCTACTTTCTGCAAATCAGTAGTATTGGCTACAGGCAAACCATCTTTGTCAAACTGCACATTTCCTTGCTCGTCACGCTGAAACTTATAGCCATAAATATCACCGAACGACCCACCTTTTTCCAAGCGCATGCCATAACCGCCATTACCGCCTAAGTCAAAATATCCAAGCCCTTCAGCCAATTCGACTACCGTATTACGGTTCAAAGCAAAATTGACAGAAGTCTTCCAACGGAAATCATTTGTTATGACCGGAGTGGCACCCAATACCATTTCTACACCTTCATTCTTAATATCACCTGCGTTAATGTAATACTGAGAGTACTTGGAACCGGAAGGAGCAGCCAAAGTAAACAACTGGTTCTTGGTACGTGTCTGGTAATAAGTTAAATCCAATTCCAAACGGCTTCCCAAGAAACGCCATTCAGTACCTACTTCAACGGAAGTTGTCATTTCCGGTTTCAGTTCATCAAAAGGCTCTGTACTATTGAAGTCTATCACACCCCCCTTTCCTACTGAGTTCAAGGGGTTACTGATATAACGCGACAAGCCATTACCGACCTTAGACCAAGCGGCACGAAGCTTACCCAAGTCTACCCATTCCGGCATCTTCAAAGACTCGTTAAGAATCCACGTCAAACCAACAGACGGATAGAAAAAGCCTTTATTCTTATACTTGGTAAAAGCCAAAGTAGAAGTCCAGTCATTACGGGCAGTGACATCCAGATACAACCAATCTTTGTATCCCAACTGACCGGCAAAGAACACAGCCTGTTCCTGCTCGTGATACGAAGTCAACGAATTGGCTGCCGCATTCTGATTGATATTGCCTACACTGAAAATATTGGGATTATACAAACCACCTCCAAAAGAGTCAAAACCAGTAGACTTGCCGCTGATGTCCTTGATGCTGGCACCCAACGAAGCATTTACCGAGAAATCTTTGAACTGGCGGTTATAAGTCAGCAATACATCACCATATACATTCATATCATGAGAAGAATCACTGATAAAACGGCCATTAGTACCCGCAATAGAAGTATCTGTACCGGCATACATCTTCATTTGGTAAGTATCTGTTACAAAGTCTACATTACCACGTGCCTGCAACTTCAAGAATTCATTAAACTGCCAAGAAGCCGTTAAATTGGCAATAGTACGATAACGCTTACCGTCATTCGGCAACTTATTCAACAACCAATACGGATTCTGTGTAAAACTGTTAGGAGTGGTATACCAATTCTGCGTATACAAGTTCCGTTCAGAATCATAGATCTCATAATTATTCTTATAATAATTGAAACTCTTGCTCGGGTCACTTTGTACCCCACCGCGCGGGAAAGTATAAACACCTACCAGCGGGTTCAAATAAAAGCCACCAGAAGCCGGCCGATTCTTCACATCCTGGAACATCAGGTTCACATTGGCATCCAGCTGTAACTTCTTGTCAAAGAAGTTGGCTGTCTCGCGGAAGTTGAAGTTATGCTTGTTCAGTTTGTGCTTACCAACGACACCCTTGCCATACGTGTTGGCATAAGAGAAGTATGTCTGCATAGCTTCCGAACCAGAACTTAATGATATAGAGTTAATGGTCGTTACCCCGGTATTAAAGAAGCCGTCCGTATAATCGGGACTGCCACTGATGGGATCTCCCCAACTCTGTGTGACGCCACCATACGAATTCTGGAACTCAGGCACACCATAAGCCGCCCAATCCCAAGTGGTATTGGAGTTGAATGTCACGCTGGTGCGGCCTACCTTGCCTTTCTTCGTGGTAATCACCACTACGCCGTTGGCAGCCGAAGCGCCATACAAGGCTGCGGCGGCAGGGCCTTTCAAGATGTTCATGCTCTCAATGTCGTCCGGGTTCAAGTTAGAGATACCATCGCCGTTATCGCGGTTGGCGCCATCGTTGTTACCACCCATGATGGTGGCGGTAGATTCGCTGGAGGAGCTGTTGATAGGCATACCATCAATTACATACAATGGTTGGTTGCTGCCGCTCACGGAACGCGAGCCACGGATATTGATTTTTACCGAACCGCCCAAGCCGGAGGAGCTGCGGAGAATCTGCACGCCCGCCGTCTTGCCGGCCAGGGAGTTCATCATGTTGGCATCCTTGGCGCGGGTCAACTCATCGCCGCCCACCACCTGCGTGGAGTAGGTCAGCGACTTCTCTTTCTTCTGGATACCGAGGGCGGTAACCACCACCTCTTCCAGCGTCTCGGTGTCTTCCTGCATGGTGATGTTGAGGGTGCGCTGCGTGCCTACCGTGACGTTCTGCGTCTTGTAGCCCACGAAGGAGAAGATGAGCACGGCGTCCTGCGAAGGCACTTCCAGCGTAAAGTTACCGTCGAGGTCGGTCACCGTACCGGTAGTAGTGCCCTGCACCTGGATGGCCACGCCGGGCATCGGTTCGTTGAACGCACCGTCCATGACCTTACCGGTCACGGTGATGGCCTGCTGCACGGCATCCGCAGCTTTGGCTGCCGAAAGCATGATGTAGGAGCCTTCCACAGAATAACGGATGCCCGAGCCGTTGAACAAGTCGGCCAACACGTCGGCCAGCGGCCGGTCTTCCACATTGAGGGAGGCATTGCGCTGCACGTCTACATCCTTGTTGTAGACAAACAGGTAATTGGACTGCTGCTCGATGGCGCCCATGACGTCGAGCAGTTTGGCATTACTCTTATTGATGGTAATCAACGAGTTCAGATTTTGTGCCGCAGTGGCGGGAATGCCTATTCCGCCGGCAAACAACAAGAAACAAGCCACAGCCAACATCCTGAACACTGCAGGGGCATAAGCGGCTCGGCGCGCAAAAGTTTTTTCTTTTGAATGTGTTCTCATACAATCAAATACGATTTAAGAAATTTTACGATTAAGTTAATAAAATACGTCCGCCTCAACGGCAGGACATGACGTGGGGGTAAAGTCCCGTTCAGGTCTTAGCATGATGGTCCATAGGCAATCAGGTATTAGTGAAACAATTATTGATTAGGTAAAGATTCATCGGATATAAATGGTATCTTGGTCGGCCGAACGCTCGTAATTGAAACGCACGTCGCGGCGCAACACGCGCAGCAGGTTGTCCACCCCGTCGGAGATGCGGAACTTGCCGCTGAACGAGTGCTTGGAGAGTTCCCGGTTTTCCACCACCAGCTTCACGCCGTAGTATTTCTCGATACGCTTCATCAGGTTGACAAAATTCTCGTCCGTAAAACAAATCAGGCCTTCGCGCCAGCGGTACACGTCGTAGTCGTCAATACGCTCCACGTCGAGCTCGCCGCCCTTCAGCTTCACCCGCTCGTTGGGGGCGAGGTACACCACATCCGACGTGCGGTAGTTGTTGCCCACCTTCACACGGCCTTCCATCAGTGCGGCCGAAAAGGCATTCTGCTTGGAGTAGGCCTCCACGTTGAACTTCGTGCCCAGCACTTCCACGTCGCACATCTGCGTATGCACCACGAAAGGCTTCCCCTCGTCGCGGGTCACCTCGAAGTAGGCTTCACCGTCCAGTTCAACCTGCCTGCCGTCTTGCCCGAAGGCCGAGGGATAGCTCAGCGTAGAGCCGGCATTAAGATACACCTTCGTGCCATCGGCCAGCATCAGCTCCGTGCGCTGCCCCAAAGGGACGTTCACCACGTTCACAGCCCCCTCGGGCACAACAGCCTGCCGCTGCTCCAGCAGCCAATAGCTGCCCGCAAAGGCCACCAGCAGCACAGCCGCCCAACGGACTGCCTGCCCGCTTATACGCCTCAGCCTGTAGGCAAGCGAACGGCGACGGCTGCTGTCCAGCATCTTGTCGTCGGCCAGCAGCATGGCATCAAAGCAAACCCGCTCGTCCATCAGTTGCCGGCGGTGGGCTTCGTCTTCCTCCAACCACGCCTTGATGCGCCGCTTTTCGGCCTCGGTGGCCTCTCCGGCAAAGAATTTATATAAAGTCAGTCTATCCATATTCACTCATTCAAATCTGTCTAATTGCTATCTTCTTAAGAGCCTGTTTAAATTTTGCTCAGCCTTATTTTGAGGGCTGTTTCCGAGGATATTTTTCTGTTGTCGTGAGGAGCGTAGCGGGCTACGTGACGAATAACAACAGGAAAAGAGACCGGAAAGAGGCTCAAAAGGGGCTGAATAAAAATCTTAAAGAGGAAAATTTAAACAGGCTCTAAACGTTGATATTCTCCGTTTATCTGCATAATAAGCAATCGGGAAGCCGAAAACCCTAAAGCAACTTGGTTAATAAATGTAAAAACACAGATTATTTTTTCTCCCCTCGCGCAATTTGTCAAAATCCCCGACCTATCATGTCCGCATTTCCTACGCTCCACCTTCGGTCCATAAGGCCGGAACGGGAGCGAAGCAATACCGAATGAGGTACGAATGGGGTACGGAGAAGGAACGAAGTTGGTAATTTTTCGGGATAAAAAAGAAGCGTATCCCATTGACGGACAAGGAGGGAAGGAAAGGGATATCTTGTCAGGAGACGAGAATACGCGATTTTAGGATGTAAGGAATTGCGATGATTCTTGTAAAGAAAGAAAAATAACAGGAGGTGCGGTGAACTCATGCCGTTGAATTTCCGCCCTCTACATTATAAATAAGGTATGCCCGCCCCGACAAAACCGCACGAGAGGGCACCAGAAAGACATTTGCACAAAAAAACAGAGAAAAATGCGAAGAATGTTTTGCCAATTCAAAAATAGTTCCTACCTTTGCAACCGCAAATCAAAAAAACAAGGTTTGCACGAGCGGAAACGCTCACCAAAGGCTTGGCCCCTTCGTCTATCGGTTAGGACGCAAGATTTTCATTCTTGAAAGGGGGGTTCGATTCCCCCAGGGGCTACAAATAAAAAAATAAACGAATTAAAAAGATTAGTCGAGATGGCAAATCACAAATCATCACTGAAAAGAATCAGACAAGACGCAACTCGCAGACTGCACAACAGATACTACGGAAAGACAATGAGAAATGCAGTCCGCAAACTTCGTGCTACGACCAATAAGGCTGAGGCTCAAAGCATGTTCCCGGGTGTGACCAAACTGTTGGACAAACTGGCCAAGAAGAACATCATCCACAAGAACAAAGCTGCCAACTTGAAGTCCAAATTGGCTAAGCACATCAACAAATTGGCATAATATACATATATCCCGTAGGCATCCCAAAGTAAAGGATACCCCATAATACATTGATTTACGGAGGCCGGACAAGTGATTGTCTGGCCTTTGTGTTTGTACATACGAAGGAGCATCCGGCTACCGATAACTTTTTATGGGAAAAATTGGCTTTTCATTAATTTGTAACTACCTTTGCGAAAATCAAAAGCCTTATGGAAAAGCACTCTTTCCCCACCATCCGGAGGCAGGCAGAAAGCCTCCTTCTCTGCGCCCTGCTGGCCATAGTTTTCGGCTGCAAAGACGACAGCCCCGTACAGCCCACCGACAATCCGCCTGTGCCAACACCGCCCGAAACAACAAGCCGGATAGAGCTGGCCTACAGCTACCTGGACCTGACCTACGAGGCCACGGAAGAAGAGGTGCGCTTTGAGGCGACCGACGACTGGGAAATAAAGAGCTTGCCGGAATGGGTGAGCGCAACCCCTACGGACGGCGGGGAGGGAACCGACATCTGCCTGACGCTGAACATTGAGGAAAACCCGGAATACCGGGAACGGACAGGCGACGTTATTCTCGCCACGGCCGACGGGCAGGATGCCGACACGCTCACCGTCCGCCAGTTTGGCATATCGGCCTACATCCCCATAGACTACGAGGAAAACAAGCTGACCGGCTTCGACCCCGCCACGGGCACCGTCACCCTGGAATACGGCGACCAGAAGCCCACCCTGCGGGCGGGCGCCTCCATCGTCATCCCCACAGACTCCATCAGCTACATCCGCATCGTGCAGCAGGTCAGCCAGGACGGAAACACCCTTACCCTGCAGACCGAGGAGGGCGACATGACCGACGTTTTCGTTAACCAGGAGTTCACCTTGGCCACCACGCCGGTGTCGCGGGCCGTGGTGACCCGTGGCGGAGGGGTGCGCACCACCGACGAACGGGGCGTGATACACCCCGTCAAGATTACCGCCTCCATGCCCGACGGCAGCATGCGCACGCTCTACGACCTGGAGGCACAGGCAGCCACGCGCGCCACGGGCGACATCATCAACGCGGGCGACGACCACCCGTTTTTCGACAGGACATACAGCGCCGACGGCGAGACCATTGCCGACTGGGGTAACGCACGCCTGGAGTGGGAGAAGTGCAACCACCGGCTCAGCGTGTCCGGCCACTTCAACTTCACCTTCGGCATGAGGACCGAGGTGTCCGACGACGGCACGGTCAGCGTGCCCAAGGGCGAACTGCTGGGCTTCTGGTGCTACGTAGAGGGGGCGGCATCCGCCGAGATGATTATGAAGCTCATAGCCGAAGCCGAGTTCGACGCCGGCCTCAATGAAGCCGTGCTGGAAGACGTGCTCACGGCCAGGGGTTTCACCTTCACCTTCCCGGTAGCCGGCGTACCCGTGACGGTGAACGTCAATGCCGACATCATGGTAGACGCCGCCATAGCGGCAGATGCCAATGCGGAGCTGACGGCAGGCATGTCGGCCGGCATGAACATACACGCAGGCTTCTCCTACGTGTACGGCAGCAGGAGCTTGGAGCCTATATGGACCGCGCCCGACCCTACCTTTACCCTGCACAAGCCCGAGCTGACAGCCAAGGCCAATGTAGACGCCCACGTGTCGCTCTACCCCAAGATAAGGGTGCGCTTCTTCAACTTTGCCGGGCCGGACATCGCCATCAAGCCCTACCTGCTGGACCACCTGGAGTTTGACGGGCGGGCAGGCATGGAGGGCGACAACCACGCCAAGTGGAGCAACCGCCTTTACTACCGCACCGACCTGGAAGCCAACCTGGCACTGGACTTCGCGGGCATACCCGGCTGGGATTGGAGCAGCGCCACAATGACCATCAGCACCCCCGAGCAAGACCTGCACCGCACGCCGGACAAGATAGAGCTGGTGTCGCCGGAGAACGGCAGCCTGCAGCCGGAAAACCAGCCCATCACCGTGAAATTCAACGTGACGGACTTCAGCATAACGGGCGACAACGAGGCTTCGGCCGAGGCCGCCGTGCAGTTCATCCCCTCGCAAGGCATAGTGGACGCATCGCTGGGCTACTCCGACGAGAATGGCGAGGTAACCGTGCAGTGGACGCCCGACCCGGAGACACGCGCCAACATCCACACCAAGGCCGACATGGCCAAGAGCCTGGAGGCACAGGTAATGGGGAAAGACGACCGGGTGATAAGTACCACCACCTTTGCTCCCGACTTCAATCGTGACCGCGAGATACTGGAAGCCTTCTACCGCTCGGCGGACGGAGACAACTGGTCGCGGCATGATAATTGGTGCACGGACAAGCCGCTGAATGAGTGGTATGGAATTGGAGCAACCTATGACCGGGAAACGGGGGAAGAAAGAGTGCTCAGCATAGATTTATATGATGTGACTGGGATAAATGGGACTGCGGACTTTAGGGGTATGTCCAGATTGCAAAGTCTTACATTAGGCGCAGTAGATACAGATAAACATAAACAAATCACTGCTGTTTATGTGGCAGGACTTTCCAATTTAGGCCATCTTAATCTTAGAAATTGCGAGATTACATCATTGAATTTGTCCGGTTGTACCCAGCTTTACTACTTAATGCTACACGATAATAACTTGACCGAATTAGACTTTTCAGGTTGTCCGAACCTGGAACGACTATATTGTTCGAACAATCAGTTAACACATTTCGATTTCACACAAACACCTAAAATGCAGCACTTGGTAATTGGCGATAATCCTTATGAAAAATTGAATGTATCCATGCTAACGGAATTGAATTACTTCAATTTCGGCGGGGAGAATATGACAGAAGCCCCCATTATGTCTGCCAATAATCAAAGTATTACAGGACTCTCATGCGATGGTGGGAAGTTTGAAAGTATAGACTTATCCATATTGCCCAACTTGGAAACACTAACGATAGGAAATGCTGCCATACAAAGTTTGGATTTGAGCACAAATACAAAATTGCAAGAATTATCTTTATTCAACACACAAATAGAGAGTTTAAATGCGTCAGACTTATCAGAACTGACGCTCCTCTCTATCCGCAATAATGAGAATTTAACATCTGTCATTGCCACGAATTTGGCTAAGCTGGAGACAGCAAGATGCTGGTGGAATCCGGCCTTGGCTTCATTGGAAATTTCAAACTGCCCGCTAATAAAAGAAATAGAGACCTCTTACAATGAAGGTTTGGTTTCCCTAAACACGGCCAATTGCGCAAACTTAGAAAAATTGAGAAGTTTCAATAATGACATTCACAATTTAAATGTTTCCTATTGCCCTAACCTAAACCAATTATTTTGGCATGACAAAACTCTTGAGACACTAAATATAGCCGGATCAGCGAAAATCAGGAACTGGTTTAGCGATTGTCAGATTATCAGCGTCACCGTCTCAGCAGCAGACTACGGATCTGTCAACTGCCCTGGATGGGGCAAGCATGATGACGATGTTTATCAACCTCCAACATATAAAAGCGGCTGGCAATACCCGCAATACATCATTGTGCCGTAAGCAGGAGATATATAGCCCACGGGAAGGCGGTTATTTCGAGTTTTTTCTGTATCTTTGCGGGGTTAACATAATAAGGTATTAGAACTTATGACTGAAGAAGAAAAGATACAGGGCGAGAACAGCTATTCGGCCAGTAACATCCAGGTGCTGGAGGGGCTGGAGGCTGTGCGCAAACGCCCGGCCATGTACATAGGCGACATCAGCGAGAACGGTTTGCACCACTTGGTTTACGAGGTGGTGGACAACTCCATCGACGAGGCAATGGCCGGCTATTGCGACCACATCGAGGTGACCATCAACGAGGACAACTCCATCACGGTGCAAGACAATGGCCGTGGCATCCCCGTAGACTTCCACGAGAAGGAGAAGAAGTCGGCGCTGGAGGTGGTGATGACGGTGCTGCATGCCGGCGGTAAGTTCGACAAAGGCTCCTACAAGGTGTCCGGCGGCTTGCACGGCGTGGGCGTGTCGTGCGTCAACGCATTGTCTACACACATGACCACACAGGTATTCCGGGGCGGGAAAATCTACCAGCAGGAGTACGAATGCGGAAAGCCTCTCTACCCCGTCAAGGAAGTGGGCACGTGCGACCCGGGAGTCACGGGCACCAAGCAGACCTTCTGGCCTGACGGAAGCATCTTCACCACCACCGTATACAAATACTCCATTCTGCAAGCCCGCCTGCGCGAGCTGGCCTACCTGAACGCGGGCATCCGCATCACGCTGACCGACAAGCGCGAGAAGGACGAGGAAGGCAACTACATACAAGAAACCTTCCACTCGGAGGAGGGCGTGAAGGAGTTTGTGCGCTACCTCAACAGCAACAACACCCCGCTTTTCAACGACGTCATCTACCTGAACACAGAGAAGGCCGGCGTGCCCATAGAGTGCGCCATCATGTACAACACGGGCTACCGCGAGAACCTGCACTCCTACGTGAACAACATCAACACCAAGGAGGGCGGCACGCACGAGGCAGGCTTCCGCTCTGCCCTGACGCGCGTGCTGAAGAAATATGCCGAGGACACCTGCGCCAAGCAGCTGGAAAAGGCCAAGGTGGAGATAAGCGGCGAGGACTTCCGCGAAGGGCTGATAGCCGTTATCTCCGTCAAGGTGGCCGAGCCCCAGTTTGAGGGACAGACCAAGACGAAGCTGGGCAACAACGAGGTAAGCGGCGCCGTGAACCAGGCCGTGGGCGAAGCGCTGAGCAACTACCTGGAAGAACATCCCAAAGAAGCCAAACTGATAGTAGACAAAGTGATACTGGCCGCTACCGCCCGCGTGGCTGCACGGAAGGCGCGCGAGTCGGTGCAAAGAAAATCGCCCATGTCGGGCGGCGGACTGCCGGGCAAACTGGCCGACTGCTCCAGCCGCGACCCGGAGGAATGCGAGCTGTTCCTCGTGGAGGGCGACTCGGCAGGCGGCTCGGCCAAGCAGGGACGCGACCGCCGCTACCAGGCCATACTGCCCTTGCGAGGCAAGATATTGAACGTGGAAAAGGCCATGTGGCACAAGGCGTTCGAAAGCGATGAGGTGAACAACATCATCCAGGCACTGGGCATACGCTTCGGCGTGGACAGCGAAGACAGCAAGGAAGCCAACATAGACAAGCTGCGCTACAAGAAAATCATCATCATGGCCGATGCCGATGTGGACGGCGCGCACATTGCCACGCTCATCATGACGCTGTTCTACCGCTACTTCCCCAAAATCATACAGAACGGATACCTGTACATTGCCACGCCACCCCTCTACCGCTGCACCAAGGGCAAGGTGGCCGAGTATTGCTGGACTGACCAGCAGCGCCAGCGCTTTATCGACACCTACGGCGGCGGGCAAGAGAATGCCGTGCACACGCAGCGCTACAAAGGTCTGGGTGAGATGAATCCCGACCAGTTGCGCGAGACGACCATGGACCCCGAAAACCGCATGCTGAAGCAGGTACAGCTGGAGAATGCCGCCGAAGCGGACTACATCTTCTCCATGCTGATGGGCGAAGACGTGGGGCCACGCCGCGAGTTCATCGAGAAGAATGCTACGTACGCTAATATTGACGCGTAAGGACAGATAGTTTTTTTATCAACCGCCTCACATCTTACTACAAAGAAGCGCCGGACTTTGTGGGAATATTTCCCGAAAGTCCGGCGCGTTTTCTATAGAAAAAAGTCATAACTTTGTAGCCGCAGATACAAATAAAATTCACCACGAGTCGCCTCCATTAAGAGAGGCGGCTCGTGCTATTTCCAGATAACGATTTTAAGTCAAATGAAATGAAAAAGCTAACCTGCATTTTCGCCCTTTTGTTTTTTTCTTTAAACATTTGCGGGCAAAAGACTGACTACATTGCAGAGATGCTGGCCAACCACCATGGCATTATGCAAAGAGAAGGCACAGAGCAACAACTGAAAGAACTTTTGGGGCCTTACGGCGAAGGGTGTGATGAAGTATTTGCCATCCTTTTTATCCCACAATTCTGCCCGCGGTGCGAAGTAGATATCCCCTATTTTATACACCAGATGCCTCAAATCAAGCCGGAAGCCCGGGTAGTATTGATTGCCGCTTATCCTGAGGCAGACTTGGCACGGAAATACGTGAAGCAGAAATTCGGATTCGACCAACTGATAGTAGACACCAAGAATCTGCACGAACAAATTTTCCGGTATCGGGCAGGGCGGTTGGCCGTAACTTACGTCCTGCAAATTGATGCGAAGCAAGGACGTTTGATGTGTGGAGGCGATACGCCGACAATGAGCAAGGAGTTCTTGCAGCAATTGGCCGACAACACACAATATATGCCCATGTTCCGGCAGGAAGCCACTCTAACGTCGCCTATCACGGTAGGGCTTAAGCCACAGGGCACTTATCCTGCTGTACGCATAGATTTAGGCAATGACGCAGATATTTCCGGTGTGGTAGAACTTCCCGCATGGACAGGCGACACCTTCCTCTATTCAGACGAGTTGTTGTCGGCGGGGTTGTTGTTCGAGATAAAAGGTGATTCGATAGCCCAACTACAGAAACGCATTGTGCCAACCGACAGACAGGAGCGGGCATTTGTAGAAATACCGGACTCTGTGTACAAAGGCATGAAGAATGACGGGCAAATCTTCATTATGGCCAACGGATGCTCCCTTGATTCCGAAACGGGCACTGCCATCGTATCTTATTCTTTACCCCAACTAACATACAAGGACAAGGAAACCATTGCTTACTATAACCAAGCTGTCCTGCTGCAAACCCAATTGTCGGCATCGGCAGACACATGCACCATGCTGCCTCTGGACTTGCTGCATGAAAATCCGCTTTACTTCTACACGAGCACTACGCATATCATACCTATAGGTGACGAGCGACTCATGCTGGGATGCCTCACCGGATACCCTGTGACCATGACGGCAGAAGAGACGAAAGCTGACCCTGAGCGTGACATATTCCAAAGCCGGTTTTATACGGAAGCCCCTATCTGTGCCATCTTTGACATGCACACCGGAAAATTATTGAAACGATTCGGGCAATTGGACAGCATATTTCAGAAAACCCACACTGGCTACTACTATACAATGCCCACGGGCGACTGTGACGGCAGGGAGTTAGTCTATACAGACGGATGTTCGGGGAAGGTGTGGCTGACGGATAGAAATGCCGACCGTCAAGGACGCGAATTCACTTTGTTCGACGTGCCGGTAACTGACTCTTTGCTGCTCGCTGCAAAGCATGACATGTACACCGACGAGTATTTCAACCACTTTCTTGGGACGTTCCACCGCTATATTGACGAGTTAAGGCTGGACGAGCAAGGCATACACTGCCTTATCAGACATGGTAAAAGCCCCATGAAAGAGGCCACAGACATCTTCGAATACAGGGTATTGACCAGAGAAGGACATGAAATTTACTCTGCCTTCCTGCAACTCGAAGACGCTGACAAACCTCTTGCCTTTGCATTGGGCAAAGACAAGGACGGACATATTTTCCCTTATTACCTGTGCCGGAACGGAAAACATAGCTATTTGAAACGTTGCACAGTATCGTTGCGGTAGAGATATAAAGAGGGGCGTATCCCGCACGCAGGTACCTGCGCATGTGGATACGCCCCTCTGAAGTAAGTATGCACTGGCGTCTCTATAGCCTATGCATTATTCTTCCACCCCCAAGTCCTTCATTGTGCGCGGCGCGGGAACGCCGGGCAGAGGCTTGCGGTCCTTCAGCTGCTGAAGGGCCACTTCGATGGCTTTCTCCAACTGCTGGTCTACGCCGGCCTGCTCCTGGATGGGGTCGTTGTCTATCAAGATATCGGGGTCAACACCGTGGTTCTCCACAATCCACTGTCCGGTCTTGGCATCGTAGTTGGTGAAGAAGGGCACGCGGATGTCCGTGCCGTCCATGTAGGGCAGGGAGCCGCTGATGCCCACAATGCCGCCCCACGTGCGGGTGCCGATGACGGTGCCGAGGTTGTTGGCCTTGAAGCTCCAGGGGAAGAGGTCACCATCGGAAGCCGAATACTTGTTGATAAGCAACACTTTCGGGCCATATTGCGTGGCGTCGGGGATGGTGCCCGTCTGGCTGGACGTGCGGTACATGGTCATGCGGTAGGGCTTGCGCAGCAACCGCTCGATAATCATGGGCGAAACGTTGCCGCCGCCGTTGGCGCGGTCGTCGATGATGAGGGCCTCTTTGTCCAGCTGCGGGTAGAAATACCTTGCAAACTCATTCAGTCCCTCCGGCCCCATGTCGGGGATGTAGATGTAGCCCACGCGGCCATCGGTGGCTTCCTCCACGCGGCGGAGGTTGTTCTGTACCCAGTTGTAATGATAGAGCGGGTATTCATTATCGGTAGGTGTAACCACAACTTTATGTGCCCCCTGCTCTGAAGGTTTGCCATTGACAACCAGTTCGGTCAGCACGCCGGCCTTGCCGATGAGCAGCTGGTAGATGTTGTCCACCGTGGCTGTAGATACGCCGTCGATGGCCGTGATGTAGTCGCCCTCACGCACTTCCATGCCCGGCTCGGCGAGGGGCGAACGCAGCTTCTCGCTGTATGGCGCGCCCGGCAGAATCTTGTCGATGCGGTAGAACCCACTCTTGTCGCGGCTCAGTTCGGCACCCAGCAAACCCATCGGGATGCGCTCGGGCTTGGCGTATTCGCCGGGGTTGACGTAGGCATGGCCACACGCCAGCTCGGCAATCATCTCGCCGATGATGTAATTCAGGTCGAGGCGCGTCTTGGCGTAGGGCAACAGCACGGCATACTTCTCGCGGATGGCCTTCCAGTCCACTCCGTGCATGTTCTCCACATAGAAGCCGTCGCGGTAGGCACGCCAGGCCTCGTCGAATATCTGTGCCCATTCCTGCCCGTAGTCTACTGGGGCTACCATATCGTTCAGTGATACTGCGTTTTCCAGTGTGACTTTGCGAGTAGACAGTTCGCCTACGTAGAGTGCATTGCCACGGCTGTAAAGTACCTTCTTGCTGCCGTTTACGGGTGCCATGATGGTGCCTTCGGCTA
Organism: uncultured Bacteroides sp.; assembly: GCA_944320865.1. Taxonomy (GTDB): domain Bacteria; phylum Bacteroidota; class Bacteroidia; order Bacteroidales; family Bacteroidaceae; genus Bacteroides. The sequence continues at coordinate 67,562 of CALUJC010000007.1, read as the reverse complement.
TCAGTTCATCTTTCTGTTCTTTCAGGTCGAAGGCATGCGTGCCGCCGTTGCCATAGTACCACACGGTCTGCCCGTCGCTGTACAGGTTCCAGTAGTTGCCGGCCTGCAGGGGCAGCTTGACGATGCGCCCCACGATACCTTCGGGGTCAATCTTCACCGTCTTGTCTTCGGCTTGGGCGTCTTTCTTCTTGGTGTCCTTGGCGGAAGTTTTACCGGCTTCTTCCTCCTTGTCACTGTTCACTGCCTCGTCGGCGGGCAAGAAAGGTGAAGGCGTACTGGCCTGTAGCATGGCCAGGTAGATGCCGCCCATGCGGGTGTAGACATGATTCCACTCCAGGCGGCCGTAGATGGGATTAAAATCACGGTCGGACTCAAAGATGAGGTACTTGCCATCGGTGCTGAACGCCGGGCTGGAGGAGTTGTACCACTTCTCCGTCACGGCGTATTCCTTCTTTGTATCCAAGTTATAGACATAGACCACGGAGAACTGGTTCTTTGCCGGCTTGGTGTAAGTCAGCCAGCGGCTGTCCGCCGAGAAGGACACGTCGTAGAACTCGCCTTCGGGGCACTGCATCACCACGGTCTTTGTTCTCTTCGCCACGTCCACGGTGACGATGCGGTTCTTGCGGTCGGTGTAGAGCACCGTCTTGCTGTCCGGGCTCCACAGCAGGCTGCGGATGTAGGTGTCGTTGCCCTCGGTCAGCTGCACGGGGTCTCCACCGGCGGCAGGCTGCAGCCAGATTTCCGTCTCGCCCGTACGGTCGGAGATGTAGGCTATGTATTGGCCGTCGGGACTCCAGTCGGCCCCGCGCTCGTGGGCGCCGGGCGTACGGGTGATGTTGCGTGTCACGCCATTCTTCGCGGGCACGTCGAACACCTCGCCACGGGCCGTCACCGCCAGGCGTTTGCCGTCGGCGCTCAGTCCGGCAGCCGTGAGGTTGGCGGCCACATGCTTCAACTCGGGGCGCGCGTAGACGTTCTCGGCATTCAGCGTGATGTGTATCTGCTCGGCACGGCGCGTCTGCGGGTCGAAGCGGAAGAGGTAGCCTCCCTTTTCGTAGACGATGACCTTGCCGTCGGTGCTGGGAAACTTGATGTCGTAGTCCGTGTAATTTGTCACCTTCTCCGTCTGCCGGGTAGCGGTGTGGTAGACGAAGAGGTTCATCGTCTTGTCGCGGTCGGAGATGAAGTAGATGTCGTCACCAATCCACATGGGGCAGATGTCCTGCGCCACATTGTCCGTCACGCGGTCCACGCGCTTGGCCTGCGGGTCGTACACCCAGATGTCGTCCGCCATGCCGCCACGGTAGTATTTCCAGTTGCGGAATTCGCGGAACACGCGGTTGTAGGCCAACCGCTTGCCGTCCGGCGAATAGCTGCAGAAGCCGCCCTCGGGCAGGGGAAGCGCCTCGGGCATGCCGCCTTTGAGGGGAGCCGTCCACAGCCGTCCCTCGAACCCGTCGCCGATGCGGTTGCGGTAGACCACGCCGTTGCCGTCCGGCGTCCAGGCCATGACGATGTTGTTCGGGCCCATGCGGTCGCCCACATCGTCGCGGGCGTTGGTCGAGGTGTACGTCAGCCGCCTCGGTTGCCCGCCTTCGGCAGGCATCACATAAACCTCGCGGTTGCCGTCGTACTCGCCCGTAAAGGCGATGGTCTTTCCGTCCGGAGAATAACGTGCAAACAGTTCGTAACCCACGTGCGAGGTCAGCCTCCGGGCCTCGCCTCCCGCCAAAGGCGCCTTATACAGGTCGCCCGCGTAGGTAAAGACCACGTCCGTCCCGTTCGTCGAGGGGAAGCGGAGCAACCTGCCTTCTTCGGCCTGCATCCCTGCCGCCACGCCCAGGGCCAGCAGGGAAAATAGGAATTGCTTTTTCATATCTTTTCATGCTTTAGATTAAACCAAGACAAAGGTAAAAGAAATAATCGGGAAAAGCATCGCCCTGATGCGGATAAAACAGCGTCCCAATGCCGGCATGGTAGCGATACTAAGCTGGCGCGGTAGCGTTCCAACACCACCGCAGCAGTCATATAAGGCTTAAAAGAGGGATGGGTTACGCAGGTCAGAGGTAGTTCTGTTTCTTCAGTTCCTCCACCGCCGTCTCCAGTTCGGCGTACCACTCCGCCCCGAACTTGCGGATGAGCGGCTCCCGGAGGAACTTGTAGACGGGCAGGTTCTCCTTCTGCCCCAGCAAGACCGCCGCCTTGCACACGTCCCAACGGTTGTAGTTCACGCCCTTGAACGTACCGAAGTCTTTCACGCGTATGGGGTAGAGGTGGCAGGACACGGGCTTCATGAACTTTGTCTTCCCCGCTCGGAAAGCCCGCTCGATGGCGCAATAGCAGCAGCCCCGCCCGTCGTAACAGGTAAACACGCAGTCTTTGCCGTTCACGATGGACGTCACCAGGTCGCTCTCCCGATCCACGTAGGCCACGCCCTGCTTGTCTATTATCTCCCGCGCCTCAGGCGACAGCTCGTCCCAAATCAGCGGAAGCACTTCTTCAATCTGCGCCACCTCGTCCAACTCCAGAGGGGCACCCGCATCGCCCTCCACGCAGCATGCCCCCCGGCAGGCACTGAGGTCGCAAAGGAATTTTTCTTTCAGCACGTCGAAACTGACGACAACGTCACCAACTTGCAACATTTGATTAATTGAAAATTAAAAATTGAGAATTAAATTACATATCCAAATCTATCACATAACAATCGTCCACATAAAAGACTGTACCTGCATAACTATGAATTTCAAAGACAAAACAGTCGGCAATAGCAGGAGCTTGTATCGTATAGTCAAACATCTTCCACTCACCATTTGTATCACCAAACTTATTAATGCCGTATCCCCCTCCACGGATGATATTCAAAGTGGCATCATCGTAGAAAGTATATAAGACTTTATTAGGTATATTGGATGTTCGCCCCTGACGAAAATAACAGTACATACGAGCACCTGTTCCGGATTGGTAATCCATCCGATAATGAAAAGCAATCCTTAACCTGTGCCCGGAAGCAATATCTACCCTCTGGCTGACAAACGCCGTAATGCCAGTGCGTGGCGAACATAACTTAGCAGAATATTTACCTTCATAGACCTCTATTTGCTCTTTATGAACTGCGTTTCGATTATCTTCCATAGACCAACCATCAAGATAATCTCCATCTTTGTCCCCGGCATAAAAGACCCATTCTTCACAATTCCCGTTAGTAAGCAGGTTCATTAATTGCGTCAATTCTCCCTTCTCCGTATTATCTTCATTGAAAATATCTGCGACTTCTTTCTCACAAGAATTGCATAAAATGAATATCAAAAATAAGATAGAAAAACAACGCATATCTTAGATAAAAAATCCCCATCAACTCATCGCAAGAATGATGGTTGATGGGGTAAAAAGAATGATGTTTTAACCTTTTATCAAGTCCTTGCCCGTCATGTCAGCCGGCTGGGGCAGGCCCATGATATGCAGGATGGACGGAGCCACATCGGCCAATACGCCGTTCTCTACCTTGGCGTCCTTGTTTGTCGTGACGTAAACAAAAGGAACGGGATTCAGAGAGTGAGCCGTGTTGGGCGTGCCGTCGGCGTTCAGGGCGTGGTCGGCATTGCCGTGGTCGGCGATGATGATGACCTCGTAGTCATTGGCTTTGGCGGCTTCCACCGTGTCGCGCACGCAGTTGTCGATGGCAACCACGGCCTTCTCGATGGCTTCGTACACACCCGTGTGGCCCACCATGTCGCCGTTGGCATAGTTCACCACGATGAAGTCATACTTCTGCGTGTTGATGGCTTCCACCAGCTTGTCCTTTACTTCATAGGCACTCATTTCGGGCTTCAGGTCGTAAGTGGCTACCTTGGGAGAGGGCACCAGGATGCGGTCCTCGCCCTCGAACGGAGCCTCGCGTCCGCCGTTGAAGAAGAAGGTGACGTGCGCATACTTCTCCGTCTCGGCGATGTGCAACTGCTTCTTGCCTTGCTTCGAGAGGTATTCGCCCAACGTGTCGGCCACGTTCTCCTTGTCGAAAATGATGTGCACGCCCTTGAAGGAAGCGTCATACGGCGTCATGCAGTAGTATTGCAAGCCGGGGATGGTCTTCATGCCTTCCTCGGGCATATCCTGCTGGGTCAGCACGATGGTCAGTTCCTTGGCACGGTCGTTGCGGTAATTGAAGAAGATGACCACGTCGCCTTCCTTGATGGTGCCGTCGAAAGCACAGTTGTTGATAGGCTTGATGAATTCGTCCGTCACGCCCTCGTCATAAGACTCCTGCATGGCCTGCACCATGTCCGTAGCCTGCTTGCCCTGGCCATTAATCAGCAGTTCGTAGGCTTCTTTGATACGGGCCCAACGCTTGTCGCGGTCCATGGCATAGAAGCGGCCCACAATGCTGGCGATGCGCCCGGCACTCTGTGCACAATGGTCAGTCAACTGCTGGATGAAGCCCTTGCCGCTCTTCGGGTCGGTGTCACGGCCGTCCATGAAGCAGTGGATGAAGGTGCGTTCGCCGATGCCGTACTCCTTGGCAATGTCACAAAGTTTAAAGAGATGGTCGAACGAAGAGTGAACACCACCGTTCGAGGTCAAACCCATGAAGTGGATATTCTTACCGTGCTCTTTAGCATAAGAGAAGGCGGAAACGATTTCCTTATTCTTCAAGATGCTGCCGTCGGCGCAAGCGCGGTTAATCTTCACCAAGTCCTGGTAAACGATGCGTCCGGCACCAATGTTGAGGTGGCCTACTTCGGAATTACCCATCTGTCCGTCGGGCAAACCTACATTTTCACCACTCGCCTGGAGCTGTGAGTGCGGATACTGTGCCAACAGGCTATCCCAATAGGGAGTAGGAGTCATGTAAATCACATCGTCTTTCTGACGGTCGCCAATTCCCCAACCGTCCAAAATCATAAGAAGAGCTTTCTTAGCCATAGTTGTATGTTTTTTAAGTTAAGTATTTCTTTGCCAGCCGGCGCAGCCTCGCCGAACCGGCCGCAAAGTTACAAAAAAGCATGGTTAAAGCAGCACATCTTCCGTTATTTATGCATTACAAAGATGTGGTGCAAAGAAGCCCATTCTCCGCAAATCTGTAAACGAGAAAGAAGAAATGACAATAAATAGCCACAGCATCTGATGGTTTTTACTATTTTTGCGAAGGAAATGCCGTTTCCACTTAGCAATAAAAAACTCCACCCATGAGAAAGTACCTCTACTTCGAGAACGGCTTCATTGAAAAGCCCGAATGGCAACCCAACTGCTGGGTGAACATCGAATGCCCGGACGATGATGACTTCCAATTCCTCACACAAAAGCTGCAAGTGCCCAAATCGTTCCTCGACGACATTGCCGATACTGACGAGCGTCCCCGCACCGACAGCGAAGGCCACTGGCTGCTTACCATCCTGCGCATCCCCATGCAGAGCAGTCAACCGAACGTGCCCTTCATCACTATCCCCATAGGTATCATCACCAACGACAAAGTCACCGTCTCCGTCTGCTACCACCGCACAGACCTCATCCCCGACTTCATTGCCCACGCACGGCACAAGAACATAACCATACGCAACAAGTCCGACTTCATCCTGCGCATCATCTACTCATCCGCCGTATGGTTCCTGAAATACCTGCAGCAGATAAACAACGACGTCACCACCGCCGAAAAGGAATTGGAGAAAAGCATCCGCAACGAAGACCTTCTCCGCCTGATGAAGCTGCAGAAGACGCTGGTGTACTTCAACACCTCCATCCGAGGGAATGAAATGCTGATAGGGAAACTGAAAAACATCTTCCAAAACACCGGCTACCTGGATGTAGAACTGCTGGAAGACGTAGTCATCGAGCTGCAACAGGCTTATAACACGGTCAACGTATACAGCAACATCCTCACAGGCACCATGGATGCCTTTGCCTCCATCATCTCGAACAACGTGAATGCCATCATGAAACGCATGACCAGCCTCAGCATCACCCTCATGATTCCCACGCTTATCGCCAGCTTCTACGGCATGAACGTCAGCCTCCACTTAGAGCGCTACCCGCACGCATTCCTTTTCATTGTGCTGTTCTCGGCAGCCTTGTCGGCCATCATCTTCGTGTGGTTCCGCAAAATCAAGTGGTTCTGATGCTCTTGCCTTATCCGAAGTCCAGCGACAACTGCCTGTCCCCTCCCAGCAGATTGAACGTCAGGCGGTGGTAAGGCGTGGAGCCATACCGGGCAATGGCCTCGCGGTGCTGCCGCGTGGGATACCCCTTGTTCCTATCCCAGCCATATTGGGGAAACTCCTCATGCAGGTGTTCCATGTAGTCATCGCGGTACGTCTTGGCAAGGATGGAAGCCGCAGCAATAGAGAGGTATTTGCCATCACCCTTCACCACCGTAGTATGAGGCACGTCGCGATAAGGCTTAAAACGGTTGCCGTCTACCAACAGATGCTGCGGACGCACCTGCAACTGGTCGACAGCCCGGTGCATGGCCAGTATGGAAGCATTGAGGATGTTAATCTCGTCTATCTCCTGCGGGCTCACCACCCCCACCGCCCATGCCACGGCTTCACGCTCTATCACTTCGCGCAAGGCATAACGCTGCCGCCCGGTCAGCTGTTTTGAATCGTTCAACTGCTCGTTATGAAAATCCTTGGGCAGAATGACCGCTGCCGCATACACCGCCCCGGCCAGGCATCCCCTTCCGGCCTCATCACAACCGGCTTCAATCAAGTTTTCGTGAAGGTAAGGTAATAACATTTATTTCTCTCCCAAAAACATAAGGTCTCTATTTATTGAAATCATAGTGCCTGCTCGCTATACGATTAAGCTTGGCAAAAATAAACAATTATCGGTTAAAATCATAACACCGCCACTTTTTTAAGAGCCCTTTCGTCCCCACCGCCAAAAATCCATACAAACCTCCGCCCTACCCCATTCGTACCCGGGTCGTACCCCATTCGGTACTCCTTCGGATGCGCTTCAGCCCTATGGAGCGGAAAAAGAACGGACAAGGAGGGTGGCGGATACAGACAAATAACAACACTTCCGGCAAGAAAGCATAAATTATTTCCCGGAAAACCCGTATCTTTGCCGGGTATTGTAGCTTAATATTAGAATCACAACGATATGGAAAAGAATTTCAAACGTACTACCGTGACATCGGCACTGCCCTATGCCAACGGACCGGTGCACATCGGCCACCTGGCAGGCGTGTATGTCCCGGCGGATATCTATGTGCGCTATCTGCGCCTGAAGAAAGAAGACGTGCTCTTCATTGGCGGCTCCGACGAGCACGGGGTGCCCATCACCATCCGCGCCAAAAAGGAGGGATGCACGCCGCAGGACATTGTGGACCGCTACCACGAACTCATCAAGAAGTCGTTCGAGGAGTTCGGCATCTCGTTCGACGTGTATGGACGTACCACCTCGAAGGTACACCACGACACGGCATCGGACTTCTTCCGCAAGCTCTACGACAAGGGCGAGTTCATCGAGAAGACCTCCATGCAATATTATGACGAGGAGGCGAAGACTTTCCTGGCCGACCGCTACATCACGGGCGAATGCCCCCGTTGTCACGCCCAAGGTGCCTACGGAGACCAGTGCGAGAAGTGCGGCTCCACCCTGAGCCCCACGGAATTGATAAACCCCAAGAGCGCCATCAGCGGCAGCGAACCGGTGATGAAGGAAACCAAGCACTGGTACCTGCCCCTGGACAAGCACGAGGCCTGGTTGCGCCAATGGATTCTGGAGGACCACAAGGAGTGGCGCCCCAACGTCTACGGCCAGTGCAAGAGTTGGCTGGACATGGGCCTGCAGCCCCGCGCCGTAAGCCGCGACCTGGACTGGGGTATCCCCGTGCCTGTGGAAGGAGCCGAAGGCAAGGTGCTCTACGTATGGTTCGACGCACCCATCGGCTACATCAGCAACACCAAGGAACTGCTGCCCGATGACTGGGAAAAGTGGTGGAAAGACCCGGAGACGCGCCTCATCCACTTCATCGGCAAGGACAACATCGTCTTCCACTGCATCGTCTTCCCTGCCATGCTGAAGGCTGAGGGCTCGTATATCCTGCCGGACAACGTGCCTTCCAACGAGTTCCTCAACCTGGAGGGTGACAAGATATCGACGTCTCGCAACTGGGCGGTATGGCTACATGAGTACCTGCAAGACTTCCCCGGCAAGCAGGACGTATTGCGCTATGTGTTGACCGCCAATGCTCCGGAGACGAAGGACAATGACTTTACGTGGAAAGATTTCCAGGCGCGCAACAACAACGAGTTGGTGGCCGTGTATGGCAACTTCGTGAACCGCGCCCTGCAACTCACCAAGAAGTACTTCGACGGCAAAGTGCCTGCGTGTGGCGAGCTAAATGCTTACGACCGCGAGACTTTGCAAGAGTTTGCCGACGTCAAGGCGGAAGTGGAGAAGTTGCTGGACATCTTCAAGTTCCGCGACGCGCAGAAGGAGGCCATGAACCTGGCGCGCATCGGCAACAAATACCTGGCCGACACCGAGCCGTGGAAGCTGGCCAAGACGGACATGGAGCGCGTGGGTACCATCCTGAACATCGCCCTGCAACTCGTGGCCAACCTGGCCATTGCTTTTGAGCCGTTCTTGCCCTTCAGCAGCAAGAAGCTGCGCGAGATGCTGAACGTGGAGCATCTGGAGTGGGACAACCTGGGACACACCGACCTGCTGCCCGTAGGCCACCAGTTGGGAGAGCCTGTCCTGCTGTTCGAGAAGATTGATGACGCCACCATCCAAGCGCAGGTAGACAAGCTGCTGGCTACGAAGAAGGCCAACGAGGCGGCCAACTACAAGGCCAACCCCGTGAAGCCCGTCATCTCCTTTGATGAGTTCGAGAAGCTGGACATCCGCGTGGGCACCGTGCTGGAGTGCGCCCCCGTGCCCAAGATGAAGAAGTTGCTGCAGTTCAAGATAGCCGACGGACTGGAGAACCGCACCATCGTGAGCGGCATCGCCCAGCACTACAAGCCCGAGGAGTTGGTAGGCAAGCAAGTGCTGTTCATCGCCAACCTGGCTCCCCGCCAGTTCAAGAACGGGCTGGTGAGCGAGGGCATGATTCTTAGCGCCGAGGATTGGGACGGCTCGCTGGCCGTAACTACCCTGCTGCGCGAGGTGAAGCCGGGCAGCGAAGTGAAGTAACTGTTTAAATGAAGAATGAAGAATGAAGAATGAAGAGCCGCAGCTTCATGAAGAATTAGGGCTGAAGCATGAAGAATCCGCTCCGGAAAGGGCAGATTCTTCATTTCGCCATGAAGCAGCTATTCTTTCTTCTTCATTGAAAAAAGGCTCTTCTTTAAAAGAGAAAACCGCCAAAGGACTATTCTGGGGAGGTTTCAGCAACGGCCTGCAGCAGTTGCTGAACCTCCTTTTCGGCATCTTCCTGGCACGGCTGCTGACGCGGGCAGACTATGGTATGGTGGGCATGCTGGCCATCTTCACGCAGATAGCCTCAACGCTTCAGGAAGGGGGATTCATCTCGGCACTGACCAACCGCAAGCAGGCTTGCCACCGGGATTACAATGCAGTGTTCTGGTTCAGCACGTCGTGCAGCGTGGTGCTCTACCTCGTGCTGTGGCTGGCTGCCCCGCTGATAGCTGATTTTTTCCACACGCCTGAACTGGTGCCGCTGGCGCGTTTCACTTTCTTAGGATTCGTCATTGCCAGCCTGAGCATTGCCCCCCGCGCCATTTTGTTCAAGAACTTGAAGGTGAAAGAAAACACCATTATCTCGCTGTCCTGCCTGACGGGGTCGGGCATCGTGGGCATCCTGCTGGCGGCCAATGGTTTTGCTTACTGGGGACTGGCGGCGCAATCGCTGGTGTACGTCACCATCGTCACGGCGCTCAACTTCTACTTTGCCCGGTGGAGGCCGACGCTGTCGTTCGACTTTACCCCCATCCGCGAGATGGTGGGCTTCAGCAGCCGGATGCTTATCACGAACATCTTCAACATCATCAACAACAACTTGTTCTCCACCTTGCTGGGACGCTTTTATTCCCCCCGGGAGGTGGGTGACTTCTCGCAAGCCAACAAGTGGAACTACATGGGGCACACCACCGTGACCGGCATGCTAAACGGGGTGGCGCAGCCGGTACTGGCCAGCGTGTCCGACGACCGGGGCAGACAACGGGGCATCTTCCGCAAGCTGTTGCGCTTCACGGCCTTTGTGTCGTTTCCTGCCATGCTGGGGTTGAGCCTGGTGGCGCACGAACTGATTGTTATTGCCATCACCGACAAGTGGCTGGCCAGTGCCGACATCCTGCAACTGCTATGTATATGGGGGGCCTTTGTACCCATCAACAACCTGTTCTCCAACCTGCTGGTCAGCCGTGGGCATTCCGCGACCTACATGTGGAACACCATCTGCCTGAGCGTGCTGCAACTGGTGGCTGCCTGTGCCATGTATCCGCTGGGCATGACGTGGATGCTGCGGGTGTTTGTAGCCATCAACATCGCGTGGCTGTTTGTATGGTTTGCCTTTGTGCGGCGGGAGATAGGCCTGACCTTGGGCAACCTGCTGAGAGACATCAGTCCCTACCTGCTACTGTCGGCGGCACTGGTCATCCTGGCACGCTACCTTACGCAAGACATTGAGAACTGTTACCTCAGCCTGATGGCCAAGGTTATCATCGTGGCAGGGCTGTATGCACTGGTGCTTTGGAAGCTGCAGTCTGTCATCTTCCGGGAAAGCATCCGTTTCATCTTTAAGAAAAAGCTATGAGTTCCACATCTTATATCGCCACCTGGTTTTACAAGGAGTCTGCCAAAGATGCCAGCTATTATCCCCAAGCCGGGCAACGGGGGGATTCCGGACTGACGCACTCCATCTACATGCAGATTCAAGTGCCTTTCTTTGTCACCTTCCGGCACTACAACCCGGAAAGCCGGCTGCTGTTTTTCACCAACGCGCAACAGTTGCCTACCTATCTGGAACAACTGTTTGCACGCCTGCAAGTGGAGGTGATACGCCTGCCCTACCGGTGCATGCCTCCCGAAGGCTGGTACAAGGCATGGCGCAACCAGTTTTACCTGTACGACATCCTGCGCTACATGGAGGGCCGAATGGCGGCGACTGATACCTTGCTGGTATGTGATGCCGACTGTCTGTGCCGACATTCCCTTGCCCCGCTGTTCCGGGAAGTAGAAGCCCAAGGCTGCGCCCTCTACGAGCAGGCCACCGACCCTGCCGAGCCGCTCAACGGCATAAACCTGCAGCAGATGGAAGCGCTGTATGCCGATTGCTACGGCGAAGCACCGTCGCCCCCCCTCAGCTATTACGGCGGGGAATTCATTGCCCTGCGCGGCGATGCCGTAGCACGGGTAAACGAGGGCTACCGGCCTTTGTGGCAATACAACCTGCAACGCTTCCGCCAAGGGCTGCCCAAGCTGAACGAGGAAGCCCTGTTCCTCAGCGTGCTGGCCGAACGCCTGCACCTGCGCAACACCATAGGCAACCGCTACGTGAAACGCATGTGGACCACTCCACGCTTCAACAATGTGCACCCCGGCGACGAGCACCTTGCCGTGTGGCACCTGCCCTATGAGAAAAAGCGCGGGCTGTATCGCCTGTATAAACTCCTGGTGGATAAGCCTTGCATACAGGACGAGCAGGCCTTTTGGGCAAGGGCATCGCGCTACACCGGCATCCCGCACATCACCCCCGGCAAAAGGCTGTACGACCGCATCATCACCCTCTTGCAGAAGATAAAAGCACGATAAGGCCATGCGTACACGGAAGATATCCATCATACTCTGCACCTACAACGGGGAGGCCTACCTGCGGGAGCAAATAGACTCGCTGCTCGCCCAGACTTACCCGTTCTACGAGCTCATTGTGCAGGATGACTGCTCTACAGACGGCACCGGGCAGATTGTCCACACCTACGGGGAGCAATATCCCGACAGGAACATCCGCTTTCATGCCAACCCGCGACGGCTGGGGTTCAACCGGAACTTTCTCACCGCCCTGCAACGTGCCACGGGAGAGTATATAGCCTGCTGCGACCAAGACGACATCTGGCTGCCGGACAAACTGGAGACACTGATGCGGGAGATAGGCGACAGCCCGCTCATCTTCCACAACTCCTACGTGATGGACGGCAGTCCGAAACCCCGCCTGCTATATACCACCCCATTGCCCACGTCTTTCCCCCCGCTGTGCGCCATACTCTACCCACGCGCCTACGGCCACCAGATGCTGTTCCGGCAAGAGGTGCGGGAGAAGCTGAAACCGTTCAAGGGCTACAACGTGTCCTACGACTACCTGCTGTTCACCCTGGCCGGCAGCATGGGCAGGGTGCGCTATCTGCACACCCCGCTGGTGCGTTGGCGGAGGCATGAAGAGGCCGCCACCTACCGGAGCGATACGCCAAAAGCAAGCAAATGGCACGGCTACCTGCAAGCCATCCGCGCCCTGTGGAAGGCAGACAACAGGCGACGCACCGCCCTCTACTTCTCCCTGCTGGGGCAAGTGCCTTTCCGGGATGACACCGCCGGGCAAGCCGTCCGCCTCATGGCAAAGGGGAGCCTGTGGGGCATTCTCTCCGCCTGCCTGCTCTGCCTGAGGCATAGGCAAGAAGCTGCCCCCGGCGTGCAGGGCGCCGTGCAATGCCTGCGTGCCTTCTTCCTGCCCCTGGCCTTCATCCGCGACCACGGGCGATACATCATCAATCCCCTACGCCCATGAAGCAAATACCTATATTCTTCACCTTCGACCGCTACTACGCGGTGCCTGCTGCCGTGGCCTTCTACTCATTGTTGCGCCATGCCGCCCCGCTATACCAATATAAATTGTACGTATTGCACACCTCCATCCCCCAGGCCATCCAAAAGAGACTCACACGCTTGGTAAAACGCTTTCCCAATGCCGACCTGCAATTTGTCGATGTCTCACACTTTGATGGGCAAGGCGATATCGGGCAAGGGAAATCGCACTTCTCCAAAGAAATCTACTACAAGCTGATAGCCGCAGAGATATTCCCGCAATACGACCGCATTCTTTGCTCTGATGTCGATGTCGTGTTCACAGGAGACATCTCTCCCTCCTACTTCCTGTTTCCCGACGAAGACTTCTACTATGCCGGCGTAGGGCAGGTACTGGAAAGCGGGCGCATGAAAGCTTATGCCGACGACTTGTTTTCACCGCAAGAAAAGCAAGCCCTGGAGCAGGAAATCATGGCCGGCTACCTGCTGTTCAACCTCAAGACCATCCGCCGCGACGGGATGCTGGAGAGGCTGACAGACTTCTACCGCCGGAACTACCACCGCCTGCCCCTGCCCGAGCAAGACTGCCTGGCGCTGTGCTGCGGGCCGCGCGTGCGCCACCTGCCTATGGAATACGTGGTGTGCAACACCTATTACAAGCCTTTCTCTCGCGGAGACGTCCACTTTGTCTCGACGAGCCGTTGGCTTCCCGAGGGCGAGGCCGAAAGGCTGGCCATGTTCACCCGGGCCTTGGCGCGCCCCGTGCAAGTGCACTACGTGGGGCCGCTGAAGCCATGGAACAGCCTGCAAGTGCCAAAGCGCGGCCTATGGTTTGCCTGCTTGCGGGAGGCCGGCCTCACCGCCTCTTACCTGCGCATGCTGCCCGCCTTCATCCGCCAACGCCTCGGGCGGTACAGCCTCCGCCGGTTCTTCACCAAAATATATTGCAAACTAACCCATCAGCCTTATGGAAACAACCGATAACCGCCTTGCCCCCATCCTGCTCTTTGCCTACAACCGCCCGCAGCACACGCGCCGCCTGGTGGAGAGCCTGTGCCGGAACGCCGAAGCCCGGCAGAGCCGCCTGATAGTGTACAGCGACGCCCCGCGCAATGATGCCGCACGCCCCGCCGTGCAGGAGGTGCGCCGCTACCTGCGCACCATCCGCGGCTTCGCGCAGGTGGACATCATTGAGCGCGCGGAAAACTGGGGACTGGCCCGCAGCATCATTGCCGGGGTGACCGAACAGGTGAACCGCTACGGCCGCGTCATCGTGCTGGAAGACGACCTGGTGCTGTCGCCCTACTTCCTGCGCTTCATGAACGACGCGCTGGAGGCGTACCGGGACGAGCCACGCGTGGGCCACATCCAGGCATGCGACTTCACCGGCGACCCGGCCCTGCCCCCCACCTTCCTCATCCGCTGGACGGGCAGCTGGGGATGGGCCACGTGGCAAAGGGCCTGGCGGCTGTTCAACCCCGACGGCCGCGCCCTGCTGGACGAGCTGCAGCGGCGCGGACTGACGCGGCGCTTCGACTTCGACGGCACCTACCGCTACACCCGCATGCTGCGCCGCCAGGTGGAGGGGAAGAACGACTCGTGGGCCATCCGCTGGAATGCCAGCCTCTTCCTGGCCGACGTGCTCTCGCTCAACGTGGGCCGCTCGCTGGTGCTGAACGACGGCTTCGACGGCAGCGGCACCCATTGCGGCGGCGGAGGCCTCTACCGCTCCAAGCTGTGGATGGAGCCATTGCCCGTCGCCCCCATCTCCCCTGTGGAGGAAAACGAGGCCGCACGCCAATGCCTCGCGCGCTACTACCGCCGCCACTTCGGCTTCTGGGCCAAGGCCATCCGGCGCATCAAGCGCACGCTGCGGGGCGACTTCGGCAGGTGACAGGCCGCCGGATACCTATCCGAGGGTCTGCCGAATACCTATCCGAGGGTCCGCCGGATGCCTATCCGAGGGGTCGCCGGATGCCTATACGGTAAACAGACCATTTACTATACGGTAAACGGACCGTTTACTATACGGTAAACAGACCGTTTACTATACGGCAAACGGACGATTTACTATACGGTAAACAAGCATATTCCCAAGAAAAACCCTAACTTTGCCCCCGTAAAGAGTTCTCCTAACCCTAAACGATGACAAAAACATGCGAGTAATCCTCATCAACACTTCCGAACGCATCGGCGGAGCCGCCATAGCCGCCAACCGGCTGATGGAAGCCCTCAAGGCGCAAGGCATCAAGGCCAAGATGCTGGTGCGCAACAAGCAAACCGGCCAAAGCACCGTAGTGGCGCTGAAACCCAGTTGGCGCATGGTGTGGCAGTTTGTATGGGAACGCGTGGTCATTTGGACAGCCAACCGCTTCAGCCGCCAGAACCTCTTTGCCGTGGACATTGCCAACACGGGCAACGACATCACCTCGCTGCCCGAATTCCAGCAGGCCGACATCGTCCACCTGCACTGGGTGAACCAAGGCATGCTCTCGCTGAAAGACATCCGCAAGATACTCGACTCGGGCAAACCCGTGGTGTGGACCATGCACGACATGTGGCCCTGCACCGGCATCTGCCACTATGCCCGCCGCTGCGACCACTACCGCACGGCCTGCCACAACTGCCCCTACCTGGCCGGCGGGCGGCGGAACAAAGACCTCTCCGCCACCACCTTCCGCCGCAAGCAGGCCCTCTACGCCGGGCGGCAGATACACTTCGTCACCTGCAGCCGGTGGCTCGAAGGGCAGGCACGCCAAAGCGCCCTGCTGCAAGGCATGCCCGTCACCAGCATCCCCAACGCCATCAACACCAACCTCTTCCGCCCGCACGACAAGGCAGCGGCACGCCACAAGCTCCAGCTTCCCCAGGACATGCGGCTCATGCTCTTCGGCTCCGTCAAGATAACCGACAAGCGCAAGGGCATAGACTACCTCGTGAAGGCCTGCCGCCTGCTGGCCGACCAGCACCCTGAGCTGCGCGACCGTCTGGCCGTGGTGGCCTTCGGCCGCAACTCCCAACAGCTGGGCAGCCTGCTCCCCTTCAAGGTCTACCCCTTGGACTTTGTGACCGACGACCACCAGCTGGTAGACATCTACAACGCCGTCGACCTCTTTGCCACCCCCTCGCTGGAAGACAACCTGCCCAACACCATCATGGAAGCCATGGCCTGCGGCACCCCCTGCGTGGGCTTCAACGTGGGCGGCATACCCGAGATGATAGACCACCTGCACAACGGCTACGTGGCCACCTACCGCGACGCCGGCGACTTTGCCAACGGCATCTACTGGCTGCTCACCGAGCCGGGCTACGACAGCCTCTGCGAGCAAGCCGCCCGCAAGGCCGCCACCCACTACGCCGAAAACGTGGTGGCAAAGAAGTACATTGACCTCTACAACAAGCTCTAACCCCCTGCGCCCATGCTTCACCACCCCACCCCCAGGTTCAGCGTCATCACCGTCACCTACAACGCCGCCGCCGTGCTGGAAGACACCATACAAAGCGTCATCACCCAGACCTACCACCACGTGGAGTACATCATCATCGACGGAGGCTCTACCGACGGCACCCTCGACATCGTGCACCGCTACCGCGACCGCATCGCCCTCGTCGTCAGCGAGCCCGACAAGGGACTGTACGACGCCATGAACAAAGGCATGGCCCGCGCCACGGGCGACTACCTCATCTTCCTCAACGCTGGCGACAGCTTCCACGAAGACGACACCCTGCTGCAAGCCGTGCACAGCCTCGCGGGGCAGGAGCTGCCCGACGTCATCTATGGCGAAACCGAGCTGGTGGACCATGAAGGCCACTTCGTGCGCATGCGCCGCCTCCGTGCCCCCCGGCAGCTCACGTGGCGCAGCTTCCGCCAAGGCATGCTGGTGTGCCACCAGGCCTTCTGGCCCAAAGCCTCCCTGGCCCCCCGCTACGACCTGCGCTACCGCTTCTCGGCCGACTTCGACTGGTGCATCCGCATCCTGAAGCAAGCCCGCACCACGCACAACACCCGCCTCACCCTCATCGACTACCTCGACGAAGGCCTCACCACCCGCAACCACCGCGCCTCCCTGCTGGAGCGCTTCCGCATCATGACCCGCCACTACGGCTGGCCCGCCACCTTCCTCCTCCACGCCTGGTTTGTGGTGCGGGCCGTCATTAAGAAGTGAACGCGCTGCCTGCTAAAAATGCTGCCGATACCCCAGGGAGGGATACCGGCAGCAGTCTTGAAATTGCAATGACAAGGATGCCTCAATAAAGCAGATTCAATAGAACCTATCCAAAACCAGTTTCTCTGAAATCCGTTCCTCCAAATCGGAGGCAAGCACCATCCTGTCTTCTGACAGCTCCATGAGCAGCCACCAACCTTCTATGCCACCGCCATCTATTGTCAGCAAGTTGCCATCCACAGTGTACGAGAAATAGTATCCCGTTTCACCCCCGGAAGCATCCCATTCCTCACAACTGCCTCGGCTATCGGTAGCAAACAGAATGCTGATGCTATTCCGCTCATATTCCACCCCGTTGTCATAACGGATGCGTTCCCCTTTCCATACTGTTTGCTTCAGGAACTCCGTACTCAACTGTTGGGCAGAAGTGTCATCGTGGTCGTCACTGCACCCACTAACAGCTATAAAGCAGAGCACAGCGATAAGCCATGTCCTTATACTTCTTATATTTCCTTTCATATTACAACCCGATTATGGTATAACGCATATACAAGTTCACCATGGAAATACTCTTTGTAGGCAGACTTTCTACCCACTCCCTCATGCCATACATATCTAAGACAAAGTCGTCTAAATAGAAAGAATAAGCAGTAAGTGCTACCGGGTCGTAAATGTACCACATATTGTTTTCTTCATTGAAGAACTTGCACATCCGACTCTCATCAATCTCACCAAGTTCAATGCAAAGTGGTACTCTAAGCAAAGGCATTACCCTAAGATTAGGATTGGCCGTGATGGCACATTTATAATACTGCCCTTTCTCCGCAGCAATAGCCTGACTTTGAGTCATGAAGTAATCATTATCGTTATTTTTCCTCAACTCTTCGTCAGTAAACTGTGCATCTTCATCATTATTTAGCACAATTTTATCACCCTGTCTTGTGTTCAGTATAGGGGCAATCTTATACAGCTTTTCGCCGGAAGATGTGGCACGTACATACACCCTGCCTATCTCAATATAAGGCTCCAAGAATGCATCCACATTTAAGTGTCCCAAATGTGTATCTTGCATCCTGCGTTTAAAATTTTCTTCCAACATAAAAGAATTCAATCCGGTAAGCCCGCCATCCCGAATGCCAATTAAAGTATGCGTACTCTTATCGTCTAACGAACTTAACCAACTAGACAGATCTACACTCATAGTACCTACTTCACCTGCATTTGTATTGCATTGTAAATTCTTATTGCCTCCTTGTGTTTTCACTTGCATATAAACCTCTTCCAACGACCGTTCATAAGCCTCGCTATTACCATTATCAGTTCCAAAGCCAAAATCCAATCCTACAGATTTCAGTGAATCTTTCTTTTGGCTCCCCCATGCAAAAGACGCATTAATATCTTTAGACAAATCTTTTTCTCTATTCTCAGCGGTAGTATTTTCTGAACTGTAGCCATAATACATAGCTGTAGCCCTTCCACCAGAATAATAGCCGGTAATAACAAATGGACCATAATTATTTAAAACCTCTACCATCGGGGCAAAATACAGGTCGAACTTGAAATCTTCTGAAAGCGCATTGGCAGCCAAATTCTTAAGTGTAGCCGATGTCGTTGATATTTGATAAGCTTGGTCACGTACCTCCACGTCCACTTCTCCAAACACTTGCCTATTTTCATCAATAGTTTGCGTCTTAAAAGTCTCTGTCGTTTTCTTTTCTCTTCCAAATTTAAAAATGAGCAAATTGATAGAAAAGCCAGAACTTATTTCCTTTGTTTCAAGCACATTCTCCTCATATCGGTCATAATCAGCATACGCATATGAAGCGATTTCAGTTGTTCCTGCAAAATCACTAATTACTCTCGACTTGATTTTCTCATAATCCAATACCGGCAGTCGGACATTATCAGGATCACCTAATATGGTATTTCCAATGTCATACGATCGCCCGATATACTCTTCTACCGACTGTACGCTGCGCGTAGCCGGTTTGCTATTCTTTTTCACTGTCCATTCCGTAGGCAGATAAGATGCTCTTTCCTGCAACACTACTTCTTTCTGAGTTCCAGATTCAATGCCAGCCTGAGGACCGGTCATTTCATTTGTGCATGCCGCAAACAGCAACATGCCTGACAATAAACTTATAATTGTTCTTTTCATTGCTTCTATTTTTTATTAACGTAATCTTGGTTTGCCGGAAATAACACCTGTATCTATATTCGTATATCTATAATCATGATCAGTATTTACTACTTCGTCTACATAGACAGTACCTTCCCAGATTCCGGCAACTTTAGTCCGTCTTTCTTCATCTGCATACGAAATTTTAAGGGTAGCTTCATAATAAGCCTTCACCTCATAAACATGAACATGATAAGTTAAAGTCAATCGAGTTCTTGCAGGAACATCTAATTGCACCTCATTCGAAATATGATTTATAGCACTTTTACCGCTATAAGTGACAAATATGGAATCATTCACATTTGAAGGAAGCAGTAAAGTACCTTGCGACACAGAAGGCCTTAGAACAGATATAGAAGGATTGGAATACTCAAAATTGACACCCTTAAACTCGTTGAAGTTATAGCTTTCAGTAAAATCTTTTTCAAACGGCATGTCATAAGGTTCATCTGAATGACTATAATTCGTATAAGTCTCTTCTATTGTAGCATCATTCTTCTGCGTAACAGAGGATGCATAATTATTAAAAAATTGAATATCTTCTATCTCAACTTCATCCACAGGCGTAAAAGCGAACTCCTGCCCATCCTTCTGCGTATATTTGCTGAAAGTTACTTCATTACCTGCGCCTTGATGTTCCCACACGCAATAATAATAGTCCATCCAACTCCCGCTACTGCCCATTTCCATCAATGCCGGGCTTTCTACCGTAAGATAACCTGAAGTAGAAGATGCATAAATTTCCCAAGCAGCAGCCGGCAAAGTTGCCGTAGTAGTGGGGGCTGCATATAGCAGTTTATGCTCCGGGTTATTGCTATATTGCCCTACGGCAAGCGGATAACCGCCATTCCATGTTCGAATTACATAAGGAATACCCGCTGTAGCAGGCAATACTTCTATATAAAACCGTTGTTTTTCATCATCCTTATCATTTTTGGCTTTAGGCACAACAGCTTCCCCTTGGGCACTAAATGTCAAATAATTAGGTGTACTCTCTTGAGTAGAGATACGTATCGGCATATTCCTGATGGCAAACAGGTTATCACTAAGATAAGGCACATAGTTTGTACTTGCCAGTGTCTGAATTCGGGGAGGAAGCGTATCCGGGTCTACCTGGAAAAGCACAATAGAATCCGCTTCAACGTATCCGCTTCCAATGCCCTTGTAGCCAGAAGTTGTTCCGGCTGAACTTCTGTGGGCAAATCGAATTCATTCTCAGTACAGGCTGATAGGCAAAACAACAGCCCTACTGCCATGCTAAGGCATAAATTTCTTGTTTTCATGTTACTTTACGGTTTTAAGTTTAATATTTAGTGATACTTATTTACTCATTAGCTATTTGAAAAGAGCCTTGATACCGGCCTATCTCTGTATCAATAATCAACTGGTACTCACCGACAGCAATATCACCAATAAACAAGGAGTGTTCTGCCCCCGAAACTAAAGAAGTATATTCCTCACAAAGCATGGAGCCACTGGCGTCTGTAACCACGATGTGCACCTCGTGGAAAGCCTTCTCTGAATACAAATAAATAGTGTTGCTGTCATAACAGGCTGAAAGCTCTGTAACGAAAGAACGGTCATCTGTACTTCTCAGTTTATCATAATCATTGTAATATGAACACGATAGCCAAATGTTTTTTCTACTATCACTGGCATACAGATTCATACAAAATACAGTTAGGATGCAGCAAATAAACAACTTCATAATTTTATAATTTAAGTTCAACTTTGATTGCTGCAAAAATATGCTTTTACAGGTCCTTTATCCTGCAAATGAAGTGTGCAAAATCGTGTGCTTTTGCCTAAGGAGTGTGCAAACAAATGTGCAGGTGCCCCTTGTCATTGCACATTATGCGTTGTACAACAAAGACTTATTAAGATTACAAGCTAAAATAATAAAAGCCGCAATAGGAAGATTATCCGGAAAGTTATCCTTTCCGTCAAAGAGCATAAATCACCTCGTCCCAATCCTTCGGGCTACCCTTGCTGCCAAATACTTTTTCATACAAACGGCGCCGGGTAGAAGTAATGCTTTCTTTGCTGTGCAAGGTCAGCTTGGCTATTTCTGTAGGCTGAAATCCAAGTTTTATCAGCAGACAGATATGATACTCGTTTTCGCTAAGTTTACTGCATAGATTGTATAACCTTATTTTAAAGCCCGATGAAATTTGCTCAATCTCCTGCTCTATGGCGCGCCAATCAGTCACGGTCAATACCTTCTTACAACTATCGCAAGTATTCAATTTGACCAAAATGTCTTTCCGTATACCCGAGTCGTTAATAGCTGCCGACACCTGCTTTTGTTTCTCTAAAGCCATATAAGCCTGCCTGTTTTCGTAAAGCATCGCTTCTCTTTGTGCTTCCAGCTGTTTCTGCAAAGAAGCATCACTTTCCCGCAACTGTTCTTCCAGCCGGGTTATTTTAGCATTATTCTCTTTAATGTAGCTTTCGCTTTGCCTATACAATTCATTTTTGAGGCGTTCGGCTTTCTCTAATTGAATCTGTAGCTCCATTCTCTTCCTACGGCTATATTGCAGGTAGGCAAACAACAATGAGAACAAAACCAAACCGGCAACGAGCATATAATTAATCAATGTCTGCTTCTGTCGATTGGCAGCCTTTAACCGGGCATTTTCCTTTTCACGTAGCTGATAATTATACAATGCATGCATTCTTCTGACAGTCTCCATATCCGTCATCTGCTCAACAGAATCCGTATAAAGTGCATAATCATGCAGATATTCCAAAGCCTTCTTGGCGTCGTTGTTTTCCATAGCCATCTGTGCCAAATCCATATAAGCGGCCCTTTTACCATAGACGTTACCCATATCCAACAAGCGGGTATTATAATACAAGGCAGAATCCACTTGCCCGCAATGCAGATAAATATCTGCGGCAATAGAATAGATAGCACTTTGCCCTGCTTTGTGCTTATACTTAAATGCCTGCTGCAGAGCCTCTCGCGCCTTATCGTACTCGCCCAGCAAGTCATACATACTTGCTATTTGGCTCTGAACCATGTTGGCCAGGTCAACCATGCTGTTATCGCAAGCTAGGTCGTAAGACTTTTGAAAGTAGCATAAAGCACTATCCATCTGATTGATTCCACGAAAAGCGTCCGCCATATCCCGCAAATTGAAAATACGGCTCCTGACGTTACCGGTCGCCACATTGTGCGCATGGGCTTTGCGAAGAATATCCAACGCTTCATCATACATGTGCTGATAGAGGAAAAGCATGGCCATCTGGCTGTAGATTTTGCTTTTCAGCATGTCGCCCTCCCCCTCAGGCAGAATATCCGAGGCCCGCTGCAAATAGTCCAGCGCCTGCGGCGCGTCGCCCAGGTCGCGATACACGCGGCCGCCGTAGTAGTAAGCCTCTGGCAGGTGCCGCCTGTCCCGGTGCTCCTCGTAGTAAGCTATGGCGGGGCGGATGAGGCTGTCCGAGGTGTGGACCACGTAGGCCTTGTCCGCCGCCTTCACGCAGAGCAGGCGGTAGTACATGCGGGTGGCCTCGGGCTCCTGCGCCATCAGCGGGGCGGCCTGCCGCAGCAAGGCCATGGCACTGTCCGGCCCCGTCCGCAGCAGCGAGTCGGCCTGCAGGAGTAAAGCAGGGTAAGGCGCCTGCCTGCAAGCCACGAAGCACAGGCAGAGCAGCAACAGGGTGCAGAGTGAGGCAGCAGTTTGTTTCATGTATATCCGGTTCAAGCTTATCCGGCTGCGAAGATAAGCATTTTCCCGGATTGCCCGCTCTCCCGCCTGTTTTTCGCCTGTCCATGTCCGCTATTTTTCCGTTCCATAGGGCCGAAGCACATTCGAAGGAGTACCGAATGGGGTACGACTCGGGTGCGAAGGGGGTAGACGGAGGGGATGTAAGGATTGATAAAAAAGACGAGTTTCAGTATTCTATCTTCAGCCATTCGGCAAAAAAGTAGTCATACACCCGGTAGGCCTCGCCGTCGTGCGTGACCCAATCATTCCTCAATAAAGGCTTGACGGCCGACTGCACAGAACTGGCTGAAGGAAGATTGTATTTCTTGATAAAAGCAGCCGAAGTGATGCCCGCAGCTTTCCCTTCTTTCGCGATGGCTTGAAGCACCATTTTTTGCTTGGGGGCAAGATGGGAAAGCAAATCCTTGTAACTTTCTTCTTGCGCACGGATAACATTGGTCATGGCAGTTTCCAATTTGTCTATGCCGCACAGTGCACCGGGGGCAGTCAAGGCAAACAGCTCATTCATAAACATTTGCATAAACCAGGTGCACCCCTCGAAACGTTGGTATACAGCCTCCACCAAACCCGGCTCCACATGCTTGCCCCGTTCTTCAAACAACCCGGAAGCGAAGGCGACATAGGCCTCCAGCGGTATAGGCGCCAGGCTCATGCTGATGGCACTTTGGTAAAAAGGCTTGGAAGAAGAGTTGAACATGTTGCTCATCAAATGCCGTTTGCTCCCGGAGAAAATGAATTGCGTATGCTTGCACTGCTGGATATGGGTGCGCAACAGGGCTTCCACGTTTTTTTCTTCATACGAACTGATTTGCTGGAACTCATCGATGGCAACCAAGCAAGGTCTATCGGCATCCTCCAGATAAGTAAAGATTTCATCGAGTGTGGTTTCCGGCACCTGTATATCGCCTAAACCGATGTCGAGACCGGGCTCACCTGTGACAGCATCCAGCTTAAAGCCCACGCGCAAAGAGCGAATGATTTGGAAAAAACGTTCCGCCCAATCCTGCCTCTTGGGCTTTAATTCTTCGTAAATGGATTTTCCCAATAAGTAAACAAATTCTGCCAAGGAAGTGGTGGAGTAAATGTCCACAAAGAAAGTATGGAAATTGTCTCTGAAGCGGGGCTGACTGAAACAATGCCAAATCAGTCCGGTTTTCCCCATGCGCCGTGGAGAAATAAGTGCTACATTCCGCCCGTTCTCCACCTGCTTGACCAAGAATTCCGTTTCTTTTTCCCGGTCGCAGAAATAATGTTCGGACACATATCGTCCCACCACGAAAGGATTTAATATCGTTGGTTTCTGCATAGCTTCTTTATTTTATTGCAAATATAATAATTGTATTCTTAATAATGGTGCGTTCTACTGAAAATACTGTTTTCTTTGGCAAACCTGCTTGCAGAACAAAAAGAGTTCGCTTTTTTTGCGAATACAAAAAGATAGTTGTACCTTTGTAATTACAATAGACGAAAGGATGGAAATCGTTTTCAAAGAAGAATATTTGCAGATAATGTACCTCACGGGCAAAACTGACAAGAAACACCGCTTTCAGCCACAAATAGTGCGGAAATACATCCGTGTAATAGAGCTAATGTCGGAAGTGCCTAATGTATTAGAGCTCAACAGGTATCATGCATTAAACTACGAAAAGCTTAAAGGTGACAAGGTCGGACTATCATCCGTTCGAGTGAACGACCAATATCGCATTGAATTTGAGGAGCAAACAAAAGAAGGTGAAATCATTGCCACTATATGCAACATAACAGAATTGTCAAACCATTATAAATAACCAAGCCAGTCATGATAACAATACCGGGAGTTGACCCTAAAATGATAGCCAACAATCTTGAGCCGGCATTTCCGACACACCCCGGGGAAGTGCTGAAAGACGAAATTGAATACCGGGGCATTTCGCAACGCAAGTTGGCGGAACAAATAGGTATGGGGTACTCTGTGTTGAACGAGATACTGAATGCACGCCGCCCTGTGACTGAAAAAACAGCGATGCTATTTGAGGCGGCATTGGGGGTAAGTGCGGAAACCCTGATGCGACTACAGACGAAGTACAACATGCGGGTGGCACGAAAAGACAAGACGTTCATGCAGCGTCTGGATGAAATCCGCAAGCTGGCGGCTATATTTTGAATGTCCCCCTCTTTCCCGCATTTTCCACTTCCTTTGCATAAGAGAACAAACCACTATAACCAACATCTATAAAACTTATACGACATGAAACACCTTGTTACCAACTTTATGCAAACACTGTGCGCCGCGCTGGCATTGAGTGTGGCCGGCACGGGAGTCATCCATGCCCAGCAGGCGGCGGAGGCCGAGATGCCCCGCCTTGTGGAGAAAGACGGACGGCATGCCCTGCTGGTGGACGGAGAGCCTTTCCTCATGCTGGGCGGGCAATCGTCCAACTCGTCTACCTGGCCGAAGATGCTGCCGGGCGTGTGGCAGGTGATGGAAGACATGCACGCCAATACGCTGGAAATACCCATCTACTGGGAGCAGGTGGAGCCGCAACCGGGACAATATGACTTCTCGATGGTGCAGATGGTGCTCGACCAGGCACGCCAGCACGACATGCGGCTGGTGCTGCTGTGGTTTGCCACCTGGAAGAACGGCAGCAACCACTACATGCCCCAATGGATGAAGCAAGATGCCAAAAAGTACTTCAACGTCATGGCCAAGGACGGCACGTATGTCGACACCCCTTCGCCCCACTGCACGGCGGCCATGGAGGCCGACGCCAAGGCTTTTGCCCGGTTCATGGGCTACCTGAAGGAGGCCGACCCGCAGCACACCGTCATCATGGTGCAGGTGCAGAACGAGCCGGGGTCGTGGTACAGCGTGCGCGACTACTCGAAGACTGCGCAGAAGCTCTTTGAACAGCCCGTGCCCGAAGCGTTGCTGAAGCCTGAGGTATTGAAGCAGCTGGGCATCGCAGGCAAGCCCCGGGGCACGTGGAGCGAGGTGTTCGGCGAGCATGCCGACGAGTACTTCCACGCCTGGCACGTGGCAAGCTACATTGAGTATGTGGCTGCTGCCGGAAAGGCGGTCAACCCACTGCCCATGTATGTCAACGTGGCCCTGCGCGACCCGCTGGCCGACCTCAAACCCAATCAATACGAAAGCGGGGGCGCCACGGACAACGTTATCCCCATCTGGAAAGCTGCGGCACCCTCCATCGGCCTGCTGGCGCCGGACATCTACCTGACGGGCGACGAGCGCGTGCTGAAAATCATCGACCTCTATGCCCGCCCCGACAACGCGCTGATGGTGCCCGAAACAGGAACCGGCCACGTGAAGTACATGTACGAAGTCATCAAGCAAGGCATTGGCTACGCGCCCTTCGGCGTGGATGCCGCGCAGAAGGTGGAGAACGACCTCAACAACCCCACTGCCGCCGAGTACAAACTGTTGGCCCCCATGTCGCGGCAACTGGCGCGCTGGGCTTTTGAGGGGCGTATACAATCCGTCATCGAGCCCGAAGACCACGCGCAACAGACCATCGACCTGGGCCAGTGGGAAGCCATCATCACTTTTGGCAGCGGAAGGCGCAATGAGGCGAAGACCGGCGGCCCCGCCAACGGCAAGGCCATGATTATCACCTTGGGCGAAAACGAGTTTATGGCCGTGGGCACCGGCTGCCGCTTCACCTTCCGTGGCAAAGGGAAAAACGAAGGGAAGCCCTGGCAATATCTGGTGGTGGAAGAAGGTTACTATGAGGATGGCGAGTTCCAGATGACCCGCATACTGAACGGCGACCAGACGGACTGGGGAGGCCCCTACATCGGTGCCGAGCCCTCGCTGCTGCGCATCAAGCTCGTGGCGCGGTAATACGCACAAGCCCCACTCTATCCTCTCCGGGCAACGACACGACAAGCCCCCTGTCTGCAAGGACTAAGCGCCTGGCAGACAGGGGGCTTTTCATTGCCGTGCCAGCGATACTACGCCAGCACGGTAACGATACTACACCAGCGCGGTGGCGATACTAAGCTGGGCAGGCAGCCTTATAAGGCTTGCTCCGTGCCCGTACTTTGAGCCGCCAGCAACTGCCGCAGCTCCTTCACGCCCTCCGAAGCACCCTTGCGGATGACGTGTACCGGGCGGTCGCTGTGCGTGTCCACCGGCTTGGGGTCGATAAGATAGACCTCGGCGTGGCGCGGCACGTAGGCCAGGAGGCCCGCTGCCGGGTAGACGTTAAGCGACGTACCTATAATAACAAAGATGTCCGCCTGCTCCACGTAGTGGATGGCGGTCTCAATGGCGGGCACCGCCTCGCCAAACCACACGATGAAGGGGCGCAGCTGGCTGCCGTCGCCCGCCAGGTCGCCCAGCTTCACGTCGTACTCCTCCGGGCGGAGGCGGCGGATGTAGCGCGGGTCGTAGGGGTCGCGGCTGGAGCACACCTTGTCCAACTCGCCGTGCAGGTGGATGACGTGCGTGCTGCCGGCACGCTCGTGCAGGTTGTCCACATTCTGCGTCACCACCGTCACGTTGAAGTCCTGCTCCAAGGCCGCCACTCCCCGGTGCCCCTCGTTAGGCTCCACCTCCAGCAACTGGCGGCGGCGCGCGTTGTAGAAGTCGAGCACCAGCCCGGGATTGCGGGCAAAGCCCTCGGGCGTGGCCACCTGCTCCACGGGATACTGCTCCCACAGGCCTCCGGCATCGCGAAACGTACTAATACCACTCTCGGCGCTCATCCCCGCGCCCGACAATACTACCAGATTCTTTTTCATAGTCTATACCTTTCTTTAATTGATTCTACACTTGCAAAGGTAGCACCTTTTGCCGGGAATATTCAACCCTCCCACGAAAATATACGCGCAACGTGCCTTACGTTCACGAACTATTCATTACTTTTGTGGCGTAAAGCATAAACAAGAAGAAGCATGCCACAAGGTTCCCGACAGATACAAGCCCAGACACAGCAACAGGTGCAGACCCTGTCACCCCAACAGATATTGGCGGTGAAGCTGCTGGAACTGCCCTCCATAGAACTGGAAGACCGCGTGCGCGCCGAGCTGCTGGAAAACCCCGCCCTCGAGGAAGGCAAGGAAGACACGCCGGACAACGACTATGCCGACAACGACCCCGACACCCAGACCGAAAGCCCCGAAGACGGGGGCGACACGGACTACGACTCGCTGGGCGACTACCTGACGGAGGACGACATACCCGACTACAAGCTGCAGGAGAACAACCGCAGCCGTGACGACCGGGCGGAGGAAATCCCCTTCTCGGACACCACCTCTTTCTACGAGACGCTGAAAGAACAGCTGGGCGAGCACGACCTGACCGAGCACCAGCGCCAGTTGGCCGAGTACCTCATCGGCTCGCTGGACGACGACGGGCTGCTGCGCAAGTCGCTGGACAGCATCAGCGACGAACTGGCCATCTACGCCGGCATCGAGGCCACCCCGCAAGAACTGGAGCAGGCCCTGCACGTGGTGCAGAGCTTCGACCCGCCCGGACTTGGGGCACAAAGCCTGCAAGAATGCCTCCTGATACAGATACGCCGCAAGATGGAGCAACAGCCGGACAATGCCGACCTGTCTCTATTGAAAGCAGAAGAAGCCATAGTGCAGGAATGCTACGACGAATTCACCCGCAAGCATTGGGACAAGATACAACAAAAACTCGGCATGGACGAGAGCCTTTGCCAGCAAGCCATCCGCGAAGTGTGCAAACTCAATCCGCGTCCCGGCGCCTCGATGGGCGAGGCCATAGGCAAAAACATGCAGCAGATAGTGCCCGACTTCATTGTGGACACCTATGACGACGGCACCATCAACCTCTCGCTGAACAACCGCAACGTGCCCGAACTACGCATGAACCGCGACTTCACCCAGATGCTGGAAGAGCACACCAAGAACCGCGCCAACCAGTCGAAAGAGTCCAAAGAGGCCATGATGTTCCTCAAGCAGAAGATAGACGCGGCCCAAGGCTTCATAGACGCCGTGAAGCAACGGCAGAACACCCTGCTCACCACCATGCAGGCCATCATAGACCTGCAGCGCCCCTTCTTCCTGGAGGGAGACGAGTCGCTGCTGCGCCCCATGATACTGAAGGACGTGGCCGAACGCACAGGGCTGGACATCAGCACCATCTCGCGGGTGAGCAACAGCAAGTATGTACAGACCAACTACGGCATCTACCCACTGAAGTTCTTCTTCAGCGACGGCTACACCACGGAGAGCGGCGAAGAGATGTCGGTGCGCGAAATACGCCACATACTGAAGGAGTGCATAGACAGCGAAGACAAGAAGAAACCCTATACCGACGACGAGCTGACCGAAATGCTGAAGCAGAAAGGCTACCCCATAGCCCGCCGCACAGTAGCCAAGTATCGCCAGCAGATGAACATCCCGGTAGCCCGGCTAAGGAAATAAGACATGGAAGGACTGAGACATAGCCAAGACGATAAGGCCTTAATCCGGACAGCCCAAGTGGTGTCGGCGGTGTTCACGCCGTTCTCCATACCCTTTCTGGCTTTCCTGATACTGTTCTTGTTCTCCTACCTCAACATCACGCCCCTGGTGTTCAAGGTGCTGGTGCTGGCCGTGGTGTATGGGTTCACCATACTGATGCCCACGCTCACCATCTTCCTCTTCCGCAAGATAAACGGCTTTACGCCGGACGACCTGAGGGTGCGCCGCCACCGGTACATGCCCTTTCTGCTCACCATCATCTCGTACGTGTTCTGCCTGCTCACCATGCGCCAGCTTAACCTGCCTTGGTACATGAACGGCATTATCTTGGCCGCCTTGCTGACCTTGATAATCTGCGTGGCCTTCAACCTGAGGTGGAAACTGAGCGAGCACATGGCCGGCGCGGGAGGCATTGTAGGCGGACTGGTGGCGTTCAGCGAACTGTTTGGCTACAACCCCGTGGGCTGGCTGTGCATCTTCATACTGGTGGCAGGCATGCTGGGCAGCGCACGCATCATCTTGCGCCACCACACGCAGGGCGAGGTGCTGGGAGGTTTTGCCGTGGGCCTGCTGTGCTCGCTGGCGGCATTGCACCCGGGCAGCAAGTTGCTGATTTACCTGTTCAGCTACATCCTGTTTTAGCCGAAGGCAGGGAGGTAGCGACAATAACGGAAACTTTATATATTCAATCAACGTATAACCCCTTAAAACTAAAGATTATGAACTGTCCGACAAACGTGAAGTACACCAAAGAGCACGAGTGGATACGCCAGGAAGGCGACGTGGCCTACGTAGGCATTACCGACTATGCGCAGCAGCAGCTGGGCGACATTGTGTTCGTCGACATCCCCACCGTGGGCGAGACGTTGGCAGCGGGCGAAACGTTCGGCACCATCGAAGTGGTGAAGACCATCTCCGACCTGTTTCTCCCCGTGTCCGGTGAAGTGCTGGAGCAGAACGAAACCCTGGCCGACCAGCCCGAGCTGGTGAACCAAGACCCGTATGGCGAAGGCTGGCTCGTCAAGATTAAACCCGCCGACGATGCCGACTTCGACAGCCTGCTCGATGCCGAGGCCTACAAGGCGCTTATCAATGAATAAAAGTTTAATGAAGAATGAAGAACTAAGAATGAAGAATCTTGTCATGCATCATTCTTAATTCTTCATTCTTAATTCTTAATTTCCAAAGACATGACTCCCATAGTAAGTATCATCATGGGCAGCACCTCCGACCTGCCGGTCATGGAGAAAGCCGCCCAACTGCTCAACGACATGCACGTTCCCTTCGAGATGAACGCGCTCTCCGCCCACCGCACGCCCGAAGCTGTGGAGCAATTTGCCAAGCAAGCCGCCGGACGCGGCATCAAGGTCATCATAGCCGCCGCAGGCATGGCCGCCGCATTGCCGGGGGTAATTGCCGCCAACACCACGCTGCCCGTCATCGGCGTGCCCGTAAAAGGCTCGGTGCTCAACGGGGTGGACGCTCTCTACTCCATCATCCAGATGCCTCCCGGCATACCCGTGGCCACGGTGGCCATCAACGGCGCCATGAACGCCGCCATCCTGGCTGTGCAGATGCTGGCCTTGGCCGACCCCGCACTGGCCGAAACCTTTGCCGCCTATAAGGAGGGACTGAAAAAGAAAATCACCAAAGCCAACGAAGACCTCAAGGCGGTGAAGTACGAATATAAAACCAACTAAAAGAATTGACAATTGTCAATTGTCAATTATCAATTGTTAACTATCAAGTGGACTTATTCAACTACTCCCGCCGTGAGACTTCCGTAGTCAACATCGGCGCTACCCCCATGGGGGGAAGCAACCCCATACGCCTGCAAAGCATGACCAACACCCCCACGCAAGACACCGACGCTTGCGTGGCGCAGGCCAAACGCATCGTGGACGCCGGCGGCGAATACGTGCGCCTCACCGCCCAAGGGGTGAAAGAGGCCGAAAACCTACGCAACATCAACGCCGCCCTGCGCCGCGACGGATACGACGTGCCGCTCGTGGCCGACATACACTTCAATCCCCGCGTGGCCGACGTGGCCGCCCAATATGTGGAGAAGGTGCGCATCAACCCGGGCAACTATGTGGATGCCGCCCGCACCTTCAAGCATCTGGAGTATACCGACGAGGAATATGCCGGGGAGCTGCGGAAGATACGCGACCGCTTCGTCCCCTTCCTCCGCCTGTGCAAGGAACACCACACCGCTATTCGCATCGGCGTGAACCACGGGTCGCTGTCCGACCGCATCATGTCGCGCTACGGCGATACCCCGGAAGGCATGGTAGAGTCGTGCATGGAGTTCCTGCGCATCTGCGTGGACGAAGACTTTACGGACGTGGTCATCTCCATCAAGACATCAAACACCGTGGTGATGGTGAGAACCGTGCGCCTGCTGGTGGCCACTATGGAGCAGGAAGGCATGCACTTTCCCCTGCACCTGGGCGTGACGGAAGCCGGTGACGGCGAAGACGGGCGCATCAAATCGGCCGTAGGCATCGGCGCCCTGCTGGCCGACGGATTGGGCGACACCATACGTGTATCACTGAGCGAGGCACCCGAAGCCGAAATACCCGTGGCTCGCAAGCTGGTGGACTACATAGGGAAACGCGAAGGCCATTCTTACATCCCAGGAGCTGTGGCACCGGGCTTCGACTACCTGAATCCTGCACGCCGGCAGACACGGGCCGTGCGCAACATCGGCGGCGAGCAAGTACCCGTAGTCATCTCGGCACGGATAGACGGCAACATGAGCTTTGACCCGCTGCTGCGCCCCGATTATGTGTATGTGGGCCGCCATCTGCCCGACAAGTTGCCGGAAGGCGTAGAGTGTATCGTAGATGCCGACCTGTGGCAAGGGCAACCGGGCACCTGGCCGGCGTTCAAGGCCGACCAATTGCCCTTTATGAGTGCCTGCACGGCCGGGTTGAAGTTCTTGTTCATCACCTACATGGGGCTGAATGAAGAGGCTTTGGCCTGCCTGAAGTTCCACCCCGAGATTGTACTCATTGCCCAAAGCAGCCATGCCAACCGATTAGGTGAATTCCGTGCACTGGCCCACCAACTGACGTGCGAAGGACTGAAGAATCCCGTCATCTACTTCCAGCACTACGTGGAGCAGCAGACTGAAGACTTCCAACTGAAAGCCGCCGCCGACATGAGTGCATTGCTGATGGACGGACTGACGGATGGCATCTTCCTCTTCAATCAAGGCGATATTGCCCCTGCCACCATCGACACCACAGCTTTCGGCATCCTGCAGGCAGCACGCACACGCACCAGCAAGACGGAGTACATCTCCTGTCCCGGCTGCGGACGCACGCTCTACGACCTGCCGGGCACCATTGCCCGCATCAAGGCGGCCACCGCCCACCTGACGGGGCTGAAGATTGGCATCATGGGCTGCATTGTGAACGGCCCCGGCGAAATGGCCGATGCCGACTACGGCTACGTGGGCGCCGGTCGCGGCAAAGTCAGCCTGTACCGGAAGAAAGAGTGCATCGAGAAGAACATCCCCGAAGAAGAAGCGGTGGAACGACTCATAGCGCTCATCAAGCAGAATGGCGATTACCATTGCTGACCCTCTCACCGGTGCATGAGTGCACCCTCTCACCGAGGCATGAGTGCACCCTCTCACCGAGGCATGAGCGTACCCTCTCACCGAAGCATGAGCGTACCCTCTCATATGAAGCGCGCCCACTCATCAAGGAATGAGCGAGCGCGTTCATTTTACCATGCTGTTGTTCCTACTTTCTTTCGGCGGCAGGCTGGGCCGCCACGCTCAATATCTCTTTGTAGCGCACACTGTCGCCCAGCACCTTCACGGCTTCCTTCAGGTCGGCATCGTCTTTCAGCTGTTGGATGATGCTGCCACGCTGGTAGTAATAGCGCTTGACGATTTCCACGGCAATCATCTCCTTGATGTCCTTGGCAAAGTGGTCGAGGTCGCGGTCCAAGTTATGGGTCAGCTTCTTTTCGAGCGATTCAAACTCCGTGGCGGCATCGTCCAGATAGCCCTCGAACTCGGCCATCTCCTTCAAGCTCTTCAAGAGCTTCTCCGACTGCTGGTCGTACTTGAAGTCGGCCTGCTTCACCTTCTCCTTGAACTCGGCATAATCGGCATCGGTCACCGTGAATTGCTCGGGTGCCGGAATGGTGGCATGCTTCAGGCAATAGTCCGTGGCGTAATCGAATATCAGGTTGTCTGCCACCAGGTAATACAGGATGTTGGGCAGCTTCTCCTGCTCTACCTGGATGTCGGGCGTCACTCCGCCGCCATCGCGCACCTCGCGCCCGGCCGCCGTGTGGAACACCGTGGTCAGGCTGTCCGGAATGCGGCCCACACTGCCGTCGGCATTACGGTGGGCATAGTCGATGGCTTGCACACAACGCCCGCTGGGAATGTAATACTTGGAAGTAGTAAGTTTCATTTGCGCGCCATAGGGCAACATGCGGGTAGTCTGTACCAAACCTTTGCCGTATGTGCGTGTGCCGACAATCACCGCACGGTCGAGGTCTTGCAAAGAGCCGGCCAGGATTTCGGCCGCAGAGGCCGTGACACTGCTGGTGAGCACTGCCAGCGGGATGTCCAAGTCGAGCGGTTCGCGCAAGGTCTTATAGGTGTTGCTTGCCTGCTTTATTTTCCCCTTGGTGGTGACCAACGTTTTGCCACGCGGCACAAAGAAATTGGCAATCTCCACGGCTTCATCCAGCAGGCCGCCCCCATTGCTGCGCAAGTCGATGACCAGGGAGACGATGCCCTGCTTCTTCAGGTCGAGGAAAGCCCGCTTGAACTCCTTGGCCGGCTCACCGGAAAAGGTACTGAGGTTGATGTAGCCGACGTTGTTGTCCAATACAGTATAATATGGTATGATAGGCAACTCGATGGAACGGCGCACAATGTCGAACGTCAACGGCTTCTTTGCGCCGGGGCGCTGCACCGTCAGCTTGAAGCTGGTGCCCACCTGGCCGCGCAACATTTGGCTGACTTCCTGGTTGTTTTTTCCGGCCAGGTCTTCCCCGTCTATCTCCATCAACACATCGCCAACCTTCAAGCCAGCCTCGGCAGCGGGCATTCCTTCGTAAGGTTCGGAGATGACGGAACGTTTCAGTTTGTCGTTCCAAGTAATGACCGAGCCGATACCGCCATACGAGTTCTTTACCATCTGCTCCAGTTCGCTTTGGTCTTCTTCCGGATAATACTCGGTATAAGGGTCCAGCGAATAAAGCATGGCATCGATGCCTGTGCGGATGGTTTTGTTAGGGTCGAGGGTATCGACATAAAACATGTCCAGTTCCTTGACGATGGAGTTGAATATATCCAGGTTCTTAGCCACCTGGAAACTGCGGTCATCCCCGCTTTTGAAGCTCAAACAAACGGCAGAAATGCCAGCGATGGCCAGCAGGGCAACCATTCCATGTATCTTCCGTACTCTTTTCATCTTCTACGATAATTAAGGTGTCAATTATTATACTTATCGGCAAAACAGGCCGCCGGAAATGTCCCATTCGAACGTATCAGGGCATTATATACCTAATATTTTGGCCTGTTCTTCATTTTTTTGTGCAAAGATATTGCATATTTCAAAATATCCTATTACTTTTGCACCGCATTTGAGAAAAAACAACACTCTTCGTTAGCTCAGTCGGTTAGAGCATCTGACTGTTAATCAGAGGGTCCTTGGTTCAAGTCCAAGACGAAGAGCAAGCTTTCAGTATCATTCATTCATTTATTCTTCGTTAGCTCAGTCGGTTAGAGCATCTGACTGTTAATCAGAGGGTCCTTGGTTCAAGTCCAAGACGAAGAGCGGTCGGCTCGCTTCCACGGAAGCGGGCCGATTTTGCTTTATGCCCCTCCTTCACCGGGCCAAGGCCAAGGCCAATATGCTGATGCGTATACCCGCTACGGGCGTAAAGGCATCGGCGCAGGCCGTCAAGGTGGCTCCGGTGGTCAGCACGTCGTCCACAAGCAACAGATGTTTGCCGGTAAAACGTTCGGGATGGCGCAGCGCGAATATTTCCCTCACATTCTCCCACCGTTCGTAAGCCGACTTGCGGGTCTGCGTGGCCGTGTTTTTCAATCGTACCACCGCAGTGCTGTCTACCCCGATGCCCGTCACCTGCGCGATGCCCCGTGCAATGTACTCGCTTTGGTTGTAGCCCCGCGCCTTTTGCTTACGCCGGTGCAAGGGCACGGGCACCAAAACGTCTATTCCCTCGAAGAAGCCCGACGCCT
Source organism: uncultured Bacteroides sp. (assembly GCA_944320865.1). GTDB lineage: Bacteria > Bacteroidota > Bacteroidia > Bacteroidales > Bacteroidaceae > Bacteroides. Next base: position 32,099 of record CALUJC010000007.1, on the reverse strand, counting down.
GTAGCTCTGCGGCCATGAAGCGCCCCATCGCTTCGCCTACATCGTGCCGGCCATTATACTTCAACTGGTGCAGGATGCCTCTGTAGTTGCTTCCCTTACTATAATAAAAGTAGGCAGAAGCGCGCTCCAAGGGAAGTTTCCCCCAAAACATGCGTTCTACCTCGTTGTCCCGGTGCAGGTGGAAGCCCGTGCGGGGCATGTCGATGCTACAACGCATACACAACACGTCCTCCCCCTGCTGCAGGCAATCGCCGCACACCACGCAATGCCTCGGAAAGAACAACCGCACCAAGGCCTCCAGCCAGCCCTTCATCCGGGCATACATCTTTTTCATTCCTGTCTTACAAGCGTTTACAACATCTTACCGGCCCGGCCGGCAAGCATGCCTTTACTGCCTTGGTAGCGTTGGAAACCCAGCGCGGTGGCGATACTACGCCAGCGCGGTAGCGATACTACGCTACCAAAACAGTCTAAAAGGCCCCCAAAGGTAGGTTAAAAATGCCGCTCCGTCAAATAAATACCGCCACCTTTGTGCGTTATTCGCCCAAACATCTTAACTTTGCCTGCCGATACACTAACCAACACCGCCCTTGCAATGGAACAACATCCGCTTGCCCTTTTCCACTACTGTCCGAAGTGCGGTTCGCCCCGCTTCGAGGTGCACAACTTCAAGTCGAAGCAGTGTGCCGATTGCGGCTTTACGTACTACTTCAACTCATCGGCCGCCACCGTGGCCCTCATCACCAACGACCGGGATGAACTTCTGGTGTGCCGCCGGGCCAAAGACCCCGCCAAAGGGACGCTCGACCTGCCGGGAGGATTCATCGACCTGAACGAGACGGGCGAAGAGGGCGTGGCACGCGAGGTGCGCGAAGAGACGGGGCTGGAGGTACTGAAGGCCGAATACCTCTTTTCGCTGCCCAACCTCTACCTGTACTCCGGATTCGAGGTGCACACGCTCGACCTGTTCTTCCGATGCACCGTGGCCGACACCGCGCACTTCCACGCCATGGACGATGCCGCCGAGGCCTTCTTCATGCCCATTGCCGACATCCGGCCGGACGACTTCGGGCTGGGTTCCATCCGCCGGGGCCTCATCCGGTGGCTGCACATTTAGTCGTTGATAATACTAACTGCATCTTTAAGACAATGAACTACAGAATACTACCGCTGCTTTGCGCTGCCCTATGCTGCATCACCCTGCACACCGTGGCACAGACACCCGAAAAAGACGCTTCGCCCGAACGGCTCTACCGCGAGGGAAAAACATTGTTCCAACAAAAAGCCTACACCGCCGCCATCGCCCCCCTGCAGACCTACCTAAGGCAGACGGCAGCTGAAAACGCACCGCTCCCCCAGGCCCAGCAACGGCAAGAGGCCGCCTACATGCTGGCCTGCACCTCCTACGAACTTAGGGACGAGCAATGCCTGGAGAAGCTGCAGGCTTTCCTTGGCGAATATCCCGACACGCCACATGCCAACCGCATCTATGCCCTGATGGCCTCCGTACAGTTCTTCGAAGGCAACTATGAGGAGGCGTTGCAAACCTTCCAGCAAGCCCGCCTGGAACAGCTTCCCCCCGCCGAACGCGACGACATGACCTTCCGGCTCTCCCTGTGCTACCTGCATACCGGCGCCCTGCCGCAAGCCGCCATCTGGCTGGAAACCCTGCGGAACACCGGCACGCGGCATGAAGACGACTGCACCTACTACCTCTCCTACATCCGCTACGCCCAAGGGCGGCACGACGAAGCCTTAAACGGCTTCCTGTCCCTGCAAGGCCATGAAAAATACGAAAAGCTGGTGCCCTATTATATAGCCGAAATCTACCTGCTGCGCCGCAACTACGACAAGGCGGAAATCGTGGCGCAGAACTACCTCTCTGCCTGGCCCGAAGAAGCCCATGCCGCCGAAATGCACCGCATCGAAGGCAGCGCGCACTACCACTACGGCAAATACCGCGAAGCCATGGAAGACTTCGGGCAATACCTCCAAGCCACGGCCGACGGTTCGCCCCGCCGCGATGCCCTCTATATGCAGGGAATGGCTTGTTACCGCTGTGGCGCATTTTCGCAAGTACCTGAAATACTTGGCAAAGTGACAGCCACAGGCAACGATGCCCTTGCCCAAAACGCCTACCTGCACATGGGGCTTGCCTACCTGCAGACAGGCGACAAGACCAAGGCACGCATGGCTTTCGAACAGGCAGCCGCATCGGATGCCGACCCGGACATCAAAGAGCAAGCCGCCTACAACTACGTACTTTGCATCCACGACACCTCCTACTCCGCCTTTGGCGAATCGGTCACCGTGTTCGAGAAGTTCCTCAACGACTTCCCCGGCTCCGCCTATGCCGACCGCGTAAGCAGCTACCTGGTGGACGTGTACATGAGCACCCGCAGCTACGAAGCCGCCCTCAAGTCCATCGAACGCATTCAGCAACCCACGCCGCAGATACGGCGCGCCAAGGCGCGCATCCAGTTCCAACTGGGGGCACAAGCCTTTGCCAACACCGACTTTACGCAAGCCCTCGACCGCTTCCGCCAGGCACGTGCCACTGCCTCCGCACTGGGCAATGAGGCCAAGGACATCCTTTGCAACGCCCTGTATTGGGAGGGCGAAACCCTCTACCGGCTGGGACAGATGCCGCAAGCCGCCCGGTGCTTCAACAACTACCTCTCCACCACCACCGACAGGAGCGGGAAGATGGTTGCCCTTGCCCACTACAACCTGGGCTACATAGCCTTCCACCAGAAGAATTATGCCACGGCCGAAAGCCATTTCCTCCGCTTCCTGCAAACAGGACAACAAGAAGATGCCGCCGTACAGGCCGATGCCTGCAACCGCATAGGCGACTGCTACCTGCAAAACCGGCGCTTTGCCGAAGCCAGCCAATACTACACACGGGCCGAAAACCTGGGTGCCGCCTCGGGCGACTATTCACTCTACCAACTGGCCTTGGTGGCCGGGCTGCAGAAGGATTATGACGGCAAGATTGCCCTGCTCGACCGCCTGGCAAGCAAATACCCGCAATCGCCTTATAACGTGGACGCTCTTTACGAAAAAGGACGCTCCTACGTGCAAGAAAACAACAACGCCCGCGCCATCGCCACCTTCCGCGAATTGGCAGACAAGTATCCGCAAAGCCCCGTCAGCCGCAAGGCAGCTGCCGAAATCGGCTTGTTGTATTACCAGGCAGGAGACTATGACCGCGCCATTGAAGCCTACAAGCAAGTAGCTACCCGCTATCCGGGCAGCGAAGAAGCACGGCTGGCCATGCGCGACCTCAAGTCCATCTATGTCGATGCCAACCGCGTGGACGAGTTCGCCGCTCTGGCCGCCCAACTGCCGGGCAACATCCACTTCAACCCCGACGAACAAGACTCGCTGACCTACATTGCCGCCGAAAAGGTGTACATGAGGGGAGAAACCGCCACCGCAAAGAATAGTTTTACCCGCTACCTGCAAAGCTATCCTAATGGTGCTTTCGGCCTCGATGCCCACTACCGTCTGTGCGTCATCGCCAAGCAAGAGAAGGACGACGATGCCCTGCTGACACACGCCGGCAAACTGTTGGAATACCCCGACAGCCCCTACACCGAAGAAGCCCTGCTGATGCGCGGCGAAGTGCTGTTCAACCGTGCAGAGTATACACAAGCATTGGCCGACTACAAACAGCTGCAAGCTAAAGCCACCACCGACGAACGCCGTCAATTGGGCCTGCTGGGTGCCCTGCGCTGCGGTACACTGCTGCACGACGACACTGAAACCATCCACGCCGCCACTGCCCTGCTGGCCGAAGGCAAGCTGTCGCCCGAACGACGCGACGAGGCCTTATACGACCGCGCCAAAGCCTACCTCAACCAGAAAGCCGGCACTAAAGCCCTTGCCGACCTGGAAGTGCTGGCCAAAGACACCCGCACGCTGCGTGGCGCCGAAGCCAAATACCTCGTCGCCCAACATTGGTACGAAGCAGGAGACTATGCCGCAGCCGAAAAGGAAGTGCTGGACTTCATAGACCAGAGCACCCCGCATGCCTACTGGCTGGCACGAAGCTTCATCTTGCTGGCAGACATCTACATGGCCACCGGCAAGAACCTCGATGCACGCCAATACCTGCTGAGCCTGCAACAAAACTACCAGGAAGACGACGACATTGCCGGCATGATACAGCAACGCCTTGGGAAACTGGCAGAAGTAGAAAACCAGCAACCTTCGGGCAACGAGTGACAGTTTGAATATTTTCATCCATCGCACAATTCATCTTTATGCACATGAAAAAGATACGGACCTTCATCCTCATAACACTGACCGCCTTCCCGGCAGGAATGGCCGCACAGGCACAACCACAAGACTCTACATTGAACCGTACCGTGGTGGTAGAACAAGAATATGCCCCCAACATCAGGGACGCAGCCAAAATCAACGCCGTGCCCGCCGTCGAAGCCCCCGTGGTGCAGCCCAAAGCCGTGGAATATGACAACCGGCTGCAACCGGCCGGAGACATCCCCGCCGAAAACATGCAAGCCTATGCCGGCCGGCAAAAGCTGTCAAAAGCAACTCCGGGCTACCTCAGGCTGGGCTATGGCAACTACGGCAACCTCGACATCCGCGCCAACTACCTGTTCTGCCTATCCCCCAAAGACCGCCTCAACCTGACCTTCGGCATGGATGGGATGAACGGCACGCTCCACATCCCCGGCAGCACAAGTGAATGGGATTCTTATTACTACCGCACCCATGCCGCCATAGACTATCGCCATGCCTTCCGCCAGGTGGACATGGACTTGGCCGGACACTTCGACCTGAGCAACTTCAACTTCCTGCCCGGAACCGCCGACCGCAAGCAGAAGTTCACCGCAGGCGATTTCCACCTGGGCGTAGCCTCTACCACCGACGAGCTGCCCCTGCAATTCCAGGCCGAAACCAACCTGATGTTCTACCAGCGACAGCACGAGCCGGGCTTTGCCAATGCACAGGAAGTACTGGTACACACCACAGCCGATGTTACCGGACAAATCTCTGCCACGCAGACCATCGGGGTGGCCGCCGGGATGGATAATCTATTCTATAAGAACAATGCATACACCGACTATACCTCGTTAGGCTTGAACCCTTACTACAGTTTCCATAACGAAACATGGGAAGTCAGGCTGGGCGTACATGCCGACTTGACTTTCGGTTTCGGCTCCATACTGGATGTGTCTCCCGACGTCTATGCCGCCTACCACTTTGCCCGGAGCGCCGTCTACCTGCAAGCCCGGGGCGGCGAGCTGCAAAACGACTTCCGCCGCCTGGAGCGCTTCACCCCCTACGGGCAAACCACCGCCCAGCTCGATGCCACCTACGAGCAACTGAACGCCGCCATCGGGCTGAAGACCGGTACCCTCGGCGGCTTCCACCTGCACCTGTACGGCGGCTACCAGAACCTGAAAGACGACCTCTATGCAGCCCTCCCCACCGGCGGCAGCAACATCCTGGCGCTGGGCACTTGGAATACCGACAACCTCTATGCCGGAGCGGAAATCAGTTATGACTACAAGGGCCTCATCGCCTTCACCGCCCGGGGCACCTACCGCAAGTGGTCGGCAGCCAAGCAAGGCGAAGACCTCTACGTACTGGCCTTCAAGCCCATGGTCGAGGCCGAAGCCCGCATGGACATCCACCCCATCAGCCCGCTGCATGTGCACGTAGGCTACCAGGCCATCGCCCGCGACGAGTACAACGGTCGGAAGGCCGACCCCGTGTCCAACCTCTACCTGGGCGGCAGCTATGAATTGCTGAGGTGGCTCTCGGTGCACCTCCGCATCAACAACCTGCTGAATAAAGACTACCAGTACTACCCCAGCTATCCCGCCGAAGGGTTTAACTTCCTGGCGGGGGCAAGCGTCCGCTTCTGACCAAAACCCTTCCACAAACCACGGGCAGAGCTACCCCGAAACGAGGTCTAGACCTACCCGGCGGAGACCTCTAGAGGTCGACGTCGCCGAGGTCAAGAGCTCGGCATGGTTGAGGTCAAGAGCTCGATGCAGGTGAGGTCTTGAGGTCGCCACGGTTGAGGTCTTGAGGTATCCGAAGGGAACACATAGGTGAACAAAAAGGGGGAGGCCTGAGCCTCCCCAATCATTACTCCTCAGTCACCGTAATCCCTTCGTCCGCAAGCATAAAGGTGTAGGTGCCCGATGCCAGCTCGTAGCGGGCACATGGATGCCCGCAGTGTTCCTCCCGACCCGAGAAGCGCGCGTGGGTGCTCTCGCCGCAACGCTGCCCGTCGCCGTGGAGGGGCAGGTAGAGCGTGGCCGTGGTGTTGGCGGGGACGGTGGCCCGATAGGTCAGCATCCGGCCTTGCCCGTCGGCCGTCCAAGCGCTGCGGATGGTGCCGTAACGGGATTCATAGCTGCCTTCCAGTTTCGTGTAATTCCCGCCGGCACCGGGCTGCAGGATGAAGTGCTTGTATCCGCCTTCATCGCTTGTAATGCCCAGCTGGAACTCATACATCCACTGCCCCACGGAGCCGAGGGCAAAGTGGTTGAACGAGTTCATGTGGTTCTCGTTCGTCTTGCCGAAGGCCACCTCGTAGCCGTTCCACCGCTCCCACACGGAGGTTGCCCCCTTGGTCACCGGGTAAAGCCACGAAGTAAAGTCCGTGCAGGTGAACATGCGGTAAGCCTCCTCCCTGTGCCCGCTGCGGCTCAAGGCAGGCAGTATGTTAGGCGTGCCCGAGAAGCCCGTGGTGATGGTGTAGGGCGGATATTCCACCTTCCCCTCTCCGCTGGCCGAAGGATTGGCTGCCAACGTGGCCAACCAGGCTTCCGCCTTAGGGCGATTGGCCTCATCAAAGCAGTTGAAGCGCAACGGGGTGGCATAGGACGACTGCGAGTGTATCAATACTCCTTCGGCCGTCCGCGTCTTGCCCGTCTCCGAACTGACGTAAAGCTGGTTCCATTCTTCCTTGGCCAACGCATGGCGGCGGCGCAGCACATCGGCGTAGTCCTTCTCGCCAATGGCATCGGCCATGCGGGCCGTCACCTCCATCATATAGATGTAGATGGCGTTGTTCACCAGGTCGGCCGGCGTGCGCTCGTCCATGGCCAGCCAGTCGCCCAGCCCCGTAGTCTTGGCCGACAGGTGCGGATATTCCTCACTAAGGTCATAAAAGTCCATCCCGTTCAGCCAGTTCATCATGGCCTCCATGTTCTCGCGGATGACCTGCGTGTCGCCATACTGGCTATACAGTTGCCACGGCACCATGCAGATGGCCGCCGCCCACGTGGTCCCGTCGGGAAACGAGGTATCGTCCCCTTGGTTGTAGGTAGGCACGGTGCTGCCCACTCCGCCGGGCACGTCTGTCTTGCTGCCTATACCCTGGTCAGCCCGCAGCATGGCCATCCATTGCCGGAAGAAGTTCAGCACGTCCGAGTTATACGTGGCCGTACGCACATAGGCTTGCGCGTCGCCCGTCCAGCCCATGCGCTCGTTGCGTTGCGGGCAATCGGTGGGGATGGTGAAGAAGTTGCCCAGCTGGCTGCGCTGTATGTTCTTGAAGAGTTGATTGGCTAAACGGCCGGTATAGTTATCATCGGCAGTCTCCGCCCGGTAAGTTCCCGCAGGCAGTTCGTCGGACGATAATACCAACCCTTTAATGTTCTCCAAAGGCAACGCGCCTTCATGCCCGGGCAAGGTAATCTGTATGTACTGATACCCCCGGTAGCTGGTGGTCGGGCAAATGGTTACCGCCTCACTGCCCTTGGCTATGTAGAAGTCTGTGGCAAGCGCGGCCCGGTAGGTCTCGTACAACGGCCTTCCGGCAATGTAGTTTTTCCGCTGGCCGAATTTGCGGACATACTCCCTATCATCTCCTTTAAGCCCCGGGTAAAGTTGTTCGCCATAGCGCATGATAACCGTATCTCCTGCTTCCAGCCACCCGGCAGGAATAGTGACCGACGGTACCCCGACCATGTTGACGCCCATGTCGTAGATGTAGGTATGTCCATCCTCGCTATGAGTGGGGGTAACGCGGGTGGCCGTCAGCACCTCGCGCACCTGCACCGGATTATCGTAACGCGCACGGATGGCAAAGGCTGTCCATTCGCGAGGCTCAATCGTTTCAGCAGGTTTCCACAGGCCATCGGCATAGCCGGATTCCTTCCAACCTGCCACAGCGGCTTCCCGGCGTGCATCATAGCGCTCTCCGTTGAAAAAGCTGCCATAGCGCACCGGCCCGTCATTGAATGCCTTCCAGGTCTCCGGATTGGTGACAATGACCTCCCTGCCACCGTCTTCATAGTCGATGACAAGCTTCAGCAACAACGCCTCATGGTCGCCGAAGAAGTTGAAGTTTACCGTCATGAAGGTCATATACCCCGTGTACCAACCCGGATTCAGCAAGGCGGCCACGCAGTTGTCGCCCTCCCTTAGCAAGCCGGTGACGTCATAGGCACGATAGCCCAGCAGCTCGCGATATTGGTCATCGCCCGGCGCAAACCAGTCATTGCCCACCCGCTCTCCATTGATGAACAGTTCGAAGGCACCCATGGCCGTGGCATAGACCTTGGCCTTCTGAATCTTCCCTTTCGTGCCAAACTCCGAGCGAAGCATGGTAAGTGCCCCGTGCGTAGGGTCGGCATACTCCACAGCCATGTCTGCCGAAGGGTTTTCCACCACTAAGCGGTTGCCTTCTACCTTCACGTGGGGCAACGCACTGAACACGGCATAATGCCGATTATCAAAGACCACATTATCCCGGCTATAGCCACAATTCCTTATCCGGTAATCCGTATAAATCACCTTACATCCCGGCAAGGCTGCAAAGCCTACCGAACACAGATTGGGCGACGTGTTAAAGTCGTGCGTCGTTCCCCAAACGCCTATCGGGAAGCGGGTGGCATTATTGTTGTTCAACGACGAATTCCCCACGGCAAAGCCGGACGAGAAGGCATGATACTGCCCGGGAGTGGTCCGCAAGTCCTTCCCATCGATAAGGAAGTGAATGTTGCTGGTCTCCACTCCGATGGATAATGTATGCTCTTCATGCTTATTCTCAAGCGTCAATAATTGGTTGATATTGCACTCCGGGTAGTCCTTGGCAGATATGCTGATGAGCGGCTTATCTTCACGGTCGTCGGCAGCATACCCTTTCCGGTAGATGTTCAGGGCCGCACCCTCCTTTGTCCCTACACCGGACAAGTCAATCTCCACCCGCACATAGTTCTCACCGGCCAGATTTCCCGGGTTCTGAAAAGCATCCCGCAGGCGGAAATCGTTGGCGCCGAGCACAAGCGACATCTTATCGCCCTCCACAATCCGGAAACGGGTACTTATCTCAAAATAATAATGCGAAGCCGCGTCAAGCCTCGGTGCCTTGGAGCCGATGAAGGTAGCCCCCTCCCATGCCGCCAGCGAGGGGTTCATCAATCCCGTCTCGAAGCGCGAAGAAGCCACGTGCATCCCGCCTTGCGCATCCCACACCGTAACCTGCCATGTATAGCCCATCTTCGGCTGCAGAGCCACACCCAGATAACGGATATTATCCGACAAGCCCGACTCCATTCGCCCGCTATCCCATACTGTCTGCTGGTCACACTCGCGCACCACCGCCAGCCGATAAGCCTTTTGCTCCTGTCCCGCCACGTCCGACTCCATTCTCCAGCTGAACAACGGATGGGCATCTTCCACCGCCAACGGCTCGGTGAGATGCTGCACGCGCAGGTCAGTTACAGATGTATGGGCGTAGGCAGACAGAGATGTGAACAACAGGCATGCCACAAAAGACAGGAATTGTATTGTTTTTACCATAAGACAATTACATTTAAAGAATTACCACTAAAAAACTCCTAAACATTAGTACATGATTTCTATCCCAAAGTTTCCACCTTCCCGACCTGCAAGGTTACCGGCCCAATCAAGCCAGACTCTGTCAGAGGAGATTCCTTATCATAATGCCGCCAGGTAGCAAATGCTATCCGTCCGCCTGAAGGCTTGTCCCTACCCTGTTTATACCAATCAGGAAGTTCCTTTATGCCGCCGTTATTCAGAGCAGCAAATTTATTTTCTATATCTTGGTAGTTATACAAATTTTCTTCCGGCAGATATTCATCCCCTATCAGCCTATTGACCCACAAGTTTGTCACCCGTATTTCCAGTTTATTGGTTCCTTTGTGCAGCAATCCGGTAACATCAACGCCATAAGGAGGTGCCCAGCAAACACCTGCGGGTTTGTTGTCAACAAATACTTCTGCTATCACTGCCACACGCCCCAAATCCAGACGCAAACGCAAATCTTTCTTGATATACCGCTCATCCAACTGTAAGTAGTAAACATACTTCACGGTTCCAGAAAAATGTCGGACACCAAAGTCCTTCTCCAAATGAAGCGAATGCAACTTACTTAAACTGAATGTTTCCGGTACTCCGGAATTGGGTGGAAAATGCAGCTCCCACTTCCCGTCAAGCACCAAGTCGGCTGCATGACGGTCTACCTTTCTTCGTAAACCGGTATCGTCATTGCTCAATTCATAGCTACCATCCGACCACACAGCAAGCTGGCGGGCAGACAGCCAAGTAACAGGCGGGAAACGATAAAGTGGCAGACGCGATATGTCCTCACGAACAAGTTGCTTGATATCATACTCACTCAAAACATGGTCATAAATATGCAAATACTGAATTTCCCCGTCAAATGCATCGGCCTTGCTAAAACAATCACTCTTCCCTTGGGCATGTACCACCATTTGCGAAGCATTTCCAGTACCGATGCACATTCCGTTAAGCCAAACAGACGGCACATTGTTTTGGCAAACCAGCACCAAATGGTTCCAACCACTGACAGGCATCGCCTTACGGAAAGCGACCAGAGCCTGATGGCTACGCTCATAGACAACCACACCATTCCGCCCGACAGACAACCCGATGACACTATGCCCCCGGCCATACAAGGCTTCACCATCTGCCGGATACAAAGCAAAACAACGAGTGCGCAAAGCGCCGAACTCTTGTTCGTCGGTAAGTGCAATATCCAGTTCCGGTTTTATCCAGCATGCGATGCTGAAATTGGTGTGCGGACAGTGTTGCTCCTCCATTGAAGGCAGCTCAAACAACGATGTCCCGCCAATCTTCAAATCCGTCCAATAACTGCCGGCTTGTGCACAGGGTTTAAATACCACGAACATTGAGCCTGCAGGAGAGAGTTCAAGCGGCAATTCTATGCCATGTCCGGTCTCCCGGAATACGGGACAAGCCACTATCTCTCCCGTATAGGGATTCCACAACTCGGGCACACAACCTTTTACCCGGAAAAACGCTACGCCCTGTTCATGGCAACGCTTACGATTGGCCACGAAATACAGATGTTTTCCGTCTTGCTGGTAGTGTATCGCATGAATAGAATTTTCCCCGCCGACAGAGTGGAAAGAAAAGTCGGGAGAGGGTTCCAATTGTTCCAATACAGCCGGAAGCCCTTCTTCATAGACATGCGGGGAACTCCAGATTTCATCTATCAGCATACGGAATTCACCTTCTTGCCTCTTGCCCTCCATACCCAATGCATACTTCGGCTTTCGGGCCACCAGCACCATACCTGCCCTGACCAGTCGGGCCAACACTCTGAGCGTAGGCATCGTGATAGCGTCAGAAACCGGGAATACCAGCAATTTATAACCTCCAAACTTCGTGGCAGGCAGCACTATCTTCCCGTCCTTAATGACGGCTTTCTCCAATATTTCCGTGTTTACAATGTCGTAATCATATCCTTCGGGTGGTGCCAACGGGGTTTGTTCGGGCTCAATGGTTGTGCCAAATGTGTTGTCCCCGCTATGATAAAGCATATCGGCATAAAAGGCTGAATGCTGGAAGACGTATTGGCAACGGTTCAAATAGGTTATCCACGCCTTCCCCGGTTTCCACCAAGTGTTTGTCCTGTCGAAGTGCAGTCCCCACGGCCCCATCGTCATGCCGGGCATAGCCGTAGGATGGGGCTGGTGCACATACCTGTGGAAATAGATGCGGGTCAGTCCGCGAGTGAACATATAATCGCCCAACGACTTCAATGCATAGGGATACAACAACCATTTGTCCGAATCCGGTTCCGAAGTAAAGGCCTCTGCCCCTACAATGTTTCCTCCCAGCGTATGGGCTACGGATGCAACTTGCTTGACGGTACGGTTAAGCAGGAAGTTAGGCCACAACATCGTTTGCCCGCACCAGAACTCGCCCATGTTGATGTCGAGCCGCTGAGCCACCTGCAATTCTTCCATCATGCCGCCCCCGTAAGGCTCGGTATAGGTAATAATCCCTTTTTCCTTGCAGCGTTTCTGGAAATGTGAATAATAACGGTCGGCAAACATGTCGGCCTGGGTACGTTTGAAATCAAACCGGAAGCGTTGGGTAGCATCTTCATCATCCACCGTCTTCCCGGCCCAAACCGGCAAGAACGGCCATAACGGATAGCCGGCTTTCTGTTCAAAATAAGCAGGCATGTCCCGGGTCCAATCCTGGTCGCCCATCTCATAGCTATCTATCAGCAAGCCTACTTTGGCATGGCGCGCCATCTTCTCCATAACCGGCATCAGTTTGCGGAACATGCAATCGAGGTGATAATCCAAGGCTTCGGTGCTGAACTTGTCGCAGTCCAATCCCGTAGATTTTGTCGGGGCAGAATGGTTCATCTGGTCTTTTGCGGTCTGGCCAAACCGCAAAACCGTCCAGTCGCCCTCGGGGGCATCCCACAACAACGTGCCATCGGCCTGGAGGGAAGCGCTGATATCCACCACCGACTTCCTCGGCACCACATCCACATTGGCCGGAATGGCCAGGCAATAAGTATCGGCATAATAATCGAATTTATGCGGAGGCATGGGCAACTGCACTTGCACTTTCCCACCACCCTTGACGGAAGTTTCGCTCCACGTGACCAGCTGCATGGCCTTGTCGGGCGTAATCCAAGGACCACCGCTCGACGACCAGCCGGGGCAATTGTGCATGCAAAATTCCAACCCCAGCCGTTCCGACTCCCTGATGGCATGAAGGATAAGCTCCACCCATTCATCGCTGAGGGATTCTACCGGGCCGACGGGTATGCCGCTCCCGGCTTCAAAAAGCTGGTAACCGGCTACGCCATTGGCCTTCATCGCCTCGAGGTCGCGTGTAATGCCATCTTTGGTGATATTGCCATTCATCCAATGCCACCAGGTATATACCCCGGATGAAAAAGGCGGATGAAGGAATCCTGCTTCAAACGAAGAAGCCGCAGCCTTACCTTGAGGTTTGCAAATATCCATTGCGAAACTCGGGCTGAACAAGCTGAACAACCCGACAGATGACATGGTTTTTAAGAATGTCCGTCGTTCCATATCTATGATAACTTATAAGCGCATCAGCGCCGTCAATGTTCTTACTTTATTTTACTTTACTCCTAATAAAGCGTTACTTTACTCCTACTAAAGTACTGCTTTATTCCTAGTAAAGTAACACTTTATTCCTTTTAAAGAAAAAATAAAGTAGTAATCCTTTATACATCAATCATTTATCAAGCAGTTATAAACAGTATCAACCCGCCGCCTTTACTCCATGCACCGGAGACATCCGGCGACGGGTTGATACCTACCTATTGAAAACCATCAATAACCCGGATTCTGTTCCATAAAAGGATTCAAGCGAATCTCCCGGTCGGGGATGGGGAACAGCAGACGTTCTTCGGTAACGTCAAACGCCTCAGCTGCCGGAAATACATTCTCGGGGTAGTAATATTTTGTGGGGTCGGCCTTCAGGCGCTCGCCAAAGGCGCGCATCACCTCAATAGCCTTGCCCGTACGCACGAGGTCAAGCCAACGCTTATTCTCGAAAGCCAACTCTACCCGCCTTTCCTGCTGAATCAGCTCGCGCAGTTCAGCCTGGTCGGTAGCTGCCAATGGGGACAAGCCTGTACGGGGATGGGCATGCACCTGATTGAGGTAGCCCAAAGCCTCGGCTGTCCGGCCGCCACCTTGCTCATTGATGGCCTCGGCCAAGAACAACAGCACTTCGGCATAGCGGTACACCGGCCAGTCGTCATTGCAATAACCGGGCAACGTGGCTCCATGCACATACTTCTTCACATAGGGGAAGTCCACATAGTTGTAAACCGGGTCGCCGGTGAAGTAGCCGATGGAAGCATCCTTGCGCTTGTCTCCCGGCTCATAGGCAGCAATCATTTCCGGTGTAGGAATATTCCACCCGGCATAGTTATTGGTAGTTCCGTCGGGAAAACCTTCCACCAATCCCGGGTTGGAAAGTATCGGGAGGAAGTTATAGGCAAAGTCGCTTTGCTTGCCGGCGGCCTGGTCATCCCAATATTGAATCTCGAAGATAGACTCCGCATGGTTCTTGTTGTCCGGGTCGAAAATAGCGGCATAATCGTCCAAAAGCTGATAACCTGTCACTTTTTTCAGGGCAGCTTCCGCCTCCGCCCATTGCTTTCTTACAATATAAACATTGCCAAGCAACGTGTAAGCCGAGCCTTGCGAAGCATAACCCTTCTCCTGTTGGTCTACCGGTGGGAGGAGGTTGGCCGCCTCGGTTGCATCCTTTATGATTTGCTCATACACCTCGTCCACCGAATTACGGGGCACCATGGTCTGGCCATACGTGGTAGGCGCCACCGTCACCAAAGGAACACCACCGAAATATTGCACCAAGTCGAAGTAGCCCAATGCGCGGAGGAATAACGCCTGCCCCTTGTAATTCTTGTAAGCGGCTTCGCTGATGTTGGCATCTTCTATGTATTGGATTACCTGGTTGGCCCGTTGAATCATGTAATACGTATTGTTATACTTGTTGCTGACAGCTCCTCCGTTGGCATCATCCGTAAAGAGACCTACATACTCACGGTCGGCATACCCACGATTCACGGTATTATATTGGAAAGTAGTATTATCCGAACGCATTTCCCCCATAAGCCAGGCACCATAATTGGCTGCACCTGCTCCGTAAATGGCCCGGAGCAATTCATAAATACCTACGTTGGCCTGTTCAAAGTCTGCCTCTGTTTTATAAAATCCTTCTTTAGGCACGCTGGTTTCCGGCAGACAGGTCAAGAAATCGTCGCAAGAAGTTATGGCAAGCCCAGCAAAGAGAGCCACTAATATATGTTTTGTTTTCATGTCCTTACAATATATTTACGGTTAGAAATTCATGTTGATACCCAGTGTAAAGGTTCTCGGCACGGGATAAGTGGTATAGTCGATACCTGCCGAAACGCCGCCAAAGTTGGATGCCTCAGGGTTCCACCCCGGATAACCGGTAATGACAAGCGCCTGCTGTATGCTGCCATACAAACGGAGGC
Source organism: uncultured Bacteroides sp. (assembly GCA_944320865.1). Taxonomy (GTDB): domain Bacteria; phylum Bacteroidota; class Bacteroidia; order Bacteroidales; family Bacteroidaceae; genus Bacteroides. The sequence continues at coordinate 16,783 of CALUJC010000007.1, read as the reverse complement.
TCTTAATGGAACGGGTCTTCTTGAACGGGAAGGTATAACCCAACGTCACGTTCTTGATGGTGAAATAGCTGGCATCGTAAACAAAATTAGAGCTGAACCAGTCTCTCTCTTGCCCGGTGGTACCGGAAATAACCTTGCCGTGCTTGCCGCTGCCCGGACTGTCTTCCGAACGCCAACGGTCGTTCACTTCTCTCAACACGTTGAAAGCCCCATCCAGGTTGGTAACAAACCGCTCCATATAGTTGTACATCTTATGCCCGAATGCGCCAGACATGACAATGGACAAATCAAAATTACGATAATTGAACGTGTTGGTCATACCCAATTGGCATACCGGGTTCGTACGTCCAATGGCTACCTTGTCCCGGTCATCATTGGTAATCTCTCCATCGTTGTTCATATCCTTGTATTTGATAGTTCCCACCTGGGCGCCGATATACTTCGGAGAATTGTCAAAGTCTTCCTGGTTCCAATAAACTCCATCCCATACCAATCCGTAAAGTTGGCCCATGCGCTTGCCTACCTCATTAATGGTATTATCTCCATACAAAGTGGCATTTGCCGTACCCAAGGCCAAAACCTTGTTGTCGTTGAATGATATGTTGAAGTCTGTAGTCCAATTAAATTCGCCCACAAAGTTCTTCGTATTCAACGTAATTTCATGCCCCCAGAAAGCCAGTTTACCGATATTGTTCTGGAAGTTTGTAAAACCTGACGAGATGGGCAACTCAACGTTGTAAAGCAAATCTTCCGTAGTCTTATGATAATAGTCGTAGCTCAAGTTGATACGTCCGTCCAAGAAGCCGAAGTCTACACCCAAGTCCCACTCTTTGGTCGTTTCCCAACCCAGCATGGAATTGCTGAATCCGCCAAGAGCCTTACCGCTCAAATACTGGTTGTTAATCACCGCATTGGTGCTGACAATAGAAGCATATTGCGTATAGTTACCGATATTGTTATTACCTATCACGCCATAACTTGCCCTCAACTTCAAGAATGAAATAGGCTTCACAGCTTTCATGAAGTTCTCTTCAGAAACTATCCAGCCTACAGATGCCGAGGGGAATCCACCCCAACGGTTGTCTACACCGAACTTGGAAGAGCCATCCGTACGATAAGCCAGCGAAAGCAGGTATTTGTGCTTATAGTTGTAGTTCAAGCGGGCAACAAACGAAAGCAATGTCCATTCGTCAATACCCTGACTGCCGGTAATGGTTTTGGCGGCACTCAGGTTCTGGATACTGTTGTCGGGGAAATTGCTACCATACATGTTGCTGGTTTCCGTACGTGCCTTCTGCGCCGTCCAACCGGCCAGGACATCAAAATTATGGTCATCAAACAAGTCAAAGGTATAGTTGGCTGTATTTTCCCACAACCAAGAATAGGTATAGTTATCAGAATGGCTGGCAGAAATACGGGAAGCATCGGTCTCACTACCGGGATTCATCACGCCTCCTGCCGTAGAAGGAGTAAACGAATCGCTGAACGTACCCACTACCTCACCATTCAATTGGCTTTTAAGCACCAAGCCATGGATAGGCTCATATTCGATGAAAGCATTGGCAATGCCATTGATGGATTTGCTTGTGTTCTTCACATGCTTCACCAGATAATACCAGTTAGGACTGCCGGACGCTGCATAGTCATGTTCGGAATCGCCTGCATTGATAGGTATAGAACCGTCTTCATTGCGCCAAGGTGCAAGCGGCGAAGTCAACAAGGCTCCCTGTATGATGTTTTGCCCGGAGTCGTACCACGTACCGTCGCTATCAGGCGTATTGTTGGTAGTAAGATTACCTGCCACATTGAAACCTATCTTCAGCTTATCATTGAACTTGTAATCAGAATTGATACGCAACGAAATGCGGTCGTAATCGGAATTAAGCAAGACACCTTGTTGTTTCATATAACCCACAACAGCCGATGTACTGAATTTCTCTTTCGAAGTAGAATAATTGACCGAATAGTTTTGTATCAATGCCGGACGGGTAATGACATCAAACCAGTTGGTACCTTTGCCATATTGCGACGGATTCTGAAGCATCTCGGGTACCTCCCAACCGTTTTCTTCATAAATCTCTTTGCGGAATTGTGCAAACTCGCTGGCATTCATCATATCCGGTTTCAATGACGCGGGGATGGTCTGCACACCCATATAAGCAGACAGGCTGACCGACGAAGTACCGGCCTTTGCCCGCTTGGTTGTAATCAGAACTACACCATTGGCAGCCCGCGAACCATACAATGACGAGGCCGAAGCATCTTTCAACACCGAAATGCTTTCTATTTCATCCGGGTTGATATTAGCCAGATTTGAGTTAATAGGAAAACCATCGACCACAATCAGCGGGTCGCTGCCTGCCGTAATAGAAGCCTGGCCACGAATACGGATAGCCATGCCTTGTCCCGGTATACCGGTCGTCTGGTTAATCTGAACGCCGGCCAGCTTACCTTGCAGCTTCTGCGACAACTGTGCCACAGGCAAGTCGGCCATCTCATTGCTTTGCACCGACTGCACGGAGCCCGTAATCAATCGCTTGGACTGTTTACCATAGCTCACTACAACCACTTCGTCCAGCAGCTCAGCATCTTCTTCCAGCACAATGCGCCCCATGGCAGAACGATTTACTTTCATTTCCACGGTTTTCATGCCAATGTATGAAATAACAATGACATTACCGCCATCTTGCTTTAATTGCAGGCTGAACTTACCGTCTAAGTCAGTAACAGTTCCATTACCTGTGTCTTTCTGCAACACACTCGCTCCGATAATCGGATTGTTCTCCTTGTCTACAATAGTACCATTGATACTTGCAGGCAATTGGGCGAAAGCCGCAAGACTGCCCAAACAGCATAAGAATGCAATACACGTAGCGTGAAGGATTCTCTTTGAAAAATGTTTCATTGTAACGATTTTAAAGTTAATACTAAAAGTGGATAAATCTCATCAAGCCCTAAATGAGGAGGTCGTTTTAGATAATGGAGATAAGACAGTCATCGCATTTTTCATGGCCCCAAAATTTAAAGAATTGATTTGCAAGCAAAATTATCATGCATAATGAGCCAAAGCAAAAAAAGTACGCTTCCTGTACGCAAAATATCTCATTTTGCGCTATTAATCAAATTATTACAAATCGAAAGATAAATAAATTAAGTACGCTATATTTCTACACGAAGAAACATTTTATGTCCTTCGTTTGTATAAATAACGCAGGAAAATTCATGTAAACACTGAAAGGAAGGCCCACCGGACAAAAAAAGGAAGCCACTAAATTTCCGATTCTATTTCCAGCAGCCGCTTGTCAAATTCCTCATTGGGTACCACAGCGGCGTTCCTGATTTTTGTCTTGTAATTGCGCACGGTACTTGAGGAATAATTCAGAATTTCACCAATGACATCGCTCTTGGTGATACCCAACCGGACAAGGGCGAAGATGCGCAATTCCGGGGTCAGCGTATTTTTATCCTCGACTGTAATGCGGCAATCTTCTTTCAATAATGAATTGAATTTCTCTATAAAATGAGGAAAAAGATGCAGGAACATCGCGTCAAAACCGGCCAGCATCTCCTTGCGTTTCTTGGCATAATCCTTCTTATAAATAAAAGGAATAAGGTCATCTGCCTGCTTCGCCTTGACTTTCAGCTTGACAGTCTTGGCGAGTTCCTCAATATCGGTAATCGCCGATGAGTTGTCTGCCAAGATACGTCCCAAATACACATCCTTGATGTTATTGGCGCTGCGCAATTCCTTGTTGATGTCGGCCATCTGCCCGTTCATAGTCAGCAACGACCTGTTTTTCTCACGGATAAGCCGGGTGGAATGGCGCAACTTCCTATTCTGCTTCCTGATGTATGCATACAGGAAGACCACAGCTATGCAAAACACAATGATGACACAAACGGCAACGGTCAAGATTTCCTTCTGCGACTTTGTCAGCTCATAGAGTTCTTTATCAATAAGAGGCAGGGTAATGCTGGATTCGTACATGCGGTAGCGCGAATCGAAGAACACCGCGTTCTCCATGGCCTTCTGTATATATTCGTACGCCCGCTCCACCTCCCCGTCCGGGTAGATGGTTTCGGCTATCTTCCGCAAGGCGGGCGCCTGCTTCGAGCCTATTAGGATGTCCATGATGGCGCCCTTCACCATGTACTTCACGGCGGTAACCGTGTCGCCCATCTCCAGGTTCATAAAGCCCACGTCGCTCAGCTTGGCGGCCGTCTGGCGGGAGATGCCTGCGCTATGGCGCAACCTCTGCTGCAGATATTCGTTGGCTTTGTCGTACTGCCCGTTGTTGGCACACTCCTTTTGGCGGGCTTCCAGCAGCCTGTCGTCATCGGGAGGGAGCAGTTTTTCCAGTTCCCCGACCACAAGGCGCAGGTTGTTCTTATACTTTGGCATAAAGAAACGGAGCGGCTTGACGTACAGGCTCGACTCAAAGTCCAAGTCCAGCTGGAACATCAAGTACCTGACACGGGTAGCTGCCGCCGTCTGTGTCGTGTCGATGCTGCAGGCATACTCATAGGCCTCCTTGAACGCCCCGCTCCACAGGTAGCTATAGGCCAACGAGATTTCCGAGTTGACCAGTTTGTCCTTATCCCCCATCTCGCGCGACAGCCGGATGAGCTGCTGTGTCGTCTCGTACATCAATTTGGATTGATAGCAGGAGTATTCCTCAAACAACAGAAGCAGGTAGCGGTAACGCTGCTCCGGGGGCAGGTCATTGTTCTTCAGGTATTCCTCCAGCACCGCAATCCGCCCTTCCTTCCGGTCTACATACTTGTCAGACTGTTGCAGGTAGTAGTCAAGGCTATCTAAATATATCTCGTAATCTTTCTTGTCGGCCGCATCAAGCCCCGCCAAGGGGAGGCAAATCAGCAGTAAAAGCATATACAATTTCTTCATAACCCGTTGGCGGAATTGGAATGGCATAAATCTAAAGTTAATAATTTCCATGCGAAATTCGCAAAAAATCCCAATTCCTGCAAACAATCGGACAAAGAAAGTCGGCCTCTCCCCCAAAGGGAAGTGCGACCCTCGCCCTACTTTGTCCGCTCTTTTCTCGGTCCATAGGGCCGAAACACGACCGAACGAGTACCGAATGGGGTACGAATCGGGTACGACTGAGGCCTGTGCCGGTTGTGTAAGAAATAGCCCGGAAATATTTTTTTGCTAAAATCTCTTTCATTATGGAGTATGGCGAATCTTTTTTCCTTACTTTTGCGGCAAACTCAGTGCAACGGGCACTACTAAACAGTAATTTATGCAGAAAAACCTTGTCATTGTCGAGTCACCGGCAAAAGCTAAAACAATTGAAAAGTTCCTTGGGAAAGACTACAAAGTCCTCTCCAGCTACGGGCACATCCGCGACCTGAAGAAAAAGGACTTCAGCATAGACGTGGCACACCAGTTCAAGCCGGACTACGTCATCCCGGCCGATAAGAAGGAAGTGGTGGAGAAGCTGGAAAATGAAGCCCGGCAAGCCGAAACGGTATGGCTGGCTTCCGATGAGGACCGCGAGGGAGAGGCCATCGCTTGGCACTTGTATGAAGTGCTGAAGCTGAGCCCTGAACATACCAAGCGGATTGTATTCCATGAAATCACCAAAAACGCCATCTTGAAAGCCATTGAGCAGCCGCGCCAGATAGACCTCAACCTGGTAAACGCCCAGCAGGCACGCCGCGTGCTGGACCGCATTGTGGGCTTCGAGCTTTCGCCCGTGTTGTGGCGCAAAGTAAAACCCGCACTCTCCGCAGGCCGCGTGCAGTCGGTGGCCGTGCGCCTCATCGTAGACCGCGAGCGCGAGATTCAGGCCTTCCGCAGCGAAGCCGCCTACCGCGTCACCGCCGTCTTCCTGGTGCCCGACGAAGAGGGGAAACTCATCGAACTGAAGGCCGAAGTAGGCCGGCGCATCAAGACCAAGGCAGAGGCCATGCAGCTGCTGGAGAACTGCCGGACGGCCACTTTCACCATCTCTGATATCACCACCCGCCCACTGAAGAAAAGCCCTGCGCCTCCCTTCACCACCTCCACGCTGCAGCAAGAGGCCGCACGCAAACTGGGCTTCACCGTGGCACAGACCATGCGCGTGGCGCAGTTGCTCTACGAATCGGGAAACATCACCTACATGCGTACCGACTCCGTCAACCTCTCGGAGTACGCCATCAACGGCAGCAAGGAGGCCATCACCAAGCTGATGGGCGAACGCTACGTGCATCCCCGCCACTTCACCACCAAGACCAAGGGCGCGCAAGAGGCTCACGAAGCCATTCGCCCCACCTACATGGAAGTGGCCAAAATAGAGGGCAGCGCGCAAGAGAAGAAGCTGTATGACTTGATACGCAAACGCACCCTTGCCTCGCAGATGGCGGATGCGGAGATAGAAAAAACCACGGTGAACATCGCCATCAGCAACTCGGCAGACAGCTTTACCGCCGTAGGCGAAGTGGTGAAGTTCGACGGCTTCCTGCGCGTCTACCGCGAGTCATACGACGACGACATGGAGAACCGCGAGGACGAAACCCACCTCCTGCCCCCCCTGACCAAAGGCCAGACGCTACAGCAGGAGAACATTACGGCCACCGAACGCTTCAGCCAGCACCCACCCCGCTACACCGAGGCCAGCCTGGTGCGCAAACTGGAAGAGTTGGGCATAGGCCGCCCGTCGACCTACGCCCCCACCATATCCACCATACAACAGCGCGAATATGTGGTGAAAGGCGACAAGGAAGGCGAAGAACGCCCGTACAACATAATTACCCTGGAAGGCGGACAGCTGAAGGATGAGACGCGCACCGAAACTTGCGGCGCCGAGAAAGCCAAGCTGCTGCCCACCGACACGGGCATCGTGGTGAACGACTTCCTGACGGAGTACTTCCCCGAAATTCTGGACTACAACTTTACGGCCACCGTAGAAAAGCAGTTCGACGAGATAGCCGAAGGCGACAAGCAGTGGACCTCCGTGCTCGACACCTTCTACAAGCAGTTCCATCCCTCGGTAGAAAGCGCCATCGCCACCAAGAGCGCCCACCGGGCCGGCGAACGCATACTGGGCACCGACCCCGCCAGCGGCCGGCAGGTATCGGTCAAGATAGGACGCTTTGGCCCCATGGTGCAAGTGGGCACCGCCGAAGACAAAGACAAGCCACGCTTTGCCCAGCTGCGCAAGGACATGTCCATGGAGAACATCACCCTGGAGGAAGCCTTGGAGCTGTTCAAGCTGCCCCGCACCCTGGGCGAGTATGAAGGTAAGACCGTCACCGCAGGAGCCGGACGCTTTGGCCCCTACATCCACACAGGCAGCGTGTACGTCTCGCTGAAGGGACAAGACCCGCTGACCGTCACCCTGGACGAGGCCATCGAACTGCTGAAGGAAAAACAGGCCTCGGAGGCGAAACGCCACATCAAGAAGTTTGAGGAAGAGCCCGAACTAGAGATATTGAATGGCCGCTATGGCCCCTACATAGCCTACAAGGGCAGCAACTACAAGATTCCCAAAGACATTGAGCCTGCCGACCTGAGCCTGCAATCGTGTCTGCAACTCATCAAGCTGCAAGAGGAGAAGAATGCCGGCAAAAAGACTTCTGCCCGCAAGTCCAAGACGGCGGCAGCCAAAGCAGAGGGCAGCAAGAAGTAAGCCACTGCCCGGAAGTAAAAAAGAGGAGCGCGGATGTCTTTCCATCCGCGCTCCTCTTTTTTCTGCCTGCCGCCCGACATGGCGGCAAGGATATCGGTGTATGCTTACATTCTGTCCGGCACTTCTATGCCCAGCAGGTCCATGCCCAGGCGCACTATCTTGCCCACGTTTTGCGACAGCACCAGGCGGAATACCTTCACAGCTTCGTCGGCCTCGCGCAGTATGCTGTAGTCGTGATAGAACTGGTTGTACTCTTTCACCAGGTCGTAGCAGTAGTTGGCTATGACCGAGGGACTGTAGTCTGTACCGGCCTGCTTCACTATGGTGGCAAAGTCGGCCAGCATCTGAATCAAGCCTTCCTCCTTCGTGCTCAGCTCAATGCCCGTAGGCAACTGGGCGGGGAGCTCGATGCCTGCCTCCCCAGCCTTGCGCAGCACGGACTGGATGCGGGCATAGGTGTACTGTATGAAGGGTCCCGTGTTGCCATTGAAGTCGATGGACTCCTTGGGGTTGAAGGTCATGTTCTTGCGGGCATCCACCTTGAGGATGAAATACTTCAGCGCACCCAGGCCCACAATGCGGGCTATGTCGTCGGCCTCGGCCTGCGTCAAGCCGTCCAGCTTGCCTAAGTCTCCGCTGGTCTCCTTGGCTGTCTCTATCATTTCGGCCATGAGGTCGTCGGCATCGACCACGGTGCCTTCGCGGCTTTTCATCTTGCCCTCGGGCAACTCTACCATGCCGTAGGAGAAGTGCACGAGGCTCTTGCCCCACTCAAAGCCCAGCTTGTCCAGCAAGATGGAGAGCACCTGGAAGTGATAGTTCTGCTCGTTGCCCACCACGTAAATCATCTTGTCTATGGGGTAATCGGCAAAGCGCTGCTCGGCTGTGCCGATGTCTTGCGTCATGTAGACCGACGTGCCGTCGGAGCGGAGCAGCAGCTTGTGGTCAAGCCCTTCGCCCGTGAGGTCGGCCCACACGGAACCATCTGCCTTGCGGTAGAAGATGCCTTTCTCCAGCCCCTCCAATACCTTCTTCTTGCCTTCGAGGTAGGTGTTGGACTCGTAGTATATCTTGTCGAAGCTGACGCCCATCATCTTGTAGGTCTCGTCGAAACCGGCGTAGACCCAGTCGTTCATCTTCTTCCACAGGGCGCGCACCTCGGGGTCGCCGGCCTCCCACTTCACCAGCATCTCGCGGGCCTCCTTCATCAGCGGGGAGGCGGCTTCGGCCTCTTCCTTGGTCATACCCTGCTCCATCAGCGCGGCCACCTCGGCCTTGTAGTGCTTGTCGAAGGCCACGTAGTAGTCGCCAATGAGGTGGTCGCCTTTCTTGCCCGACGATTCAGGCGTCTCGCCGTTGCCATACTTCAGCCAGGCCAGCATGGACTTGCAGATGTGTATGCCGCGGTCGTTTACAATGTTGGTCTTGACCACGCGGTTGCCGTTGGCGGCGATAATACGGGCCAGGGCATTGCCCAGCAGGTTGTTTCGCACGTGTCCCAGGTGGAGGGGCTTGTTGGTGTTGGGCGACGAATACTCTATCATCACCAGCGGCGCGTCGGGTGCGGCTTGGGCAATGCCGTAGTTGGGGTCGGCATAAATGCCGTTGAGCAACTCAATCCAGGCCGCAGAGGCGATGGTAAGGTTCAGAAAGCCCTTGATGACGTTGAACGCCGCCACCATGGGCTCGTTGGCCTTGAGGTATTCGCCCAGCTCCTGCGCCGTCTGCTCGGGTCCCTTGTGGGACATGCGCAGGAAGGGGAAGACCACCAGCGTGAGGTGACCTTCAAACTCTTTCTTGGTCTTCTGCAACTGCACTTGTTCGACGGGCACATCCTGCCCGTAAAGCGCCTTCAGGCCGCCAACCACGGCCTCGGCAAGTTTCTGTTGTATATCCATGATGTTCACTGAATGTTCCGGGGGCAAAGATACGCAAAATCGGCCAATCTGCACCCCTGTCGCGGCAGAAAAGCGCCCCGTCACGGCACTTCATTCAAACTTTGGGATAGCATCTCCCCTCCAAAAGATTAGTGCGGAAAGGCAAATGTTTACAAAAACGTCGGATTCAAGAGCCATCAGCCCCCTATTTCCGCCCAAACCTGTCCGCATTTCCTACGGCCCACCTTCGGTCCTATACGCCGTCGGATGATCGAATCGGTATCGAACCTGTACCGAAGGAGAACCGAAGGTGGTAGGTAGTTAGGGCGAGCTTGATACGGTAATATATTGATTTATTGTATAATACAAGTGATTCGAGAAACCGATTTTGTAAGGAAATGAGAAGGATAGAGATTTTTCATGTAAGCATTTATGAATTTTTGCGTAGAGAATACGGGAATTTTGATATGTTTACATTCTCGCTATTCTAATCAGAAAAACAACATTGAGCTTTACGCAAACATAAATTGAGCCGCAAAACAACGAAGCTATGAAATAACCGTCCTAACTTTGCAGCCGTAAACTTTTAAAAAGAACATCGTTATGGCAAACCATGAGAATTATCCTAAAATCGCCTTGGGCACATGGCCATGGGGCACAGTGGATATAAAATTCTGAGCATCAACGATAAAAGCATACAATCATGAGAACAATTATTTGCATTGCATTCACACTATTAATGATTACACCTATGGCTAACGCACAGACAAAAATCAAGCAGACTGCCGGAAGAGAGCAGTTGGGCGATTTCGCACCCAAGTTTGCGGAACTGAACGATGACGTGCTTTTCGGCGAAGTATGGAGCCGGACAGACAAACTCGGCTTGCGCGACCGGAGCATGGTTACGATTACCGCACTTGTCAGTTCGGGCATTACGGATTCTTCCTTGACATACCACTTGCAGACCGCCAGGAAGAACGGCATCACCCGTACCGAGATAGCGGAGATACTGACACAAGTCGGCTTCTATGCCGGATGGCCCAAAGCGTGGGCTGCGTTCCGCTTGGCTAAGGATGTATGGACGGAGGAAACGGCTGCCGCAGACGAGAAAGCGAAATTCGAGCAGGAAATGATATTCCCCATCGGTAAGACGAATGATGCCTATGCCCAATACTTCATCGGGCAAAGTTACCTGGCACCGGTATCTTCGGAACAGGTCGGTATCAACAACGTGACGTTTGAGCCGGGTTGCCGCAACAACTGGCACATACATCACGCCACGAAGGGCGGCGGACAACTGCTGGTCTGCGTGGCAGGCACAGGCTGGTATCAGGAATGGGGAAAGCCCGCACGCTTGCTTCGTCCCGGCGATGTGGTCAACATCCCTGCCGGAGTAAAACATTGGCATGGCGCCACAGCCGACAGTTGGTTTGCCCACCTTGCCATTGAAGTGCCCGGAGAAAAGACAAGCAACGAATGGCTTGAGCCTGTAACCGATGAGGAATATAACAAATTGCAAGAGGAGGAATAAACAATGAAACGCTGGAGGAAATAATCCTTGCCCCGCTCCCCGATTTTCCTTATCTTCGCAAATGAAACAAGCTGTAAAAAATATGAGTATCACTAAACCGCAAAATATATTGTCCATACAAAGCCGAGATGAATTTCGCCAATGGCTCATGGCGCATCATGCCACCGAAAGGGAGTGCTGGGTGAAAGTCAAGCGCGGGCGTCCTATGGACGACGGGACATTCTGGTATATTGATGCGGTGGAGGAAGCGATGTGTTTCGGCTGGATTGACAGTACCTTGAAACGGTTGGACGGCGAGGCATACCAACGGTTTGCGCCACGCACGAAAGGCAGCTTGTGGTCGGAACTGAACAAGGAGCGATGCCGCCGCATGGAGCGGTTGGGGCGCATGACAGATATGGGACGCGCCGTGCTGCCCGACATGTCGCCCGAAGGTTTCACCATCGACGAGGAAATCCTGTCAGCCCTCCGGCAAGACCCCATCGTGTGGCAGAACTTCCAAAACTTCCCACCCTTATACCGGCGTGTGCGCATCGACACGATACAAATCAAGAAGAAACAACGTCCTCTCTTTGAAAGCCGTCTGAAAAAGTTCATTGACAACACCCGTCTCGGCGTGATGTATGGTGAATGGAATGATAATGGCAGATTGCTATAAAGTGATAATGTTTCTTGCCCACACAAGGAGGGCTTCCGTATCCGAGTGAGCAACATCCGCCATGTGGCCGTACTTTTCGACGCTCTGCTCGAAAGGTCGTGCATACAGGCCGCACTGGCAGTCCGTTCTTGAAAGAGGAAAATTCCTGGTTTCCAAGGACGGCAAACGCATTGTGACAGCTTCAAGCCTGTCAACTGCCCTGCCTAGCGGCAAGAATCCGTCCTACATCTGTTGAAAGTGCCAAGACTGAACGCATAGTCATCCGCGCCTTCCATGATTTTGCCGACTACCTACGCACCCTGCCTTTACATGAATCGCAACAAGAATTAGGAGGTGATGACAAATCTACCCTCTTTGAATATCACATAAAGCCTACTTTCGATTTCTACCAATTAGCACTTGCCCAAGGAGACCAGATGGAAGTTCTGGAACCGGAATCGGTACGTAGCAAAATGCACAGACTCCTTGCCAATATGATGCAACTGTACAGATAGCAGATTCTATAAATCGATATACAAAACATAGTTAAAAAAAAGATTTCCTTTCCTACATATAACAATAAAAGGCGTACTTTTGCCACCCGTTAAGCACAATGGGTTGACACAGAAGACATCCCAACGGAAACAGACAAAAGAAAGACATGGACAAATTCAGTTATGCTATCGGCTTGGGCATCGGGCAAAACTTGCTCAGCATGGGAGCAAAGGACCTTGTAGTGGACGACTTTGCGCAAGCCATCAGCGACGTGCTGCAGGGCAAGGCCACAGCTATCAGCCACAAGGAAGCACGCGACATCGTGAGTAAGTATTTTGAAGACATGGCCGCACGAGCCAATGCCGAAAATATGGAGAGAGGGAAAAAATTCCTGGAGGAAAACAAAAAACGCGCAGGCGTAGTGACCCTGCCCAGCGGGCTACAATACGAGGTCCTCAAAGAGGGACAGACGGGACGTTACGCCAAAGCCACCGACCGTGTACAATGCCATTACGAAGGTACGCTGGTGGACGGCACCCTGTTCGACAGCTCCATACAGCGCGGACAGCCTGCGACGTTTGGCGTGAGCCAAGTCATCCCCGGCTGGGTGGAAGCCCTGCAACTGATGCTTGAAGGCGCCAAATGGAGGCTCTACATACCCAGCGAACTGGGTTATGGAGCGCAGGGGGCAGGCGAACTGATTCCGCCACACAGCACACTGATTTTTGAAGTAGAACTCTTGAAAATATTATCTGAATAACTAAACAATAATCAAAGCAAAATGAAAAAAGTATCGTTCATTATGGTGCTCGCAGTGGCAGCCGGACTGGCCTCGTGCACTGCACAAAGCCCCAAAGCAAATCTGACAACAGACATCGACTCACTCTCCTACGCCTTCGGCATGGCCCGTACGGAAGGTCTTGACCAGTACCTTATGCAACAAGGCGTCGACTCGACCTTGATGGGAGAATTCCTGAAAGGCTTCCAAGCCGGCACACAAAAGACCAGCAAAAAAGATGTGGCCTATATGATGGGACAACAGATAGGGCAAATGGTCAGCAAAAACTGGGTAGAAGCCCTCAACCGCGAAATATTCGGTGCAAATGACTCCGTCAACACCATCAACCGCGAACAGATGCTGGCTGGCTTCCTGGCCGGCGTGGCAAAAAACTACGGCGTAATGGAGAAAGCCATCGCCGACGGCTATGTACGCACCCAAATGCCCGTCATCAAAGAAAGAATACTGGAAGAGAAATATGCCGACAACAAAGCGGCCGGTGAAAAGTTCCTGGCCGAAAACAAGAGTAAGGAAGGCGTAGTGACTACCGAAAGCGGCCTGCAATACAAAATCATCAAAGAAGGCAAGGGGGCTATTCCCGCCAAAACCGACAAGGTGAAGGTACACTACAAAGGTACGTTGATAGACGGTACCGAATTTGACAGCTCATACAGCCGCAAAGACAAGGACGGTAACCCGCAACCCGCCACCTTCCGTGCCAACCAGGTCATCAAGGGCTGGACAGAGGCACTGACCATGATGCCCGTAGGCTCCAAGTGGGAGCTCTACATTCCGCAGGAACTGGCATACGGTTCACGCGAAACCGGCGCACAAATCAAGCCGTTCTCTGCCTTGATATTCGAGGTCGAACTGCTGGATATTGAGAAGTAAAACGGCAGGGCAATTGCAAGCCCCGGGAATTCAACAAACAGGTAAGGCTGATGTTACTTTCACATCCGTCTTACCTGTTTTTTCATGTCTTTTCCGCTTTTTCTTTTCCTTTTTTGCAGATAAATTAAAATAAAGTCCTATATTTGCTTACTATTTGATAAGAACACGAACTTTACTTAATTACGTATTATGGAAAAGATAGATAATCTTGACCGTCAGATTCTGGAAATCATATCCCAGAATGCACGCATCCCGTTCAAGGATGTAGCTGCGGAATGTGGCGTTTCGCGCGCAGCCATCCACCAACGCGTACAACGCTTGATCGACTTGGGCGTCATCATCGGCTCGGGCTATCATGTTAACCCTAAATCGTTAGGCTACCGCACATGCACTTACATCGGCATCAAGCTGGAAAAGGGCTCAATGTACAAAGCAGTAGTTGCCGAAATGAAGAAAATCCCCGAAATAGTGGAATGCCATTTCACCACAGGCCCTTACACCATGCTTACCAAAGTGTATGCCCGCGACAATGAACACCTGATGGACTTATTGAACAACAAAATGCAGGAAATCCCCGGCGTAACAGCTACCGAAACATTGATTTCGTTGGAACAAAGCATCAAGAAAGAGATTCCCATCTGTCCAGAGAAATAATCAGCAAAAGTCATAAACTAAGCGGTAAAAGCCAGGTCGACATCAGGATTCCTCCTTACTTCTGCCGCTTTTTGCTTCTCTACATCCCATGGATTTTTTAAACGAATACCATTTATCCGGCCTGGCCATCGGTATCTGCACTTTCCTTATCATCGGCATCTTCCACCCCATAGTCATCAAGGCGGAATACTATTGGGGAACCCGATGCTGGTGGCTTTTCCTCCTACTTGGCATTGCAGGCAGCATAGGTTCCCTTTGCGTGAACAATATACTGATAGCTTCCTTGTTGGGTGTATTCGCCTTCTCCTCCTTTTGGTCCATTAAAGAGATTTTCGAACAGGAAGAGCGTGTAAAAAAAGGCTGGTTTCCCAAAAATCCTAAGCGCACTTATAAATTCTAAACTCACACACGCCTTTTTGCCTAAAACGCTTGCACATTCCGGCAAAAAATCCTACCTTTGCATCCGCTATCCGTAAAACGATACACCGGACTTGTAGCTCAGTTGGTTAGAGCAACAGACTCATAATCTGGAGGTCCCAGGTTCAAGCCCTGGCTGGTCCACTGATAAAAAGGAGGTGTGTCAAAACTCTCTGAATGCTTTCTTTTAGGCGCGGATTACGCGGATTTCACGGATTAAGATTATTAAATCCGCGTAATCCGCGCCTAATATTATAACATTTTGAAAGCGTTCATTGCTTTACGACACACCCTCTTTTTATTATCAGTACATTTCTCTTGATTCTTGAATTTCTGACAGAAATCAGCCAATTTTTCCTTGTTGTTGACCTATTGTTGCCCCAAAAATATATAGGTTAAATGCTGACTATTAAAGCAGAAATCCAACAGGACAAACAAAGGAGTGATGGAACATACAACGTGAAGATGCGTTTTACGTTGGATAGAAAGGTAAAAAGGCTATCGACCAATCTATTTGTCCCCCCCACAAGACATTACCAAATCTTTCAAATTCAAAGAAAATACTCCTATCAAAAAGGAGATAGATAGTCTTGTTTTACATTCGGAGGAACACAGGCGGAAGTTCACGACCGAAAGGGCAGGCTTCCAAGTGGTGAAAGACCCGGCGGATAAATCGAAACTTGGGATTGTAAACAATATCAATAGGAGGGTAGCAAGTTTGTGTTTTGGGCAAACCAAAACCGACTTGCAATCTTCTTGTTGTTCTGCAAAATCAAATCACATACGGGCTTTCGCCAAACTTTCTTTTCTATATCTTCCGGGAGAAACGCCCTTTTCTTTCGTAAACACCCTCACGAAGTGGGGAACATCGTTAAATCCGACAAGATAGCCAATTTCCGACACGGACTTTTGCGAATGTTCCAGCAGCTCGCAAGCCGTATTCAGCCGATATTGCGTAACGAACTGTGAGAAAGTCATCCCTTTGCAACGCTTGAACCATGAGCAGAATGCGGAACGGTTCATGCCTACTTCTGCGGCGATGTCATCAAGCGGGATGAGATGCACGTAATGCGCCATTACGTATGCACTGACCTGTTGCATACGCCGCACTTCGCGCTCTATCCGCATGGGCTTGCCGGCAACCGTATAGTCTTTGACAGTAAAAATGACGGGCAACAGGCGGAACATGCCGCACAACCGTTCCAATTCGTCCATTCCATTCATTGCAGACAAGGCTTGACGGATGGCACGTGCGGTTTCCATTCCGAACTTCAAGGCTTCGGTAGGGAATGTCACGCAGGCGAGCCTATTTCGCAGTTCCGGAAATACAGCCATGCAATGGAGTACAAATGAATGGCTGAAAGCCACCATCAGATAACGGACGCATCCTTCTTCGTCTGCCAATGTTGGGTTGTAGTCCCAATGGTGGTGCATGCCGGGAGGTATTAAAGCAACATCCCCCTCCGCGAAGGGCAGCAGGGTATCGCCTGCCATCCTCGTACCTTCCCCTTGCAGCACACAGTATAATTCCCACGCATCGTGCCTGTGCAGTTTGGCTTCCAACCGTGTATCTATACGCTGGTCAATGAAAAAGAACGAGTGGTTCTCCGGCTCCGGCAGTTTGTAGGGTATGACGACATCTTCCATATATTCTTTTTTGCGTCTGCAAATGTACGACAATCATTTGAAACAATCAGGCAAATATGGAACAATAAAGCAGACTACCTTTGCAATGACAAAAACAAATATGTCTGACTTTTATATAGATTGCAAGATGGAATTTTATGAAGTATTACGTGAGTTCGGGATAAAATTAAAACAAAGTCAGTTGTTTTGATTGCTGGATTGTGTACCCTTGCAGTGCTT
>CALUJC010000006.1 GCA_944320865.1 uncultured Bacteroides sp. | reverse complement strand
CTCTTTAGCTCAGTTGGCCAGAGCACGTGATTTGTAATCTCGGGGTCGTTGGTTCGAATCCGACAAGAGGCTCTCCACCGGGGCTGCCCAACAACGTTGGGTGGCCTTTTTTGTTTTTACTGTTAGAAAAGCGGATAGCTTATGTCCACAGCCCGAAAAATTATACTTCTGCTTTGTGCTTTTTTCGTATCGTCGCTCCCGACACGGGTTTTCGGTACGGACTGGAACAGCTTTATCGTGAATTTCGACAAAAATCTGTATGGAAAGGGTATACAGACCTGGCAGATTGCGCCTTACGATGACCAGTGGGTTTACTTTGCCAACAAGAATGGAATGGTACAGTTCGATGGCTGCACATGGTCTCTTTTCCCCATGAATAACTTTTTGGATGTTCGTTCTGTTTTATCCTCTGTTTCACAAAAACGTATTTATGTGGGCGGAGTGAACGAGTTCGGTTATTATGAGCCGGGAGCAGATGGGGCATTGGAGTATCACTGCATGTCTGATACGCTGGAGAGTGATATCCGATACCTGGGAAATGTATGGGGCATCTATGAGGTGGACAATATGTTATATCTGCAAGGAGACAATAGGATAGTGAAACATTGGGATGGAAACTATTCGTTGGTACAAATGAAAGGGAAAATAGATTGCTCCAGCCTGATAGGAGGCGTGTTGTACGTGGGTACCGATAATGGGGTTCAGGTATTGGTGGGCAATGCTTTTTTACCTTTGCGGGGAGCAGAGGCATTGAAAGGGAAACGGATACGTGGAATATTACCTTACCGGGAAGGTGTGTTGGTGGTGACAGCTTACGATGGCTTGTATTATTGTGATGGCTATGTCATGATGCCGTACCTCACCGGAGCGGAAGATTTCATCAAGGACAATGAAGTGTTTTGCGCGGCTAAGCGAGGAGATAAGATTGCTTTGGGCACTATCCATAAAGGTGTCTTGCTGGTGGATTGCGAGAGTGGTTCATTGGATTATTTCAATGAAAACAACGGTTTGTGGAATAACACCGTGCTTTCGTTAGCATTTGATGAAACAGGTAATTTGTGGGCCGGTTTGGACAGAGGGGTGAGCTATATCTGCCTGAACTCTCCGCTTACCAACCTTTATTCCCGTCCTTGGTCGTGGGGCACAGGGTATACGGCAGCGGTAGAAAGCGGGCATTTATATTTGGGTACCAATCGTGGGTTGTATTATACAGATTATCCGGTAACACGGGGAGACGGTGTGCCGGATATACGGCAAGTGAGCGGTTCCAGTGGGCAAGTGTGGAATTTATGCCGCATAGGGAATGACTTGTTGTGTCTGCACGACCGGGGAATTTTCTTGGTACAGGGGACCTCATTGCGGCGCATCACAGACATTGCAGGTGCCTGGAGCTGCCAGTTGGTAGAGGGACATGAGGACTTGATGTATGTCGGTGTGTATGATGGTATTTATTTGGTGAAGAAGAGCGGAGGGTCGTGGCAGGTCGTTTGCAAGATAAAGGGTATTAGTGACTCATGTCGCTTGTTTGAACAAGAAAGCCGCCGGGTGTTGTGGATAGGCAACATTGACCATGTCACCCGCATCGTGTTGAACGATAATCTGACCGAGGTGGTTGAATACAGGGAGTATTACAAAGACGCCGGTTTCCCGACGGAACGTGATGTATATGTATCCAAGGTGAGAGGTAAGATTTATTTCGCCACTCCTTGCGGCATATACCAGTATAATGCCGGTTTGGATAAAATGGTGCCCTGTACGGCCATGGATGCCGTGCTGAATGGCGAGGCACACTATTCGCGCCTGATGGAGTGGGGGAAGGAGCGGATAATCAGCCTCAGTCCGTATGAAATATGTGTCACATCGGTGCGTGGCGATGGGCGGGAAGAGGTAGGCGAACCTATGGTTATTCCCATTCGCCAGTCGTTCATGGAGGTAGTTCCTGGCTTTGAAACTATTATCCCTTTATCCGATTCTTTGATGATTATTCCTACGGAAGATGGTTTTGCACGGTTTCGCATCCCGGCGGAAGGAAGAGAAGAGGGGCGCAGGCAGACTATACGCATTAAGAATATGTACCTCACTTACCCCAAAGATTCCTTGGTGTATACTGCCAATTTTTTACAGGCCAAGCCAAGTCCCCGGGTGGATTATGCCTACAACTCGGTGCGCTTCGATTACGGCATCCCTTTCATGGAAACTATCAACAACCCTCAATATCAATATCGCCTTAATCACGGGAAATGGTCGGAACCCACTTCAATGCCCACCAAAGAGTATAGCAACCTGCCTTATGGAGACTATGCGTTTGAGGTGCGGACGACGTTTCCCGATGGTACATTGGCGTCCGACAGATTGTCGTTCAGCATCTTGCCTCCGTGGTATCACACCATTTGGGCTTATTGTTGCTATGTGGTGCTGGTTCTGCTGGCCATGTGGGCAGCCTATCGTTGGGAGAGGTTGCGCGTGAGCCGCGAGAAGCAGCAGGCGGTGGTGGAGAAAGACCGGCAAATGCACCGTATGGAGCAAGAATACGAAGAAGAAAAGGCTCGGCAGGAGAAGCAGATAATGCTGCTGGAAAAAGAAAAACTGGAGCATGACCTTCAGCACAAAAGCCAGGAACTGGCAAACTTGATGATAAATTTCTTGCGGAAGAATGAAATGCTTACCGACATAAAGGCTGAGATTCTCAAGGTATCCGCTTCCCTCAAGGGAGACGGTGCCCGGCAAGGACGCCAGCAACTACTGCTCATCAATAACCGCATCGATGCCAATATGCAGAGCGATGAAGTACTGGCCCGCATAGAACAGCAGTTCGACCTTATCCACAACAATTTTATGAAGCGCCTGCATGCCCGGCATCCCGACCTTTCGAACAATGAGCGCATGATGTGCGCCTACCTGAAGATGAATCTTTCTACCAAGGAGATAGCCCCGTTGCTCAATATTTCCGTGCGCGGCGTGGAAACCATGCGCTACCGTTTGCGCAAGAAGTTTGGTTTGGAGCGTGAAGACAGCCTGGTGGATTACCTTAACCGCTTGCTTTGATAGCTATGCCCGTACTGTAGCGTTACTTTATACGTAGTAAAGCGTTGCTTTATCCGTAGTAAAGCATTGCTTTATCCGTAGTAAAGCAACACTTTATTTCCTTTAAAGAAAAAATAAAGTATTATGCTGTTGACTGACAGTGTCTTAATCTGCATTGCTTAAAGGGGATGGGGTTTCTGTCGGGGATGGCAGAAAAAAACGGGGTACATCTGAATGGCGTGCCGACTAATTTCGTACCTTTGCACCATTCTTTTTTAAACCGTATTTAGAACAAAACATATTATATGGGAGGATTCTTTGGAACCGTATCGAAAGCGGCTTGTGTGGCCGACTTGTTTTATGGCACCGACTATAACTCGCACTTGGGCACCCGGAGGGGTGGCCTTGCTACGTATGATGCCGACAAACGCCAGTTTACCCGCTCTATCCATAACTTGGAGAGCACGTATTTCCGCACTAAGTTTGAAGACGAATTGGATAAGTTTACCGGTTGTTCGGGCATTGGTATCATTAGTGATACTGATGCCCAACCTATTATTATCAATTCACATTTGGGACGTTTCGCCATTGTCACCGTGGCCAAGGTGCTGAATATCGACGAACTGGAGGCAGAGCTTTTGGCACAGAACATGCACTTTGCCGAGCTCAGTTCGGGCAAGACCAACCAGACGGAGCTGATAGCCCTGCTACTCATCCAGGGGCGCACGCTTGTGGAGGGCATTGAAAACGTATTCCGTCACATCAAGGGCTCGTGTTCCATGTTGCTGCTGACGGAGGATGGCATCGTTGCCGCCCGCGACAAGTGGGGGCGCACCCCGGTCGTTATCGGTCGCAAGGAGGGGGCATACGCCGTCACGAGCGAGTCGAGCAGTTTCCCAAATCTGGATTATGAGATAGAGCGCTTCCTGGGGCCGGGCGAGGTGGTGCGCCTGCGTGCCGATGGCATCGAGCAGATGCGCAAGCCCGAGGAGAAGATGCAGATATGCTCCTTCCTGTGGGTATACTACGGCTTCCCCACCTCGTGCTACGAAGGGCGCAATGTGGAGGAGGTGCGTTTCCTGTCCGGCCTCAAGATGGGGCAGCTGGACAAGTCGGAGGTGGACTGCGCCTGCGGTATTCCCGACTCCGGCGTAGGCATGGCCCTGGGCTATGCCGAAGGCAAGGGAGTGCCCTACCATCGCGCCATTGCCAAGTACACGCCCACGTGGCCGCGAAGCTTCACCCCCAGCCGGCAGGAGATGCGCAACCTGGTGGCCAAGATGAAGCTCATCCCCAACCGGGCCATGCTCGAGGGCAAGCGCCTGCTGTTTTGCGACGACAGCATTGTGCGCGGCACGCAGCTGCACGACAATGTGAAGATGCTCTACGACTATGGCGCCCGCGAAGTGCATATACGCATTGCCTGCCCGCCACTCATCTACGGGTGCCCGTTCATAGCCTTCACGTCGTCGAAGAGCGACATGGAGCTCATCACCCGCCGCATCATCCTGGAGCTGGAGGGCGATGCCAATAAGGACCTCGACAAGTACGCCACCACGGGCTCTCCGCAACAAGAGAGGCTGGTGGAGGTCATCCGCCAACGCTTCGGCCTGACGTCGTTGAAGTTCAACACGCTGGAGCACCTGGTCGAGGCCATCGGCCTGCCCAAGTGCAAGCTGTGCACCCATTGCTTCGACGGCACAGGATGTTTTTAAGTATCAAGTGTTAAGTGTTAGTGATTAAGAAGCCTGCTAAACCTTAATACTTAATCACTAAAACTTAATACCTAACCACTCTCCCGCTATACCATATTATATATATAAACACATACTGCCATGACCTTAGTAGAACGCTTTTTGAAGTACGTCAGCTTCGACACGCAGTCGAAGGAAGATGCCGGGGTGACGCCCAGCACGCCGGGGCAGATGACCTTTGCCCGCTACTTGAAAGAAGAACTCCTGTCGCTCGGCCTGGAGGACGTGTCGCTCGACGACAACGGCTACCTCTTTGCCACCCTGCCTGCCAATACCGACCGCGAGGTGCCCACCATAGGCTTCATTGCCCACATGGACACCAGCCCCGACATGTCGGGACGCGACGTCCGTCCCCGCATCGTGCAGGACTATGACGGAGGCGACATCGTGCTGTGCGACGGCGCAGAGCGCATCGTCCTTTCCCCCTCCCGTTTCCCCGAGCTGCTCGACCACAGGGGCGAAGACCTCATCGTGACGGACGGACGCACGCTGCTCGGCGCCGACGACAAGGCCGGCATTGCCGAGATAGTATCCGCCATCGTGTGGCTGCAGCAGCACCCCGAGGTGAAGCACGGCCGCGTGCGCATCGGCTTCAACCCCGACGAGGAGATAGGGCTGGGCGCGCACAAGTTCGACGTCGAGCGCTTCGGCTGCCAGTGGGCCTACACCATGGACGGCGGCGAGGTGGGCGAACTGGAGTTTGAGAACTTCAACGCGGCGTCGGCCCGACTCATCTTCAAGGGGCGCAACGTGCACCCGGGTTACGCTAAGGACAAGATGCTGAACTCCATGCTGGTGGCCGCCCGCTTCATCGGCATGCTGCCCGCGTGGGAGACGCCCGAGCACACGGACGGCTACGAAGGCTTCTACCACCTCATCGGCATGCAGGGCGAGGTGGAGCAGACCACGCTGAGCTACATCATCCGCGACCACGACCGTGCCCGCTTCGAGGCGCGCAAGCAGCAGATGCAACGCCTGGCCGACGCGCTCAACGCCGAGTATGGCGAGGGCACGGTGGCGCTAGAGCTGCACGACCAGTACTACAACATGCGCCAGCAGATAGAGCCGGTGATGCACGTCGTCGACATTGCCCGCCGGGCCATGCTCGAGGCCGGCGTGGAGCCGCGCGTCAAGGCCATCCGGGGCGGCACGGACGGGGCGCAGCTGTCGTTCAAGGGGTTGCCGTGCCCCAACATCTTCGCGGGCGGGCTCAACTTCCACGGGCGCTACGAGTTCGTGCCCATCCCCAGCATGGAGAAGGCCATGCAGGTGGTGGTGAAAATCGTCGAGCTCACTGCACAGCGGTGACGCGGCGCGGCGGCGGGCGGGTGTCAATCTTTTTGAATACGCGCCCCGTCGCTGCCGAAAATGCGTCCCGACGCCGTCGGAAACGGAACACGTTCCCGTTGGAAACGCGACCCGTCGCGGTTAAAACTGCGACCCGTCGGCGTTGAAAACGGAACCCGTTCCATTTTTAACGCCGATACGTCGCATTTTTAACGGGGACGTGTCGTAGTTGCAATCGCGGTAAAAACTATTGAATTTACACACCTATTAACATTTTTCGCCCTTCGGGCGGATGTCAAGAAAAAATCCTATTCATCATCCAAACAAAACACATCAAGATGAAAACCACACCATTTACCGAGAAACACATCTCGCTGGGTGCCAAGATGCACGAATTTGCGGGATACAACATGCCCATAGAGTACACGGGCATCATCGACGAGCACCTGACGGTGTGCCACGCCGTGGGCGTGTTCGACGTGTCGCACATGGGCGAGTTCTGGGTCAAGGGGCCGCAGGCGCTGCCCTTCCTGCAGAAAATCACCTCGAACGACGTGGCCGCCCTCACCCCCGGGCGCGTGCAATACTCCTGCCTGCCCAACGAGCAGGGGGGCATTGTGGACGACCTGCTGGTTTACCAGTATGAGCCCCAGAAGTACCTGCTGGTGGTGAACGCCGCCAACATCGACAAGGACTGGGCGTGGTGCACCGCCCACAACACCGAGGGCGCCGAGCTGGAGAACGCCTCCGACCGCATGGCGCAGCTGGCCGTGCAGGGCCCCCGCGCGCTGGAGACGTTGCAGAAACTGACCTCCGTGGACCTCTCCGGCATCCCCTACTACCACTTCACCCACGGCCCGCTGGCGGGGGAGGCGGACGTCATCATCTCCAACACCGGATACACCGGCGCGGGCGGCTTCGAACTGTACTTCCGGCCCGAGGCCGCGATGCGGATATGGGACGCAGTCTTCGAGGCCGGCGCCGAGTTCGGCATCAAGCCCATAGGCCTGGGCGCGCGCGACACGCTTCGCCTCGAGATGGGCTTCTGCCTCTACGGCAACGACTTGGACGACACTACCTCGCCCATCGAGGCCGGACTGGGGTGGATTACCAAATTCGTCGAGGGCAAGAATTTCATCAACCGCGCCGCGCTGGAGCGGCAGAAGGCCGAGGGCGTGACGCGCCGCCTGGTGGGCTTCGAGATGGTGGACAGGGGCATTCCGCGCCACGGCTATGCGCTCTACACGGCCGACGGGCAGGAGGAGATAGGCCACGTCACCTCGGGCACCATGTCGCCCCTGCGCAAGGTGGGCATCGGCATGGGCTACGTCCGTCCGCAGTACGCCACGCCCGGCACGGAGATTAGCCTGGACATGCGCGGCCGCAAGCTCCGGGCGGTGGTGGTGAAGCCGCCCTTCCGCAAGTGACAGGGGAGGATACACTGGGGGCGTGGACCGGCGAGGTTCCACGCCCCTGTTGTTTACAGCTTGTTTATCTTTTGTATCATCAGCTGCGCCCAGTTCAGTTCTTTGTCAATCCAGATGCGCTCTTCTTTCTCTTCGGGTCGCTGCTGCTTGTAGGCTGCAAGCAGGTCCATATACCCGTGCAAGGCGTTGATGGCGCGGCTCTGCTTCTGCATGCGCATCAAGAGCAGGATGCGTTGCTTGCACACGTCCGGGTTGGGGGCGTCCGCCGAGGCCTCTTCGGCCTTGTCCAGCAGGGCGAGGCATTCGTTGTTGACGTCGTCGGTGTTGCCTATCGCCATCTTCGAGCGCACGAGGGTGACGTATGTCCGGCTGTCTGCCAGGCGGTTGCCGATGTTCTTGCCCGCCAACATGATGGCCTCCTGATACAGGGCCGCCAGGTAGTTGAGGTCGGCGTTGAAGTTGACGACGTCGTAGGTGTTCTTCAAGTAAGGCCTGTCTGCCGGCGCGGGTGCGGGGTCGGGCTTGCCCTCGATGCGCTGTTGCAGGTCGTCTATGCAGTTGTAGCGCAGGATGTTTTCTTGTCGACGGTTGCGCAGGTAGTAGTCGCGCACCTTCCGCAGGGCCGAGGTCAACGCGTCTTCGGGGTAGCCGGTGAAGTTCAGAATGCGTGCAGCCAGCCGGTCGGCCTCACGCTCCTGGTCGCCGGAGTAGTTCATGCCCAGGCGGTTGATGACCGGCACACAGAGCAGGGAGATGATGGTGCCCACGTCGGCCACGGCGCTGACTCCCAAGTCGCGCCAGTCGCCATCGTAATAGTAGTCTTCTTTGTAACTGTATGCCAGGCTGCTGAACACGTCTGCCCAGAACAAGGCGCGCTGTGCCCGTTGTGTAGCCCGGCGCACGTTGGACACCTGGTGGTCGTAGAGGTAGTGGCCTATCTCGCTGGCCAGTATGGCGGCCAGTTCGGCTTCGGAGTCGAGCGTGCAGAGCAGCCCTGTGCTGACGATGATGTTCCCGCCGGGCAGCATGAACGAGGTGGGCTCGGGCGACTGTATGATGAAGGCGTTCAGGTTGCCGTTGCGGTTGGTGGTGACGTTTGCGCCACACAGCTTGGCCAGCACGCCTTGCACGTAGGAGGCGATGTAGGCATCTTCGTAGGCAATGTCGTTCAGGTGTTCAAAGTATTCTTGGCTTTCGGCCTCCACTTCCTGGCGCAGGTCGTTGGGCTTTTCTTGTTCGGCCTGTCGCTCATAGAAGTGGTGGGTCTGGTAAGTCAGTTGCCAGAATTCGGTCAGGCTTTCGGGCTTGGCCCACTCTATGTAGCCAAGGTCGGCTTTAGGTATCAGGGTCTGCTGTCCTTCCAGGTCGGCCAGATAGTAGATGCCGCTGGGGTATTGCTTCGACTCGCTGATTTTCATGACCAGCTTGATGTTGACGGGCGCTCCCTTGTGGGCTTGGCCGTAGTCTTTCTTCAGCGTACCTTTCACGCTGATGTACTCGGTGATGGGGTCTTGCTTGGCCAGTGCGGCACTTGCGCAGAAAATGGCCACGAGGCAGATGGCGAGAATGCGTTTCATATATTACGTAGGAGTAAGATTTGGTTTCCGTAAAGGTAAGTTTTTTATTTTATACCTCAAGCAGGAAGAGGGCTTTTTTAGCACGAATTGGCAGATAATAAAAAAGGAGCCTCGCCAATCACGGCGTAGCTCCTTTCACTTAAAAATGAGGAACGAAATTATTTCTTACGATTACCGTAACGGCTCATGAACTTATCTACGCGGCCTGCAGTGTCAACCAATTTTGACTTGCCGGTGTAGAAAGGGTGAGAGCTGCTGGAGATTTCCAGCTTTACCAACGGATATGTTTCACCTTCGAATTCGATGGTTTCTTTAGTGCTGCATGTAGAACGGGACAGGAACATGTCTCCGTTAGACATGTCTTTGAATACTACCGGACGGTAATTTTCGGGATGAATGCCTTTTTTCATTTCTTTATCTGCTTTAAAATTTTATACTTACTTATTCTATTGGTTTGGTAACAATAGTGTGTAATGGTCATATTTTCGAGCGGCAAAGATAATGCATTTCTCTGAGATAGAAAAGTATGGAGAGGAATATTTTGCCCATTTTTTTCACTTGATGCTTTTGTCCGGTGCTTTTGCGCCTGGTTGGTAGCGATACTACGCCAGCTTGCTGGTGATACTACGCTAAGGCGGTAGCGTTGGAACGCTACCGGGGTGGGCTACTGGTGCGGGGAAAAAGGCAGGCAATAGCCACTTTTTTCTCCCTAACTGGGCCGTAATTTTTTCTTGGTTAGGGAAGAATTTTTTCCTAACTAAGAAAAAATGTTGCTTAACTAATTGCATGCAGGATGAATGGATATCCGAAAGTAATCTGTATTTTTGCATAGAAATAATATATGCAATGAAGAAGAATCTCTTTTTGTTTTGTGTCCTTTGCCTGGTGTGCATAGGGGCAACTGGCCGCGACAAGGAGCGGGGAAAGCTGTACAGTGTGGCATTTTATAATCTGGAAAACCTGTTTGATACCATCCATGACGAGGGAAAGAATGATTATGACTTTCTGCCCGAAGGGAATTATCGTTGGAATTCACGAAAATATAAGTCGAAGTTGAATAATCTGGCTAAGGTGATTTCCCAACTTTCGCGTGAGCGGGTTCCTGAGGGGCCTGCTTTTATTGGGGTGGCTGAGGTGGAAAACCATAGGGTGCTGGACGACTTGTTGGCTTGCCCCGGATTGTCGCGCTATAAATATGTACATCGGGAAGGTCCGGACAAACGTGGCATTGATTGTGCTTTGTTGTACGACACGGTGCAGTTCAGGGTAAGCCATGTCAAGTTGG
This sequence comes from uncultured Bacteroides sp., assembly GCA_944320865.1. GTDB lineage: Bacteria > Bacteroidota > Bacteroidia > Bacteroidales > Bacteroidaceae > Bacteroides. Next base: position 86,089 of record CALUJC010000006.1, on the reverse strand, counting down.
TGCCTTCTGCGCCTTACCAAGAGGATACGTTGCACCCCACACGAGGCTTTCTGATTGTGGATGGCCGGTTGGCCGGTGAACGTTTGTGTGTGATAGTGAATCATTGGCCTTCGCGTGGGGCAGAGTCGCCTGTGCGGGTGCATGCCGCCCGTCAGGTAAAGGCATTGAAAGACTCCCTGTTGCATGAAAGCCGCAAGATGAAAATCATTGTGATGGGCGATATGAATGATGACCCCATGGATGAAAGCTTGCAAGAGTTAGGTGCCCGTAAATATATTGCCGAAGTAAAGAGGGGAGAGTTTTACAATCCTTGGTGGGAAACGTTGGAAGATGAAGGCGAAGGCACATTGCTTTACCGGGGAAAATGGAACTTGTTCGACCAGATTCTTGTATCGCGTAGCTTGTTGAAATCGCGCCGTGGATTACGCTATGCCGGGCATGAGATATTCAGTCGGGATTATCTTTTCCAACATGATGGGAAATATGAAGGCTACCCTCTACGTACGCATGGCGGACGTACATGGCTCAATGGGTACAGCGATCATCTGCCTACCATTATTTATTTAAGGAAACGTTGAGGCACAACTTAATGGGTGATATCGAACAAGTAGGTGACTTTGGCGGTAATAACCCCGTGCGCTGAACGTGAGAAGAAGTCTTTCTTCGTGCTTCCGTAAAAATCAGACAGGGCATAATAATACCTGCCTTCCACAATGAAGTTGCCGGCTTTTGTGCGTAATTCCACGCCGGCACCTCCCGCAATGCCGTAGTCAAACGTGTTGTCGATGGGTTTTCCGTGTTGCTCCGTCACGACGTTGGTGCTGTTTGCCAATGCATCCCAGTCTCCATCAATAGTTTGGCTATCGCCTAATAATAGCCCTATTTGCGGGCCGGCGTGGATAAAGAACTGCAGCCCTCGCTCCTTGCCGAAGGCCAAGTGCGCCAAAAAAGGTATTTCCACATAGTTCATTGTCCGTGTGTAGCCTACTTGCGGATAGTCTTTATAGTATTCGCTCCATCCATGTTGCGAGAAGTTGACTTCAAGTTGTGCTCCACAAATCATTTTGAAGTATCTTTCCGAAATGTAGCGTGCTGTGATGCCCCCGGTGATTCCCATCAGATTTTTTTGTTGCACCTTGGGGGCAAAGCTTACACTGTTCAAATTGATGCCTCCGTTGATGCCCAATGCAAAGTTATGACGTTGTTCTCCTACCTGTGCATGCAAGTGCAATGTACAGATACAAGTGAGCAATAGGGTGGCAGTTATGAAAACTTTCAATTTCATTCGAGTAGTATTTAAACATTCAGTTAGTCGAAGTCAAGTTTCACCAGTTCGTAGTTCTTAGTGAAATGGACGAAGAATACTTTTTTATTGATAAAACCGCCCCAATTGTTGACGCGTTGGAATTTAAAGCCGGTTTGAATGGGGATGAGGTGCATGCGATGCATGTTTTTCTCAAAATCGGTGCCATAATCTGACAGCCCTTTGAGGAAATAATAACCTGTGTCGAATCCCAGCATTCCATATTTCGGGTAACGTTCATCCATGTCCTTACCATACCACTTGCGGTAGCTCTTGGTGAAGTTGACGGCTGCAGGCAGCAGGTTGTTGGTATAGAAGGATGAGTAGAAATAAGTGTCCAATTCGAAAAAGGCTTCCAAGTGATCTTTGGTGTAAGTCTGCCATTCGGGGTAGCCGAAAAGATGGATGTCGCTTTCCGGCATTTCGCGTACTACTACCGTCAGTTGAGGTAACAATTTCAAAAGTACCAAATTGCTGCCCGATGTGGGTATGAATATATTGGGTCGTCCGTTGGCCAAAACGGCTTTCAGTGATTCGGCCGTAGCATCTTCTTTCAGGCTGGTGGAAGGGATGGAGCGATTGCGCAGTTCGTCTTTCAGCCCTTTGATGAATTCTGCCTTTTCTTGTGTACCTTGGTTGGCTTCGATGAATATGACGTTTGCATTGGGAAATTGACGCACAAAGTGGTCATAGACTTCGGAATACAAGTAAGATTGCGGAGTGTTTATTTGGTAGACGGAGGCGTTCTGGTATACGGTGTTGTCTTTAGATGTAAAAGGTATTACCAACCTGATATCATTTTCTTTGGCAAAGCCGGCCAATGGCGCGATATGCTGTTGATAGGCAGGGCCGAAAATGATATCCATGTTCTTCAGCTCCGGCTTGGCAAGCAATGCATTTATGCTATTCTTTTCGTTGGTTGCATTGTAGGCGTATACATCGACGGATGTGCCTCTGCGTTTCAGGCTATCCACAGCCATCAGGAATCCTTCATAATATTCCACCATGCGTGCCGATTCTTGTGGGGCGTCAAGGAAGGGAAGGATAACCGCAGCTTTGATGGTGTTGAAACGCTGGCTTTTGGGAGCGTTTTCGTTGAACAACTCCTGGTCGGACGGAATGCTTTGCGGACCTGTGGGCTGCTTGGTTTGTGCAGTCGGATAAGGTATGCATAGCATTTTCCCCCTTTTAATTTTATTTTTCCCTTCCAATTCGGGGTTTGCGGCCAGCAGTTCAGCCTCCGTTATTCCGTAAAGGCGGCTGATGCTATATACCGTCTCCCGGCGTTTCACCTTGTGCATTTCCCGGCAACGCGATTCTACGGGTGGCTGGATTCCGCTTTGCTGTTGCGGGGCGATGTCGGCCTGTTGTTCTTCATTTGTGGTGTCGGTCGAGGGTATGCGAATGACTTGCCCGATGCGGAAGTTCTCAGCACTCAGGCCGGGATTGGCATCGCAAATGGCTTTGGCACTCACATTGTACACCACAGTCAGGCGGTAGAGGGTTTCGCCTGCGGCAATGGTATGGAAGGTTTCACTCTTCCTGTCATCGGCCTGGCGCGGAATACGCAGGGTGTGGCCAATGTATATTTTGTCATCACTTCCGGGGTTCAGCCTGATGATGTCCGCCTGGCTCACTCCGTACATGCTGGCTATGGAGTACAGGCTTTGGCCTTTTTCAACGGTGTGGAGGAAGTATGATTGGTTTTCCTGTGCCCATGTGCCTATGTGGCATGTGGCGGTGAGGCACAGCAGGCATAAGATGCGTCTGATTATTCTCATGAAAATATTAGTTAATGCGTTCGCAATTTTTCAAATTGAAGGCAAAGGTAGGAATATTGTAGCATTCTTGCCAACGTATTGCGTTAAGAAATTAATATCCGGGCTATTAAAAAAGCATTGTCCGCTGCAGGACGTTTCGGAAGGTGAACCGGATATATGCTAAGTGTTTGTAATATAACGATATGCTACTTTATTTTTCTTTTATCAAAAATAAAGTGCTGCTTTATCCGTACTAAAGCGTTACTTTATAGGCGTTAAAGTGTTACTTTATCCGTATTAAAGCAATGCTTTATCCGTTCTAAAGTAACACTTTATTTTCTTTAAAGAAAGAATAAAGTATCATCTATATGTGAATCAGCTTCTTGCAGGGCTACTCTTTTATTGCAGGCATGGTTTGGGTTATTTATGGGAAAGATTGAAAAGAAATATTGCAGGCTTTCGTCCGATATTTGGGGATAAAACCTTACTTTTGCATGAATGTTTAGCTGGGTGCAAAGAGATATGCCGATAACAACAGAAGAAAAAGAATACATCAACGTTTATGGTGCCCGTGTGCACAACTTGAAGAACATCGACGCACAGATTCCCCGTAATAGCCTGACGGTGATAACCGGGTTGAGCGGAAGCGGGAAGTCGTCGTTGGCGTTCGATACCATTTTTGCCGAGGGGCAACGCCGCTACATCGAGACCTTTTCGGCCTATGCCCGCAACTTTCTGGGCAACCTCGAGAGGCCCGATGTGGACAAAATCACAGGCTTAAGTCCCGTCATCTCCATCGAGCAGAAGACTACGAACAAGAATCCCCGCTCTACGGTGGGCACCACGACGGAGATTTACGATTTCCTGCGCCTGCTCTATGCCCGTGCCGGGGTGGCTTACTCCTACCTGTCCGGCGAGCGGATGGTGAAGTATACCGAAGAGCAGATATTGGGGCTCATCTTGAAGGAGTATGCCGGAAAGCGCGTCTATATCCTTGCCCCCTTGGTGCGCAACCGCAAAGGCCATTACAAAGAACTGTTCGAGCAGGTTCGGAAGAAAGGCTACCTCTACGTCCGGGTGGATGGCGAGGTGCGCGAGGCCTTGCCGGGCATGAAACTCGACCGTTACAAAAACCACGACGTGGAGGTGGTGATAGACAAACTGGTGCCTTCGGAGAAAGATGAATCCCGCTTGAAGAACAGCGTAGCCACTGCCATGCGTCAGGGCGACGGCCTGCTGATGATACTCGATGCCGATACAGACAACATCCGCCACTATAGCAAGCGCCTGATGTGTCCCGTCACCGGATTGTCCTATCGCGAGCCGGCTCCCCACAACTTTTCGTTCAACTCCCCGCAAGGTGCCTGTCCCAAGTGCAAGGGCCTGGGCGTGGTGAGCCAGATAGACATCGACAAGGTCATCCCCGACCGCACCCTCTCCATAGCCGAAGGCGCCATCGTCCCCTTGGGCAAGTATAAGAACAGCATGATATTCTGGCAGATAGCCTCCCTGCTTGAAAAGTATGAAGCCACACTGAAAACCCCGATGGCTGAACTTCCTGATGATGCCATCGACGAAATACTTTACGGTTCGGATGAACGCCTTCGGATAAAAAGTTCCTTGATAGGCACTTCTTCCGATTATTTCGTCACTTTCGAGGGAGTGGTGAAGTACATACAGATGCTGCAGGATAAGGATGCTTCCGCCACCGCCCAGAAATGGGCCGAGCAGTTTGCCAAGACCGCCGAGTGCCCCGAGTGCCACGGCGCGCGGCTCAACAAAGAAGCCCTCTCTTTCCGCATCCACGACAAGAATATCTACGAACTCTCCACCATGGACATCAGCGAGTTGTACGACTGGTTGATGCAGGTAGACGAGCACCTCGACAACAAGCAACGCCAGATAGCCGCCGAGATATTGAAGGAGATACGCACTCGCCTCAAGTTCTTGCTCGACGTGGGGCTGGACTACCTTTCCTTGAACCGTAGCTCAGTGTCCCTGTCCGGCGGCGAGAGCCAGCGCATACGCCTGGCCACGCAGATAGGCTCGCAGCTGGTCAACGTGCTCTACATCTTGGACGAGCCGAGCATCGGCCTGCACCAGCGCGACAACCAGCGGCTCATCCACTCGCTGAAGGAGCTGAGAGACATTGGCAACACCGTCATCGTGGTGGAGCACGACAAGGACATGATGCTGGCCGCCGACTACGTGATAGACATGGGACCCAAGGCCGGCCGATTGGGCGGTGAGGTGGTCTTTGCCGGCACCCCGCAGGAGATGCTGCGCACCCATACCCTCACTTCGCAATACCTTAACGGCGAGCGTGCCATCGAGGTGCCCAAGGCCAGGCGAAAGGGTAACGGCCACAGCCTGTGGATACGTGGCGCGCGGGGCAACAACCTGAAGCAGGTGGACGTAGAGTTTCCTTTGGGCCGGCTCATCTGCATCACCGGCGTGTCGGGCAGCGGCAAGTCCACCTTGATAAACGAGACGCTGCAGCCCATCTTGTCGCAACGCTTCTACCGCTCGCTGCAAGACCCTTTGCCCTACGCCGGCATCGAAGGCATAGAATACATTGATAAGGTAGTCAACGTCGACCAGTCGCCCCTTGGGCGCACGCCGCGCTCCAATCCTGCCACCTACACGGGCGTGTTCTCCGACATCCGCAACCTCTTTGTCGGCCTGCCCGAAGCCAAGATACGCGGCTACAAGGCGGGCCGCTTCTCGTTCAACGTCAGCGGGGGGCGGTGCGAGGCCTGCCAGGGCAACGGCTACAAGACCATCGAGATGAACTTCCTGCCCGATGTCTATGTGCCCTGCGAGGTGTGCCACGGCAAGCGCTACAACCGCGAGACGCTGGAGGTGCGCTACAAGGGCAAGTCCATTGCCGACGTGCTCGACATGACCATCAACCAGGCCGTGGAGTTCTTCGAGAACGTGCCCCAGATACTGAACAAGATAAAGGTGATACAAGACGTCGGCCTGGGCTACATCAAGCTCGGACAGTCGAGCACCACCCTGTCCGGCGGCGAAAGCCAGCGCGTGAAGCTGGCCACCGAGCTCTCGAAGCGCGACACGGGCAAGACCCTCTACATACTGGACGAGCCCACCACGGGCCTGCACTTCGAGGACATACGGGTGCTGCTGGCCGTGCTGAACCGGTTGGTGGACAAGGGCAACACGGTCATCGTCATCGAGCATAACCTGGACGTCATTAAGATGGCCGACTACATCATCGACATGGGGCCCGAAGGCGGGCGGGGCGGGGGAGAAGTCCTCTCGTGCGGCACGCCGGAGCAAGTGGCCATCAGCCCCCTTGGATACACGCCCCGCTTCCTGCGCCAGGAGCTGGGAGATACCCTTATGGGTTGATGCCGGATACCCCTAAGGGGTAGTGTCAGAGACCCTTGAGGGTTAGCGCCTGAGACCCTTAAGGGTTAGCGTCTGAGACCCTCAAGGGTTGGCATCCGAGACCCTTAAGGGTTAACGCCGGATACCCTTAAGGGTCGGTGTCGGGTACCCTTGAAAGCCCGCTACGCGTGGAGTCTGGCAGCCCGCAAAGCAGCATTTACACCATATATTATATATAGACTAAAAAAACATCAGCCTTATGCCGAAAGAAAAGATAAACAAGACCAATGCCGCCCGCCTGATGGACAAGGCCGGAGTGAAGTACGAACTGATTCCCTACGAGGTGGACGAGAACGACCTTAGCGCGCCCCACGTGGCCGAACAACTGGGCGAAGACATAGAGTGCGTCTTCAAGACCCTCGTGCTGCGGGGCGACCGCACGGGGCACTTCGTCTGCGTCATTCCCGGCGAACACGAAGTCGACCTCAAGCTGGCGGCCAAGGTGAGCGGCAACAAGAAGTGCGACCTCATCCACGTGAAGGAGCTGCTGCCCCTCACCGGCTACATCCGTGGGGGCTGCTCGCCCATCGGCATGAAGAAGCTTTTCCCCACCTACATCCACGACACGTGCATGCAGTTTCCCTACATCTACGTCAGTGCCGGTCAGCGTGGCTTGCAGATGAAGCTCGACCCACACGACTTGGTTCGCGAAGCCCATGCTGAAGTGTGTAAACTTTTTTAGTAAGAGGAGAATACTCCCTTAAAAGATACTAATTGTTCGGAGGCAAGCGAACGTATAGACGCATGTTTTGTCTACTTTTGCGCCATTTCCTGACAATATAGTCAAACGTATTTGTCTTACATGTTTTTCTTATGCTTAAAGTAGGTATAGATATTGGCTCGACCACCGTGAAACTGGTGGCACTGAATGAGGATGGAGAGGTTGTTTTCTCGAAATATGGGCGGCACAATGCCCGTGCCAATGAAGTTGTACTCTCGTTCTTGGATGAATTGCAAACAAAGGCAGGAAATCAAGATACATCTTTGCGGGTTACCGGCTCGGTAGGCATGGGGCTGGCAGAAAAGTGCTCATTGTATTTCATCCAGGAGGTTGTGGCAGCTACCAAAGCCATACAACACCGATATCCGGGTGTGCAGTCCATGATAGACATCGGCGGAGAGGATGCCAAAGTGGTGTTTTTCAAAGATGGGGTAGCCAAAGATTTGCGTATGAACGGGAATTGTGCCGGAGGCACCGGTGCTTTCATCGACCAAATGGCGGTTATCCTGGGTGTAGGCATAGATGAGTTGAACGATTTGGCACTTCATGCCACACAGGTACATCCCATCGCTTCACGGTGTGGAGTGTTCTGTAAGACAGATATACAGAACCTTATTGCCAAGAATGTAAGTAGGGAAGACATTGCGGCTTCCATCTTTCATGCTGTGGCGGTGCAAACTGTCATTACTTTAGCCCATGGTTGCGATATAGTGCCGCCGGTCTTGTTTTGTGGCGGGCCATTGACTTTTATTCCTGCCTTGCGCAAGGCGTTCATGGATTATTTGTCGTTTACCGATGCTGATGTCGTGTTGCCCGAAAACGGGACATTGCTTCCTGCTTATGGTTCGGCATTGGCTGAAGTTAAGGATGAGGTTTGTCACCAACTTTCCGACTATATTGAAACCATCCGGCAGAAGGGACAGGCCTTTGGAGCATTACAGAGTGTGCTGCAGCCCATTTTCCATGATGAGAAAGAATATGCCGATTGGACAGAACGTATCTCCAGAAAGAAGCTTCCTGTGGCTTCCCTTACCGAAGGCGAGCATGAGGTTTTCCTGGGCATCGATTCTGGTTCTACTACAACCAAGATTGTTGTGACTGATGTAAATGCCCGTCTGCTCTATTCATATTATACTATAAACCGTGGCAATCCGATAAAGGCAGTAGAAGAGGGTTTGACTAAATTGAAAGAGGAATGTGAAGCGAAGAAAGCCGTGCTACGCATAGCAGGGAGTTGCTCTACGGGTTATGGTGAAGACTTGATTAAGGCGGCTTTCGAGCTACATTCGGGCATTATTGAGACTATTGCCCACTATATGGCCGCCCGTCACTTGGATAAAGAGGTGTCATTCATACTCGATATCGGTGGGCAGGACATGAAGGCTATCTTTGTCAATCATGGTGTTATAGATCGTATTGAAATCAATGAAGCCTGTTCTTCGGGGTGCGGCTCGTTCGTTGAGACTTTTGCCAAGACTTTGGGATACACAGCCTCCAGCTTTGCTAAAGAAGCCTGTTGTTCGCAGGTGCCTTGCGACTTAGGAACACGTTGCACTGTGTTTATGAACTCCAAAGTGAAACAGGCTCTGCGCGAAGGTGCCACCATCCCCGACATAGCCGCCGGATTGGCTTATTCGGTGGTAAAGAATTGCCTGTATAAAGTGTTGAAGTTGAAGAGTACCGAAGTCTTGGGGAAACATATCGTAGTTCAGGGAGGTACCATGCGCAATGACGCTATTGTGCATGCCTTTGAACTGTTGGCGGGTGTAGAAGTGTCGCGTTGTGACATCCCGGAGTTGATGGGAGCCTTCGGTTGCGCCCTTTATGCTGCCAAGCATCCTGGCAAGAAGGTAATGTTGGACGAAATTATCAAGATGGCTCATTATTCATCCCGTTTGTTGCATTGCAAAGGATGTGATAACCATTGCTTGGTTACCAAGTATACGTTTGATAATGGTAAGTGTTATTATTCAGGAAACAAATGTGAGAAGGTATTCACTAATGGTGGTGGTGCCCAGCAAAAAGGATTGAATCTGTATCAGAAGAAAAATGAATTGCTTTTCGACCGCCATGCGGAGGAGCATCCCGGTGCATTGGTCATCGGCATACCTCGATGCTTGAACATGTACGAGGAATATCCTTTTTGGCATACTCTGCTGACGGCTTGCGGATTGAATGTATGTCTCTCCGGAACTTCACGCTTCCCGGCTTACGAGCGTAATGCCCGTATGGTAATGTCCGATAACATCTGCTTTCCGGCCAAGTTGGTGCATAGTCATGTGCAAGACCTTATTAATAAGAAGGTTGACCGCATCTTTATGCCTTTCGTTATCTTCGAACAAGGTGGGAAGGAACAAAATAGTTACAATTGCCCTATAGTGACAGGATACTCGGAAGTGGTAAAAGGTGTGCAAGCCGGTAACATCCCTATCGATTCACCCGTCGTGAACTTCAAAGATCGCAAAATGTTGTTTAAGCAATGCCAGGAATATCTTCATGCCCTTAAAGTTACGGATGGGGAGAAAATAAAGAATGCTTTCAGGCAAGCAGAAGAGGCGCAAGAACATTACGCCCGGGCTTTGGTCAGGGCAAACGAGAAAGCGTTGAGCCAGGCACGAAAAGAAAAGCGGCTTGCCATCTTGCTGGCCGGACGGCCTTACCATGCCGACCCCTTGATTCAGCATAAGATATCGGATATGATGGCCGACATGGGCATCCAGGTGCTTACTGATGACATTGTACGCGATAAGGACATTGTGGTAGACGATGCGCATTTTGTGGCGCAATGGGCTTATCCCAATCGCATACTGAAAGCTGCCGAATGGTGTGCCATGCAGGGCGATGACATCCAATTTGTGGAGATGACCTCTTTTGGGTGTGGCCCCGATGCATTCCTCACCGATGAAGTGCGCGATTTATTGTTACGCCATCATAAATCGCTTACTCTATTGAAATTGGACGACATTAACAATATCGGCTCCTTAAAATTGAGGGCTCGTTCGCTGGTGGAAAGCTTGAACTTGGCCAGTGAAGGTAAGGCTGGGAAAGAGGAATGCGAAAAGTTTGTCACTGTACCTGCTTACAATGAGGCCTACCGTAGCCGTAAAATATTGATACCTTTCTTTACCCCTTTCCTTTCGCCCTTGTTGCCGGCCGTGATGAAAGTGGCCGGTTACGAAGTAGAAAACCTGCCTATCAGTAACGTGGAGTCGTGTGAATGGGGATTGAAGTATGCTAATAATGAGGTGTGCTACCCCGCCACGTTGATTGTGGGCGACATCATCAAAGCCTTCAAGAGTGGGCGTTACCAGCCGGAAGAATGCGCTATTGCCATTACTCAAACCGGTGGTCAATGTCGTGCAAGTAATTATATTTCGTTGATAAAAAAAGCCTTGATTGATGCGGGATACTGCAATGTGCCTGTCGTCTCGCTCACCTTTGGTGCTTCGTTGGGTAATAATCAGCCCGCATTTAAAATGAATTGGTTGAAGGTATTGCCTGTAGCTGTAAGGGCTATTTTGTATAGCGATGCGATAGCTAAGTTTTATTATGCTACCATTGGGCGTGAGAAAGAACGTGGCATTGCTAAACATTTGCGGGATGAATATTTGGCAAAGGCAGCGACAATGATTTGCGAAGGCCGATCAAGCGAATTGATGCATGTGTTGACCCAGGCAGCAGCAGATTTTGATGCGGTTTGCCTGGATATATCCTTGCCCAAAGTGGGAGTCGTGGGCGAGATTTTCTTGAAATTCAATCCTTTCTCTCACCGCAATATCATTGATTGGCTGATAGCTCATGACATAGAGGTCGCTCCTCCTATCCTGGTAGATTTTTTCATGCAGACTTTTGTGAACCGTAAGTCTAATGTAAAAGCACATGTAGTGCATAAGTCGCTTTCAGACGTAATGTATACTTTGGGTTATGGATTGGCACGCAAGGAAATCGCCAAAGTCAATAAAATAGGAAGACGTTTCCGCTATTTTACTCCATTCAATGATATTTTCGAAGAGGCGGATGAGGCTCGTAGCGTTGTGTCGTTGAATGCTCAATTCGGAGAAGGTTGGTTGCTTCCAGCCGAAATATTGTCATATTATAGGCAGGGCATAAACAATGTTATCAGCTTGCAACCTTTCGGATGTATAGCCAACCATATCGTCTCGAAAGGAATCGAGAAACGCATTTATAATCTTTATCCAGATATGAATATACTTTCGTTGGATTTTGATAGCGGAGTAAGCGATGTAAATGTTATTAACCGTATATTGCTCTTTGTTGATAATATTACTACTTGTGAACCAGTAATAACTACTCACTGATTGCTTATTGCTAAAGGGGGAAAATTTATGTCGACACCTAATCATAATGGTAATTTGGAAGAACGGATTATAGAGGTTGCCAAGCAATTGTTTATAGAAAACGGTTTTGAAGAAACCAGTATGAGCGATATTGCGAGTAGGGTGGGTATCAACCGCCCAACATTGCACTATTATTTTCGCACGAAAAACAAAATGTTTCAAGCTGTATTGGGGCAGATTATTCGTCCTTTGGTACCTAAAGTGCATGATGTGTTGTGCGAGTCAAAACGGCCGTTGAAAGAGCGGATAGGCGAATTGGTAGACGTATATTATCGTTTATTTCAAGAAACTCCAGCTTTGCCATTGTTTGTGATGCGTGAGGTGAAACGGGATGCATGCCACTTGATGGAAACGGCGAAACTGATGCGTTTGGACGAGACGGCTGCACTCATCATAGATACTCTGCAGATTGAAATGGAGTATGGAAATATTGCCCGGATACCTATTCACTATGTTTTTTTTACATTTTATGCGCTTCTAACTTTTCCTTTTACGATGAAGAATCTTTGTCAGCCTCTTTTCATGTCCGAAAGTGAAGATTATGAGCAACTACTTGCAGATTGGAAGCCTGTTATCGTAGATATGGTTTGTCATTTGTTGGAAAATAAGGCAGGGGAGTTATGACTTAAGTAAACTGTTTTTCCGGTTAAGCCATCTTTCGGCTTGCTTTAAAGTTTCTGGTTTTCCTATGTCAAACCATTGGTCTTCATCATTAGCTTTGATTCCCTTGATATTTGCTTCATTGCAGATGGATAGGTAAAAAGGAATGATAGAAAATCGTCCTTGCCATTTGTTCATTTCCATGCGCTTAAATAATGAAGGAGAAAATACATGAATGCCTCCAAAAGCAAGTTGCAGGTAAGTGGCTGGATTTATATTGGCAGGCTTTACTTCACCTGTTTCCTTATTTGTCCAGCCGTGCAAGTAATATTTTTCGTCAAACAGTAGGTAGCGCGTTGTATGTCGCTTGCTCACAAGCAATGAAGCTTCTGCTCCAGTTTGTAAATGTTGTTGGTAAAATGCATGTAGGTCAATATCCGATAGTATGTCGACATTATGGATGAGGAATGGCTCGTTCCCGTCCAGCATAGGGCGTGCTTTCAAGATGCCTCCGCCTGTATCCAGCAGTATATTCCGCTCATCACTAATGCGTATTGTAGTTTTGGGAAAGGGATGTTTTTTCAAATACTCTATAATTTGCTCTCCTTGGTGATGTATATTGATTATCAGATCATTGAAACCTGCATTTCTGAGCCGTTGAATGACATGCTCCAGCATGGGGCGTCCTGCCACGGGTACTAAAGCTTTAGGGCAATGATCGGTTAATGGGCGTAAGCGGGTACCTAAGCCTGCGGCAAATATCATGGCTTTCATAATTGTTTATTAGGTTGAAGTATTGTTTTAATGCTTTGTTCTCGATGTTCCAACTCTATTCGTACATTATATTTTTGATGTAAATGTTCGGCTAAATGCTGGGCGGCATACACGGAACGGTGTTGCCCGCCTGTGCATCCGAAGCATACAGATAAGTTAGAAAAACCTCGCTCCAGATAGCGTGCTACTGAGGCGTCAACTAATGCATAAACATGCTCCAGAAAACTGAGTATTTCTCCATCGTCCTCCAAAAATCGGATGACTGGTTCGTCCAGTCCGTAGAGTTTCTGGTAGCGTTCATAACGGCCGGGGTTGTGCAAAGCACGGCAATCGAACACGTAACCTCCACCGTTTCCAGACGGATCGGCTGGAATGCCTTTTTTATAAGAAAAGCTAGTAATGCGTACAGTCAGTTCCATTGTCTCTTTTGTAGGGGCAGGTGTAGGTTCTGCCAACCTTTGCAGGATTTGGGTGAGGTAAGGATACTCCGGAAATGGGTTTTGCAATAGCTTACATAGGTTTCGTAAAGCAAAGGGAATGCTTTCCAGGAAATGAGGCTTTCGTTCGAAGTATCCTCTGAAACCGTAGGCACCTAATACTTGCAGATGGCGGAACAAAACAAAATGACGTAAACGTTTTCTAAAATCGCCTTCATCAACCTTTTGATATTTTTCTAAAGTTTTGAGGTAAGTATGTAACAATGCTTCCCTCAATTCATCGGGATAGTTAGCTTTGGCTTGCCATAGGAATGAGGCTACATCGTAATATACTGGTCCTTTCCGTCCACCTTGAAAGTCTATGAACCAAGGTTGTTCTCCATTTTTTAGCATCACATTGCGGCTTTGAAAGTCGCGATACATGAAGGCATGAATGCCTGCTCCCGGTAATAAGTCTGCCATTTGTTGAAAATCGTCTTCCAATTTGTCTTCTTGGAAGTTTATACCAGTGGCTTTGAGGTAACAGTATTTAAAATAATTCAAATCCCATAAAATGCTTCTACGGTTCAGTTCGGGTTGGGGATAACAATAAGAAAAGTCCATATTCGCTCCTTCCATTTGTAAAATCGGGAGTAAAGCGATAGTTTTGTGTAAAAGATTTTGTTCTGCTTCATTGTAAACCCCGGAAGTCCTTCCTTGGATGATGGCATCAAATAATAGTGTGTCGCCCAAATCTTCTTGTAGATAAAGTAAGCCGTCATCAGAATGTGCCAATACACGGGGAACGGGTAACCCTTTTGTCTTGAAAAATTCCGCCATGTATAAGAAAGCACGATTTTCATCTTTCGATTCACCTACCACGCCAATCAATGTCGGTTGAAGTCCCAGGCGGAAATAGCGCCTGTTCGATCCTGCCGGTGTAAGTGGCTGCATTTGCTCTGGCAGATGACCGGTGTATTGCAGATATAGTTTTTTTAGTTCATTTGTATCCATATATTCATATTCTATTCATGTTAGTTGTAAGTCATAAAGGCATGCTTTTACTTCTTCTTTACTACCGATATGTTTGCCCAGGTCATCGGAAAGCTTGACACATTCGCGCCATTCTTGGTTGGCATTCATTTTGCAACGGGTCAGCTTCATAACGATATTCGAGGGTTTAAACCCTGTGTCGTTTGTCAGGTTGGTGCCGATACCGAACGAGCAGCGTATACGTCCTTGGCAATAGGCTTGTATATCGAGTGCCTTTTCAAAGTCGAGAGCATTACTGAAGATAATGGTTTTGGTGGTAGGGTCGATGCCCAATTCTTGATAGCGCGCAATGAGTTTGTCTGTAAATGTAAATTCATTTCCAGAGTCGCATCGTACGCCATCGAACAATTTGGCTTGCTTCCGGCTCAAGTTGTTCAAGAAGGCATCGGAGGTAAATGTGTCCGAGAGTGCGGTGCCTAGGTCTCCATCGTATACATTTACCCAATTTTCTAGGGCGAGGTAGTTGGCATGCTTGTAGCCAAACTGGGCTCCGTGAAACATAAACCATTCGTGTGGATGTGTTCCCATGGGTTTCATGCCGTGTTTCATGGCAAAGTAGCAATTGGAGGTGCCTGTGCAATATTTGGCGTGTTGCTTCAGATATGCCAGTACTTTGTCTTGTACTTCAAAGGAGAATCGTCTGCGTGTGCCAAACTCTGAAAAAAGCAGTTGATGTTCGTTTGAAAGCTCTACTTTGTGTGCCAGCCGTTCCATTGTGCCGGTCATGTCTGCTTCATGCCCCAACGACAGGTTTCTCATTTCGGATACAATGGAGAGCAGGGGTACTTCATATAAAGTGGATTTGTACAGATAGTCGGTAATTTCTATGTTGAGATGACGATCTTCGTCCAATACAATTTTTACTTTGTCTGGGCGAAAACGAAAGGAATACAGCCATTCCCAATATACTTGGGGCAGGAACCGGCAATGGCTGGTCATGTATTCCAATTCTTCTTCTTTCAAAGTTACCTCTGCCAGTTGGTTGATGGCGTCATGCAATTGCTCCATAAAGCGGTCGTTGTACACTGTTTCATCTCTGTCTTTGAAGCTGAATGTGCCTATGGCATACGGAAACAGCTTGATGTATGCATACGATGTAGTGAATTTGTATAGGTCAGTGTCAAGTATGGAATGTATCATAATCATTAAGTTTCATATTTCGGGCATGAAGATAGTGATTTTTATCGGATATGTATATATAATTGTTAATGGCTTAATGTATTTTATTAAACCATGTTATATTTGAGGCCGTTTTAAGCTCATATTTTGGAAGTTATCAGAAAGTCCGTATCTTTGCTACGTGTTTTTCATAGTATTAGATTTAAGGTTAACAAAAAAGATTGGCTGTCTGGGATAGATGGCCTTTTTTTATGCTTGCATTTTACTACCTTTGTCCCGTTTTTCAAATTATGCCTCTTAAAACGATGTCCTTTTTATGAAGAAACTTCATCCTATCATGTTTGCAGGTACGGGAAGCAATGTAGGTAAAAGTGTTATTGCAACTGCCTTTTGTCGTATATTCAGGCAAGACGGTTTTTGTCCTGCTCCATTCAAGGCTCAAAATATGGCACTCAATTCGTTTGCTACTCCCGAAGGACTGGAGATAGGACGTGCTCAAGCCGTACAGGCCGAAGCTGCCGGTATCCCTTGTCATACCGATATGAACCCATTGCTGCTGAAACCTCAATCCGACCATACTTCTCAGGTAGTTCTGAACGGGCGTCCGCAAGGTATTAGCGAGGCTCTCACTTTCTTTTGCAAAGAGAGACGCAATGTTTTGCGGAAGGAAGTATGTGCTGCTTACGACCGACTGTCGGTACAGTACAATCCCATCGTGTTGGAGGGAGCGGGAAGTATTTCAGAAGTAAATCTGCGTGATTCCGATTTGGCCAACCTGCCCATGGCGCTTCATGCCGGAGCCGATGTGATATTGGTGGGTGATATCGACCGGGGAGGAGTTTTTGCCAGTTTATACGGTTCAATGATGTTGCTTTGTCCGGAAGAACGCAGGATGATAAAAGGGATACTTATCAACAAATTCAGAGGAGACTTGCGCCTTTTTGAATCGGGCATCCACATGCTGGAGAACTTATGTCAAGTGCCTGTGGTAGGTGTAGTGCCCTATTATAAGGACATTTACATTGAAGAAGAAGATTCCGTTTCACTGGCCGTCAAGTCTATGCGTCGTGAATTGGGTAAGGTGAACATAGCCGTCGTCCTGCTTCGGCATCTGAGTAATTTTACCGATTTCAGCGTTTTGGAGCGTGACCCTCGCGTTCATTTGTTTTATACTAATAATGTAGACGAACTGCAGAAGGCGGATATTATTCTGCTTCCAGGCACAAAAAGTACTCTTGACGACTTGCATGAACTCCGTCGTAATGGGGTAGCGAAAGCTATCATCCAAGCCCATAGGCAAGGAAAGGTTGTAATGGGTATTTGTGGAGGTTATCAGATGATGGGGCTTGAGGTGACTGACCCCGATCATGTGGAAGGCGACATTGAACGCCTGCCCGGACTTGGCCTGTTGCCTGTGGCTACCCGCATGCAAGGTGAGAAGGTCACGCGTCAAGTCCGTTTCCGTCAGGAAGGCAGGGAAATGGAAAGCTGGTATGAAGGATACGAGATACACATGGGAGCTACCCGAATGATAGAAGGCGCTTCGGCCGATTTTCTTAATGTACTGGAAGACGGTACGCCGGAGGGATGTTTTGCTGGTCACACCTGCCTGGGTACCTACATTCATGGTATACTGGATAATCCCAGCTTCATAGATTTCTTGTTGGAACCTTTTAAAGAAAGACTTGCACAGGAGCCTGAGACTTTCGATTATCGGCGTTTCAAAGAACAGCAATACGACAAGCTGGCGGCTCATGTTCGTTTGCATGTCAATATGCCATTAATTTATAAAATACTGAAAGGAGAAATATGATAGAAGGACACGGAGACGATTTGTATAAATATACTCGCCCCATTGTTGCAAACTTTAGCTCTAATGTGTATGCTAACGCAGATTTATCTGGTTTGAAAGCCCATTTGCGTCATTGCCTCGACCATATAGGAAGCTATCCTGAGCCCGAACCTTATACGTTGGAAGCTCGTTTGGCAAGCCTGTATCGTTTGCGTGCCAATGAGGTTTGTGTAACTAATGGAGCCACAGAGGCTATCTATCTGATAGCGCAAACTTTTCGTCCGGCGCGGGCGTATATACTGCAACCAACCTTTAGCGAATATGCAGATGCTTGCCGCATGCACGGCCATATAGTTTCTGCGCTTTATTCTTTGCCCGGTGAGCGTGAAGGCTTCCTACTACCCGATGATGCCGATCTGCTATGGCTTTGCAATCCGAACAATCCAACCGGCTCTGTGGTTGACAAAGTATGGCTGGAAGAAGTCATCCGGTACAATCCCCGTGTATGCATCGTCATTGACCAGTCGTATGAGAGCTTTACGCTTCGCCCGTTGTTTACGCCTGCTGAGGGGGTAAACTATCCCAATGTGTTGCTACTTCATTCCATGACCAAGCGATATGCTATCCCAGGCCTTCGCTTAGGATATGTTACGGGCAATGAAGGCTTGCTTTCCCGCCTTCGTCTGAACCGTATGCCTTGGTCGGTCAATCTGTTGGCCATCGAGGCTGGCTTATTCTTGACTGGGCAGGAAGCCTTTCTCTATCATGCAGAAACCATTTCGTGTTTAGAAGAAGCCCGTTGGTTGGCCGGTGCACTCCGTGCGTTGGGTGGCTTGGAGGTTTGGCCTACCGAAACTCATTTTATGCTGGTGCATTTGCGTATGGGGGGGCGTGCTTCGGCGCTGAAGGATTATTTGGCTGAAAAGTATGGATTCTTGATACGCGATGCTTCTAATTTCGATGGGTTGGACGAACGCTTTTTCCGTATAGCTACCCGAGGGCATGAAGAAAACCGGTTACTCGTAAATGCCATTGGCTGCTGGCTGAAGGAGGAATGACTATGGATACCTGGCTGACTGCTTTCTATCTGACGCTTTTATTCAATCTGCCTTTATTGGCCGGATGGTTGCTCGATCGTTTATTGGGTGACCCTGTTTGGCTGCCCCATCCCGTAGTGGCCTTCGGTAAGGCAATCTTTTGGCTGGAGCATCGCTTGAATCGGGGAGGATATCGTGTGTTGAAGGGAGCGTTGATGACCGTTGGATTAGTGCTCGGGGTGTACTTTTTCACCAGACTGGTGCTTAGGTGGGTGGCGGGATGGTCGCCTGCCTTGTTGCTCATCCTGCAAATCCTGTTAATATTCTATTGTTTGGCGGGGACGACTCTAATCAAGGAGGTGCGCGCGGTGTTTTCTGCTGTAGACCGTTCTTTGGATGAAGGGCGTCGGCAAGTGGCACGCATTGTAGGGCGTGACACAGAAGCACTTTCCGCCCAAGAGGTGCGCACCGCTGCTCTCGAGACTTTGGCTGAAAACCTAAGCGATGGGGTCATTGCTCCGCTTTTTTGGTATTGGCTGTTAGGCGTTCCTGGCATGATGGCCTACAAGATGGTGAACACGCTCGACTCTATGGTGGGATACCGTAATAAACGCTATCGCCTGATAGGGTGCTTTGCCGCCCACTTGGACGATGTGGCTAATTTCTTCCCCGCTCGCCTCACGGCTTTGCTCATGGTCATTGCGGCTGGACGCCCGTCGCTTCTAAGCTTCGTGGCGCACTATGGAAGGCAGCATGCAAGTCCAAATTCAGGTTATCCCGAAGCAGCGTTGGCTGGCATATTAGGATGTCGATTCGGCGGGCCGCACCTTTACTTCGGCGAGGAGGTATGGAAGCCTTATATCGGCATTAGCGAACGTCCTCTCACCTCTCATGACATGCACGTTGCCATCCACATCAATCGCCGTGCCGAAGGGTTGATGCTCATCGTCATGCTGCTGTCCACTTTCGTTCTATCCTGGTAGATAGGTATCTTTACTCGGTCTGCTTTTTTAAATGGCTGATTGGTTGTGGTTAATAGGCGAACTTAACTTCGCTAAATGTCAAGCTTGGTTAGGGCAGAATGCCAACATTAAGTTGATCAAAGGTTGATGTGTACCATTTCACCATACGCGGGGAGGGCGGAGAAAGCTTCTTCGGGTGTAGTGAGGCCGACGTAAATTTGGGCGCACACCAGCACGCCTCCGTGGGAAAAGACCAGCACACGGTCATAGGGACATGTGCGTAGTTCGTCAAGGAAAGCTGATACGCGCCGGTATTGTTGGGTAAATGATTCCCCTCCCGTGGCGGGTATGTGCAGATAGTCGGCATACCATTCCGCCAGCCGAGGATCAGTATTTGTGGCAAAGGGCTGCATCTCCCAGGTACCGAAGTCCAGTTCCAGCAGGCGAGGGTCACGCTTGGCTTCGCGATAACCGCAATATTCGGCCAAGCGGGTGCATCGACTCAAAGGGCTAGTAAACACCTGATCGAACGCTTCGCCTTGCGCCAAAGAGGCCTGGAGGCGCATGCGTACATTGGCGGCTTCTTGGGGAAAAGTTGATCGGAGGGGTACATCGGTCTGCCCGTAGCACACACCGGGTGGAACGTCGACCGAGGTGTGGCGGATGAAGGTGATATTCATGTCTCTATATGTTTAAAAAAATGCGTAGTACAGTATTAAGGCGCCTAGATAAAAGGAGAGTTCGCAAAGTAGGAACGTGGCGCCGCAACAATCCCCCGTGTAACCTTGCAGGCGCCATTTCATCAATCGGCAGAGCCAGATAAAGGTGAGTACGGGAAAGAAAGCCGCCACCCATAGCTTGATAGGTAATAGGAGCAGGGGCAAGGCTCCGGCCACTAGAGCCAGGCAGGTTTCGGTTGTGGTCATGTGGTCGTACACCACGTGGGCTTTACTCTCCTCTTCTTTGCGGGCGTAGGGCAGTTGGTTGATGAGCTGTGAGGCGCATGCTTTGCTCCAACTATCGGCGCTGAAAGCTACTGCGCAGAGTACGGGCAAGGGTATGGCGGTGACTTGTGTCAGGAGCAGAAAGTACAGCACGAGGCCAATGACACCATAGCTCCCGATGCTCGAATCCTTCATGATGGCAAGTGTCCGTTCGCGTGTTCTTCCTCCTCCGAAACCGTCAAAGAAGTCGGCAAGCCCGTCTTCATGCAGGCATCCGGTCAGTAGCAGTCGGGCGGCAATGGCTAGTATCCAAGCGGTAGACAGAGGCAATACTTGTGCTGTCAGCCAAAGCACCCCGGCCATAATGCCTCCGGTGAGCCATCCTGTCATGGGCCAATAGGGTACAATGTGTTTAAAGGGTGTTGCAGGCAGGTTTTTATTTATCTTCCAAAAGGGCAGACGTGTGAAGAAGATGAGGGCGGCAAGCAAATGGGAGGTGTGCATGAGTTAGAAGTATTTGGTGATGGAAGCATGGGCGAAATTGTCCATTTCGTTGATCATCCGCACAGCCGAGTCTACGATGGGATAAGCACAAATTGCTCCGGTGCCTTCGCCAAGGCGTAAACCTAAGCCGAGTAAGGGGTTGGCGTGTAGGGCGTTAAGCAGCAACCGGTGGCCTGATTCATCTCCGCAATGCCCAAAGATGGCATAGGGCAACACTTCGGGATACAGGCGTGAGGCCGCTAAGATGCAGCTTGTCATGATGAATCCGTCTACCAATATAATCATCTTTAGTTGGGCAGCCTGTAGCATGGCTCCTATAGCCATGACCATTTCCAGTCCGCCAAACCATCGGATAATGTCGACAGGCGAACCGTCGCCCCCATAATTGTGCATGGCTTGGTTCAATACTTCGTATTTATGCCGGATACCTTCGGTGTTTAATCCGCTTCCTGCCCCCACGCATTGTGCTAGCGGGATGCCGGTTAAGAAGCTCATCCATAGGGAGGAAGAAGATGTGTTGCCTATACCCATCTCTCCGAAGCTGAGGATGTTGCTACCTTCTTCATGGCAACGGATCACCACTTCGGCACCTCTCTCCAGGCAAAGGGCGGCTTCCTCCTCAGTCATGGCAGGACCGTGCAGGTAGTTTCGGGTGCCTCGCCGTACTTTCAAATTGATGATGCCTTTGTCTTGGGGCAGATCGTAATCTACTCCTGCGTCCACAATTCTCAAGTCAAAGCCGTGCTGGCGACATAAGAAGTTGACCCCCGCTCCTCCGTGCAGGAAGTTGCTGATTTGTTGCCAGGTTACTTCTTTGGGAGACAGGCTTACACCCTCGTCCACAATGCCATGGTCGGCAGCAAATATAATGTTTTGTGGATGTCGTAGGGCGGGTGTCAAGGTCTGTTGTATCAGGCCGATTTGCAAAGCCAATTCTTCCAGCCTTCCTAAGGACCCTTTAGGTTTGGTTAGGTTGTTTATTTTGTCTGTCAGTTTAGCCTTGATGGCTTCATCCGGCAACGTGATGTGGAAAGTAACAGGGATATTCATATATTAATGTATAGATTTTGTTTTAAGGTTTAATTTGCAAGGGAATGCCGGAAATCATGCAAATTACTTTGTCTGCCCGGGCGGCTATGTATTGATTCATCCATCCCTGCACATCAGTAAATTTGCGTTGGATTTCATTGGGAGAAACGCCTCCCATCCCTATTTCATTGGTGACGAAGATGAAGATGGCATTTTGTCGTGTTAGCAAGTCAAACTCCTTTTGGAGAGCATCCAATGCTACTTGTACATCAGCATTAAGGTCGAAGAAGAAATTGGTGCACCATAACGTTACGCAGTCTACCAGGACCACCTTTTCTGCCAATGCATGTTGGCTTAAGTATTTGTTTTCTTCAATATTTGACCATTCGGGACCTCGGCGTTGTTGGTGGGCGATGACGCGTTGCCTGAACTCTTCATCCCAAATGCGCGCCGTTGCCATATAAACGGGAGAATCGGAGAGACTGAGTGCTAATTTTTCCGCATAGGTGCTTTTTCCCGAGCGTGAGCCTCCAGTAATAAGTATGATTTGTCGTTCCATATTATCATGTTATGGGACAAAAGTACTCTATTCTTGTATCAGAAACAAGCAATCTGCATGGAAAACAAAAAATAAAGCGGAGAATACTTGTAGTATTTGGCAGGATTTTATTACCTTTGTCGCGTTTTCCAAAAGGAACTAGTGCAGATTTTATTGCGGCAATAGCTCAGTTGGTAGAGCATCAGCTTCCCAAGCTGAGGGTCACGAGTTCGAACCTCGCTTGCCGCTCGTGTTGAAAATAAAGCAGTTACAAGTAATTGTAGCTGCTTTTTTGTGTTATGGTGGAGATTCGGGGTTTTCTTTCATTTTTTTTATTACCTTTGTCCGTCAAAATAATCCGTTTTATTAATCTTAAATGATAAAGTAATATGTTTGAAGGACAACCTAAGGGGCTATATGCCTTGGCGCTTGCTAATACGGGTGAGCGTTTCGGTTACTACACGATGCTCGCCATCTTTCTGCTGTTCATCCAGGCGAAGTTCGGTTTCAGCGCGGCAGTTGCTACGCAGATTTATTCCATTTTCCTTGCTGCCGTGTATTTCATGCCTTTGTTTGGAGGCATCCTTGCCGACAAGATAGGGTTCGGCAAGTGTGTCACGCTCGGCATCGGCGTGATGTTTGCAGGCTACCTGTGCTTAGCCATCCCTACAGAGGCTGGCATTGCAGGCAAGGTGTTGATGTTTGGTGCGCTGGCTCTGATAGCCATTGGCACGGGTCTGTTCAAAGGCAACTTGCAGGTCATGGTGGGCAACCTCTACGATGATCCGAAATACTCGTCGAAGCGTGACGCCGCGTTCAGCCTGTTCTATATGGCCATCAACATCGGCGCCATGTTCGCCCCCTCGATGGCAAAGAGCATCACCAACTTCTTCCTGGAGAAAGGCGGCCTGTTTTACGACGCCAACATCCCTTCCTTGGCTCATCAGTGCCTTGACGGGGTCATCTCGCCCGACAATGCCGACAAACTGTCAACCCTGGCTGCATCCATGGACGGGGCTGCGGGTATGGACTTGCCCACATTCAGCAGCTACTACATCGAAAGGCTTTCGGAGGCCTACAACTACGGGTTTGCCGTAGCCTGTGTGTCTCTGCTGCTTTCCGTCGCCATCTATTACGGTTGCCGTTCGTGGTTCAAGCACGCCGATGTCAACTCCAAGCAGGCTCAGGCTAACCACATTGAGGAAATGGAACTTACCCCCGCCCAGACCAAGAGCCGTATCACGGCCCTGTTGCTGGTATTTGCCGTGGTGGTGTTCTTCTGGATGGCCTTCCACCAGAACGGTGCTACGATGACCATCTTTGCCCGCGACTATACGTCGAACATTGCCGAAGGGTTTACCCGCATCGGTTTCAACGTATGGGGACTGGTGCTCATAGCCATTTCCATTTATACGCTGTTCAGTGCCTTCCAGGCCAAGGTGGTACGTACAAAGGTTATTTTGGGCGCTGTCACGTTGGCCCTGTGGTGCGGTGTCGCAGGCATTTACACGTCGTTGCCGGGCGAGGTGTCTATCCAGCCATCCGACTTCCAGCAGTTTAATCCGTTCTTCGTGGTAGCGCTTACGCCGTTCTCCCTAGCTATCTTCAGCGCATTGGCTTCGAAGGGCAAGGAACCTTCGGCTCCCCGCAAGATAGGGCTGGGCATGCTGGTGGCAGCAGCCGGTTTCCTGATACTTACGGTCGGTTCGTTCGGCCTTGCTTCTCCTGCCGAACTGGGAGGTACGGTGAGCGATGTGCTTGTGTCGCCCAACTGGTTGATATCCACTTATCTGGTACTGACGTTTGCCGAGTTGTTGCTTTCGCCCATGGGCATCTCGTTCGTGTCGAAAGTCGCTCCTCCCAAGTACAAGGGTGCCATGATGGGCTGTTGGTTTGCTGCTACGGCTGTGGGTAACTATCTGGTATCCATACCTGGGCTGTTGTGGGACAAGCTTCCGTTGTGGGGCATTTGGACTCTCCTTATTTCGCTTTGCTTGTTGTCGGCTCTCTTTATATTCTCAATCATGAAGAAACTCGAGTCGGCCACAAAATAACAACTTGCTTATTATAAATTAGAAGAAGGCCAACCTTTTACATGTTACATGCAAGGTTGGCTTCCTTTCTTTTAGTTGTATATGACTTCTTCGAACGACCTGCTTGCATTAATTCGATTAGGGCAACCCATGACGCTTGGGCAGCAGTTGAAACTTACTTTGTTTCTCAGCATCCCGGCCATCATGGCGCAATTGTCTTCCATTGTGATGCAATATATCGATGCTGCCATGGTGGGAAGCTTGGGCGCGAATGCGGCAGCTTCCATCGGATTGATTTCCACGACTACCTGGTTGTTCAGCGGTACGTGCTCGGCGGCAGCTACCGGTTTTTCCGTGCAGGTTGCACATGCCATCGGGGCGGGCGATATGCAGAAGGCACGTTCCATTTTGCGGCAGGCGCTGGTGGCTGTAGGCTTGTTCGGATTAATATGGGGCATGGTGGGTGTGCTTATCAGTGGTTCATTGCCGGTATGGTTGGGAGGCGATGAAGCTATTCGCAAGGATTCATCACTTTATTTCTTGATTTATGCATCTTTCCTTCCTGTATTCCAGCTTTATGTCCTTTCTAGCAGCATGCTTCGGTATAGTGGTAACATGCGGATTCCTAGTATACTGAGCGTGTTGATGTGTGCATTGGATGTGGTATTCAATTTTTTCCTGATATTTCCTTCCCGTGAAGTGGAATGGGGAGGCTATACGCTTTGGGTGCCGGGAGCCGGCTGGGGGGTGGAAGGAGCGGCTTTGGGAACGGGATTTGCCGAGCTGGTGGTAGCTGCAATTTTGTTATGGTATCTATGCACCCGTTCGAATGATTTGAAATTAACTACTGTGCGAGGGCGTTTTCGTCCTACAATGATGACATTGAAAAATGCTGTTCGCATAGGTTTGCCTATGGGTATAGAGCATGCGGTGATTTGTGGGGCGCAGATTATGACAACTGTTATTGTAGCTCCCTTAGGCATTTTTGCCATAGCCGCCAACTCCTTCGGCATAACTGCGGAAAGCTTGTGTTATATGCCTGGCTATGGCATAGCTGACGCAGCTACTACTTTGGTAGGACAGAGTTATGGTGCTGGGCGCAAAGACTTAACCAAACGGTTCGCTTACATTACGGTGGGCATGGGTATGGCGGTAATGGGTATCATGGGAGTTCTTATGTATATGGGTGCTCCTTTTATCATAGGTACAATGACCCCGGATGCAGAAGTTTTGGACTTGGGAGTAGAGGCTTTGCGTATCGAAGCTTTTGCTGAGCCAATGTTTGCAGCAGCCATTGTCGCTTATAGTGTATTTGTAGGGATGGGAAAAACGATAATCCCCAGCCTGATGAATTTCTTCAGCATTTGGGCTGTGCGGCTTACGTTGGCGGCTTGGCTTGCCCCGACGATGGGGTTGAAAGGTGTATGGTTGGCCATGTGTCTTGAACTTTGTTTTCGTGGTACTATTTTTCTTGCCCGCTTAAAGTGTGTATTCAGGAAATAATGGGCAATATATTCTGTTTAAAGCTATCGTTTTTTAGTACATTTTTGTAACTTTGCACTCCAATTTCTGCTAAGTTTAGCGGTTGGGAACATTAATGATATGAAAAATAAAATCTCAGTAAAAAGATTATGGATGATTTTAGAAAATATGCGACCAAGCATTTAGGTATGAATGGCCATGTACTGGATGATGTCATCAAGTCTCAGGCTAGTTATTTAAATCCTTATATTTTGGAAGAGCGCCAGCTTAATGTGACACAGCTTGATGTGTTTTCGCGTTTGATGATGGATCGTATTATCTTTTTGGGTACCCAGATTGATGATTATGCGGCCAATACATTGCAGGCTCAGTTGCTTTATTTGGATTCGGTAGACCCAGGCAAAGACATTTCTATTTATATCAATTCTCCGGGTGGTTCGGTGTATGCCGGTTTGGGCATTTATGACACGATGCAATTCATTAGCAGTGATGTCGCTACCATTTGTACAGGTATGGCTGCAAGTATGGCTGCTGTATTGTTGGTGGCGGGAGCCGAAGGTAAACGCTCTGCATTGACCCATTCGCGTGTGATGATTCATCAGCCTATGGGGGGAGCCCAAGGGCAGGCGTCGGACATTGAAATTACAGCTCGTGAAATACAAAAATTGAAGAAAGAACTTTATACTATCATTGCAGACCATTCTCATACACCTTTTGATAAGGTATGGGCCGATTCAGATCGTGATTATTGGATGACTGCCCAAGAAGCCAAAGAATATGGCATGGTAGATGAAGTTTTGATAAAGAAGTAAATATGGCCGATTCTAAAAAAAATAAAAATAGGTGTAGCTTTTGCGGGCGGACTGAAGATGAAGTGGGATTCCTCATCACTGGCCTGAATGGATTTATTTGTGATAGTTGTGCCACCCAAGCATATGAGATTGTACAAGAAGCACTTGGATCCGGGAAAAAAGGAAGTACCAAGCAGTTGAACCTACAGGAATTGCCTAAACCTGTTGAAATAAAACAATTTCTGGATCAATATGTCATCGGGCAAGATGATGCCAAGCGCTTCTTGGCAGTTTCCGTATATAACCATTATAAACGTTTGCTTCAAAAAGAAAGTGGTGATGATGTTGAGATAGAAAAATCCAATATTATCATGGTAGGAAGCACCGGTACAGGTAAAACATTGCTGGCACGCACCATTGCCAAATTGCTGAATGTACCTTTTACTATAGTGGACGCTACGGTACTTACTGAAGCCGGATATGTGGGTGAGGATATCGAAAGCATTTTGACCCGTTTGCTCCAAGTCGCAGATTACAATGTGGCTGAGGCTGAGCGTGGCATTGTGTTCATTGATGAGATAGACAAAATAGCCCGTAAGGGTGACAATCCCTCAATAACGAGGGATGTAAGTGGCGAAGGTGTACAACAGGGATTGTTGAAGCTTTTGGAAGGCTCTGTTGTTAACGTTCCTCCACAGGGCGGACGTAAGCATCCCGAACAGAAAATGATTCCTGTAAATACGAAAAACATCTTGTTCATTTGTGGAGGGGCGTTTGATGGCATAGAGAAAAAAATAGCCCAGCGGCTTAACACTCATGTGGTAGGATATAATTCAGTGCGCAATGCGGCAACTATTGACCGTAATAATCTGATGCAGTATATCGCTCCGCAAGATTTGAAAGCATTTGGGCTGATTCCTGAAATCATCGGGCGTTTGCCGGTTTTGACTTACTTGAATCCTTTGGATAGGAATGCTTTGCGTGCGATATTGACAGAACCCAAAAATTCCATTATCAAGCAATATGTCAAACTGTTTGAAATGGATGGTGTCAAGCTTGATTTTGAAGACGCTGTATTTGAATACATTGTTGATAAGGCGATAGAATACAAATTGGGTGCAAGAGGGTTGCGTTCCATTGTAGAAACCATTATGATGGATGCCATGTTTGAAATTCCTTCTGAGCATAAAGACCATTTTGTCGTAACATTGGATTATGCCCGGCACCAATTGGAGAAAGCTAATATGGCAAGACTTCAAAATGCTTAAAAGGAGCGTCAGAAGATTGTATGGCGGATTTTTTTGTTTTTTATTGCAAAATTATGGGCAGATTATGTTGGGAAATAGAGAAGTTGTTCCTAACTTTGTTAGAATTCTAAAGTAAATGTGTCGCCGTAAAAAAGCGCATGAGATTTTTTTATATAACAACGACCTAAAACCATGGCAAAAAAGAAGATTAATTTGACAGAGGAACTGAAGAAATACTTCGGTTTTGATACCTTCAAAGGTAATCAAGAGGCGATTATAGAAAATCTGCTGGCAGGTAATGATACGTTTGTGTTGATGCCTACTGGTGGGGGAAAATCTCTATGCTATCAATTACCTTCTTTGTTGATGGAGGGAACAGCTATTGTCATTTCACCTCTGATTGCACTGATGAAGAACCAGGTCGATGCAATGCGTAATTATAGCGAAGAAGACGGGATAGCCCATTTCATCAATTCTTCTTTGAATAAAGGTGCAATAGATCAGGTTAAGTCTGATATTATAAAAGGGAAGACCAAACTGCTTTATGTTGCTCCCGAGTCATTGACAAAAGATGAATATGTGGAGTTCCTGAAAACTGTGAAAATTTCCTTTTATGCAGTCGATGAAGCCCATTGTATTTCTGAATGGGGGCATGATTTCCGTCCAGAATATCGTCGGATACGGCCTATTATCAATGAGATAGGAAAAGCTCCGTTGATTGCCCTTACCGCAACGGCTACTCCGAAAGTACAGCATGATATACAGAAAAATCTGGGCATGATAGATGCCAAAGTATTCAAATCTTCGTTCAATCGTCCGAATCTTTATTACGAAGTACGTCCGAAAACGGCCAATGTCGATAAGGATATTATTAAGTTCATCAAAAACAATCCCGAAAAATCAGGTATCATTTACTGCCTGAGCCGTAAGAAAGTAGAAGAACTTGCTGAAATCTTGCAGGCTAATGGTATTAATGCCCGTCCTTATCACGCCGGTATGGATTCGGCTACGCGTACACAAAATCAAGATGATTTTCTGATGGAGAAAATCGATGTTATTGTGGCTACCATTGCCTTTGGTATGGGTATAGACAAGCCGGATGTACGTTTCGTCATTCATTATGACATTCCGAAAAGCCTGGAAGGTTATTACCAGGAAACCGGGCGTGCCGGTCGCGATGGTGGTGAAGGTAAGTGCATCACTTTCTATACTAATAAAGATTTGCAGAAGCTGGAAAAATTCATGCAAGGCAAACCTGTGGCCGAACAGGAAATAGGTAGGCAACTATTGCAGGAAACGGCTGCTTATGCAGAGTCTTCTTTGTGTCGCAGGAAGACATTGCTGCATTATTTTGGCGAGGAATATACTGAAGATAATTGTGGTAATTGCGACAATTGTTTAAATCCTAAAAAACAAGTGGAAGCTCAAGAACTGTTATGTACCGTGTTAGAAACGATTCTCGCGGTAAAAGAAAATTTTAAGGCAGACTATATAATCGATGTCATACGTGGTCGGGAAACGTCAGAGGTGCAGGCGCATTTGCATGAAGACCTGGATGTGTTCGGCTCTGGTATGGACGAGGAAGATAAAACTTGGAATGCGGTAATCCGCCAGGCTTTGATAGCAGGCTATCTCAGTAAAGATGTGGAAAATTATGGGCTGCTGAAAGTGACCGAAGAAGGACGGAAGTTCCTGAAACATCCTGTATCCTTTAAAATTGTAGAAGACAATGACTTCGAGGAAATTGAGGAAGATGCACCCATGAGGGGCGGAGGAGCATGTGCTGTCGACCCCACTTTGTATGCCATGTTGAAAGATTTACGCAAGAAACTCTCCAAACAACTTGCGGTGCCGCCTTATGTCATCTTCCAAGACCCGTCTTTGGAAGCTATGGCGACTATTTATCCTGTTACTTTGGAAGAACTTCAAAATATTCCGGGTGTAGGTGCAGGCAAAGCGAAGCGTTATGGCGAAGAATTTTGCAAGCTTATCAAGCGTCATTGCGAGGAAAATGAGATAGAACGTCCGGAAGATTTGCGTGTCCGCACAGTAGCCAACAAGTCCAAACTGAAAGTATCCATCATCCAGGCCATAGACCGTAAAGTGGCTCTGGACGATATTGCCGTGTCGAAGGGCATTGAATTTGAAGAACTTTTAAGTGAAATAGAGGCCATTGTATATTCAGGGACTAAATTGAATATTGATTATTTCTTGGATGAAATTATGGATGAAGACCACATGCTCGACATTTATGATTATTTCAAGGAATCTACTACCGACGACATCGAAGAAGCTCTTGAAGAGTTAGGTGATGATTTTACGGAAGAAGAAGTCCGCTTGGTACGTATCAAGTTCATTTCTGAAATGGCCAATTAAGAGCGTGAAATAACATTGCGATTGTGAAAACATTAGTATCCCCCGTCTTTAACGGGGGATTTTTTTGTATTTTTGCATCGTGATAATAGAAAAGAGTTGTTTATTAAAGAGGATATATTCATGGTAAAAAAACATATAACTAACGATTCTACAAAATCACCTTCCCGACTTGTTGCGCTAACAGGAGTTTTTAAAAACGAGACTTTTCGTTTCATCGCAGGTCTGTTATTCGTGATTTTTGCGGTATACCTCCTTTTGGCATTCACATCTTTCTTCTTTACCGGAGCTGCCGATCAAAGCATTATTGATGAGGCCACGGCTGATGAATTGGCTTCTACACATAACGGGGTGAAGAACTATGCCGGTTCGCGAGGTGCCCAGTTGGCAAGTTATTTCATCAACCGCTGTTTTGGCGTATCATCCTATTTCATACCTGTTTTCCTAGCGGTGCTGGGATTGAAACTGATGAAGGTGGCACGTGTGCGTTTATGGAAGTGGTTCGCGGTTTGTGCCCTGTTGTTGGTGTGGTTTTCCGTGTTCTTGGGTTTTGTGTTTGTCGACCAATACCGCGATTCTTTTCTCTATTTGGGAGGAATGCATGGATATAATGTCAGCCAATGGTTGGTATCGCAAATCGGCGTGCCGGGCGTGTGGATGCTGCTTGCCCTGACGGCCATCTGCTTCTTTATTTACCTCAGCGCCTCCACCGTGGTGTGGTTAAGAAAAGTGCTTTCGCTCAGCTTCTTAAAACGTAGCAAGGCCGAGAAGGCGGAGGCTGTGTCAAGCCCTGGAGAAGGCGATGCCAATGTTTTGGAAAGCGAAGGACATTCCCAGGAGGAGCCGGAGGCTGGAGTTGTGGACGATATTCCTGATACGAAGGAAGATGCCGGGACTGAATCTTCTGCCGATGATGATAAGGAGCAGGAGATGATAATTGAAGTACCCAATCCGGACCCGATTGTGACTACCGTTTCCGATCAGTCTGAGAATGATGAAAAGACGGGGGTAGAATTTGGGGTAGAGCACAATGACGACGACCTTGTTGAACAGGTGCAAGAGCCTTATAACCCGCGCTTGGATTTGGAAAACTACCATTATCCCACGCTCGACCTGTTGAAGCACTTTGACAATGATGAGCCGGCCATCGACATGGAAGAGCAAAATGCCAACAAGGACAAGATAATAAGAGCCTTGCGGAGTTTTGGCATAGAAATCAGTAGCATCAAGGCCACCGTGGGTCCTACAGTGACGCTTTACGAGATTACGCCCGAGCAAGGCATCCGCATCTCTAAAATCCGTGGGTTGGAAGATGATATAGCCTTGGCTTTGAAGGCCGAGGGCGTGCGCATCATTGCTCCGATCCCTGGGAAGGGAACTATCGGTATCGAAGTGCCCAATGCGCGCAAGCAGATAGTGTCGGGGCGCAGCATCATCGGAAGCCGGAAGTTTCAGGAGTCTGCCTTCGACCTGCCCATTGCTTTGGGAAAGACCATTACGAACGAGGTGTTCATGGTAGACCTTGCCAAGATGCCCCACATTTTGGTGGCCGGTGCTACCGGTCAGGGTAAATCCGTAGGATTGAATGCCATTATTACCTCTTTGCTTTACAAGAAGCATCCGGCCGAATTGAAGTTTGTATTGGTAGACCCCAAGAAGGTGGAGTTCAGTATATATTCGAGCATCGAACATCATTTCCTTGCCAAACTGCCTGACGAGGTGGAGCCTATCATTACCGATGTGACCAAGGTGGTGCAGACCCTCAACTCCATTTGTGTGGAGATGGATACGCGGTATGATTTGTTGAAAGCTGCCCATGTGCGTAATATTAAAGAGTATAATGAAAAATTCATCAACCGTCGCCTGAATCCGGAAAAGGGACATAAGTTTATGCCTTACATCGTGGTGGTCATCGACGAGTTTGGCGACCTTATCATGACGGCGGGTAAAGATGTGGAGCTTCCCATTGCACGCATCGCCCAGTTGGCGCGTGCCGTGGGCATTCACATGATTATTGCTACCCAGCGTCCCACTACCAACATCATTACCGGTACCATTAAGGCAAACTTTCCTGCACGCATAGCTTTCCGTGTAATGCAGATGGTGGATTCGCGCACCATTCTCGACCGTCCCGGCGCCAATCAGCTTATCGGCAAGGGCGATATGCTTTTCTTGCAAGGAGGCGACCCCGTGCGTGTGCAGTGCGCCTTTATCGATACGCCCGAAGTGCTGGACATTACCAATTACATTGCCCGCCAGCAAGGTTATCCCACCGCATTCTTCTTGCCTGAGTATGTGGACGAAAACTCGGGAAGCGAAGTCAGGGATGTGGATATGGACAAACTCGATCCGTTGTTCAAAGATGCCGCCCGTTTGGTTGTTACACACCAGCAGGGGTCTACTTCATTGATTCAACGCAAGTTTTCCATCGGATACAATCGCGCGGGGCGCATCATGGATCAGTTGGAGAAGGCGAATATCGTAGGACCGGCACAGGGCAGCAAGCCGCGTGAAGTGTTTTTTGCAGATATCATATCGTTAGAGCAGCATTTAGAGAATTTTTAATGGAATGGATACATTGAATCGTTTTTTTATATGCCTTCTTTGGGTCATGTTTGTTATGCCGCAGGCAATGGCACAACAGACCGATGCCAAGAAAATAATGGAGGAGGTGGAGGCTGGCTTCCGTAAGGCAGGAGGACTCCGTATAGGATTTTCCATGCAGGCGTCTTCCGGGCAATCTTCCGGGACGATTGAGCTGAAGGATGAGAAATTTGTGCTTTATGTCGGAGGCGTAACTACTTGGTTCGACGGACATACACAATGGAGTTATCTGGTTTCGGCCGGTGAAGTGAACATCTCCGAGCCGACGCCGGAAGAGATGCAGACACTCAATCCCTACGCGTGGCTTTCCTTGTACCGCAATGGTTACCGGGCACAACTCCTTCAACCAGTCCGTGCAGGGGATGCCTCGCGCTATTATGGCGTGCAGCTGACTGCGCCCGCTGCCGGGGATAGTATGGAGGCACTTTCCATCACCCTGTATATACAGAAAAACACCTACCGTCCTGCGCGTATTGTTTTGCAACAAGGTGGGGAAGATGTAGAGATAGTGGTGGAGAATTATGAAGACGGTCTATCGTGGTCAGATAGCCATTTCGTTTTCGATGCCTCCAAGTATCCTGACGCAGAGGTCATTGATTTACGGTGAAATGGGAATTTAGCGCGCGCAAGCGCGCTTTAATGAAGAATTAAGAATGATGAATGAAGAATTAGCGATGTAACAGAATTCTCCTCCTCCCCAGAGGAGGAGTACCCGAAGGGGGAGGTGGTAGGGTAACCTTTTATAAAACAAGTGATTATTCGCTACCACCCCGTCACTTCGTGCCACCCCTCCTCCCCGGAGGAGGGGAATCAAGTTACCGCTGCCCATTATATCATCTGTAAATTCTTCATTCTTAGTTCTTCATTCTTCATTTCGGGGCTTCGCCCCGCTAAATTATCATTTAATTTGCAGACAAAAATATTTATAGAATGGAAACAGAAAGATTGAAATGTTTGATTATCGGCTCCGGACCTGCGGGTTATACGGCAGCCATCTATGCCGGTCGGGCCAATTTGGCACCGGTGCTTTACTCCGGATTGCAACCGGGTGGACAATTGACGACGACTACCGATGTTGAGAACTTCCCAGGCTATCCACAGGGCATCAATGGCTCTGAACTCATGGAAGACCTTCGCAAGCAGGCCGAACGTTTTGGGGCAGACATACGTCATGGCGTAGCGACCGCTGCCGACTTGAGCCAATCTCCCTACCGCATCACTGTAGACGGAGATAAAGTGTTGGAAACGGATACGCTGATTATTGCTACCGGAGCTACTGCCAAATACCTGGGTTTGGCTGACGAACAGAAGTATGCCGGCATGGGGGTAAGTGCCTGCGCCACTTGCGATGGCTTTTTTTACCGAAAGAAGACAGTAGCCGTGGTTGGCGGTGGAGATACGGCCTGCGAGGAGGCTGTTTATCTGGCCGGGCTGGCAAGTAAAGTCTACTTGATTGTACGTAAACCTTATTTGCGTGCTTCCAAGGTCATGCAAGAGCGGGTGATGGACAACGAAAAGATTGAAGTATTGTTTGAGCACAATGCCGTAGGCCTGTTTGGTGAAGACGGAGTAGAAGGAGTGCATTTGGTAAAACGTATGGGCGAAGTAGACGAAACGCGTTACGACCTTGCTATCGACGGCTTCTTCCTTGCCATAGGCCATAAGCCCAATTCGGAAGTGTTCAAGCCTTATTTGGATACGGATGAGGTAGGGTATATCCTCACGGAACCCGGAACTCCCCGCACCAAGATTCCCGGCGTGTTTGCCGCTGGCGATGTAGCCGACCCGCATTACCGCCAGGCCATTACAGCCGCCGCCAGTGGTTGCCAGGCTGCCATCGAGGCCGAGCGATACCTTTCTGCCCGTCAATAAAAACACAACTATGAAGTGGGTGTATCGGAATGAGTCTTGACTATCGTTTTACTCTGTCATCCTGAACGTAGTGAAGGAGCTTCTGCTGACCTTTGCTTTCGGGAGATGCTTCACATGCGTTCAGCATGACAGTTTGATAGTAACGCTCATTTTTGATGCCCCCTCTTCATTCTTCATTTAATTTATCCTATTTTGCTGATTTTCTTCAGCTTGTCTTCATCTATCAGTTTTATTTTACGCCCGTCGATGGCGATGAGCCTTTCCGCTGCAAATTGCGAAAGGGTTCGTATGGCGTTGGACGTTGTCATGTTCGACAGGTTGGCCAGGTCTTCGCGCGACAGGTAGATGCTCAGTGTGGAGCCGTCTTCTTCCACGCCATAGCTTTCTTTCAGGAATATCAGGGATTCGGCCAGCCGTCCGCGGATGTGCTTTTGGGTGAGGCTTACCGTGCGTTCGTCTGCCACGCCCAAGTCGATGGAAAGTTGCTTGATGAAGAACATGGCCAAAGCGTTGTTCTGCATCAATAGTTGCGATATGGTTGTCATGGGGATGAGGCAGATGAGCGAAGGCTCAAAGGCTGCAGCAGCTGTGATGTAGTCTGCCCCCGAGAAGTAGGCACGATAACCGAAGTATTCCACAGGCTTGATGACACGGATAATCTGGCTTCTGCCCCCAACGCCATCCTTGTAGACTTTCACCTTTCCTTTCAGCAGGCACATAAGGTGGGTCGGTGTTTCCCCTTCGCAATGGATGACCTCGTTTTTCTTATATGTCTGTAGGGTAAAGTGGCTTGCAAGAATCTCCCTTTGCTCGTCGTTCAGGGGCTCCCACATGTCGGCTATCAGGGTTGGGACGTCTATTTCGGATAGGTCAAATTTTGCCATAACTGCTGCACAATTGTGTTATACAGCACAAAAGTAGTAAGAATAAATTAAATATTGCAAGGATGTAACGAAAAAAGGGGAGCACGATTCGAAAATCATGCTCCCCTGCAAACAAAACAAACATAGAACGCCTTCTGCTTCACAGCACAAGAAACGCTCTAACATGGTTTTACCCTACGTCAAGGAACCATGTTTGGGGTAAAGTTATGTATGATGCAAGACTTATTCATTTTCATCCTCTCTCGGTTCCAACACCATGTCATAGACGACGTCCCATTCGGCTATGACTTGCAGCAGCAGTTCTTGCCGGTTGTCCAGCGATTGGGGCTCGTCGTCTTCTGTCCCGTCCGTCGTGCCCTTGTTGCCTATGCAGTACAGGTGATTGCGGAGGAGAGAGTAGTTGGTGACGGATTCGGTAATGGTTTTGTTATTCTCAAACTTGCTATTTGTTTCATCCCAATAGTAGACCTTTCCTTGCTGTTTATTCAAATCATTGGCAGGGAGCTTTACGGTCCATTCTTGTTTTACCGTTTCAGTACTTCCATCTCCTGAAACCAGTTGGATAGTGAGTGATTTTTTATCACTTGTGGTAGCAGAGGCGGCAAAGGGGA
Organism: uncultured Bacteroides sp.; assembly: GCA_944320865.1. Lineage (GTDB taxonomy): Bacteria > Bacteroidota > Bacteroidia > Bacteroidales > Bacteroidaceae > Bacteroides. Next base: position 49,871 of record CALUJC010000006.1, on the reverse strand, counting down.
TGACGAAGTTGCCTGCAAAGAAGCTGCCCTTTTCCACGTTCATGCCTTCAGGAAGGCCGGTGGCTTGTTGCCAGTTGTCTGTGGAGATAAGGTTGCTGTTTTCGTCTTTTGTGATGCTTCCGGGAAACCAGTCTTGCAAATTGATTTCACAGAGAGGTATCGTCGTTTGGGCTGTTTCCGTTCCGTTCATTACATAAAGCCCTTTTGTGGCGGTGCCGTTGTTGGCGATGTCCTCGTTGGCAAATTGTCCCAGCACCAGCCCGTCGTTGTCGGTGGCGGGCACCAGGCGCAGTTTGGTGAGGTTGTCGTAGTAGGGGATATCTTTTACATACATATAGGCACCGGCCACCTGACGGTTCAGCACTATGGTGACGTTAAAGCCTGCGGACGTGACGGTGAACGAAGCGACGGAGCCGGCAAAGATTTCCTCACCCGGTGTGCCGCTTAGGCGAAGGGTGAAGTTCTCGGTGAATGTCTTGCCTGCATGGTCTTTAACTAAAGCCTCGAAATATTCGTTCAATCCGGTTGTCTCTGTGCCCTCGGCGATGGTATAGGCCGTGTGGTCTTGAACACTCTTATAAGTGTAGGCTATGGCATAAAGCTTATACGTACCGGCCCCCAGCCGTTCGTCCTCGTCCAGCTTCACGCGGTCTTGGCGGCCACGATGATTGTTGGTGTCATACTCGGTGCTGTTGCTCATCCAGTCTTTCACCAGTTTGGTGGTGACGATACTGTTGTCTGTTGCATCGCAGATGATGAGTGCCACGCGGTCCACGTCTTGTGCTGGCTGGTTGCTGGTCAGGGGGCGACCGGCTCGCGTGGTGGCCTTGTCGCTGGCCAACTGAAGCAGGATTTGTTGTTCGCGGCATTCCTGGCAGTTGTCATCATCGTTGTCCGGCGCGATGCAGGCGCCCAAGCTGCAGAGGGTCCATAGGGCCAATAGGAAATATTTGGTCTTTATCATTGCTGTTTGTTTTTTAGGGTTCTACGGGTTCACTGGGGACTTGGGCGTCGGTTGCTGTGGCGTCTTGGGTGGTCCAGACATCCTCGAAATCCACTAAGGGGATATTTTCAAGTGTTAATGTAATTAGGCGGAATCCATCGTCAGAAGTAGATTCAGGAATTGTAGCATCTGATGCGAAGACTGTGTCGTTAACCCAGTCTTTCATATCTTTTTCGTGCCATACACCAGTATAGCCTGCGCCTGCGGCTCCATCTCCATAAGAAAAATTATTATTATCCTCATCCCAGTTCCAACCCATGACTGCTTTTAGATCATAATTTTTTCTTTCATAGGTGCCATTCTTAGGATCATTGTGATTCAGCTTTGCCAAGGGATTATAACTGATATAGATAGATCTGTTTCCTCCCGTCAGGTTCACATCTTTTCCGGGAATAATGCCACAATTGGTGCTGAATATTTCCGCTCCTATGTTATTCTTGAATTTTAAAGACCGGATCATAGCTAAGCCCAGATTTACAGTTTCATTAGCATTATAGCCATAGGTGTAGAAAATAAAGCGGCCGTCGGCACTTCTTTCAACCGTCAGTGTCGGGGAATCTTCTGTGCTTTCTGCCTTATATTGCTTATCAAAACCGATGGCTTGCGGGAAATTGGCTTTATCGTAAATGACATCTATGCTTTGAACAGTTGACCAATCGCAACGGGTAATGAAATCGTCTTTCGTTTGTTCAATAAACCAGTGTTTGGCACAAGGAGCTTCATCCGTACAATGCTGTTCTTCTGAACAGTTGATAATATTTGCCACAACCAAACGTTGTTTATCTCTGTTTTCTAACCAATCTTCTTTAAACTTCTGTTTACTCTCTTTTTCATTGGAATAAATCCAGTCTAAACTAATACTATTGGCTTTTTCATTCAAATAGTCAGCAATCAGGTAGCTTATTTTTCCCCACTTTTCAATATCATCACCATCGGTATTTGTGTAGTATTCTTGTTCTTTATTGTAGAACGCTTCCAATTCACCTTCCACATACGCTTCTACACTTTCTTTCTCCGCGATGCCTTTCGTCACCGCCTCCTCCAGCCTGATTTCCACCTTATTAATCATCCGTTGCAGCACGATGCTCATCTGTGCGGGGTGGTTCTTGTCGTAGTGGGATTCGGTGGGCTTGATGTCTCCCGTCCATAGGTAGTACATGTTGCTTTCGTTGAAGCTGCCTTGCTCGGCGGTGGGCAGCAGCAGGCGGGCGTCGTTGAAGTTGGGGGCTGTCGTGCTGCTATACAGGTTGGCGTTCTGTAAGACTATACTGGATGCAGTGGGCAAGTTCTCGTTAGCGGGTGCATCATTCTCCACATCGTTCCATAGCCAGTCCGCTGCATTGGCCACGAAGACGGCTTTGTAGAACTTGCCAGTTTCCAGCGTGTCTTTCAGTGCCTGGCGTTGTGCCCACGTCATGCGTTCGCGGGTCAGGGGCCAGGTGGTGCTGAGGCTGATGTCGGGGATGGGGCGGCGTTTCGTCAAGGTGTAGCTGCCTTCGGCGCCGTCCGTGCTGGCATACAGCAGGTAGTCCAGCGACTGTATCGGTCCGTCGCCATCGGCGCGGGTGCCGGGTGCGTCGGTGGTGGGGCTATAGTCTATCACGTACGAGCCTTCGGGCACGTCGGTCAGGCCCGGTGTTTCAGTGCCCGGGCTCACGATGTCTTCCATCGGGTCGTTGGTGCAGGCGGCCAGCAGCAGGGCGGCCGTGCAGAGGGTGTATAGTTTTGCTTTCATCATAATCGGTTGTTATTCTTCATTTCCATCCATTCCATTCATCTTCCACCTCGATGCTCATCCCGTCGAAGCCGGCGTAGCGCACTTCAAACTCGTTGCTTTCCATGCCACGGAAGTAAACCGTGGTGAGGACGTTGGGCTTGATTTCGATGGCGTTGGCCTCGTCGGTGTTGTGCTTGCCTTGCACCAAGGGGAAGTCAATCTCGACCTCTGTTCCGTTTTCGCCTTCCAGTGTCACTGTCACCGTGGCCTCGGTGTCGTCCGTCCCGATGGTATAAGGCAGCAGGTTGAAGCAGGCGCGGAAGTGGTCTTTGCTGTCCCAGTCTATATTATTATAGGTATAAGTGCATAGTTGATGGGTTTTACAAATGATTTCCCCATTGCCCTTATCTCGTAGGTAGACCGTGCTGGGGACGCCTGCCAGTTTCACCTTGATTTCTGTTACCCGGGTAGGGAACTGGTCGTTCAGGATGCCCATATCCAGGATGAGGCGGCCGGTGATGCGCTTCAGGGTGACGTCTTCCGTCAGTCGTTCGTCGGGCATCAGCCAGCGGTCGATAACCGTGCGGTAGATGGCCAAGTCTTCCGTGTCGTCATCCTCCGGCTGGTCTTTGCGTGCCAGTACGGGGCTGTAGTCTAGCGTCAGGTCGTTGAAGGCACTGTCTCTCGGGATGTTGGGAAGCTCCTCTTCCAGCAGGTCGGGCACGGCGATGAAGGCCAGTTTGTACCACTGGGCGGTCATGCGCTCCAGCAGGAAGCTGCCGTTGCTCACGTCGTGTATGGCCGAGGCATACAGTTCATCCTGGTCGTTCTCCTGGCGTCGTTCGGCCACGTAGAGGCGCACCTCCTGGTTGCCGTCCGGTTGCTGGGCGGCGCGGGTGAAGACGTGGAAGGTGGCGGCGGCTGTCCCGGTGGCGTGGTCACCGCCGTTGGGCAGGTCGTCGTTTTGGCAAGCGGCCAGCAGCACGAGGGCTGCCAGTCCGCAGAGGTATGTCAGTTTCTGTCTCATAGTTGTTGTTGCGTTAAGGGTTGTCATTTGCCCGGCATGTTGACGTCAGGTTCTTCGCTCCAGTCGGGATCGATGTTCACGTCGCCCGAGCCTCCGCCCGTTTCGGGGCCGGTCCAGCCGTCTGCATCGCGGCAGACAATGACGTTGAACGACTGGTCGCGCAGACCGATGCCGCTTTTCCCGTCATCTGTGGAGAACGTATGGTAGTAGGCGCGGCCCGTGGTGATGCCGTATTTGTCGGCCACGGATGGCGTGCTGCTCCAGTAGTTGCCGCTGAAGGCGGGCCGGCTGTCGTCCGGGTATGTCTCGTTATTCGTGTCATAGTTCGTGCCCTTCAGCTGGCCACCGTTGAGTGCCTCGCAGATGGCTGCCAGTTGTTCGCGGGCGGGCAGGTACCACATGATTTCGTTGTAGTCGATGCGTCCGTTGCCGTTGCGGTCGCGGTTCTTGGCTAAGGCATACCCCAAGGCGTAGGATGAGGAAAGGTTGAAGATGGCATCGTCACCTTTCAGAGCGGGGTCGAACACGTCATCATTCTCTGCTCCTTCCTCGGTTTCCTCCCAGTCGGCGGCATTCTGCCTGCCGTTCAACTCCAGGGGGGCGGGGTCGCCGATGATTTCGGTGCGGTATTCAAACGACTGGCTGTCCTTGTCGCCCCAGATGGCGGAAACGTATTCCTTGCGCGTATTGTTCAGTCCGTCGTAGTTGCCGGTGGAGATAAGGTTGTCCAGCGTCAGGTTCCAGAAGTGGGTGAAGCCCCAGTTCTTGTACTTCTCTTCCACAATGCGTTCCACAAAGAAGCGGCGCGTCACGTTTTGGGCCTGGTTGATGTCCCATGCCGTGACCTCCACCAGCTGGGCGGGGTATTGGGTGACGGTGATGGTGATGGGGGCGGCTGCGTTGTCGCCCTCGCCGCACTTCACAATCACTTTGCCTGTGCGGGGCTTGAGGTTGCCGTTATCTGTCGGTTCATTGGTCTTGGGCACATATTCATCCGTGTGGATGTAGAAGTACTTTAGGCTTTCCAGGCCTTTCAGGCGGTATTGGGCATAGACACGGCCCTCGTCGGTGTTGCCGTTCGGCAGGTTGAGGTTGCTTTCGTAGCCCGTCAGGTCGTTGCCCAGGGGGCGCGGGATGTAGGTGGCCGAGGTAGATACTTCCAGCCAGGGCGTCGCGTCGGGGTTCTCCACATAGACCTCCCAGTCCAGGCTGGAGTAGATGAGCGCCTCGCGCACGTTGAAGTGGGCGTCGAAAGGCTCGTTTTCCTTGCTGACGGTCACTGCCAGTTTGGCCAGGTTCTGCGTCTTGACGCGGGTGTCGAAGCGGTCGGCGGCCTTGATGGTGATGTCGTACTCGTAGTTGTGGTTGCGCTGCACGTTGAAGTCGCCGTAGTTGTCGTGACCTAAGTAGACGAAGTAGCGGACGCGCGCGTCGGCGGCATTTTCGTCTGCCCGGTCATACAGTCCTTCGATGACCAGGCACGTGGCGTAGGGGTGTTTCTCGATGCCTGCTTTACCGCTATAAGGACTTTCGCCCAGTGCCAGGGCGCGTTTGAAGAGTTGGCGGATGCTCTCGCGTTCGTCTTCGGGATAGCCCACGCCGTCGCCCACACCGGCGGCATCTATCAGCAGGGCGGCATCCACTTCGGTTGCCGGCTCCGCGCCGCGCCGGTTCTCGTAGAGGTGGGCGGTGGCGGTGTAGGTGTCGTGCCCTTCTTTATCGGTGCCTTGCTGCACATCCAGCAGTTCGGTGTTGGTGGTCTGCTCTCCTGTCGCGTAGTCGCCGGGGTCGGTGCCTAAGTAGTAATCGACGAAGTTGGACTCTGTTGCCGAGGAGACGGCATCGCCCGTCCAGTTGGCATAGCGGTTGGCATCGGCAACTTCTTCGTCGCCGAATGTATAGCTTGGGTCATCCACCAGCTTGGAGATGCGTGGCACGTTGAACAGCGATACGGAGCTGAGCTTGAAGCCGTCGCCCTTCACCAAGGGGTCGAAGGTGATGGTGAAGGTGTGGCGGGAGAGGATGCGTTTCACCGGGATGGTGATGTCGCCCTCAAAGTTCTCCGTGTGCCCCTCCATCACATACACACCCTTGTAGGCATCCTCGGCCGAGGCAATGGCGGGGGTGACGTAGGCTTGTAGGGCTTCTTTGGCGTTGGCATATTGCTGCCCATTTTCGCCCTTGTTCTTTACGAAGTTGATGAGCTCGTCGGGCGCATCGTAGTTGCAGACGGCGTAGAGGGAATGGCGCTCACTCGGCAGGTAGGCGCGGAAGCGGTAGCGGGGATAGCCGTTGTCGGGGTCTACCGGCGTGACGCTTTGTTGCACAGGCTCCTGGTTGAGCAGGTTGCCCTGGTTGTCGAATACAAAGAGGATGACGCTCTCCACGCGGCTGTCTTCCTCGTCGGTAGAGCCGTCGGCGCGGGTGATGACCAGAGGCATGTCCGGTTGGGCCAGGTAGATGTCCGTCAGGCCGTCCGCTGTGTCGCCGCCTTGCGAGGGCAGTCCCAGGTCGTCCTGGCAGGCAGTCAGGGCAAGGAGGGCGCTTAGCAGGGTCAGTATCTTTTTCATTCTTATGGTTGTTTTATGTTTCATTGTTGTAGGTTGTCGTTATGCTTGACTGGGCTTATCGAGGTAGGGTTACCAGTTCTCATCAGTATAGTAGTCCGAAAATTTGCGGGCTTGGCGGATGCGGAGTTCTTCTTGTTCACTCCTATCACTGATTTCTCCTTCCCATGGTTTCTCCGGATTTCTTACTGCAGGATATGTATAATAATAGGTGTCATGCGATGTCTCACTTCCTCCCAATGTTGATGTCCAATAAGGTTGGTATTCAATAAGTCTGAATCCTTTATCTTTATCTACAATAGCGATAGATGATTCTGCTGCACTCAATACAATCAATCCTTCCAGTTCTATTTGGGCAGGCAGGTACCAAGCCTTGTCTGTTCGTGTTGTATGAGTAGGAAATTCGTCTTGAGTTATTGGCTGCCCGGTAGTGCCGCTCACGTCATCTACTTTTCTAATACTATGGAACGCTTTTCCGGATGCTCCGCCGCTCCATGTGTCGAGCCAATTATCGGCAGAAAATCCGTAGCGTCCTATATCCAACAGATTTCGCGCTCCACTGGCTTTACTTCCTTCTGCACGAACAATGGCAGCACTCGCCGGATATACAACTGTATTAGTTGTTCCTCCTCCCCAAAATCCCCAGATAAATCGGTAGGAATCGAAGTTATCTGTTACAGTTTTATCTTGTAGGTCGAAGCGGCTGAATCCACATTTCACGATGCCACTTCCCGCTTCGGTGTATTTTTCTTGGTCATCTTCATCTAATTTTATGTTTGGACTCTTGTAATACACTGATATCGTATTAAACTGCTTAATCATCAGCGTGTCGGTACGCTCATCTATTCCGCTTTCCTCCGTGAAGGAGGTAGTGAGAATGATGGTGTTGTGGCGGATGTCCTGATTGATGCGTTCGATATTTTTATCGCCGCCTTCCCATTGGCCTTCGTTAGTCCATCCCCATTGACGGAAGCGGGCATAGTCCTCGATAAAGAGAGTCACTTCGGGTAATTTGTCTATCTCCGTGTTGCCTCCTTTGGTATATAGGGTATAGCTGGAGCCGTATTGATTCTGCTTGGGATCTGCTGGCACGTCTTTGGTCTTGACATAAAGCCAGTTTTTGAAGTAGTCCTTGCGGTCATCTGCCAAGGTTTCGTCCTCCTTTATCAATACTTCTTTCCCGTTGTCGTCGACGGCATAAGTATTGTCGTGCACGATGGTGAGGGTAATGCTTTGCACATTCTCACGTATGGTGGTCAACGGAGGTAGTATTCTTATGTTGAATTCCTCGTTCATGCAGTTATGTATCGGATTGTCCGAATGGTCGAACAGCGCATGCACCCGTGCCTCTCCGAATTCGTGCTCCGTTGCCGGCACTTTTTCGAACGGCAGCACCTCCAAGTAGATGGCTTCGCCCAGCAGGCTGATGGGCTGGTCGATGTCTTGGTCGGGGTTGTATTTGCCGATGCTGTAGATGTAGTTGCTGCGCAGGCTGAAGGCGGTGGGTTGGCCCTCCTCGCTCATGTTCTGCACGGTGAGGGTTTTCAGAACTTCTTCCGTGGCACCGTCGTCAGGTGTGCCCAGTCCTTCGCTATCTTTTTTGCCCACGATGTCTACTTGCAGGGTGGGGGTGGATCCGTCGGTGGTCAGGGGCAGGATGTAGAGGCCCGTAGGGGCAGATTTTTTGATTTGCTCTACTCCGTCTATTGTCTCCACGTAGCATTCTTTGTTCGGGGTATATGTCCAGCTACTGATGTCGATGGTCGTCAGCACATTGCTGCCTTCCAGCGGTTGTTGTGCGGGAGTGTCGGGTTCTGTCCAGTCTTCATCCTTCAGGTCGCGATAGAGGGTGACGGACTTGTTTTGCTGCAGGGTTACATTATCCTTCTCGCCCAGTCGCAGGCGGATGGCGGTGGTGCGGCAATCGCCGTTGTTACCCGTCATGGTCTGCGGCACATCGGTCACATAGAGCAGGATGCCTGCCACGCGGCGTTTCATCAGCAGGTCGTCGATGTGGGTGTCGCGTCCCTCGTGGGTAAAGGTGGTGGTGCCGGTGAAGAACTCGTGCTCGGCAATGTCCTCCTCCGTCTTGCCTTCCTTCAGTATAGCCACGGCGTTGCTGAGGTTTTTATTTTCCACATCCAGGGTATAGTCATCATCAAAGTTTTCATCCATCGCCACGCCCAGCAGGGTATAGGTGGCGCCCTTCTCGAAGGGGTAGTTCAGCCGGTAGGTGATGCGGGAGCGTTCGCCCACCGTTACGGTTTCACCGCCATAGTTCAGCCAGTCGATGTCCTGGGGTTCCTGTCCGACGTAGACGGGTTCTGCGCCGTCCGTCATCTGTTGGAAGACGAGGATGCGCACCGTGGTGACGTGGTTGGTGGGGGCGGAACTGGTCAGCTCGCTGCGTGTGCCGGCCTTTTCCTCGTTGTTGTCGAGGGTGAGGGTCAGGGTAGGGCCGTCGCCCGCTATGCCGGGTGCCGGGTCGATGAGGGTGTCCTCGCAGGCGGTGGCGGCCAGCAGCAGGGGCAGTGCGGCCATGCGGGCGATATTAATAAATTTGTTCTTCATTTCTTATATTTCTTTACTTCTTACTTCTTTTTATCTCGTTTGTCATTCCGAGCGTTGCCGGGGAATCTTACTTTGCTTGAAGGAGATCCTTCGCTTCGCTCAGGATGACATGAGTACTTCTGCCTTCTTAACTTCTTAACTTCTTGACTTCTGTCTTCTTAACTTCTGTCTTCTTGACTTATTAATTCCTTACTCAAAATCCATTTCCGGCTCGCCCTCCCAGCCGTTCTCCACGATGACTTCGAAGGGGTTGCTGGGGTCGAACTGCAATGCCAGGCCGTCGAAGCGGTAGAAGCGGTTGGCTATGATGGGGTAGCGGTAGTAAGACTCGTCGTCCACGATGCCCGTGCCCAAGTTGGTGGCGAAGATGAGTTGGGCCGTAGAGCCGGTACCCACATTCAGCGCGGCGCGCTTGGTGCAAATCACCTTGCCTTCCTGGTTGTAGACCACGGCGGCCAGGGTGTAGTTCTTCTCGTCCTCATAGCCGGGAGCGGGAATGGGGAGCAGGTAGACGGACTTTTCCTCCGTCACCCACTCGCCATTGGCATTTGTTTGATTTGTTTGCGTCCCTCCCTCTGCAGCGGTGTCGTCAATAATGTCTAAAAAAACGATACATTGCGGGTTTGCTTCAAGATTATCTTTCCAGTCGCTTGCTGTCGAGGAAGTTAGCGGGTCATCTATATAGTCCTTAAAGAAGGGCTCTTGTTGTTCCTGTTGCAGGGTAGGCACGGATTTGTTTTGGGCAGCGTAGAGCATCACGGCCACGCCTCTGGGTTGCTGGCTGAAGTCCTTCAGTCGGAATTTGGCACTGAGTCCGGCCACGCGGCGCTCCATGGGCACCAGGGTCTTGTCGGGCAGGCACCCGTTGCTTTCGGTGATGGCCGTCACGGTGCCGGTGAAGTACTCGCTGCGCTGGATGTCGGCCTTGCCCCGTGACATTGCAAGGCTGCTGACGAGGGCTTTCAAGGCTACCTCGCTACCGTTGGAAGGCCCGCTCGCTGGGCTTCCAACGCTACCATCTTCGGGTAGGACGTCGGCCGTGAGGCTTGCAAGTAGCTTATCTTCAGCATATTCGGCATAGTCTCCGTACAGGGTGATGTTGTCGCCGGTGACAGTATTAGGATTTTTGTCTCCATCCGCATCCTTCTCATAGCCGATGCCCAGCACGGTGTACTCCGTGAAGGGTTGCAGGCGGGTTTTCAGGGTGTAGCTGCGGGTGACAGTGGTGGTGCCCTCGTAGTTCCCTACGGTTTGGCCTCCGTCGGTGATGGGCAGGCTGTTCCAGTCGGGCACTTCCTCGTAGCCGGCGAAGTACGTTTTTCCGTCGCTGCCGTGGCGGAAGAGGTAGAGGCGTGCCCCGCTGACGTGCTGCACGGCGCCTTTGCCCTGTTCGGTCTGCGGGTTCTCGGGATACGAGCGCGTTGCGGCTCCTTCCGCCTTAATCTGGAAGGCGATGGTGGACAGCCCGGCCGATGGCGTCGGCTCCGGCTGTGGCAGGTCGTCGTTCTGGCAGGCGGCCAGCAGCAGGGGCAGCGCGGCGAGGCGGGCGATATGAGTAAATTTGTTCTTCATTGCTTATCTTCTTAACTTCTTATCTTCTTGACTTCTTGACTTCTCACTTCTTGCCTTCTTCTCACCTCCTCACCAAAACATACTGCCCGCTTCCGTTGCGCACGCCCTTCAGGGTGAGGGTGGCGGTGGTGAGGCGTTGGCGTTGGCCGGTGCGCAGGTCTTGCAGCCACCAGTCGTGCCACTGCGGGTCGGTAAAGTCGGCGTGGAAGCGGATGTCGGCCTCGCCGCCATCGGGCAGGTAGAAGCCCAGCGGAATGCGGTCGACACCCTGCGGCACCTGCTGGATGTCGAGTGCACGCCCGTCGGCCACCGTGTAGACGGCCACGGCGGGACGTGCCTCTCCCTCAACCAGTAGTTTCGTATCTTCGCCGGGCAAGGCGGCTGCCGAGGCCGAGGCGCTGACGCGCAGCAGGGCGTGGGCCGTCTGTCCGTTCAGGGTGGCATGGAGGCGCAGGGTGGCTTTAGGCAGGGCCGTCGAGCCGGCCGAGCGGGTGTACACCGGGTTTTCGCCCTGGCCCAGCATGTTGGCGTTGAAGCTCAGTGTGCCCTCGTTGGCGGCATTGTTGCCGTAGGCCACAAAGAAGGCTTCGTAGGGCTTGAGGGTGGTCACCGCGTTGCCTGTGGACGAGAGCAGTTGCCCGTCGGCCAGTACCAGCGTGTTGTGCTCGTTGCCGTCGTACACCTTGATTTCGTTGATGCCGTTCTGCGTCATCAGTTGCTGGATGTTGACGTGCGCCGGGAAGGGGTTGCCGCCCAGGTAGAGGGTGGATTCTTCGGGTGCTGCCAGGCTGATGGTGATGTTTCCGTCCTTCCAGCTATTGGTCGTTTCGTAGACGAAATGGCCGCCGCGTCCGGTGTTGTCGCGGCTGATGCTTTCCGTCTGTCCCGTCTCCTCGCCGCTCAGGCCATAGTAGTGGTAGAGGGTGTGGGTCTTGGGGAAGCGGAAGAGGTGCGTATTTTTGTCGCCCGGATTGCCCACCATGAGGGAGAAGTTCTGCCCGGGGCCGTAGGCTTGCGCCACGCCGTTGTAGGGCGGTGTCCAGTGGGTTTCGTCGGGGGCTACGGTGTTGTTATTTTCCTCCAGATTCTCGCTGCTGTTGTGTACCACCGGGGCGGCCTTGCTCCACAAGCGTTGGTAGATGCGGGGCGTGAGGCGTTGCTCGGGGTAGTTGGAGTTGTTTAGGGCGGTAAAGAAGGGCAGGGCGCCGTTGCTGCTGCTGGCAGTGGTCTGCTGCAGGTCTACGCCTTGTGCGATGAACCAGTCGCCCGACACCATGTCGCTCAGCGGGGCGGAGAGCAGGTAGTAGCGTCCTTCCTGCAGGGCAATGTCCACCCAGGCCTCGGTATAGGTGAGGTAGAAGCTGTTGACCAGCTGTGCGCCGTCCTCCAGCTGGAGGTAGTGACACTGGGCATTGTCGTCCTGCGCCAGCACGGGGTAGTTGTTCTTGCCGCCGGGGATGATGACGTTGGTGCAATGCCAGGGCACGCCGCCGTTCCAGTTGCTCCAGTCGTTCCAGTCGCTGGAACTTTGGCCTGTCCACGTGGACAGCTCGCCGTGCACGTTGATGGTGCGGACGTAGAGGTTGACTTGCTGTTCGCCCTCCGGGATGGTGTAGGTGCCGTCTGTTTCCTGGGTGGCCGTGCGATAGAGACGCAGGCTGTAGACACCGTATTGCTCTTCGGTAAACATCAGGGGCTTATCGCTTTCCGTGGCTTGCAGCTTGCCGTTGACGATGCTGACGGGGATAACGATTTCCTCGGCATCCGGGTTGCTGGCCTTGGTGGGGGTGCACTGCAGATAGAACACTTCCTGCAAGGGTGCGCCGGTGGTCAGCGTGGCTTGCACCTCCAGCGGGTCGCCCACGCAGAGGTCCTGGCTGCGGAGGTCGAGGTTCACGCCGCTGAGCATGTCTTCCTCCGGTTTTTCCGAGCAGTCGGGAATGCCGTCGCCGTCGCGGTCGGCGCGGTAGTAGAAGCCGTATATCTTAACGTTCTCCAATGCTGTGAGCAAACCTTTGTTGAAGGTTATCTGGAGGCGGTTGCAGGGCTTGCTGTTGCTGTTATCTTCGGGCAAGTCTATTTCCAAAGCATAACGGTTGCCATTGCCCAAAGCCTGTAGACTGAGCACTTGAATGTTTCCTTCTTGTATGGCAATCTCCTCGTCATCATGATAGGCTGTCAGACTGGCACTTGTGGTTAATAAATTGACGTCAGCCAAGCCGCTGGGCTTTTCCAGAATGACACCCACACTTTGTCCGCCTGTCAGCGGGTCGAACTTGATGCCGAGGTTGGTGGCACCTCCCAGGGTTAAACCTACCGGCGACAGACCATAGGAGTTGCGATCGTTGTCAATCACCTTGCTCAGGTCGGTAAAACTGAAGGGGTTTAACAGATTGGCGGTAGTGGGTGCCGATGTCAGCAGGTAGTCAATATCCGCATGGTTCTGTTGTGCAGAGAGCATGGTGATGCAGGCATCGCCGGGGACGAAGCTTTCATTGATGTTGTCGCAATACTCGCTGCCCGTATCTTCCCAGAAGGGGTAGTAGACGCGCAGGGCGGAGAGAGGAATATTGGCCAAGCCGGCACTATAAAGCTCGATGTAACGGAAGGATTGGCCATCTTCTTTGTCCAGTTCGATGCTATAACGTATCTTGTCGCCTGCACCGGCCAACAAGCCAAGACCGACACCTGCGTTTTGGCTTGTGGGGTCTTTGGATACCACATTTTTATTCTCATCCAGCACTTTGATGCGGAAGAACTGCAAAGCACCCACATCAAGGAACTGCTTGACGGTCTGCATGACGAAGCCCACACGCATCTTGCCGTTGATGGGTATTTCTTCACCTGCATCGATGGCTATGATACCTTGATTGTTGGCTATAGCAATTGAACCTGTACTACCCGCATAGTTATTGGTGTTGACATCTATTACATTGTTGGCGCTATGCGTGTCATTTCCTATGAAGCCGTTGTCGCCAATGCACAGCAGACAGCCTGTTGCTTCCGAGGGACTGACCACCTTTGCCTTGGGATACGTCCCCACCGTGATGGGCTGGTGGCACGTGGGCACTTGCGTGGTCTCGCGGGTGATGGTGAAGTTGTAGAGTATCTGCTTGCCGTCGGGGGCGGTGTAGAGGGCTTGCATTTTGTAGTCGCCGTCTACGGTCATACCTGTCAGGGCGGTTTCGCTGGTGATTTTATCCGTGCTTACTGTGGCCAAGGCAGGGCCGCTGAGGAAAGCATATTGTACAGAACCTGTCTGATAGTTCATATCTTTGCGTGGTTGGGGCAAGATGTAGCTGTTGCCTGCGGTGATGCGGTCATCGCCCACGCCGAAGTAGAATGAGGGGTCAGTTTCTATGGGTTCGCGGTAGTAGCCGTAGCTGACGGCAGTACCGGCCAATACGGGGAGGTTCATGCCTGAAAATGTTATACCTATCTTCTCGATGTCATTATCTCCCTCGGTGATACCGCCCAGCAGGCTTACGCCGCCCTCCAGTACCGATACGCCGGCTACGCTACCGTCTATGTCGATGGTTTTTTCCGTACCATCGACAGGCGTATAGCGTACGTCCACATCCTTAATCAGCGTGATGTCTATCACGCCTCCGGAGGAGGTCCGGAAACCTACCTCCGAGCCTGCCGGGATTTTTTTCTTGCAGTTGCTTAGGTCAATATCCAAGCTGGGACTGATGGCCGCCGTGGTATAGATGGGGCCTTTGTTATCATCGTCCAGCAGGTTGTCGAAGTCGGCAGGCCAGGGCCATATCAGGGCTGCCCAGGTGCCGCCGTATTCGGCTTCTACGCCGGGGAAGGCTTCACGGGTGATGGGTTTCACCTCGTTTTCGCCTACAAAACCATAGTACACCTCCAAACCGTCACTCAGCACGTCGGCTTCAACACCGCCATAGCACAGGCGGATTTCGTCGAAAGGTAGGGAAGTGGTATCCGAAATAGTCTGCACCTGGTCGTTGGCAGGGGTCAGCAAGTCCAATGATACGCCGCTGCTCGCTCCTGTAGTATTTTTGCCCAAGGTCTCTTGAAGATTGTTGTTGAGGTATGTTTCGATGAAGAAGGTTTTGGCCACGTCGACGGATAGCAACCCCGTGCCGCCGTCCTTCACTACGAAGCCCACTACCTGTCCGCCTTGGTAGGTGTGGTAAAGGTCTTTGATGGAAACGCCCGCGCCGGCCAGTAGGCTCAGTTCGACGCCGTTGCCTCCCAGCTTGGCGTAGTTGTCCAGGTTTTCGTCGAAGAGTGCTGACAACTGCTTGTCGTCATCGTAGTCCAGCAGTTTCACCAGATTTTGTCCGATATCATCCGCCACGCGTCCCACGCCGGTGAGGGGCACACGTCGGGTGGCCACCCAGTAGCCATTGGATTGTTGCTGCAGGGCGCCGGCTTTGTCGTTCTCGATGGTCAGACTTCCGTCGGCCTTGGTGGTGACGCCGGGGGTGGGGTAGTTGTCCCAATAGTCGTCCTGGCAGGAGGCCAGTCCGGCGGCGGCCAGCAGGGCCAGTGCCAGGGGGGTAAGGGTGTGGCGTATGGTTTTCTTCATGTTTGTTGTCATGTGCTGTATGTCGCTATATGTTGTTGTTCTGTGTTCTTTCTTCTGTTGGAAAGCGCGGATAGCGCGGACGACGTAGTTTTCTTTGTTTTGTTTGCCGGTCTGGTAAATGCCCGCATGGGGGCTGGTAAATGACGCGATTGTGCCCTGTTCACGATGGAGCACAGGATTGATGTACTTCTATTGTTTGTTGTTCTTGTTTTATTCTGTTATCCTGAGCGTGGGCGAAGAATCTCCCCCTTGTGCCCGCAGTGGAACAGGAGCGTATGAGGGAGATGCTTCGCTTCCGCTCAGAATTACAGAATGTAGAAATAAAGGTCTATTATTCTACGCCCATGTTGTGCAATACATCCCATGCGTCGTTGATGCGCAGGTTTACAGTGTTGCCGTTCAGGCTGATAGGATCATCGTCATCGTCTTCATCGTCTTTGTCCGGACCATCTGTACCGTCTGTTTTCAGTTTCTGGCCAATGGAGTAGAAGTTGTTGCAACGGATGTCGTAGGTGTTTGAAGCAAAGCCCGGTTGGTCGGTCGTTACGTCGCGCACTAACAGAACTTCATCGTTCTTTGTTTTGAATACCAGCGTCAGTGTGGTGCTTTCGCCATAGTGCTTGTCGTACGGCAGGATGTAGCGGGCACCGAAAGCAGTGTTGGGCAGAAGTTGCAAGTCATTTGGCTTGGCACTTTCATAACCTGTAGCATACAGGTTGCCATTGCCCTCATCACCGAAGGTATAGAACTCATTGTCGCCGTCAGCTATTTGGTCAGCCGTGATGGTTTCAGCGTCGGTAGGATAGTTGTGAGCTGTTGTGAAATCAAATGTCATCAGCACGTCTTCCACGTTTTCCGTAGCCACAACGCCGTTGAAGTCGGGGTTATCCAGCAGAATGGCGGGGAAGTAGAAATCGGTGGCTGTCTGATTGGCTACGACCTCCAGTTTCTCTACACGGTAGAGTGTGTTGTTATCCGCACCGTCTTGTTTGGGGAGGTACATGGGGATGTTCTTGAAGTATGCCAGGATGCCGGCCACTTGGCGCTTCAGCGTCAGGCTGGGCGTTACGGTAAATTCAATAACATCTTGTCCCTCCGGACCGGCACCTTCGTTAGTATAAGTGTCGGCCGTGCTGGTAGCAGCAAAGATTTCCTGCATGCCGCCGAAATCGTTGACAGAACCTACATTGGCCAAAGATACACCATTTGCAAAGCCTTCACCGGCAGCAGTGTAGCCGGTCGTGCTGTTGTAAGGATATGCTTTGTCAGTTCCGTTGTAACCGATGGCTACAATCTGGTACTTCACACCGCTCTGCAGACCTATTACTTCAATCTTGGCTCTCTTGTTGATGTGTTGGTCGGTGCTGGGAATACCTTCATTCACATTCTCCTTGGTGCTGTAGTCGATAATACCATCTTCCAGGATATCACCTTCGTTTTGGTTAGCTTCGCCACTCACGTATTTCAGTGCTACGGCACCACCTGTTGCCCCAGTTTCAGTATCCGCAATCGTAATTTTTTCCCAATTGTTTCCCGGATCAGGATTAAACTTATAGATATCCAGCTTGATAGCGTTCACGTTGTTGTCCGCAGCCGAGCTACCCATGGGGCGTGCAGCCTTGGTGTTACCGTTGGCAGCTCCGGCGATAGCAATCTCAAACGTGGCACCTTCCACCACTTTTTCTTCTGTGATACTGCCTTCTCCTTCGCCGGGGGCGGTGAAGGGGGCATCGTCGTTGGTACATGCTGTAAATGCCAATGCAGAGGCAAATGCAGCCATCAATAAATACTGTTTCTTCATTGTTTAAAAGAATTTAGTTAATAATAATGGTTTGTTGTATTAATAGTAGCCAGTCGGCGGTAGTCGGTAGCGGGTAGAGGTTTTGTCCTTCTGCCTTCTGCCTTTCCTGCCTCCTCCTTTCTATTTCTTATTTATCTTGTCTTCTCTACTTCTGTCTTCTTGACTCCTTAACTTCTCACTCAATCCCCATTCCATGTGTCAGCTTCCAGCTGTCGTCCACCAGGGTGTAGATGTAGACCTTTCCGTTGTCGAAGACGTATTTGACGGGGGTGATGCGGTTGCGCTGCATGTCGACTCCGGTCAGTGCGTCCGGCTCGATGGCGGGCGTCTGCATGTCCTCGTGGTCGTAGAAGCGGACGTAGAGGGTGGAGCTATGCCCGTCGGCGGTGGGTGCCAGCACGGTTTCGCTGCGTGGGTTGGCCACGTCGGTGCCCCAGCTGCGGGTGGTGACCACGGTTTCTACCTCACCGTCGGTGTAGCTGCCGTCGTAGGTGGCTTCGCCGCTCAGTCCCGTCACGGCCTTACGGCTCCAGTTGATGCCGGCGGGCAGTCCCTCGGTGAGGATGAGCAACTGGCCCTTGACGCGCTGCAGGGGGCAGACGAAGCTGCCGTTGTATTCGTCGTAGGTGAAGCGCAGCAGGCCGTGGTACACGTCGTAGCCCTCCACGTTGCCTGCGTGCAGGTCGTAGATGCCGCCGTAGTCGCCCTGTATGCCCTCGTCGCTGTCGATGTTGCCCCACACCACCAGTGCGTAGTCGCCATAGGGCAGGTCGGCAGGGATGTCGTAGACGGTGGCCATCGCGGCGTCGCCCTGCACGTCGTGCAGCCGCTTGGTGATGACGGCTTCACGGGTGTCCACGCGGTAGAGGGTGTAGTACAGCCGCTGTATGTAGTGGCGGAAGGGCTGGTCTTCGGGCTCGGCCAAGGTGAGTCCCGTGAGCCCTTCGATGGTGGCCACGTTGTCGTAGTTCTTGTCCTCGATGCTGAGCATGATGTTCAGTGGCGGGCATGGCTCCAGATCGTCGCGTATGCAGGACGCGGCCAGCAGCGCCAGCAGCATGAGGAGGTATGTGCGGGTTCGGTTCATATTGCTTTACGGTTTATATTTGTCAATTGTCAATCGTTAATTGTCAATCGTCAATTGCGGGTTAATCATCATTCCTCATTATCTCCCTGAATTGCGGCGTGTCGCGGTAGGGGTCGAAGTCGGGCTCATCGTAGGCACGGGTCTTCAGTTTGGGGTCGCGGCAGGCGGGTTTCAGGTTGGTGCCTACCTCATTGGCTCTGCCTAAGCGGGCGGCAATGAGGGCACGCACGTAGCAGGCCGTGGGACTGTCGTCGGTCAGGTCCTTCATCATGTCGTCGGCCTCGTGGTTGCGGTTGACGCTGAGCGCCGTGATGACGCTGTTGAGGTCGCGGTAGGGCTTCAGCAGGGCGTAAGCCTCGGGCAAGCGGCGGCAGTAGGCGTTGAGCAGTCCCAGGTTGTAGCGTACCTCGGGCAGGTCTACGCTGGTGAGCAGTTCGATGGCGCGCTCGTAGTCGCCCTTGTAGACGTAGCTGGCGGCCAGGGTGTTGAGCATCTCGGGCGAGAATTGTCCGGGCACTTGCAAGGCTTGGCGTGCCTGCTCTTCGTTGCCCCGGCGCAGGTAGAGCACGGCCAGGTTGTTGGCGGCCACCTCGCTCTGCGGGTAGTAGTGCTGTATGGTGCGGTACACTTCTATCATCTTTTCTTCATTGTCCCTCACCAAGTAGGCCACGCGCAGCAGCTCGTCTTCGTTGAAGGCGTCGGGACGCGTGCGGTACAGGCGCAGCAGCTCGGCGTCGTCGGTGAAGCTGCGGATGGTGTAGGTATAGGTATATACCACGTTGCGGTCTTTCTGCAAGTACTTGGCGCGTATGTCGGGCCAGCAGGCCAGGCGGCGGATGTAGCGTTCCTGCACGTCGTCGTTGCCCTGGGTGTAGGTTTCAAGGATGTGCTTCACGGCCAGGCTGTCGGGGTGACCGTCGGCATGCATGGCTTCGTAGACGGGCCACCAGCCCTCGGGGCGCGAGCCGATGGTGATGCGCCGTTGCACGTCGCTGCTGATGCTTAGCTGCCCGTTGAGCCACTGGCGTGCGGAGTTGGCGCGGTTGCGTGCCAGGGTGGTGTTGAAGGCAAACGAGCCGTCGGCCGATGCCAGGCCCTGGATGTCGAGCGAGTTGACGGTGGCCAGCGAGTCGCCGAGTATGGGTTTCAGGTCGGCCAGCATCTTGTCCAGCTCGGCGCGGTTGTTGCCCAGTTCGGGGCGTATGTCGTGGCGGTTGATGATGAACTGCAAGTGGGCCACGCCGCTGCCTTGGCGTATCTTGGGGCGGATGACGAACTTGGGTTCTATCCAGGCCAGGTTGAAGCTCTCTTTCACCTCCTCCATCAGGGTGACCGGGGTGGAGACGGAAGCCATGTCGATGGTGTCGATGCCCGAACATTCGCCGCACCCGTCTTCGCTGACTACGGCGCGGATGCGTGCCGCGTCGATGCCTTGGGGCACGGTGACACTCTGCGTATAGGCCAGGGTGAGGCTGTCGCGGTTGCTGCTCAGTGCCACGCGGCTGTCCTTATAGGGGTCTTGGTAATCTTCGAGTACCTCTTTGCGACGGGTCTTCTTGGTGAAGATGGAGGCATCGACCACGAGGGGCATGTATTCGTCGCGCACGGTGTCGTGCTGCACCAGTTGCGGGGTGATGATGAGGCGTGCACGGCGTGAAAGGTAGCGTGCCGGCACGTGGAAGGTGAGGTCCATGTCGATGCGTCCGGCACTGTCGGGTGTCAGCACACAGCCCTGCGGGGTGGTGGTGACAGCCTGTGTGGCTGTCCGCTTGGCAGCACAGCCGGACAGCAGTCCGGCGGCAGTAGTGGCCGTCAGCAACATGAGGGGTATGATAGCTTTCTGTTTCATCATAATCGGTTCTCCTTAGTCGATGTTATCAATGTGTCTTAATTAAAAGATGTAGATGAGTGAAACCGCTGCCTTGGTGACGCCGAGGTAGTGTTTGTGTTTGTCCACCTCGCACTTGATGCAGTGGATGCGGGGGCTCTCCTTATACCAAAGGTAGGCATAACCGATGCCGATAGCCGCCTCGATGTTCCAGTGGGGGGAAAGAATCCAGTCGTAGCCGTAGGTCAGTCCGCCTCCGGCCAGGTAGCCGTCGTAACGCTTGGAGTTGAAGCCGCCGTAGAACTGGGCGCCGTGGGCATGCAGCCCCACGAAATGTCCTTCAAACTTTTCACAAAACCAATAGCGTGCCTCCGGCTGTGCCAGCCAGAAACGCATCTTCTTGTCATCTTTGAATGTCCAAGGATTATAGGCCGCCGAGAGGTCGAGCGTCCATTGGTCATTGAGTGCCAACTCAAGGCCCAGGTTGGGAGTAGTGGTCAGCCAATAAAGTCCGTTAGTTTTCAATGCCACATCTTGTGCCAATACGCGGGAAGAAAGCATACAGAGCAGTATCGGACAGATGAAATATAAGTATATTCTTTTCATCTTTTCTAACTTTTGCGTTTGTTTGTTGTTTTCGGCTGCAAAGTTAGTTGGGTTATTTTAAAATTAAATTATGAAAAAGGTGCAAAGTATTTCAATTATAGTGCAAAATGTGTTTATCGTTTTTGATTGCCGATTACTTTTCAGATGATGCTTTGTTCCCTTGCGTTGCGCAACTGTTGGGGGGTATGTCCCAGGTGCTGGCGGCAGAAGGTAGATAGATAGGCTACGGACGAGAAGTGGTATTGTTCGGCCAGTTCGCCCAATGGCTTGTTGGTGAGCACGATGTCGCGATAGATATGCTCCACCTTCCGGCGAGTGACCCACTTGTGCACAGGCTCGTTGAAGGTTTCCTTGAAGCGTCGCTTGAAGGTATCCACACTGGTGTGTGCCAGGGTGGCAAATTCGTTCAGGCTGTTCACCTTCAAGTAGTTGGCATAAATAAAATCTTTGAATTCCTGATTCTTTCCAATGATGGGGTAGAAAAAGGTGGCCAGTTCCTCTTTACTATAATACGCGCGGAGCAGGATGAACAGTTCGTGGGTCTTCAGTTCGTGGAAATGCAGGCAGCCCAGCCCGTCGTTGAGGCAGTGTTGCAGAAGGACAAGGTACTCGTTCAGCCTTTCGCGGATGGGCAGCAAGGTGAAGTTGTATTCAAATCCTTGGGGAATGAATTGGGGCAACTGTTGCAGGGAAAAGCGTTCGCAGAGGTTGGTGGCATAGGAGAAGTGGCAACTGATGACGGTACAAGACTTGGTAACCCGCACGTAGCAGCTGCTGTTGGCCGGTTGCAACGACATGTAGCCGCTGCGGTGGAGAATGTTCTTATAGTTGTTGGACGTGATGTAAGCCTCCCCTTCCAGCACGAAGAAAAGGGTAGTTTCGTGTGTGTCGATGATATGGTAGGCAGAATCGTCCGGAAACTGCTCTACCTTGATTGCCGCAACATGAGGAATGCGGTAGTTGAGGCAGCTGCGATGCTCCTCAGCATACAATAAGGTTTCCATAAACAAAAAAATCAGCTTTCGAGTTTGTTTGATTGTTTGTTTTGGGGAGCAGTTCCGCTCCGGAAAAATCTTTATTTTCGCAGCAAAGATGTAACCTTTTTTGATAAGTAGATAAAAACCACGACAGGTTTAATAAAAAATAGAATATGTTAGTAAATCTATAGACAAAAGGCGTCCGTGAAATCCACGTAATCCGCGCAGGTGTGTCAGGACGCGGATTACGTGGAAGCCGGGCTTACTTGGTGAACAACAGTTCGCGATACTTGGGCAGAGGCCAGATTTCGTCGTCTATCTCCATCTCGAGGTGGTCGATGTGGTCGCGGATGGCGGTGAGGTAGGGACGCACCGTTTCTTCGTAAGCAAAGGCACGGTCTTTATAGTGCGGCATGTGGTTGGCCACCTTGCGCGCTTCTATCATGTCGCGCACCAGCTTCTTGATGGCGGTGACGCGGTGCGATATTTCGCGGATAAGCTCTTTGCGGTCGGCGCTCAGTTCGTCGTATTCCTCGGGGCTGAAGGTTTCGCGCAGGCCGCGCAGGTTCTCCAGCAGCCGGTTCTGGTAGATGACGGCGGTGGGCACGATGTGGTTGATGGCCAGGTCGCCCAGCACGCGGCTTTCTATCTGCACCTTCATGGTGTATTTCTCCAGTTCAACCTCCAGGCGGCTGGTCAGTTCGGTTTCGTTGAAGATGTGTTCGCCGATGAGCACGGCTTTCGACTGCGTGTCCACGTAGTGCATCAAGGCTTCGGGCACGTGGCAGATGTTGGTCAGCCCACGGCGGGCAGCCTCCTCTTTCCACTGTTCGGAGTAACCGTCTCCCTCGAAGCGGATGGGCTCGGAGGCGATGATGGTGTCTTTCAGCACGCGGAAGATGGCTTCATCCTTGCCTATGCCTTCCTCTATCAGCCGGTCTACCGCTACCTTGAACTCATTCAGCTGGTTGGCCATGGCGGCGTTGATGGCAATCATGGCGGCGGCACAGTTGGCCGACGAGCCGGCGGCGCGGAACTCGAAACGGTTGCCCGTGAAGGCGAAGGGCGAGGTGCGGTTGCGGTCGGTGGTGTCCAGCAGGATTTCGGGGATGCGGCCGATGCCCAGCTTCAGCGTGGTCTTCTCTTCGGCGGTCATCTTGGTGTCGGTCACCTGGCGGGCTATTTCGTCGAGGATGGCCGAGAGCTGCTTGCCCAGGAAGATGGACAGGATGGCGGGCGGAGCCTCGTTGGCGCCCAGTCGGTGGCTATTGCCCGCACTCGTGATGGAGGCACGCAGCAGGTCCTGGTTCTTGTACACCATCATCAGTACGTTGACCAGGAAGGTGAGGAACAGCATGTTGCCCTTGGGGTTCTTGCCCGGGGCAAAGAGGTTGACGCCCGTGTCGGTGCAGAGCGACCAGTTGTTGTGCTTGCCGCTGCCGTTCACGCCCTGGTAGGGCTTTTCGTGCAGCAACACGGCGAAGTTGTGCTTGCGGGCAATGCGCTTCATCAGGTCCATCACCAGCTGGTTGTGGTCGTTGGCCAGGTTGACGTTCTCGAAGATGGGCGCCAGCTCGAACTGGTTGGGGGCCACTTCATTGTGGCGGGTCTTGACGGGGATGCCCAGCTTGTGGCACTCTATCTCCAGCTCCTTCATGAAGGCGGTGACACGCGGCGGGATGGAGCCGAAGTAATGGTCTTCCAGCTGTTGGTCCTTGGCCGATGAGTGGCCCATCAGCGTGCGGCCGGTGAGGCACAGGTCGGGGCGGGCGTTGTAGAGGGCGAGGTCCACGAGGAAATACTCTTGCTCCCAGCCCAGGTTGGCGAAGACGCGGGTGACGTTCTTGTCGAACAGCTGGCACACGTCCGTTGCGGCGCGGTCCACGGCGGCCAGGGCCTTCAAGAGCGGGGTCTTATAGTCCAGCGCCTCGCCGGTATACGATATAAATATGGTGGGGATACACAGCGTGGTGTCTACCACAAAGGCGGGCGAAGATACGTCCCATGCCGTGTAGCCGCGTGCCTCGAAAGTGTTGCGGATACCCCCGTTGGGGAAGCTCGACGCGTCGGGCTCCTGCTGGATGAGCAGCTTGCCCGAGAATCGCTCGATGACGTCGCCGCCTTCGCCTATCTCGATGAAGCCGTCGTGCTTCTCGGCAGTGCCGTCGGTGAGCGGCTGGAACCAGTGGGTGTAGTGGGTCACGCCCAGGGACTTGGCCCAGTTCTTCATGCCGTTGGCAATGAGGTCGGCCGTCTCGCGGGTGATGGGGGTGCCCTTCTCAATGGCGTTCACCACGGCCTTGTAAGCCTCGCGCGGCAGGTACTCCTGCATCTTCTTGTGGTCGAATACGTGGCTGCCGTAGTAGTCGGATAACTTGTTGGAGGGGGGAGTCACTTCCAAGGGCTTGCGGTTGCTCAGCTCCTGGAGTGCAAAGAAACGCATTTTAGACATAACGTTGCTGTTTTTATGGGTTTTCGGCTGCAAAAGTATATGTTTTTTGCGATATACCCCATAAAAAGAGGGGGTATTCTGCCGGAAAAGTGCATTTTCCTGCAGGATACCCCCCCTAAAAATGCTGTCCGGGGATTAAGAGGAGTGGTTAAATGGGAATTTAGCGCACGCAAGCGCGCTTTAGTTGACGGGGAAACAAGTTAACGAGGCTACAAGGACAGTGAAACTGTCCAACTATGCTTAACCGCTGTGTGCCGCGCAGCGGTACCTGCGGTAGAAAGCCCTCAGCAGATGCATAGAACCTCGAAGAGGTTCAACCCCATACTGACGGGACATAGCTTGTTCGACCCCTTCGAGGTCGGGATGCTTGCGCTCACCTGCATACACCGCAGGTACCGCTATGCGGCACACAGCGGTTAAGCATAGTTGGACGGCGTTGCCGTCCGCAATATCACTCCCTCGTTGCCTTGTCAACTTGTCCCCTTGTCAAACTAGTAAATTAGCATTTACTCCAGCAGATACACTACCGACGCGTACCCGCCCAGCCGGAGCTGCGTGGTGCCGTCGCTGGCAGTGGATTGCTGCACGGTGCCCAGGGCGGCCAGGGGACGTTGCACCGCGTCGGTCAGGGGAAGGTCGGTGGCGGAGGGGCCGAAGTTGTGCAGCACCAGCAGGCGTTGGCCGGAGGCATCGTCTGCCATGTACCAGGCGGAGAGCTGGTTGTAGGTGGCGTTGGCGTCGTTGTACACGGGGTGGCGCTCCATGCGTCCCGTGGCCAGGGCGGGGTAGGTGTTGCGCAGCTCGATGAGGGTGCGGTAGGCGGAGAGCAGCGAATGCGGGTCGGCCTCCTGCGTGTCCACGTCGGTCCAGGGCATGGGTTGGCGCACGTTCTCGTCGCCCTGCTGCTTGGTGCCCGTCACGCCCAGCTCTTCGCCATAATATATATATGGTGTGCCCGAGGCGGTGAGCAGCACGGCGGCGGCCAGGCGGCACTTGTCGGCCGAGGCGCTCAGGAGGGAGGCGGCGCGGTCTTCGTCGTGGTTGGTCAGCTTGGTGGCGGCGATGTAGTCGGGGCGCACGGCTTGGTACTCGTCGCGGTAGCCCATGATGTCCTTGGCGAAGTAGCGGCCCATGCCGTTGTTGATGGCATACTCCAGCCGGTACCAGAAGGAGAACTCGAACAGCGCGGGCAGTCCGGCGTAGTAGGGGGCCACCTCGCCATGCTCGCTCAGCACCTCGCCCACCATGTAGATGTCGCTGTCGGCATGGCCGGCGGCGTGGTAGCGGGCGTTCATGTCGTCGTAGAAGGTGCGCAGGAAGGTGGGGTTCTCGTCCGTCGCGGCGTTGTGGTAGATGTGCTTCACGGCATCGAGGCGGAAGCCGTCTGCCCCGCGCTGTATCCAGCCCCCGGCGGCATCGGCCACGGCCCGGTAGGCGGGCGACCGGTCGCACTGCGTGGCGGGGCCGTAGTTGAGGTCGGCAAACCAGTCGGTCCGGAAGGCGGAGTGGTACTTCCACAGGGCCTGGTCGGCGAAGAGGATGTCGGCCGCCGTGCCGCTGTCCAGCGTGAAGGGTTGGCCCAGGGTCAGCTTGTCGGAGGCGGAGGGGGCGCCCCACTTGGTGCCGCCGTCCCACGACGTGGTGCTGGTGCGTATGAGGAAGCCCCACTGCGAGGCGAAGTCCACGATGAGCTCATACCGTCCCTCGCCCAGCGGGCGGAAGGGCAGGCAGAGGGCGTCGCCATAGTACAGGTAGCGCGGCTCCAGGCCGGGGTCGATGCCGGAGGGGTCGTCCGCCGGGCCGTCCCACTCGTCGACGGTGACGGTGGGGGCCTTGGGGTCGCTCCAGTCCAGCCGGAAGCGGAAGCGCCCGCTCACCTCGGAGGCAGTGCCCGTGACGTTGAACCACTCGCCGGCCTGGTAGCCTGCCGCGCCCTCGGTGGCTATCATGGGCACCCGGCCGGCGGCGATGTCGGCCTCGGGGTCGCGCGAGAAGGTGTAGTACTGTCGGTAGGGGCTGTCCGCATCGGCCTTGGCCTCAAGGAACCAGGGGTGGTCCTTGCCGGTGTGGTTCAGCACGAAGTCCAGGTAGACCTTGATGCCCCGGGCGTGGGCCTCTTGGATGAGGCGGTCGAAGTCGGCCATCGACCCAAACGCGGGGTTGACGGCGGTGTAGTCCGTCACGTCGTAGCCGTGGTAGGACATGGCGGGGTGGATGGGCGAGAGCCACAGGGCGCTGACGCCCATCCGGTCCAGGTAGTCGAGGCGCGCGGTCAGTCCGGGCAGGTCGCCCGTGCCGTCGCCGTCGCTGTCGGCAAAGCTGTAGACGAGCAGCTGGTAGGTGATGCCGGCGCGCCGCTGCCCGTCCCATTCGTCGGGCCGGGGGGTGACCGTGACCCATTCGGTCTGGCCGCCGGAGGGTTCATCGCCGCCGCCGGGTTCGGGCGCGGGGGCGGGGGTGATGGGGGTGTCGTCGCCGCAGGCCGTGAGCAGCAGGGCGAGGAGGGGGAGGAGGAAGAGGAGTTTGCGTAGCATGGGAATAGGTATTATAGGTATTAAGTGTTAGGGGTTAGTGATGAGGTATTGGGAGGGGCGGACGGTGAAACCGTCCAACTGCATGTGATGCCCGGAGTAGGTAACGGTCTATTACCCGATGCGGTAATGGTCTATTACCCGATGCGGTAACGGTCTATTACCCGATGCGGTAATAGTCTATTACCCGATGCGGTAACGGTCTATTACCCGGATATGGGTCAGCCCAGCTGGTGGTCGCCATCGTCTTCGCCGCCGCTTTCAGTGCCTCCGCTGTCGGGCAGCGAGCCGATAGTAATAGGCCTTTCCAGTTTAAAGGTGCGCGGGGTCTTGGTGGTGTGTCCGCCCGTAGCAAATTGTGTGGTCACCTCCACCGTCCACTCTCCCTCGGTGACGCCGGCGGGGAGGACGAATTGCAGCTTCTTGGGGGTGTTGGGCGAAATCTGCGAGGCGGGGATGAGGAAGGTGGTCGAGGGCTCGGAGACCGAGGTGAGGCGCACGCCTACCGAGGGGTCGGTGCCCACTACCTTCAGTCCGCTGCCGGTGACGACGGCCATCTGGCCGCCCTCCATGGGCACGCGCGTCAGCACGCCGTCGCTGCCCACGCTGTTGTAGGCGCTCACCATGCCGGCTATGTAGGGGCCGGTGGCGGCGGGCTGTAGGAAGTAGTTCAGTTTGGCCTTGGCCAGTGCTTCCTTCATGGCGGGGCCTTGGCGCAGGGAGGCGTAGACCTTCACCTTGTCGCGGTCCACGGCGCCTGACAGTTCCTCTTCCATCACCACGCCGCTGGCCATGGGCTGGGCGTAGAAGGCGTCGGTGCTGACGCAGTATCCGCTGGCCACGGCGGCGGCCACTTCTTCGGTGAACACCTGGACGATGCTTTCCACCTTCGAGGGCTCTTCGCCCAGGCGGTCGGCCACGGAGCGGGCAATGTCGTCCTGCGTCAGCGGCGTGCTCTGGGTGTTGACGCGGACGGTGTAGTCGTCGGCCACGTCCGGGGTCAGTTCGTTGGGATAGGCCTTCAGGTTGAGGTCGTAAGTGTAATTGAGTGCCATAATGTTGTTGGGGTTTAAAGGGTTAATAATAGAAAGAGGGGGTGTGTCAAGATAAGTTCGGGCTACCGTTTTGCTCTGTCATCCTGAACGCAGTGAAGGATCTCTCGCTTCCTTATGTTTTTTAGGAGATTCTTCGCTTGCGCTCAGAATGACAGAGTGTGATAGTCGTCCTACGTATGATACACCCCCTCCGTTGGTTTACAGTGTTATTGTGCCGTCAGCGTGGCGTACATCTTCTCGCTGTCGGTGCGTTGCAGGTACAGCTCGATGAGGTACTTGCCGTCGGGGCCGTCGAAGGTGCAGTTGGTGGGGTTGCTGCCGGCCTCGAGGTCGTCGAGCGCGGTGCCCACCTGGATGTCCCAAGCATCGTTGGCGCGGAACTTGATGCCGCCTGCGGCCAGGTCGACTACTCCGCTCCAGCAGCCCTTCTCGGCGTCCCAAGTCAGGTCGGCATCGTCGCCCCAACTGTTGAAGTCGCCGATGGCGCCCCACGTCTCGGTCAGCGTGGCGGTGAGCGTGCCGGTCATCACGTCGGCCACCAGGTAGTAGAAGCCCGGCCGGTCGATGCTGAGGTTGCCCGTGCCTTCGCCGCCCAGGTTGCTGCCCTTGTTGGGGAAGTGGCTGGCGTTGTACTCGCCTGCGCCGCCCTCACCCCATGCGGGTTGCAGGGTGAACTTGAACTCGCCGTCCAGGTAGCAGAAGCCGGTGTACACGCCGTCCAGGTTGACGGAGCGCAGGCGCGGTGCCGTGGCGGGAGCCCAGCCTTGGTGGTTGCCGGGTATCCAGATGTACTCTTCCTTCGGGTAGGGCAGCTCGTAGGCGGTCACCGCGATGGTGGCGGCTGCCGAGGGCACGCCTTCGGTCACTGTCTCCGAGAAGGCGTAGACGGTGAATGCCACTTCCACAGGCGTGCCTGCGGGCAGTGCCAAGGCCTTGACGAGCAGTTCGTTCAACGCCTGCACGGTGGTGCTGTAGCTCGTCTCGGTCAGTTCGCTGGCCACGGTGGTCAATGCTTCGCCATAGCTGGCGGTGATGGCGTAGGTGATGGCCTCGTTGTAGCCCAGTCGGGCGGGTGTCCACGTCAGCAGGGCCACTTCGGCGTCCGGCTCGTCTTCGCTCAGGGTGATTGCCTCAGCGGCGGGCGTGGCTTCGGCGGGCACGGCGTCGCCATAGCTGTAGACGCGTATCATCAGCCGCTCCGACGTGTAGGTGTCTATGTCGTCGGTGGCCGTCACGTAGAAGTCCAGGTCGAAGGTGTCGTTCTGCGGTGCTTCGGCAATGCCTTCCAGCAGGGTGTGGAAGTCGGCTTTCGACATGCTCAGGGTCAAGTCGGTGGTGGTGCCAATCTGCACGGGCGTGGTCTCCTCATACTGTGCGTAGAGGGCGTATTCCACCGTTCCCGTGGTGTAGCGGGCGGCGGTCCAGGCCCACTTCACGGACTCGGTCATGGTGTTCTGCGTCAGCAGGATGCTGCCGTTGCTGGTGAGCGTGGGCGCTACGGGCGCGGTGGAGAAAGCGTCTTCCATCTCCTCCTGGCACCCCGTGGCAGCCACCATCGTGATGGCCGCCATAAACAGGTATTTCAAGTACTTTATCATAGTCTTTCAGTTGTTTTTAGGATTAGACATTCGGTGATTATTGCTTTTGCAGTTCCAGCACGTAGGGGGTGCGGTTGGCGTGCAGCACTACCACGTAGGTACCGCCTTCGGCCACCACGATGTTGCCTCCGCCTTCGGCCAGCTCCATGCCTCCGGCCACGGCCGTGCTTGCCTTGCCGGCGTCGCCCCAGTTCAGGGTGCCTTCCCAAGTGCCGTCTATGCGCAGCTTAATCTCGGCGTTGGCGGGCAAGTTCACCGGCTCGGTTTTCCAGGTGCTGGTCAGTGCGTCGTAGGTGAAGGGCACGTCTGCCGCCCAGTTGTTGAACGAACCCATCAAACCCAGCTTGTTGCCTACGGTCTTCTTGCTGATGCTCATGGCGGCCAGGTTCACGCTAATCTGGTTGATGACGCCGTCGGCGAGGGGCAGCGAGAGGTTGCCGTCGTTGTTCTCCTCGACAGCCCAACCTGCGCTCAGCTCGTTCTTGCCGTAGCTTGAAGCCCAGCTCTGCTCGGGTATAATCTTGAAGAAGGAGTGGCCGGCCTTGGTGGGCGATTCGTTGGTGGGCGTGAAGTCTACCATGCACTCGTAGATGTTGGTGCCCGCAGCCGTTTCCCAGAAGATAGGAGCAGTCGTTTCTTTCCAGTTGTTGAACTCGCCTACAAGGTACAGCCACTTCAGCGGTGCGGCATAGGTCGATACCGAGAAGGGGGCCGATTGCTCGGACTTGATGGCCTCGTACTTCGTAGAGTTGGCCACGGTGGCCGACACATAGGCCGTTACTTCTACCGTCTCATTGGCACTTACGCCCAGTCCGTTGATGACCACGCCGTTCAGGTCGCCCTTGGGGATGGCAATGGATGTGGAGTTGGTAGCTCCTGCCAGGGCTTCCACATCGCCACGTACTAAGTATATCTGGTAGAGCACTTGCACGGGCAGGCCGAAGTCGGCAGCTGTCCACGAGAAGATAACGTTTTCGCTGTCCGCATTGTCAGCGTTCACTATCACGTCGCCGCATGCGCCCAGCACCGGGGCCACGAAGTCTGCGCTGTTGCCTATCTGCGGCGTGTCTATGTCTGTCTGGCAGGCCGCAAACAGGGCGGCGGTTGCCAAGGTCATTATGCTTTTAAATAGTTTCATGATATTCTTTCTGTTATTAAATGTTTATCCATATATCTATTAATAGCCCGGATTCTGTTTCAGATTGCGGTTCTCCGTCAAGTCGCTTTGCAGCAGCGGATAGATGGTGCGGTAGTCGTCGATAGCCACTCCGCCGCCGGGGATGCCGCCCTTGTAGGGCCACGAGAAGCTCATGCTGGTGAAGTATCCGTAGCGGATGAGGTCGGTGCGGCGGTGTCCTTCCAGCATCAGTTCGCAGGCACGTTCCTTCAAGATGAAGTCCAGGTCGAGGTACATGGGCATCGACAGGCCGGCGCGGTCGCGCAGAATCTTGACGTAGCTCATGGCCTTGGCATCGGTAGTGGTGCCGCCGTCCATGCGTGCCTGTGCTTCGGCATAGATGAGGTACATTTCACCCAGGCGGATGGCCGGGAAGTCGATGGACGAGAAGTTACTGCCGGTGTACAGTTCGCCTTTCGAGTCGATGGCAATGAACTTCCAGCAACGCCAGCCGCTCTTGGTGGTGCTGTTGTCGAAAGCTTCCTCACAGCCTATGTTGCAGAAGAAGGCGCGCTGGTCGCTGGTGGCACGGTCGTAGCCCAGGCCGGTTCCGCCCCACGTCACGCCGCTCAGCTCGAAGTTCTGCGACACATATTCAGAAGGAATGTGGTAACCGTTCCAGCGTTCGGGGGCAACGTGTGTCCCTTCGGGGAAGCCCAAGGCTACGGCTACCGTGTTGCTGGTTTCATCATCCAGGCTGCCCGATACCAGGTGCGTGGTGCCGCCCCAGCTTTGTGTCTTGTCGCGGTCGTAGGCGATGGCGAAAATCATCTCCTGCGTGGCATTGGCATTCTCGCTGTTGTCTTGCATAAAGAGCTCGGCGTAGTTGGGGCAAGGCGTGTAGCCCATGTTGATGACCTTTTCGGCAGCATCGCGGGCTTCCTGCCACTTGGTTTCTGCACCTTCGGTGTACACTTCGTAGTTCAGGTAGAGGCGGGCCAGCAGGGCTTGTGCGGCACCCTTAGTGGCACGGGGATAGGGCACGCTGCCCACTTCGGGCATGTCGCTGTTGTCGCCGGCCAGGTCTTCCAGTTCGCCGGCAATCCATGCAGCCAGTGCGGGGCGGCCTATTTGTGAGGGAGCCTCACCATTGATGTTCTCCGGCAGGGCAAAGGGCGGGTTGCCATACAGGTCGAGCAGCACCCAGTAAGCGTATGCGCGGAGGAAGCGTGCTTCGGCGCGCAGGCCGGCCAGTCCTTCCATCTCAATGCCTTCAGTGCGCTTCAGGAACTCGTTGGCGCGGGTCACGGTCACCATGCCGCGCGAGTAGACAGCGATGGTGGCGGCGTTGCCGGTAGAGGTCCACGAGGCATTCTGCGTATCGGTGATGTAGCTGTCGCCCCAGGTGCACTTCAGTGCGTCGGCCGACATTTCCTGTAGTACCACAAACTGGCGGGTAAACTCGCTTTGTCCGGCATCGTCCACGGCAATGTCCGAACTGCCCGGGTCGCTTTGGCTCACCAGCGAGAAGGAGCCGTAGATGTAGGCCAAGCCCATTTCGTAGTCGGCCAGCGTGTGGTAGGCATCCACGTCCGACTTACTCGTTTCGTTCAATGACACCGTATCCAAGTCCCCGATGCAAGAGTTCATGGTGAGGACCGATGCGGCAAGCGCTAAGCTGTATATTAGTTTTTTCATATTGTTATATCCTTTCATGATGATTAGAAGTTAATGTTCAAGCGCAGGGTGTAGAGGCGCGGACGCGGGATGAGGTTGTTGTCCACACCGTCGGCCGAAGTGATTTCGGGGTCAAGACCACTGTACTTGGTGATGGTGAACACGTTCTGTACGGAGGCACCTACGCGGATGTTGCCCTTCCACTTCTTGAACTCGTCGAAGGTGTAGCCCACGTTGATGTTGTCCATGCGGAAGAAGGAGGCGTTCTCCAGGAACAGGTCGGAGTAGTTCTGGAATTCGGTCATGCTTTCCGTCCAGCCGGTCTCCAGTGCATACGTGCCCAGGTTGTCGATGTAGCCCTTGGTGTGGTCGTCGCTGTAAGAGGTGGCGAAGTCTTTCTTCGTAGCCTTGTTCAGTGCGTAGCCGCCCAGCGAGCCGTGGGCATTGAAACCGAAGTCCCACTTCTTGTACGTGAACTGGGTGCTGATACCGAAGTAGAATTTGGGCAGGATGCTCTTGCCGGTGACGTAGCGGTCAGCGTCAGAAATCTGGCCGTCGCCGTTGCGGTCTACCAGCACGTTCTCCAGCGGGTGTCCGTTTTCATCGTATGCCTGTTGGAACAAGTAGTAGGTGTAAGGCGTGTAGCCCACGCGATACAGGGAGGAGAAGCCGCCGATGCTACTCATGCCGGCACCCACCTGTACGCCCAGGTAGTCTTCCGAGTTGGAGCTCAGTTCAGTGATTTCCGTCTTTTGCCACGTACCGTTCAGGTTGATGGTCCAGCGCATGTCCTTCTGCTCGATGGGGATGAAGTTCAGGTTGAACTCCAGACCCATGTTCTTCATATCGCCCACGTTGGAGATGATGCGGTTGGAGAAGTTGGTACCCATCGGGGCGGGGATTTCGTTCAGCAGGTCGTAGGTCTTGCGCAGGTAGGCATCCACGCTACCGTTGATGCGTCCGTTCAGGAAGCCGAAGTCCAGACCGACGTTCCAAGTCTCGGTGGTTTCCCACTTGATGTCCGGGTTGTAGGCCTGCGGGGCGATGGTGTAGCCGTAGCCGTTCTCGCCAAAACCGGGCACCATGGTGTTGGGCGAGGTGGAGATGTTGTACAGCGACTGGTAGGCATAGCAACGGTCCATGCCTATGTCTTGCTGACCCGTCTGACCCCAACCGAGGCGCAGCTTCAAGCTGGAGAAGGGTGTGTCGTTGTTGTCGCGGATGAAGCTTTCTTCGGCAATGTTCCAAGCCAAGGCCACTGACGGGAACAAACCCCAGCGGTTGTCTTTGGAGAAGCGTGAAGAAGCATCGTCGCGCAGCGAGAAGGTCAGCAGGTAGCGGGAGTCGTAAGAGTAGTTGACACGTCCGTAGAACGAAATCAGGTAGTACTCCCTGCGGTTGCTGGGAGGATCGTTGTAAATCGTAGTGCGGTTTGCGTTCAGATAGTCGGTAGACAGGTATCTCTCAAAGTAGTGCTGCCAAGAGTAACCGGCCATAACGTCCAAGTGGTGGCTGCCGAAGTCCTTGTTGTAGTTGCCGTAGAATTCCAGCAAGGTGTTGGCGCTTTGGTTGGAGTATTCCTTGTAGAGGTCTTGAGTCAGCTGGTTACGCAAAGAGGTCATAGAGCCAAGTTCGGCATAAGTCTTTCCCGTGGTGTGTGCCATGTCGTAGCCCAAGTTCAGGTTCACGCGCAGGTCTTCGAAGCCGTGAATCTTGTAGTCCAACTGCAGGTTACCCATCGAACGCCAGGTCTTGTTCTTGTTGTAGTTGTCATACAAGGTAGACAAGGGATTGAGGGTGGGGTTGGTACTGATGCCAGTCTGTCCGCTCATTGGTGCGGATTGATTAATAAGCCAGTTGAAGTAACCGTTGGCATGGTCGTAGTCGATGCTGCCGTCTGCATTGCGGAAATAGGGGTCTTGCGTAGGGCTGAAACGGATGGCTTGACCTACGGCTCCCGAGTTAGGATAGTTGGCTTTGTTCATAATGCCCTTCAGGTTGACATTCACGCTCAAGTGGTCCTGGAAGAACTTGGGCGTAAGGCTTACTGCCAAGTTGGTACGGCGGTTGTCGCCCACCTTCAGCGTGGCCTCGTCGTAGGTGTAGCCCAGGCTGACGCGGTAAGGCAGTACGCCCTTGGCATTGCCATAGAGGCTGACATTCTGGTCGGTGGAGAAGGCCGTGCGGTAGATGAGGTCTTGCCAGTCGGTGTTGGCCGTGCCCATGAACTTCTGGATGCTGGCCAGGCGGTCGGTGCCGGCATAGGTGGTGTTCATGTAGTCGCGGTATTGGTCACCGGTCATCACGTCTACCTTGCCCGAGTTCTGCTTCACGCTGTAGGTGGAACTGTAGCTCACCTGCATCTTCTCGCCCGTACCTTTCTTGGTTTGGATGATGATGACGCCGTTTGATGCGCGCGAACCGTAGATGGCTGTGGCGGAGGCATCCTTCAACACCGTGTACGACTCAATGTCGTTGGGGTTGACCGTAGCCAGCGGATTAGCCATGCCGGCACCGTCACCCGTGACAGGCACACCGTCAATCACGATGAGCGGGTCGTTGGAGGCATACAGAGAGGCCGCACCACGCACGCGGATGGTGGCACTGCCCGTAGGGTCGCCGGAAGCCGGAGTAACCAGCAGGCCCGGCACCTTGCCTTGCAGCATTTGGTCGGGAGAAGTGACGACGCCTCGGTTGATTTCCTCAGCCTTGATGGCTGTAACCGAACCGGTCAAGTCATTTTTCTTTACTGAACCGTAGCCGATGACCACCACTTCGTCCAGCATTTCGTTGTCCTCGCTGAGGGTAATCTTCACAAGTTTGTCCGACGCAGGGAATTCTTGTGACAAGTAGCCTATGTAGGAAACCACGATGATGTCTCCCGGATTGGCCTGCAAGGTGAAATTGCCGTCCAGGTCGGTAATCACACCGTTCGTTGTTCCTTTGACAACTACGTTGGCGCCGATGACGCTCATTCCCGTGTTGTCGACCACAGTGCCTTTCACTGTGATGCCCTGTGCAAAGGCTTGCACAGAGAGCAGCATCCCCACCATGCATAGTAGCAGGAATTTGCTCGCTTTCTTTAGAAATCTTCTTTCCATGTTGTTGATTTAAAGTGAATAAATAAAGTTGTTAGGTCACTATTTATTATTGTTTCTTTCTATGAAAAATACCTATTGAAAACTGTACAATCTTTCTACCTTTTAAATGAAGAACTAATAATGAAGAATGAAGAATTGCCGCTACGCGGCAAAATGAAGAATTCCCATTAAGAACGAAGGCTGCGCCACAATTCTTCATTCTTCGTTCTTCATTTACTTTATTTCCTTAATGCTGATGGCATATCCTCCGCCCACGGCGGCTTTCAGCTTCAGCTTGGTTTTGCTGGTCACCTTCTTCTTGGTGATGGTGTAGGCTTGCGGATTGGTTTCCCAATGTGCATCCTTGGCATCGGCATAGATGGTGGCTTCGTATTTCTTACCCGGAGTCAGGAAGTCGAGCTTCAGGTTGGACTCATGGCCGTTGTAGCCTGCCGTGCAACCCATGTACCAGTCGTCCGTGCCCTTGGCGCGGCGTGCAATGGTGATGTATTCACCCGGTTCGGCTTCAAGATAAAGGCTTTTATCCCAGTCGAGCGCAACATCTTTGATAAACTGGAAAGCATCCATGAAGCGTTCGTAGTTTTCGGGGATGTCGGCAGCCATCTGCAAGGGACTATACATGGTGACGTACAGAGCCAGTTGGCGGGCCAGCGTGGAGCGCACGTGCGAGGTGTTCCCAGGGTTCATCTTGCTGCAGTCCATCTCGAAGATGCCCGGTGTGTAGTCCATCGGGCCGCCGATGAGGCGGGTAAAGGGCAGGATGGTGGTGTGGTACACCTTGTTTCCGCCGAAAGACTCATACTCGGTGCCACGTGCCGATTCGTTGCCTATCAAGTTGGGGTAAGTGCGGCACAGGCCGGTGGGGCGTACTGCCTCGTGGGCGTTGACCATAATCTTGTAGTCGGCAGCCTTGGTCACGGCATAGAGGTAGTGGTTGACCATCCACTGGCCGTAGTGATGCTCGCCACGCGGAATGATGTCGCCCACATAGCCGCTCTTCACAGAGTTGTAACCGTTGTCTACCATAAACTGGTAGGCTTTGTCCATGTGGCGCTCGTAGTTGCGCACGGAGCTGGAGGTCTCGTGGTGCATCATCATCTTGATGCCCTTGCTGGCGGCATAGCGGTGTATCTCCTTTACGTCGAAATCAGGGTAAGGAGTCACAAAGTCGAACACATAGTCCTTACTTTTTCCGAACCAGTCTTCCCAGCCTTCATTCCAGCCTTCTACCAGCACGGCATCAAAACCATTCTCGGCAGCAAAGTCAATGTAGCGTTTCACATTCTCTGTGTTGGCGGAGTGTTTGCCGTTGGGCTTCGTCTTGCTGTAGTCGGTCTGACCCAACTTCACGCTGTACACGTCGTTGGTATAGGCCCAAGTGCCTTTGTTGGTAATCATATCCCACCACACGCCTACATATTTCACTGGGTGAATCCAGGATGTATCGGTGTACTTGCAAGGCTCGTTGAGGTTGAGGGTGATGCGCGATGCAAGGATATCCCTTGCATCATCGCTTACGATGACGGTGCGCCAGGGCGAGGTGCAAGGTGTCTGCATGTAGCCCTTGTCTCCTTGGGCGTCGGGCGTAAGCCAAGACTCAAACACCATGTTCTTGTCGTCCAGATTAAGGCTCATGCATGAGTAGTCTACCAAAGCGGCTTCGTGCAGGTTGATGTAAAGGCCGGCATCGGTCTTCAGCATCAAGGCCGTCTGTACGCCGGTGGGCGAGAACACTGTCTGTGAGGAGTTGGGCGTAATGGCTCCCTTCATCAGTCCGCGTATCTCAGAGAGGTGGGAGATGGTATAGTCATACTCCTGCGTGTCATAGTCGCCCGGAATCCAAAAAGCGGTGTGGTCGCCTGTCATGGCAAACTGGGTGTGCTCTTCTTTAATGATGAAGTAGTTCAAGTTCTTCTGCTGGGGAAACTCGTAACGGAATCCCAGCCCGTCGTCGAACAGGCGGAAGCGGATAACGATGTAGCGGTCGTTTTCAGGCTGGTTCAATGTTACGGCCAACTCGTTGTAGTGGTTGCGTATTTGGCTCTCCTCGCCCCACACGGGTTTCCATGTTTCATCGAATGTGGAAGTCCGTGTGTCGGCAATGCTGAAACCCGTCATCAGGTTGGTCTTGGCATCCAGTCCTTCTTTGTCTTTCCGCTCTGTCCATTCAAAGTCCGTCTTCTTGTTGGCGTCTTCTTTCTTCAGTTCCAATCCCAGTGTGCTGGGCTTGATGACTGCCTGGCCTTTATAGTAAAGGTCATACGTCGGTGCTCCCGCCTGGTTCAGGCTAAAGTTCATCTCCAACTCACCGTTGGGAGAAGTCAACTTTTGCGCCTGAACCGTGAAAGCAGTACAGAGCAAGGTTGCGATTGTCAGATTTTTTTTGAAGTTCATGTTTTGGGATATTTAGGTTGTTTAAAATTCCAGCAATAATGATTCGCGGGCTTCCAGTTTTAGCGTGCCGTTCAAATTAATGGTCTTGCCGGTCAGTACATCGGTGGCTTGTGAAGCGGGCATGCTTTCACGATAGGGTGTAAGGTCGAGTTCTACAGGTTGCCCGGTGCCGTTCATGATGACGACTACCGACTTGCCCTCGTAGCTGCGCTCGTACACGTAGCAGCCTTTGGCAATGGAGTAGTGCTTCAGCGTGCCTTTGCCGATAATGTCATTGCCTTTACGCCAGTTCAACAACTTCTTTGTGTAATCGAAAGCTTCATTTTGCAGGTCAGTACGCCCGTCTTTGGTGAAACAGTCTGTTTTATCGCCGGGCCATCCACCGGGGAAGTCGCGGCGTAAATAGCCATCGCCCTCGGCCTTATCGCCTGCCATGGCGATTTCGGTGCCGTAGTAGAGTTGTGGTATGCCACGCGTGGTGAGCAAGAACAACAGGGCTTGTTTGTAGCGTGTCAGGTTCTGGGTGTCTTCTTCTTTGACGTAGAAACGAGATGTGTCGTGGTTGTCAAGGAAGATAAGCAGATTCATGGGGTCGGCATACACCAAGTCTTGCGTCTGATAGTCGTAAAGATTGTACAAACCACCTGCAAAGTCGGTAGTTTCCTCATCGAAAGAACGGGTCATTAATGCTTGCAGGGGGAAGTCCATTACCGTAGGCAAGTTAGAGTTTCGCGGAGCAGCGAGCTTGCTGTCTTTTTGCCAGAAAGAAACCAAGACATTGCTGTTGACCCATGTTTCGCCTACGATGTTGAAGTAGGGGTATTCGGTAAGAACGTCCTTGCACCACTGGGCCATGAAGTCGAAGTCGGCATAGGGGTGGGTGTCTTGGCGGATGCCGTTGATGCCGGCATACTCTATCCACCAGATGCTGCTTTGGATGAGGTAGCGGGCCACGTGGCGGTTGCGTTGGTTCAGGTCGGGCATCGACAGGGTGAACCAGCCGTCGGTAGCCAGTCGTCGCTCATACTCGCTGGCGTGGATATCCTGCACACTGGCGGTCTTGTAAGAAGTCTGCACGTATTGCGACTTGAAATTAAACCAGTCATCCGACGGGCGGTCTTTGAACAGGTAGTTCTCGCTTCCGCAGTGGTTGAATATCATGTCCATCACCACCTTCAGTCCTTTATCGTGAGCTTGGTCCACGAGTGTCTTGAACTCCTCGTTTGTGCCGAAGCGGCGGTCCACCTGGTAATAGTCCGTAATGGCATAACCGTGGTAAGAACCTCCGGGCATGTCGTTCTCCTGCGTGGGGTTGAGCCAGATGGCAGTCACGCCCAAGTCGGCAATGTAGTCCAGGTGGTCGGCAATGCCCTTCAGGTCGCCCCCGTGGCGTGCGTATTGTTCAGTGCGGTCTACTTTGTCTTCCAACATGCCTTCTACCACATCATTGTCGGGGTTACCGTTGGCAAAACGGTCGGGCATAATGAGGTAGAGCACGTCTTGTGCCGTAAATCCCTTCACGTCTTCGCCCCGGCGCGTGCGCTGTTTCAACTCGTAGGGCACCGTGGTGGTCTTTTTGCCTTGCTTCAACACGATGTCGAACGTCTGCGGGGCAGCCTCGCTCAAGTCTACATACAGTAATAAGTAGTTGGGGTTTGCCTGGCGCACTACGTCTTTCAGCATTACGTCTGGACTGGTGAGCGATACTTCTGCCTGGGCGATGCGGTCGCCGTAGAGCAAAATTTGTAACTCTGGATTTTCCATCCCTACCCACCAGAATGTGGGAGCTACTTTACGGATGGTTTGTGTTTGTGCGGATTTGGCAGGCCATGCCAATAAACTGAATAAAGCCATAAATAGTAAGAACAGTTTCTTCATGATACTTTGTGTTTTTTGGTTCACTGCAAATGTATGCGGTTAGTATATGCGATGAAGAAACTGAAATGATTTTATAAACCTATTGAGATATTAATTATTTGTATATCTGCATTTTCCGTATTTTTGAGAGCTTGAAAATATAAACCGCTTCTAACCACATGCCCTGCTCTCAAAGCCCGGTTTTTGCCCGATAAGGCTGCTTTGCGAAAGCAAAAATAAGGCGGGCGCAACCACGAAAACGATGTCGCCCCGACTACTATAAACGTAAATTTCACACATTGTCGTTTTGTAAGGATATTTGCTTATCCTGATTATGTGATACTCTATTTGATAATTGTTTACAAATAGAAATCTTGTTTTTCTTCTTTGTTTACAAAAATAAGCCTCCGAAACCCCTGTAAATACTTGTGCATCAATATTTTATATTACACTATATATCTCATCATCGTACCTCCTCCGTACCCGGTTCGTACCAAGTTCGTTCCATGTTCGCTTTTTCTTGCTCGCTATAGACTCGAACAAGAAAGGTAGGAAATGCGTACAAGATACGTCGGGATAACCTGCCCGGACAATGGTGTAATGTTTTAATTTTTTTAATATTTCGTTTCTCCATAAGGCAGAGCCAGATGTCAGCAAACGGAAAAAATATGACTTTTTTGTTTTTCCCTATCTATTTTTGCGTATATTTGTGGGTGCTTAAAACATGTGCATATGAAGTCAGTTAGCCTTATACCTATTTTACTATTGTTTCCTGTCCTGCTGTTGGCAGGCGAGAAAAATACGTCTTTTATATTGCAAAAATTAGATTCTGTATTGTTTAACCAAGATGCCTTCCGCAAACAAAAGGAAGCTCGCATTCAAGAGTTAGAAGAGTGCTTGGACAGGACTTCGATTGAAGCGGAAAGATACGACCTTTGCAAGGAACTGTTTCAAGAATATCTTCATTACCAAGCTGATACGGCTGTTTACTATTTGGATATGCTGGCCGATATGCCCCTTATGCCCGAGTATCCCAACCAAAAGGAAGGGATAGCCATCAACCGTGCCCAGGTAATGGGGGTGATGGGCATGTACAGCGAGGCTATCCGCCAGCTTGAAGGGATAAATTCGGCCGAGCTGACCGAAGAGTTGCGCCGGGGGTATTACCATGCTTTCCGCTCTTGTTATGGCTGGCTTTCCGATTATACGTTATACGAGCAGGATAAACGGGAGTATCAAAGGAAGACAGACCAATATCGTGACTCCATTCTGTTGACTTCTTCCTGGGAGTCGGATCGCGAAATGGTCAAGGCTGAAAAGGCCATCATGCAAGGCAGGCCGGATGAGGCCATTCCTATTTTGCAAAGACAG
Organism: uncultured Bacteroides sp.; assembly: GCA_944320865.1. Taxonomy (GTDB): domain Bacteria; phylum Bacteroidota; class Bacteroidia; order Bacteroidales; family Bacteroidaceae; genus Bacteroides. The sequence goes on along the minus strand of CALUJC010000006.1, from coordinate 9,404 downwards.
TTGGAAAAGACAACGAATAGGGAATTGCTTTCATACCTCAACTATACTATGTATGAAGTGTATGAGGCCAAAGGTAATGTGGACAAACAGATTTATTACTTGGCCAAGACTGCCATTTGGGACGCCAAGAGAGTAGTGCGCGAATATGCCTCTTTACAAAAGTTGGCCTATTTGCTTTATGAAGAGGGGGATATAGAGCGCGCTTACCGCTATTTGAACCATTCTATGGAGGATGCCGTGGATTGCAATGCCCGTCTGCGTTCACTGGAGGTGACGGAGGTTTATCCCATTATAGACCGTGCCTATAAGGAAAAAGAACATCAGAAGCGTGTTGCGGTACGTACCATGCTTGTCAGCATCAGCATCTTGGCTTTACTGCTGGTTGCGGCGGTTTGCTATCTGTATTATTGGATGAAGAAACTTTCCGCCATGCGAAAACACTTGTATCGCACCAACCGGAAATTGGTGGCCACTAATACCACACTGGAAGAAGTGGGGAAAATAAAAGAAGTATATATTGCACGCTACCTTGACCGCTGTGTGGAGTATTTGGAGAAACTGGAGCAATACCGACGTTCGCTGGAAAAGCTGGCCATGGCTTCCAAAACGGAAGAATTGTTCAAGGTTATTCGCTCCGACCAGTTCTTGCGCGACGAGCGGAAAGCTTTTTACCGGGAGTTTGACAAGTCGTTTCTCGACCTCTTCCCGAACTTTGTAGACAATTTCAATAAGTTATTGGTGGAAGAAGCCCGTATTTATCCTAAACCGGGTGAGTTGCTGAACACCGAATTGCGTATTTTCGCCCTCATCCGGTTGGGGGTTACCGATTCGGCTCGTATAGCGCATTTCCTGAGCTATTCTTTGACTACAGTGTATAATTATCGTAGCAAAATACGCAATCGGGCAGCGGGGAATAAAGATGCATTTGAGCAGGAAGTAATGAAGCTTTGAGGAAATGAAGAACGAAGAATGAAAAATAGCCATGCGGCAGGTCATTCCTGAGAATTCTTCATTCTTCGTTCTTCATTCTTCATTTACCTGTTTTCCTTGATGAAGTGCACACACCCGGCACCGATAATCAGCAGTAGGCCGGCTATTACCAGCATGCATGCTTCTTCAGGGGCGTGGCCTTCGGTGGTGAAGGCTTTCAGTATCCAGCCGCCCGTAGCCGCAGCTACGATTTGCGGGATGCATATCGTGCCATTGAACAAGCCCAAATACATGCCCATGTGTCCGCCTGTCAATGCATTGGTCAGAATGGTGAATGGCAAGGCCAGCATGGCAGCCCAGGCACAACCTATCAGTAGGAAGGAGACGAATAACATGTAAGGGTCGTGTACAAAGTATGTGGATGCAAAGCCTATTCCTCCCAATATAAGGCTTAATGAATAGACTAATTTCCGGTTTTTGAAGGCCGGGATAGCCATTGCCCACAATACGGAGCCTATGGCCTGTACGGCAAAAAGAATGCCTACCCAGTCTCCGGCGGTCTGGTATTGTTGCGATTGCGTGTCAAGAATCCAGCGCGTGACTCCGTCTTTCACTACTTCCACGGTTGGGGTGTCGAATGCATTGGCGGCAACTGTTCCGTTGGTGTAGGTCCACATGAACATAAACGCTGCCCAACAGAAGAATTGTACCAGCCCGATGGTCCAGAAAGCCTTGGGAGCTTTTACCAGCAGCCGGAAAACATTTGTTTTTTCTTCTTTCTCTTTGTTGGACACATTATGGTATTCGGCATAAAGTTGTGGAGGATATTCTTTTACTTTGGTGGTCGTATAGATGACACACAATATCAGAATCGCAGCTCCGATGTAGAAAGAGTAGATGACCGAGTCGGGAATTACTCCTTTTGGGGCCACATTGCTGATACCTACGGCAGCAAAGATGAAAGGGAATAGGTAGCCCACCAAACTTCCGGCATTGCATAGGAAACTTTGTATGGAGTAAGCCAGGCCTTTCTGCTTTTCGTTTACCATGTCGCCCACCATCATTTTAAACGGTTGCATGGCAATGTTGATAGAGGTATCGAGCAGCATCAATGAAATTAAGCCGAAAATCATGGCGGCCGAAACCGTCATGCCGAAACTTCCTGCATTGGGAAGCAGGCACATGACCAATACGGCAATCAATGCCCCGACAAACAGATAGGGGATGCGGCGTCCGAAGCGGCACCAAGTGCGGTCGCTTAGGGCACCGATGATGGGTTGCACGATAATGCCTGCCAATGGCGGAAGTATCCAGAAATAACTCAAACTATGCGGGTCGGCTCCCAGCGTAGAAAATATTCGGCTGATGTTGGCACTCTGCAAAGCATAGGCTATTTGTACGCCGAAAAATCCGAAGCTGATGTTCCACAGCTTCCAAAAACCTAAGTCAGGAATTTTTCTCATGGTTTTATCGGTAAGATTAATATCGTCCGCTTTCATCAATCATTTGGCGGACTTTGTTGTTAAATTCAATTTGTTGCATCAGGTATTCCAAGGTGACGTGCATGCGCCAGCGCCAGTAGTGTTTCGGAATAGAAGGCACGTTGATACGTTCGATGTCAATGTCTGGATTGCGCAAAGTTTCGTCCATGGCTGTCCAGTCTTGCCACGTCAGGATGCAAAGCATGGAGGGGCTGTACAGGTGGCGTCTTGCTACATCCTCGCAAAGCCATCCCGGTGCATGTACGGGCAATTCACCCCAGTGTTTCAATTCGTGATAGAAGAAGCGGGCGGAAATTTCCCGGTCTTCTTCCCACCAGCCACGGAATGTGGTCATGTCGTGTGTGCCGATGGTGCAAACGGAGCGGAAGGGGTATTGGGATACATGGCCGAATTCGTCTTGCGGATTTTTGGGCATACGTTGTATTTCGAGTGAGAGTATCTGCAATTGGTTCATTACCCAGGGCACGCAGTCGGGCACCATGCCAAGGTCTTCCCCGCACACCAGCATAGAGGTGGATTGGGTGAGAATGGGCAATTTTTTCATGGCCTCGTGATACCAGAAGTCGTTGTGCCGTTGGTAATAATAGTGGTTGTACAAGCGGTTGAAAGCATTCTGTTCCCCTTCGTTCAGCTGTCGGTAAATGTAATCGTTTTGCACGGCAATGCGTGGGTGATACATGTCTGCATTGTCGCGGTCGGGGATAAATAGCACGTTGCTTATTAAAGCATACAATCCTTCTTTCAGGTTGCTGTCGGCTTCATCCGTCTTTCCGGCGAAATAGGCTTCCACCTTGCGTTGGGTGTCGAACTCGGGACGCATGGCGTAGATGTCATGATGCAGGTGTTGTACGAACTTTTCTTTTACTTCCTGGCTCCTCTCGCCGAATATTTCGTCCAGCATGTGGTCGTTGATGAAGGGGCGTGTCATGAATTCCTTTTGGAAGTGGAGCCCGAAGCCTTCAATTTCGTTGACACTCATGGGCAGGGAGGGAGAGAATTGCCCCAACAGGCCGTGTACGGAGTGTATGGGGATTTCCCAAATGCGGAAGAAACCCAGAATATGGTCGATGCGGTAGGCCGTAAAGTAATCTGCCATTTTGCGGAAACGTTGCTTCCACCATTGGTAGCCGTCTTCTTCCATGGCTTTCCAGTTGTAGGTGGGCAATCCCCAGTTTTGCCCTTTGGTGGAAAATGCGTCGGGCGGGGCTCCTGCCTGGCCGTTCATGTTGAAGTAGTAGGGTTCTACCCATGCTTCTACACTGGTGCGGCTGATGCCTATAGGAATGTCTCCTTTCACGATAACCCCCTTGCTTCGCCCATAGTTGCAGGCGGCAAGTAGCTGGATGTGAAGTTCGTATTGCACATAGTAATGTAAGGCTATTTCATTGTATACTTCGCCCGAAGGGTCGCATAGTTGAGCAATGGCATCTGCGTTGTAGGTGCTGAAGTCTCCCCATTGGTGGAAGTCGGGCGTGCCGAAGAGGTCGCGCAGGTAGCAGAAGGCAGCATAGGGCTGTAGCCATTGCTTATTCTCGTCAAGGAAAAGGCGATAGCTTTCTTTGGAGGAGAGAGCGTCTTTCTCTTGCAAAAAGACAGCCTTGAGGTAAGCCCGCTTCGCGTGGTTCACGGCTTCATAGTCCACTTGCGGTAAAGCATTGAGGCGGAGGCGTTCTTCTTCAAAGCGTTGTGCGGCTTCCCGGTCGTTCAGGGCAGGAAGTTGCCTGAGGTCCACATACATGGGGTGGAAGGCATAGATGGAGATACTGCTGTAGGGGTAGGTGTCTGTCCATGTTCCGGTCATGGTAGTATCATTGATAGGAAGCACCTGTACGGCCTTCTGGTGTGTATCGGCCGCCCATTGGATGTAGGTCTTCAGGTCGCCGAAGTCGCCCACGCCATAGCTTCCTTCCGAGCGTAATGAAAACACGGGGATGGCGCTTCCGGCTATTCTGCAAAGGATGTCTTGGAAGTATACTTCGGTTTCTTGCGGCATGAAGGTTTCCCTCGTTTCCAGATGGGGTAGGTAAAGGGTATGGTTGCTTCCGTTTTCCCAGTCAACAATGTTGCCCGTTTGCTCATCTATGGCAACAAATTTGTAATCAGTGACTTGCGGCAGGTCGTCGGTTTTCAGGGCCAGCTGCCATACGTTGGGTTGCACTTCCTGCATGCGAATGGGTTTGCTGTCTTTCCCCCAGTTGCCTAAAGTTGTGCCTTCACCCGTCAGGGCCAGTGCCTGATGGCGGATGCCAAGCCCGGGACATAACGCTCGAAAGGTAATATAGGATGCATCGTATTCTGTGGGAAGCGCGGGCGTCTGTGGAGTGTAAATGCCATTGAATGCGGAACTATAACGGTAGCTTTTGGCCGGAAGGTCACGCCAAGAATCGTCGAATATGTAATGATGCTCATGGATGTCGGCAGGGAAAAAGGTATGGGCGATAGCGCCAAATTCTTTTCGAATGCATTTCCCATTGCGGTAAACGGCATACCGGTAGGCAATGACTCGGCCTTCTTCTGCGGGCAGGTATTCACAACTGCCTTGCCACAAGTGACCGTCGGTAGTAGAGAGTTCTACTTCTATCTCATTATTCAACACGACATAAAGGCATTCTCCCCATGTCGTGCGGTACTCGATGCGAAAGGTTAAATTCATTATGTTTTGGTATTAGGATGATAATTCGTATAATTGTCGGCACAAATGTAGCGAATAAATAGGAGAAGGGCTTTCCTTTATGAATGAAAATATAAATTGAAAAGTAGCCAGTTCTTCTTTTCTACGCCTTGTAGCGGGGATTTCCTTTCTGGAAAATATAAATCGGCAGTATGGTGGCATAGCCCGATGTCACGCATTGTCCGGTTTCATCTTGCATTTATATTAAATGAATTATCCTTATCTGATTATTAGATGAATAGCTACTTTTAAGATTATATTTTCGTTCCGATTTGCCCGTGTATGTGGCCAAAGCTTTTACCTTTGTCTATAATCAAAGTATAACTCTAATAACTCTAAAAACAACTGTTACAACCATGAAGGTAAAACACTTATTCGTAATGTCGATGCTTGCAACGGTAGGTTGCAACCCGGCTCAGCAGAATATTTATGATTCGTTGGATGACTATCCCGTGTACAAAGGTGACTGGGAAGAGATGGTTTACACCCCTTCGGCCACCCGCTTTGCGTTATGGGCACCTACGGCAGAGGCTGTAAACCTTTCGCTTTACGATGCCGGCCAAGGCGGCCAAGCTGCACGCACGTTGTCCATGGAGGCCGCCGATGAAGGTATGTGGCATACTTCGGTGGATGGTGACTTAAAAGGAAAATTCTACACCTTTAATGTCAAGGTAGGTGGCGAGTGGCTGGGTGATACGCCCGGTGTTATGGCAAAAGCCGTAGGAGTGAATGGTGACCGTGCGGCTGTGGTCAGTTTGGATGATACCGACCCAGAGGGTTGGGATGAGGATGTTCGTCCTCATTTGGACAGTTTTGCCGATATCATCCTTTATGAGATGCACCATAGGGATTTCAGTATGGATCCGGCATCGGGCATCAACCATAGGGGAAAATTCTTGGCTTTGACTGAGAAAGGGACCAAGTCCGTGCTTGACGACAAAACCGGTATAGACCATTTGAAGGAATTAGGAGTGACCCATGTGCACATCCTGCCTTCGTTTGATTACTCGTCGGTGGATGAAACAAAACCTGATACTCCCCAATATAACTGGGGGTACGATCCCAAGAATTACAATGTACCCGAGGGTTCGTACAGCACCGACCCTTATACTCCCGAAACACGCATTCGTGAATTCAAGCAGATGGTGATGGCTCTGCACCGGGCAGGTATACGTGTGGTGATGGACGTAGTGTACAACCATACCGCTGTGACCCAAGGTGGAAATTTCGAGCGCACTGTGCCCGGATATTTTTATCGCCAGACGCCCGAAGGAACCTTTGCCAATGCCTCGGCGTGTGGCAATGAAACGGCTTCGGAGCGCCCCATGGTGCGGAAGTTCATTGTTGAGTCCGTCAAATATTGGGCAGAAGAGTATCATGTGGATGGCTTCCGTTTTGACCTTATGGGCATACACGACATTGCGACGATGAAAGCTATCCGTCAAGCTTTGGATGAGGTAGACCCCACGATTTACATTTATGGTGAGGGTTGGGCGGCTTCAGCTCCACAATGGCCGGCAGACAGTTTGGCCATGAAGGCTAATGTGCACCTTATGCCCGGTATAGCCGCTTTTAGCGACGAGTTTCGCGATAGTTTGCGTGGACCTTTCGGGCATGACGAACAGGGAGCTTTTGTTATCGGCCGCAAAGGGCATAAAGCCGGTGTGCGCTTCGGCATAGCGGGAGGCGTGGAGTATGCCCAAGTTGAAGAAGACCCTGCGCACCCCGCCTTTTGGGCTGGGCAACCCACACAGTTCATCAGCTACGTGAGCTGCCACGACGACCTTTGCCTGGCCGACCGCTTGAAGGTGACCCAGCCGAATGCTTCCCCCGAACGGCTCAAGGCTTTGCAAAAACTGGCGCTTACGGCCGTACTGACCTCGCAAGGCGTGCCCTTCATCTTTGCCGGCGACGAGGTGATGCGCGATAAGCAGGGCGTGGCCAATTCTTTCCGCAGCCCGGATAGCATTAACACTATCCGCTGGCAGTTGAAACACGAAAACCGTGATGTGTTTGACTATGTGAAGGGGCTTATAGCTTTGCGTAAGGCGCACCCCGCTTTCCACTATGGCGATGCAGAGAAAGTGCGCAGTTTCCTGCGCTTCATTCCGGCAGACGATGAAGAGGCCGTAGCCTTCAAGCTGGTCGGCAAACCGGAAGGAGAGACGTGGGACGAAATCATCGTCGTGCTCAATCCCTTGGCAAAGCCTACAACAGTGAAGGTACACCAAGGTGAGTATCGCGTAGCCTGCATGGATGGTCGTGTGTCGGCCGATCCTGCGCGTCCTTTGGCTACTATGACGGGTGGCGTACTGACTGTGTCACCCTGCTCTGCACTCATTGCATATCGATGAAAGAAAAAGAAGTAAGAAGCTGTTTTGATTTTATTCTAGTATCTTCTAAGGGTCGGAAATAAACTTAGAAAGTACCAATCATTAATTTTTAAGAATAAATTCAAAACAGCTTCTTATTAAAATGACATCCATTAAAATCAAGTTTCGTGCTTCTTCTGTTCAAGCGAAAGAAGGCACGTTGTTTATTCAAGTGATTCATAACCGAGTAGTCCGTCAGGTCAATACAGGTTGTAAACTTTATCCGTTTGAATGGAATAGCCTGGATTCTGCGGTTGTTTTGTCGGACAGGATAGAAATGTCCCGCCGCAGTTACCTGAATGTTGTACATGGAAGTGTCCGTAAAAAAATAGTGCAACTCAGAGGCATAATAAAACATTTCGAAGACGCCGGAAAACCCTATACTTCCGATTCTGTGGTACAGGTTTATCACGAACTTTTTGAGTCAGATGGATTCTTATCTTTTATTCGCAGTCGGATAACACATTTTTCTCTCATCGGCAGGCATTCCGCTTCAGAAAAATTACAGTCTGCACTCAATAGCTTTCTTCTTTTTTATGGGGATGGTGATATACTTTGGGGAGATGTCGATGCAAATCTGATGGAAGAATACGAAGGCTTTTTGAAAAAGAAAGGTGTATGCATGAATACCGTGTCGTTTTATATGCGTACACTTCGTTCGGCTTATAATGTAGCGGTAAAACGTGGCATCACTTTACAGCAATATCCTTTCAGGTCGGTATATACAGGCATCGACAATACATTGAAGCGGGCAGTCCCTTTGAATATAATCCGCCAGATACGCAATTTGGATTTAGCATCCGTTCCTGCTTTGGATTGGGCGCGCGACCTTTTTTTGTTTTCTTTTTATACTCGGGGTATGTCTTTTGTCGATATGTCTTTTTTAAAGAAAAAGGATTTACAGGATGGCATACTTGTTTATCGCCGTCGTAAAACCAATCAGCGGTTGGTCATCAAGTGGGAGAAGCAAATGCAGGAAATCATAGATAAGTACGACACAAGCAATACGCCTTATTTATTGCCTATCATCAGAGATACTCATAGTGATGCCAGAAAGCAATATAAAAATGCTATTCATTTGGTAAACAGTAAATTGAAGGAGATAGGAGCGAAGATAGGACTAGGTATTCCACTGACTACTTACGTTGCCCGCCACAAATGGGTATAGCTTAAATCTGAGAACATATCTTATTGAAACACAGCAATATAACAAGAATAACAAAAACAAGGATAACAAACAGGTAACATATTGATTGAAAATAATGTCTTACCAAGAGCAAGAAAGCCAGCCTATCAAGTGTGCAAAGATAATGGCTTCAACTTGATTTTTTGCTTTCCAAAAGAAAAAGTTTTAGCTGTTGATGGTGGGGTTTCCGTGGGGTATTGGGGAGTCCTTGTTGGCCGATTGACTAAGATTCTCTAACCATGCTTGATTACGCAAGCTGAAGTTAAAAAAGTAAGTTTAGAGTATTCTTGTATATGTACTACAAGGAACAGAATAAACCTCTTGCTGCATTTCTTCCGCGATGGACAGTAATTCCAATAATAAGTTTAATGGCATCTTGTATATATACTACAAGGAACAGAGTAAACCTTGCTGCATTACTTCTACGATGAACAGCAGTCCTAAAAAATAGGTTTAATCACATCTTGTATATATAGTACAAGGACTGAGTTAAACTTGTTGGTGTTGTATTGCCTCTTTAAATCAGTTTAAAAGGATAGGCTTTGTTGGGGTCTTGTATATATAGTACAAGGAATGGACTAAACCACTTTGCCTGTTGCACCAGCCTTTCTTTTTTGGAAGGCAAAAAACATTGCTTAGACCTTGACCTTGATGACTTCGCAGAGATTTGTGGAGTATTGGGCAGACTTATGTTCACATTTCAGGTGCCAACGTTTATCCGTGCCTTGGACTGCCACTTTTAC